>NC_018704.1:642371-1284743 GCF_000307165.1 Amphibacillus xylanus NBRC 15112
ATATTAATCTAAAGGACGTGTTCACATGAAGTTATCAGGTAAAACGGTCATTGTAACAGGTGCAGCTGCTGGTATGGGTGAAGCGATTGCTAAGAAGTTTGCCGCTGAAGGTGCAAAGGTTGTTGCTACAGATATCAATAAAGAATTACTTGATCCAGTGGTACAGTCGATCACTGAAGCTGGTGGTGAAGCTGTCGGATTAGTAAGTAATATCGGTAACCAAGAAGATATTGATCAAATGGTTCATGAAGCAATTGAACGTTACGGATCACTTGATGTTTTAGTGAATAACGCTGGAATTATGGATAATTTTGTTCCTGTTGGTGATTTAACAGATGAGCTATGGGATCGAATTATTCAAATAAATTTAACTGGGCCATTTAAAGCGGCACGTGCAGCCATTAAAGTGATGGAGAAGCAAGAAAACGGTGGTGTAATCATCAATAACGCATCAATTGGTGGCTTATTCGGAGTTCGTGGTGGTGGAGCTTATGTATCATCTAAGCATGGCTTACTAGGATTAACTAAAAATATCGCTGCAACATATGGTATTCACGGCAAGATCCGTGCTAATGCAATTGCACCAGGTGGAGTAGCAACAAACATTCAATCAACAATTACAGAACCGCATGAGTTAGGAAGTAAAGCAATTGGATCAATTGGCGGAGGTACAGCACCGATTGGTCAACCAGAAGAGATTGCTGAAGTTGCGCTATTCCTGGCATCTGACGCTTCAAGCTTTGTTAACGGCGCTATTATTACAGCTGATGGTGGCTGGACTGCGGGTTAAATCGATAAAATCTAATAGGTTTAAATTAGGCTTAATTCATAACTAAGAGATTAGTTGTGAATTAAGTCTTTTACTTTTAAATATGTAATATTTTGTATGAAAAATTAGATAATTTTATAAAATGTGACAAAAGTACATATTAAAATTAATTAATTATGTCCGATAAATAATACATAGTCTAAACGCCTTAAGTTGATAGATAAAATAGGAAAAATGTCTTGTCTTAAGTTGTTTTTAAGTATACTATAAAAGTATAATGTTCATTCGACAAAAAGTTTTAAAATATTATGAAAGCGTTTTTTAAAAAAGGGAGGCCATCAAGTTGTTTAAAAGATTTAACTTCAGCAAGCTTAACATTTCCTCACCAATTCCATCAATCAAG
The DNA here is from genome assembly GCF_000307165.1 of Amphibacillus xylanus NBRC 15112. NCBI lineage: Bacteria > Bacillati > Bacillota > Bacilli > Caryophanales > Bacillaceae > Amphibacillus > Amphibacillus xylanus. Next base: position 643,544 of record NC_018704.1, read on the forward strand.
AAGGCTTTTAAAAAATTAAAACTGCCGAAAAGACATCACAAAACGACGAAGCCTGAAAAAGTCATTAAGGCTAAACGTCCAAAGAAATATGGCAAAATTGGTATACATAATTTAAGAATTGGCTGGAAATACGGTTTTGTACTTATTATTATTTTTATTCTACTAGTTGTGACTACCGGACTTGTTTCATTTTCAATTAATGACGCCCAAAAAGATTTGGATGTCGTCCTTGAAGAAGCGGATCTTTCTGTTTTAACAATTGAATTAAGTGATTTAATAAATTCAAAAGGTCTATCAGCAATGGCTTATGCACAATATGGCGGAACAAGTTATTTTGATGCATTCGAAGCTAAAAATGTTGAAATTAATGAATTGATAAGTGATTTAAATGAAAAATTTTCTGGCGAGAAGCACCAGTCGCTTTACAATGAGGTACTTAGAATTAATGACGAATTAAATACACTATTTTATGATGAAATTGTAGATGCAGTTGGTTCTGATATCGAAGTTATGCGTTTATATAGTAGTAATCGATATAACAATTTGACTACAACCGCTGGACTTTATTTAGAATCACTTCGGGATTTAGTAACAGAAGATCGAAACTTAGCTGCTGAACATGCTGAAGGTAGCCAGAACTATGCATTACAGATATTAATTGCAAGTATGGTTGTATCGATAATTATTGCATTTATCCTTGTTATCTTTATTAGTCGCCATGTGACGCAACACTTAAATCGAGTTGTATTAATGAGCGAAAAAATTGCATCTGGTGATTTAACTGAAACAGACCACCATTATCGAGGCAGAGATGAGATTGCTCAATTGTCTACATCAATGGAGAAAATGCGTTTACAGCTTACAAATATGATTGATTCTATTAAACAGACTTCATTATTAGTAAGTTCTCAAAGTGAGCAGTTAAATCAATCGGCAGATGATGTTAAATCAGGTACACAGCAAATTGCTGCTACAATGGAAGAATTGGCATCAGGAACAGAAACGCAAGCAAACTTCGCAGGTGATTTAGCTGAAACAATGACAATCTTCGCTGAAAAGATTAAGTCAATTAATGCTAGCAGTGAATCGATTAATGAATCATCTAATGACGTGCTGAAAGAAACTGAGCTTGGTAATGAATATATGAATAAATCGATTAATCAAATGGATAATATCGATCAAATTGTTAAAGATGCAGTTGAAAAAGTTGCAGGTTTGGATAAACAAACACAAGAAATCTCTAAACTTGTTGGCGTTGTGAAAGAAATTGCAGATCAGACAAACCTCTTAGCTCTAAACGCCGCAATCGAGGCAGCAAGAGCAGGTGAACATGGTCGAGGATTTGCAGTAGTTGCTGATGAAGTAAGAAAGTTAGCTGAACAAGTTGCTAATTCTGTTGTCAGCATCGCCAAAATTGTTAATGAAATTCAAACTGAATCTAGGAATGTTACTGATGCATTAGAAAAAGGCTACGATGAAGTTGAACAAGGAACAAAAGATATTGAAGAAACAGGAGTTCGTTTCAAGGCAATTGAAGATGCTATTGCGGTTATGACATCTAATGTTCAAACAGTTATTTCAGGATTAGTAGAATTGAACAATGATTCTGCTAAAGTAAATGAAGCTGTTCAAGAAATCGCATCGATTTCAGAAGAGTCTGCTGCAGGTGTTGAAGAAACATCAGCTTCAGCTGAAGAGGCCTCAAGTGCAATGGAAGGCGTCTCAAATGGAGCGAGCACATTACTAGAATCTGCAAGAGAATTAAATGAATTAGTTCAACAATTTAAGATGTAAGCTAAAAAGCGTTTGCCAATTGAATCAAAAGGCAGACGCTTTTTTTTTGAAAAAATATTTAAATTAAGCTTGAAGCTGTGATAATTCCTCTTCAATAGCTTGACGAATTCGAGTTAAACATTCATCAACATCTCTACCACGCACTCTTTTACCATTTACTAAAGCAAAAGGATTGAATCTGCATAAACCGCATAGAGATAGGCATTGATTGACGATAACGGAAACTTCCGGATATTCCTCTTCTAATAATCGTTCAGCATCAACTGTTATTAAGACATTACTTTCGCAGATTTCTACGATGACAATCCCCATATTAATCTACCCTTTCAGGAAAAACTTATCTTATTAGAATATCATTGTAGTGGATACAATGATGTTTGTCATTTAATATACACCAATTGTGACATTTTAGACGTAGGAGATTAATAAGTAATAAATGTTCACACTTTGTTATTTACTTCACAAATATTTTAAGCTATGATTAAATAAAGGGTGGGTGTTTTGGATGAGTTCACAGAAAACAACTAGACAATCAATTGTTGAGCTTTTAAAGAAGAACAAGGAATTGTCAGTAAGTGGGTTAAAAGAGTATTTAGATATAACCGAAATGGCTGTTAGAAAGCATTTAGTAAAGTTAGAAGCTGATGAATTGATTACATCAAGATCTATTCGTCAACCAATGGGACGACCTGTTATCTATTATAGTTTAACTGAAAAGGGCCACGAAATTTTCCCTAATAACTATGATAAGATTGTAGTTGAACTACTACAAGATATTCATGAAAATTTAGGCGAAGAAACAATCGACACACTATTCAAAAACCGCGAACAGCGACTACGAAAAAGGTATCAACGCCGCATTTATAAAGAAGATTCATTGACTGAGAGAGTTGAACAATTAGTCGATGTCCAATCTGAGAACGGCTATATGGCCGAATTTTCCGCTCCAGAAAATGATGATACCATCACATTTGAACAATATAATTGTCCAATCGCAGCAATCGCAGATCGATACGACAGACCTTGCCATTATGAATTAGAATTATTTAAAGAAGTATTAGGTACAGATCAAATTGAGCGAGTAGAATGTATTGCAAAAGGTGGTAAAAGCTGCAAGTATGTTATTCAAAAGCTAGAGTCAGAACAATAGTGAATCCCTCTTACGTGAAGAGGGATTTTTAATTTGAATTAATAGATAATTTTATCTCATCTGATTGAGAGATTAAGCGTTATCGCTAATCAATTTTGATTCAATTAAAATAGTATAACTTAAATTGTATATTGTTATTTTTACAAAGTTCTTGATAATTTATTCATGTTATAATGACTGTACGAGGTGATTGAAGTGACAGAAATCACAAGAATAACAATACAGAAAAATAACCAACATCGTTATAATATTTTCATTAAAAAAGAAGGAAAAGAACAGTATGGTTTTAGTGTAGAAGAAGAGACGTTAATTAGTGAGGGTTTAAAAAAAGGTGAAAAACTAGATCAAGCTAAAATAAATGAATTAATGAGAACAGATGACCTTAATAAGGCCTATAATAGTGCTATTCATTATCTAAGCTATCGCATGCGCTCGACGAAAGAAATTAAAGACTATCTACTTAAAAAAGAATTAGATGAAGAACAGCTAGAAGTTATCATTGAACGTTTGAATCGCCATAACTTACTAGATGATCAAGCTTTTGCAGAAGCTTATGTCACGACGAAAATGAATACAGGATTCAAAGGTCCAGAACAAATACGAATAGAGTTGGTTCAAAAAGGTATTAAGCATGAGATGATTGATTATGCGCTACAACTTTATTCTGAGCAAAAGCAATTAATCTTAATCGAAAAATGGCTAGGGAAACAAATGAAGAAATCAGCTCGTCAATCATATCGCCAAAGAATTAATAAGATGAAGCAACAATTGATGCAAAAAGGTTTTCAGCAATCGACAATCGAACAAGCATTTCAACAGTATGAGTTAGACAAAGATGATGATCAAGAGTGGCAAGCACTAGTTTACCAAGGCGAAAAGGCATTAAGAAGTTATCAAGCAAAATCAGAAGGTTATCAACTTGTGCAAAAAATTAAAGCCTCTCTCTATCGAAAGGGCTTTAATCAAGATTTAATTGAACGATTTATTGATGAGCACTTACCAAATTAATTTAATGTACAAAAATAAAAATCAAACCTGATCTATATTACAATAAGCCATTTGCCTTTAAGTGATCAATTGCTTCATAAACATGATTAACAATATATTTTCCAGCTTGTTTAACATCATGGTCTGCGCTTGACATCACATAGCTATGTGGTGTCATTTGAAGCATTTCAATATCATTTTGAGAATCACCAATCACAGCAATTTCCTCAGGTTTTATTGACATCGTTTGAATTAACTGATCGAGTCCAATCTGCTTGTTAACACCTGTCGGCATGATATCCATACACTTTGGTGCAGATAACACACTTTCTAGTTTGCCTTTAAAACGAGCATTTAACTCGGATTGGATGACTAATAACTGTTCAATTTCTCCAAGCAACATAAACTTCGTGATATCTAATTGATGTTTAAGTTTGCCCTCAAGCTGTTCAGTATGTATAAGTCTGTGATTAAACAATACTTGAAGATCATTTAAAATTGGAATATCTTGTTCAAATAAAATGTCATCTTTCGTTGTTACAAAATAGTAGGCTGGATATTTTTTTAATTGCTGATAAACAACCTGACTTAAGTCCTTTGAAAATTGACGTTTAAAAATTATTTCCTCAGCCTTATTAATGACATATGCACCATTTTGACTCACACGGTGACCATTTATGTCTAATTGGTTAAACAGACAGACGATATCCCGATCTGATCGTCCAGTGGCAAACGCAATCTCAGTACCATTTTGATATAACGCTTGAATCGCTTCTTGGTTCTCTTTTTCTATATAGCGATGATCTTTCAAAAGCGTGCCATCTAAATCAGTAGCAAATAATTTAATCATTTAATCATCCTTTCGCAATTCATCTCTAACTTCTACTCTAAGCTAATAAGGCAAACGACGCAATAAAAACCCCTTAAAATTGTATTGATCAGACAATACTTTAAGGGGATTTGGACAGGAAAAAATTTATAGATCTTCAATAAGTAATTTGTCTTGGAGCTTCGCCTCTGAAAAGATCCAACCTGTGTATGATTTTAATATTTGCAGATCTTTTGTGATTTTCACTACTGCAACAAATGGATAATGATCCTTTGAACGGTAACGTAAATCAATGAAACGAACTTCAGTGTAAGCATCATATTCAGTTTGTTCCCAGCGATACACTTTTGAAAATGATAGAAACGCATCAACATTTTGATCTGTTTTAGCGACTCTCATTATTTCTGTATCAGGTACTGGCGTTCGTTCAAATTGATCGACAATCTGAATATTACCATCATTTGCTCTAGCAACGTAAAATTTATCTTTAGTCGTAATTGCAACACGCCAAATTTTTTGACTAATGGTTGGAGATGTGAAGATCCCCTCAACATTATAAAAAGATCGACGAATTTTCCGCTCTAATACTTTTTTCTGCCAAAATCGTTTTAGGTAATATAAAACGAGCAAGAAATAAATGATGAGAAACGTTTTAACAGGACTTGCTCCTAAAAGCCAAAACGCAAATCCAATAATATGAGCAGAAAAGATAACCGGATCAAATGTATTGATAAAACCAAGCCCTACCCACTTTCTTGAAAAAGGTCGAAAAGCTTGGGTTCCATAAGCGTTAAAGATATCAACGAGTACATGGAGAAATACAGCGAGTGCTGTCCAGAACCAAATATTAATATAGGGTATATCAGGTACGATTAAATAAATGATCCCCGAAATGAACAATCCCCAAAAAATCATTAACGGGATTGAATGCGTAATCCCACGATGATGGCGCAAATAGACTGCGTTATTTCTTAATTTTAAGATTGTATCAAAATCAGGAGCGTGTGAGCCAATAATCGTTCCAGCCATAACAGCAGTAAAAAAGATTGGATTCTGTTGAATAACCGGATCAATAGTAGCGATTCCACCTAAAGCAATCCCCATTGCAATATGAGTACCAGTATCGATTTGTGCTCACCTCTTTCAAATGATGTAATTAGTCGATATAATCAAAGTTACTTCAATTTATTTTCCTTTATATTTTGCCATAATTGTAGTGGATTAAACATTTTATGATTATACATACGAGATCAAGAAAAAAGGGTGACAAGATTGCAGCCAGATTTATTTGATAAAAAAGCATTCCAAACAGACTTAATTCAGTGGTTTAAACAAAATCAGCGCCAATTACCTTGGCGTGAAGATCAAGATCCATATAAAGTATGGGTTTCTGAAATTATGCTCCAACAAACACAAGTAGATACAGTCATTCCGTACTTTAAAAACTTTATTGATAAATTCCCAACTCCAACAGCATTAGCTGAAGCTGATGAACAAGATGTACTAAAAGCGTGGGAAGGTCTTGGGTATTATTCAAGAGCACGCAATCTCCATACAGCAGTCAAGGAAGTTAAAGAAAAATATCAAGGCATCGTACCAGAAGATCGTCAACAATTAAGTAAACTAAAAGGGATTGGACCTTATACATTAGGAGCGATTATGAGTATCGCATATGATCAACCTGAGCCAGCGGTAGATGGTAATGTCATGCGAGTCATGTCACGCGTATTTCGAATTGACGATGATATAGCCAAACAAAAAACGAGACGGATTTTTGAAAATTTAGTTCGTGAAATTATTTCGCTTGAAGATCCATCGAGCTTTAATCAAGGTGTAATGGAGTTAGGTGCTTTAATTTGCAAGCCAAGGAACCCTCAATGTCAGCTATGTCCAGTTCGAGCACACTGCCAGGCTTTTCAATCGAATTCTCAAGCAGATTATCCAGTTAAGTCAAAACAGAAAAAACAGAAAACACTACATTATTATGTGACCATTTTAGAAAGCCAATCAGGTGAATTTTTAATTGAAAAAAGACCTTCAGCAGGATTGCTAGCAGGATTATGGCAATTTCCGATGATTGAACAAGGTGAAGTAGATGCACAGCTTTTAGCAACATTTCTAGAACAAACATACAAAACAAAGGTATTGAATACTCAAAAATTAGAATCGATCAAACATATTTTCACACATTTAATTTGGTCAATTGATGTATTTCACTTTAAAGTAGCAGACTTTTCAATAACTGAATCTGCACAGCAATTGGTATCTTTAGCTGATATGAAGGACTATCCATTTCCAGTTCCTCATCAAAAAATAATTGAACAGCTTAATATATGAGTGTAAAAAAATATTATCATTAATTTCTGAATAGTCACCGCGAAACTGGTTACTCTAATCGGTGTGGAGGTGATATGCAAATGGCTAAGAACCAAAATAAAAACCAAGCTAGAAGTAAAACTAATGTTGAGGAAGTAAAACGACAAAATCAGCAAGCTCAACAAGGACAAGGTCAATATGGAACTGAGTTTGCTTCTGAAACGGATACAGCTCAAGTGAGACAACAAAACAAAAAATCGCAACAAAATAAGAAGTAACTTTAATTAATAAAAAAAGAGGCATGAATGAAAAGCGCTCCGAATTTGAAGTATGTTCTAACATTCGGGGTGCTTTTCTTATGGTTCTTTTTTTATTAATAGTCTATCTTACTCATGGATGCCGCTAGATAAAAAAGCTAGTCTAAATAGTTTCATTTGAGGTTAATTAAAGTTATAATAAAGAGAGCTTAAACAATGAAAGGAAGAAACAATGGTTGTGCCAAATCAAGGTTCACCTATAAAAATTGTAAGTTATAAGCATGATGGCCAGCTACATCGAACGTGGCAAGAGACAACAGTTCTAAAAGCAACAAATAGTCGAATTATAGGTGCGAATGATCGGACTAAAGTCTTTGAAAGTGATGGAAGGACTTGGGTCACTAGAGAACCAGCTATTTGCTTTTTTTACACTAAATACTGGTTTAATATTATTGGGATGCTTCGAGAGGACGGTATTCATTACTATTGTAATATTAGCTCTCCGTTTATTTATGAGTCAGGAGCTGTAAAGTATATCGATTACGATTTAGATATTAAAGTATTTCCTGATATGACTTATACACTTTTAGATGAGGATGAATATGCGCTTCATCGTGAACGAATGAATTATCCAGAAGTTCTGGATCGAATTTTATGGAATAATGTTTCTCAGTTGAAACAAATGATTCATCAACGTAAAGGTCCGTTCGCCTATGAACATGTCGAAAGATGGTATGAAATGTTTTTAACTTATCGCTCATTCTAAATAATAAAAAAATGACCTCGCATATGATAAGTAAGAGATAACGATTGTTACACTCACTTTAGTTATGCAGGTCATTTTTTTATTGTTCTAAATCTCGTTTTGGCACTATCTTCACTTTTTCATTAGCATGAAATTTCTCATAGCTACTTAATAATGCTTGCAAATGATTAAGTTCATGGTCGTACCTTACTAATTTTGTTGCTAGAGGTAAGAAGACCAGATAGTCGCTAGAGTTTTCTTGGTATAATTTTAAAAGACCATCAACAAACTCAGTAATATTGGAATGACTATCATGACTTTGATTATTTGGTTTAATTTTTCCGGTAAAACTAAGTAGCATATGTTCATGACGGTGAACGACATAATCTATTTCTTCAACTAGTTTCGTTCGAATATCAATTGGGATCATATTTGTTCGATTATCAACAGTATGAATCGTTCGAAGTAAACTGAAACTTACATGACTCACTTTAATCAGTTGTCTAAAGATGACAAGCTTTCGAGCACGCATAAATTTATTTTTAGGCAAATAGATTCTTTCTTCAGAGAAAAGTAAATACAATTCATCCATTCGTTTTAATTCATTATGAAGATTTTGCATTTCTTTTTTTAATGAAGGATCATCGGATAAATGCCTGATGGTTACTCTTAACCACTGGATAATTTCTAGAGTTAATTGCTTGATATGTTCAAATAATGTCGATTCATATTTGGGAGGAATAAACACAAGGTTCACGACAAAAGCCGCTAATATTCCAAACATTAACGATGAAAATCGCACAATACCAAAGGCTAGAATTTCCATTGATGTTGTTTCCATTACAGAAATAACGGCCATTAATGCAATTGAGACAGCACTTTTTTCAAATTTTAATAAACGGCATATGATGATGACAGTGACTACGGCCAGTCCAACGACAACTGCATCATTACCAATCGTGTATGCTAAACTAACCCCCGTGACAACACCAATTAAGTTACCGTATAACTGTTTAAATGTAATTTTAAAAGACTGATAAATAGAAGGCTGCATAGCAAAGACTGCTGCGAAACCAGCAAATGCAGGAGATGGAAAACTAAGTAATCCAGCAAAGTATAATGCAATGGCAACAGCTAGTCCTGTTTTAAACATTCGAGCTCCTAATTTCATCGGTAAGCCCCCTTATGATAGAACTGAATAAATCTATTATAAACAATATTTAAATTGACTCAATATCTAAACAAGTGAATTGTGATGACAAATTAATTATAGCATGGAATGATTTTTATGTTTGATGATATAGCTTATGGATAGTAGGCTGAAATATTAAAAAATGAAGAAAAACAAAAAGGACCTTTACTAACTTAACTTAGTAAAGGCCAAGTTCATGCTTTGAAGGGAAGTCATACAAATTGACAAAAAAAGCATGAGTTGAAATTAAATTTCAAGATTTATAATAGCATAATCTAAAAAAATAATCAATTCATAAATAAACAAAAATTCATAATTTTATTAAATTTTTAGAAAAATAGTATCAGGTTCTAATTTTTACTAAAGAGGCAGTGTATTTTTAATGTGTTTGTTTGTGTTTTGTCGCGTTAAAATGCTGGTATAATAATGATTTTGTATATATTATATAAATTGTTATCTTGTCATAATTAAATGCATAATCAATATAAAAACACATTTTTATCATTGAATATTAATTCATTAATTATTATTTTTATTCATAAAACAGTGATTTGAAAGGATGATTAATTACAAGTTGAGATAAAGACTATTATTTATAGCTATTATCGGGATAAGTATTAAAGTATGACAAAAATGGTGATGTTTAGATAAAATTAGATAGGGAAATTATTATTTGATATAACCACATTAGTGCTGTGCTCAATAAAATGGCCGATGTGTTTTATTATATAGAAGAAAGGTGATTTTTACTTATAAGGAGGAGACCAATGTTAATCTTAACAACGACACGTTTGACAGATGAAATTGAACAGGAATTGATTCAGGAATTTGACGAGATAAGATTTATATTTAAAGAAAATATTGAAGCGGCTGATAATCATTTAGAAGAAGCGGATATATTACTAACGTTTGGTAGTGATATTAGGCGTGAGCACATCAAAAAGGCAACGAAATTAAAATGGATTATGGTTCTATCTGCTGGAATTAATCAAATGCCTCTTGGAGAAATCCAAGAACGCAAAATTCTTTTAACAAATGTTAGAGGTATACATAAAACACAAATGGCCGAATATGCTTTAGCGATGCTATTAAATTACTATCAAAATTTATTTACTTATTACAAACGCCAACAAGAAAAAGTTTGGGATAAATCAATTAAAAGACGTGAGATTACCGGACGGACGTTAACTGTTGTCGGTGCTGGATCAATTGGTTCAGAATTAGCGAGACTATCAAAGGCCTTTCATATGAAGACGATAGCTGTAACTAATTCCGGCGGAGAACGTCCATATTTTGATCAAGTCTATCAAAATGATCAAATTAAAGAAGCGTTAGAGCAAGCGGATTTTATCGTTTCGATATTGCCTGAGACAGAAAAAACGAAAGGTTATTATAGTAAAGATCATTTTAAATGGATGAAACAATCAGCGATATTTTTAAATATGGGACGAGGATCAGCAGTAACAGAAAATGTGTTGCTACAAGCATTAAATGATAATGAAATTGAGCATGCTATATTAGATGTGACACCGATTGAACCATTACCAAGGGAAAGTCAGTTATGGTCTCATGAAAAGGTAACATTAACACCTCATATTTCTGGTGGGTCAGAACAATATATACCACGTGCTGTGGCGTTATTCCGTGAAAGTCTCATGGAGTTTTTAGAAACAAGTACAGTATCAATAAATAAAATAAACATAGATAAGGGGTATTAAGATGCGAATATATACAAGATCTGGAGACAAGGGTGAGACATCTTTAGTCTATGGAGAACGAGTGCCGAAAAATCACTTGCGTGTAGAAGCATACGGAACATGTGATGAGGCAAATGCAGTAATTGGAATCGCAACAAGCTCGATTGATCAAGGTTTAAGTTGGTCAATACAAGAAAGAAAATCTTTTGTGGAATGTATGCATAGAATTCAAACACTTCTATTTCATGTTGGAGCAGAGTTGTCAACTCCAAAAGGAAAAGAAGTAGCTTGGCCGATTACTCAAGATCATATAGATCGTTTAGAGGAAACTATAGATAAATGGGAACAAGAGGTTCCACCATTAACGCAATTTATTTTACCAAATGGTCATCCAACAGGTGCAAGTTTACATCATGCTCGAACAATTGTTAGACGTGCTGAACGAATTGTGGTTGGCATCAAGGATGAAGTTAATCCACTTGTCTTAGTATTTTTAAATCGTCTCTCTGATCTATTATTTGTTGCGGCAAGGTATGTCAATAAATTTAGTGTTTATGATGAAATTGAATTTGTTAAAGAATAATAAATACAAATGAAAACATCCACTACCTCTAAATGAGTATGTCATTTAATTGACATACTAAGTATTACAGAGTAAACTGATTATAAGAATTATAATATAATAATTGAAACAATAGAGTAAAGAAACTTATCTATGTTTTGAAAATGATTTTAGACTATAGTCGCTAATGAAAGTGGTTTTCCTTTAGCAATTAATTATAGTAATTAATGATTAATGAATAATGATTTTATTTTATTGAAAGTGAGGTGGGTGGCCATGCACGATCATCATGAGCATAATGAACTTCAAGATGCAGTTGAACGATTGAAACAATCAGGTGTGCGAATTACTCCACAACGATTTGCTGTTTTAGAATTTTTAGTTAACGCTAAATCGCATCCAACAGCTGATGAAATTTATAAAGCTTTAGAGGGTAAGTTCCCAAACATGAGTGTTGCTACAGTATATAATAACTTGCGTGTATTTAGAGAAATCGGATTGGTGAAGGAATTAACATACGGTGATGCCTCTAGTCGTTTTGATTACACAACATCAAAACATTATCATGTTATATGTGAGTCTTGCGGTAAAATTGTTGATTTCCATTATCCAACATTAGATGAAGTTGAATCATTGGCTGAAAAAGTAACAGGCTTTTCAATCAGTCACCACCGCATGGAAATATACGGAACATGCCCGGGATGTAAAGTCACACATTAATAATTTTCACGCTAAACTCTGGATTAATCTAATAAATCCAGAGTTTTTTTAATCAACTTGTATTAGTTCCTTCATTGATAGGTAAAAATAATCTTTAGTCAATTTGAAAATTAATTTATATTTTTTCAAAAAAACTATTGGCGAAAATAAAAAAACATGCTATAGTATTAAACGTCGCTCGAGATTGGAGCTACCACCTCTAGTAATAAAAGAGGTAGTCACTGATTAACGTTAATACTTATCTTTTAAAAGGTTTTAAAAAAATAAAAAATAAGTGTTGACTTTTGAAGGTTAATCGGTATATAATATAAAAGCTGTCGCAAACGAAGGCAGTAACAATTGATCTTTGAAAACTGAATCCAAACAACGAAAGATGTTAAGAAAAACAAGTAAGAAGAAGCTAGTGCTTCAAAATTGAGTTAATCGTAACTCTATCAATTTTATTGAGAGTTTGATCTTGGCTCAGGATGAACGCTGGCGGCGTGCCTAATACATGCAAGTCGAGCGCGTGAAATTAAACAGATCTCTTCGGAGTGACGTTTAATGGATCGAGCGGCGGATGGGTGAGTAACACGTGGGCAACCTGCCTATAAGACTGGGATAACTTACGGAAACGTGAGCTAATACCGGATAAAACCTTTTGTCTCCTGACAAGAGGATAAAAGATGGCGCAAGCTATCACTTATAGATGGGCCCGCGGCGCATTAGCTAGTTGGTGAGATAAAAGCTCACCAAGGCAACGATGCGTAGCCGACCTGAGAGGGTGATCGGCCACACTGGGACTGAGACACGGCCCAGACTCCTACGGGAGGCAGCAGTAGGGAATCTTCCGCAATGGACGAAAGTCTGACGGAGCAACGCCGCGTGAACGAAGAAGGTCTTCGGATCGTAAAGTTCTGTTGTTAGGGAAGAACACGTACCATTCGAATAGGGTGGTACCTTGACGGTACCTAACGAGAAAGCCCCGGCTAACTACGTGCCAGCAGCCGCGGTAATACGTAGGGGGCAAGCGTTGTCCGGAATTATTGGGCGTAAAGCGCGCGCAGGCGGTTCTTTAAGTCTGATGTGAAATCTTGCGGCTCAACCGCAAGCGGTCATTGGAAACTGGAGAACTTGAGGACAGAAGAGGAGAGTGGAATTCCACGTGTAGCGGTGAAATGCGTAGAGATGTGGAGGAACACCAGTGGCGAAGGCGACTCTCTGGTCTGTAACTGACGCTGAGGCGCGAAAGCGTGGGTAGCGAACAGGATTAGATACCCTGGTAGTCCACGCCGTAAACGATGAGTGCTAGGTGTTAGGGGGTTTCCGCCCCTTAGTGCTGGCGTTAACGCATTAAGCACTCCGCCTGGGGAGTACGGCCGCAAGGCTGAAACTCAAAAGAATTGACGGGGACCCGCACAAGCGGTGGAGCATGTGGTTTAATTCGAAGCAACGCGAAGAACCTTACCAGGTCTTGACATCCCGCTGACCGCTATGGAGACATAGCTTTCCCTTCGGGGACAGCGGTGACAGGTGGTGCATGGTTGTCGTCAGCTCGTGTCGTGAGATGTTGGGTTAAGTCCCGCAACGAGCGCAACCCTTGAACTTAGTTGCCAGCATTCAGTTGGGCACTCTAAGTTGACTGCCGGTGACAAACCGGAGGAAGGTTGGGATGACGTCAAATCATCATGCCCCTTATGACCTGGGCTACACACGTGCTACAATGGATGGTACAAAGGGCTGCGAAACCGCGAGGTGGAGCCAATCCCATAAAACCATTTTCAGTTCGGATTGTAGGCTGCAACTCGCCTACATGAAGCCGGAATCGCTAGTAATCGCGGATCAGAATGCCGCGGTGAATACGTTCCCGGGTCTTGTACACACCGCCCGTCACACCACGAGAGTTAGCAACACCCGAAGTCGGTGAGGTAACGCTTTTAGCGAGCCAGCCGCCGAAGGTGGGGCCAATGATTGGGGTGAAGTCGTAACAAGGTAGCCGTATCGGAAGGTGCGGCTGGATCACCTCCTTTCTAAGGAAAATCAGGAAGTGGAGACGCCTTGCTCATCGACGTACAGATTGGAGAAGGCCTGACGAGATAAAGGAAATACGATGAACGTAAGTGAATCGATATTGACTTATCGTAGGAAGGCATTCGAAATCTGCTAGTCGATAAGGCGTCGGAGCTAGACTGATCTAGGAACAGCCCTACGGGCTGACTTAACAATTCAGTTGTTTGGTTCAGTTTTGAGAGATCAATCTCTCAAAGGATCTTCTGTTAAAATCGTCACATCCGTGGGACTGCGATTACTCGCCCCATCGAAAACATTTGTGACAACACAGAAGTCACCACATCCGTGTGGAAGCGTACCTTGAAAACTAGATAAGAATAAACAGTAAGTGAACATTCCTTATTTATGAGGATTGAACACGAACTGTATGACAAGACATCAAATCAAACTTTTAAACAAAGTAAGACCAAAAGTCTTTTTTACTGTGAAGCAATAAAAAGTTCAACTTTAGTTAAGTAAGAAAGAGCGCACGGTGGATGCCTTGGCACTAGGAGCCGACGAAGGACGGGACAAACACCGATATGTCTCGGGGAGCTGTACGTAAGCATTGATCCGGGAATTTCCGAATGGGGGAACCCACTACTCGTAATGGAGTAGTACATTTAACTGAATCCATAGGTTAAATGAGGCAGACCTGGGGAACTGAAACATCTAAGTACCCAGAGGAAGAGAAAGCAAAAGCGATTTCCTGAGTAGCGGCGAGCGAAACGGAATTAGCCCAAACCAGTAAGCTTGCTTACTGGGGTTGTAGGACACATCATTAGGAGTTACAAAGTGACGATTTACACGAAGCGATCTGGAAAGGTCCGCGATACAAGGTAACAGCCCTGTAGTGGAAAGATCATCACCTCCGATGTGTATCCTGAGTACGGCGGAACACGTGAAATTCCGTTGGAATCCGGGAGGACCATCTCCCAAGGCTAAATACTCCCTAGTGACCGATAGTGAACCAGTACCGTGAGGGAAAGGTGAAAAGCACCCCGGGAGGGGAGTGAAATAGTACCTGAAACCGTGTGCTTACAAGTAGTCGGAGCCCGTTAATGGGTGACGGCGTACCTTTTGTAGAATGGACCGGCGAGTTACGATTTTCTGCAAGGTTAAACCAGAAAAGGTGAAGCCGCAGCGAAAGCGAGTCTGAAACGGGCGAATATAGTAGAAGGTCGTAGACCCGAAACCGTGTGATCTACCCATGTCCAGGGTGAAGGTCAGGTAACACTGACTGGAGGCCCGAACCCACGTATGTTGAAAAATGCGGGGATGAGGTGTGGGTAGGGGTGAAAAGCCAATCGAACACGGAGATAGCTGGTTCTCTCCGAAATAGCTTTAGGGCTAGCCTCAAGATACGTATCCTGGAGGTAGAGCACTGATTGAACTAGGGGCCCTCATCGGGTTACCGAATTCAGTCAAACTCCGAATGCCAGAGATATAGACTTGGGAGTCAGACTATGGGTGATAAGGTTCATAGTCGAGAGGGAAACAACCCAGACCGTCAGCTAAGGTCCCAAAGTATACGTTAAGTGGAAAAGGATGTGGCGTTGCACAGACAACCAGGATGTTGGCTTAGAAGCAGCCACCATTTAAAGAGTGCGTAATAGCTCACTGGTCGAGTGACGCTGCGCCGAAAATGTACCGGGGCTAAACGTATCACCGAAGCTACGGATTGATCTTCGATCAATGGTAGGAGAGCGTTGTAAGTGCAGAGAAGTCAGACCGAGAGGACTGGTGGAGCGCTTAGAAGTGAGAATGCCGGTATGAGTAGCGAAAAAGAAGTGAGAATCTTCTTCACCGAATGCCTAAGGTTTCCTGAGGAAGGCTCGTCCACTCAGGGTTAGTCAGGACCTAAGCCGAGGCCGAAGGGCGTAGGCAATGGATGACAGGTTGATATTCCTGTACCACCTCGTGACCGTTACGAGCGAAGGGGGGACGCAGGAGGATAAGAAAAGCGTGCTGATGGAAATGCACGCCCAATCAGTGAGTGAGTCAGATAGGCAAATCCGTCTGATATTAATCATGAGCTGTGATGGGGAGGGAAATATAGTACCGAAGTTTCTGATTCCACACTGCCAAGAAAAGCCTCTAGCCAGGACACAGGTGCCTGTACCGCAAACCGACACAGGTAGGCGAGATGAGAATTCTAAGGTGAGCGGGAGAACTCTCGTTAAGGAACTCGGCAAAATGACCCCGTAACTTCGGGAGAAGGGGTGCTTCTTTTAGAAGAAGCCGCAGTGAAAAGGCCCAAGCGACTGTTTAGCAAAAACACAGGTCTCTGCGAAGCCGCAAGGCGAAGTATAGGGGCTGACACCTGCCCGGTGCTGGAAGGTTAAGGGAATGCGTTAGTACCTTTGGTACGAAGCGTTGAACTGAAGCCCCAGTGAACGGCGGCCGTAACTATAACGGTCCTAAGGTAGCGAAATTCCTTGTCGGGTAAGTTCCGACCCGCACGAAAGGTGCAACGACTTGGGCACTGTCTCAACGAGAGACCCGGTGAAATTATACTATGCGTGAAAATGCGCATTACCCGCGACAGGACGGAAAGACCCCGTGGAGCTTTACTGTAGCTTGATATTGAATGTTGATGCCATTTGTACAGGATAGGTGGGAGCCAAAGAAGCGTGAGCGCTAGCTTACGTGGAGGCGCCGGTGGGATACCACCCTGATGGTGTTGACCTTCTAACCCAGGACCGTTATCCGGTTCGGAGACAGTGTCAGGCAGGCAGTTTGACTGGGGCGGTCGCCTCCTAAAGAGTAACGGAGGCGCCCAAAGGTTCCCTCAGAATGGTTGGAAATCATTCATAGAGTGTAAAGGCAGAAGGGAGCTTGACTGCGAGACCTACAAGTCGAGCAGGGACGAAAGTCGGGCTTAGTGATCCGGTGGTTCCGCATGGAAGGGCCATCGCTCAACGGATAAAAGCTACCCCGGGGATAACAGGCTTATCTCCCCCAAGAGTCCACATCGACGGGGAGGTTTGGCACCTCGATGTCGGCTCATCGCATCCTGGGGCTGTAGTCGGTCCCAAGGGTTGGGCTGTTCGCCCATTAAAGCGGTACGCGAGCTGGGTTCAGAACGTCGTGAGACAGTTCGGTCCCTATCCGTCGTGGGCGTTTGGAAGTTTGAGAGGAGCTGTCCTTAGTACGAGAGGACCGGGATGGACATACCGCTGGTGCACCAGTTGTTCCGCCAGGAGCATGGCTGGGTAGCTACGTATGGAAAGGATAAGTGCTGAAAGCATCTAAGCATGAAGCCTCCCTCAAGATGAGACTTCCCATCTTTTAGAGTAAGATCCCTCAGAGACGATGAGGTAGATAGGTTCGAGGTGGAAGCATGGTGACATGTGAAGCTGACGAATACTAATCGATCGAGGACTTAACTAAAACAAAAAGCGAAAGCGACTATTCAGCATTGAATTTGATGACACTTGTCAGGTGCATTTCTTATCTAGTTTTCAGGGTATACATTTTAGACACAATTGTGTTTATAAAAAATGTTTTTCCTTGAAAACACTTGCAATTCTGTTAAGAAATGAGTATAATATATCTTGTCCTTGTAAAATTAGCACTTAGGATAACCTTCAAGATTTAGTGACAATAGCGAAGAGGTCACACCTGTTTCCATACCGAACACAGAAGTTAAGCTCTTCAGCGCCGATGGTAGTTGGGTCTTCCCTGCGAGAGTAGGACGTCGCTAAGCATTTAATCCGTTCCACAGTAGCTCAGTGGTAGAGCAATCGGCTGTTAACCGATCGGTCGTAGGTTCGAATCCTACCTGTGGAGCCATTATGGAGAGCTGTCCGAGTGGCTGAAGGAGCACGACTGGAACTCGTGTGGGCGGCGTAAGCTGTCTCGAGGGTTCAAATCCCTCGCTCTCCGCCACTAAAGTATTAATTTACTAGAAACTGTTATCTTATTTTACATAGGCCCGTTGGTCAAGCGGTTAAGACACCGCCCTTTCACGGCGGTAACACGGGTTCGAATCCCGTACGGGTCACCAATTTTTATAACATGATATTATACTTTTATCTTCGCGGGGTGGAGCAGTCTGGTAGCTCGTCGGGCTCATAACCCGGAGGTCGTAGGTTCAAATCCTGCCCCCGCAACCAAAATACATCTCTAACTAAATATATAGTAAATGGTCCGGTAGTTCAGTTGGTTAGAATGCCTGCCTGTCACGCAGGAGGTCGCGGGTTCGAGTCCCGTCCGGACCGCCATTTATCTATTAACTTTCATCAGAAATGGCTCAATAGCTCAGCTGGTAGAGCAACGGACTGAAGATCCGTGTGTCGGCGGTTCGACTCCGTCTTGAGCCACCATTTTCTTGGAGGGATAGCGAAGTTGGCCAAACGCGGCGGACTGTAAATCCGCTCCCATCGGGTTCGTAGGTTCGAGTCCTACTCCCTCCACCATTTCTCTTTTAACATTTTATTTTTTTATAGGGGTATAGTTTAACGGTAGAATAGAGGTCTCCAAAACCTTTGGTGTGGGTTCGATTCCTACTACCCCTGTTTTATTTATGGCGATCGTGGTGAAGTGGTTAACACATCGGATTGTGGATCCGACATGCGTGGGTTCGATCCCCATCGATCGCCCCATAAAACTTTAAATTATAAATATTATAGAGCGTTGGGCTATAGCCAAGCGGTAAGGCAACGGTTTTTGGGTCCGTCATGCGCTGGTTCGAATCCAGCTAGCCCAGCCATTTAATGCGGAAGTAGTTCAGTGGTAGAACACCACCTTGCCAAGGTGGGGGTCGCGGGTTCGAATCCCGTCTTCCGCTCCATTTTTATTTTTAGCGCGAATATCCCGGCGGTATAGCCAAGTGGTAAGGCAGAGGTCTGCAAAACCTTCATCACCGGTTCAAATCCGGTTACCGCCTCCAATTATGCCGGTGTGGCGGAATTGGCAGACGCGCGGGACTCAAAATCCCGTGTCCCCTGGGACGTGTCGGTTCGACCCCGACCACCGGTATTCTTACTTAAACAATTTAACCTTATAAATGATAGAACACTCGTGAATTTCCAAAAATTGATATTTGCGAGTTTTTTTGTTTATAAGAATGTAATTTAGATAATTTTGTGTTACTCAATATAAAAGGAGTAGAAACAAATGAATAGAATCAAATTGAATGATATTTTAGGGTTAAATGATACAGAGATATCTAATAGTAAAATAGAGCTTAATATGCAGGCCGGTGTAGGCGGAAAATCATATATTGATCTATGGCTTTATAGTAGTGATATAGACAAAGAAAATGGCACATGTCCTGAGTGTGGATATTGGGGCTGGTACGGTAAACAAAGAAACTTTAGCCCAGGACAGTGGGTGTTTAGCTTTGTTAGAATTCGCGATAATGAGTGGCTATTTACTTCAGCGGCAGAGATAATAGACGTACCAGAAAATACATTTGCTAAGGTTAAGATTATTGAAAAGTATAAACCGTTATTTGGTAGACTAGTAATTGATTTAGTGAAAGGTAATACCTTTGCTAGATACACGTTTAACCTTTCACGATACATAGACGAGAGCAATGTTAAGGAAATTTTACCGACGATGTATGGCGGACAAGATTTCCCAGGATATGATAAAGTAAATATTTCTTATAAGCAATTAGAATCAATCATTATTCGTGGTAAGCGAGACTGGATTGCCGCACTTGAGAATCAAAAAGCTGTATATTTACTGACAGATAAAAGTAATGGAAAAATGTATGTAGGGTCTGCCACAAGTGATTATGGAATGCTGTTACAAAGATGGAAAAGCTACATTGAAAGTGGTCATGGTGGTAATAAAGAATTAATAGAGTTGGTAAATAAAGAGGGATTTGATTATATCAAATCTAATTTTTATTATTCAATTCTTGAAAATTATAATGCAAAAGTAGATGACCATATAATCTTAGAAAGAGAATCATGGTGGAAAGAAACTCTGCAAACTAGAATATTTGGTTATAATAGTAATTAATTTATTCTACATCAAGTCAATTTTGTAAAATAAGTGATATTATTAGCTTTAAATCTGAATGATTAATAGTTCTAAGCTATTTATTAAGTAAACTTATTAAACTACTTATCCATTTTCAGTATCAATTTCTTGCAAATGATTGTTTAATGAGTGATAATATAATAGTTTATTACAATATTGGGGGGTACATACATGAAGAAAGCACTATTTTTGCTTATGGCATTGCTAGTCTCAATTACTCTAATTGCATGTGGTGAAGTTGATAGTGACGATAGCAAACAAGCTGTCGATACACCAGATGTTGAGGAAACTGAATCTAATGATGACGAAGCAGAAGAGACAGAAACAGAGACAGAAGCAAATGTTGAGGAAGATGAAGTAGAAGAGGAGCAAACAGAATCTGAAGATGTTCCGCGTGAATATCGTAATGCTTTAAAAGCTGCTCAAAATTACATCGACCTTATGCATTTCTCAGAGAAAGGACTTTTCGAACAATTAACTTCTGAGTTTGGAGATCAATATCCAGAAGAAGCTGCACAATATGCAATTGAAAATGTGGATGTTGATTACAAAGAAGAAGCTCTTGAAGCAGCAATTAGCTATTTAGAATTCATGCCGATGTCTGATCAAGAATTATTCGAACAGCTTACATCTGAATACGGTGAGCAATTTACTGATGAACAAGCGCAATATGCTCTTGACAATTTACCAGAGTAAAATTGCCTAAATAAGATTAAAAGTGTTAGTGAGTTCAAATTGAACTTGCTAACACTTTTTTGATTATAGTATATAAGCTTATGGTGAGTTCTTAAACGTAATAGTAAATCCCTAATTAATCACTTATAATTAGGTTTATTTAGCTAATTCAACGAACTACTCACATTATATTTTCAAATGCCATAAATTAAAGGAGACAATCAAGATGAGCTTTTTCGAACACGTTAGCCATGATGCTTGGATTCAAAGTATTGGTACAATAATTGGAGCGTTTATGGGTGCATTGACGGCAGGAATTATTATGATCAAAAGTCATCAAATTGAAAGAAAACGAAGATCGTGTTGAACAGTTGAATACATTTATCTCGTTTTATACTGGTTATAAACCAAAACTTGATGAATATATGACGGTTTTAAGAAGAATCAGTATAGTAACAAGTCAAACGACCATTGATAATAATGCGGTTATTAATCTATTGACTGAGCTATCAGAACTAGTTAAAACAGATAGGTAGCTTGATGTGATTAATCTATTAAATTTACCGTCAAAAGTTATGATGAGAATTCAAGTGATTCGGAAAAGTATTAAAAACATAGTTCAAGGAGCCTTGATTGATATTGAAAGTATGAATGAAGATAAATTAAAGAATATTCAATCAAATGTTGATCGTATTTTCCGTTATTATCAAGACTTAGAGGAAATGGACCAGGCAGCGATAATTGAACTTAAAGAAATGCATAAAAATAAGAACTTAATTAATCTAGATTAGTTGACTCTTCCGCTTATGACAATTGGGGTGCCAATTTCTTTCTTACTGAATAAAATGATTATATGCATATTGTTCAGTAGGGGGAGAAACAGTTGGGTGGTTCGAATACATTACTAATTGGATCATGGATTAATGCGATTGGAACTATTGTTGTGGCATTATCTGAAATTAAAGATTTAACAAGCGATCAACCCGTAAGTGATACAATAGTTGAATTAGCTGGAATAATGGAATTATTAGGTCTGGCTCTGATGCGAATTGATATCGAAGAAGATCTTGATGAAGGTACTGACAATATGATTGAGAGTTTCGGCGATGCCGATGATGAAGAATTAACCTATTTATCGTTAGTTAATCCAAGTTTATTTGGTTTTAGTTTGTTTCAGCAAATTATTGGTGGTGTAATGGATGCTGCGAATTCTGCATTTAGTCCACAAACTACTAACTTTGATAACGAAGAAGAAAAGCTGTTGATAGGTAATCTATTACAGAGTTTAGGGATTGGATTAGAATTGCTAGGTGTATTTACCGAGTCGAAAGGTGACGTGGAGACTGCTGATTTTATTGCAGCACAGGGATCGATTATTCAATCAGTAGGTGCGCTTATCTTTGCTGGGATCACTACAAAGGAATATATTGAGACAAATAAATCAAAAAAATCATAGTTTTATTTGTCTTGATTTAACGTCATAACATTAAAATACTAATCTTGTTATTTTATTAGAACCTTTGTCGAAGCTATTGACAATAGGTCTTTCATACTGGAAAATAAGTATTGCAGGTGATATGAAAAGGCAAACTTAGTGAAAACTAAGGACGCAAAACGAGGGCCTAACGTGACATGTATGGTCACCATGGTAGCCGAGTTGCCAAAGGAACCTCTTATGATATATTAGGAGGTAAACAGGATGATCGAGTTTTTTAAAAGATTGATTAAGTGTCATTTGCAAGGAAAACATAAGATTAGTATTATCACTGGTGCATGTGTAAGGTGTAATTATGATCGGAATGAACGTTCACAAATGTTAAGGGTTCGCTGAGCGGAAATCATAACTATTTTGATAAGTTCTTTACTAGTTTGCTAGTAAGGGCTTTTCTTTTTTATAAGCAAATTAGTATTAATAGTTAGAGAGCATTAGCTATTAATCTTAAGTAAAAAAAGCAATCAGAATACCTAATTAAATAGGTACTGATTGCTTTTTGTTAGTTTCTAATTTCTTGTCTCATAAAATTATAGTATGAGATTCCAAAGCAAACTGTTGTAGCGGCGATGAGTCCTGTTAGCTGTGGCCAAATTAGGAGTAAGCTTTGTGATAGTGGCAATGGCCCAGCAACTGCGCCGGCTGTTTGCTGCATCGTAAGTGGTCCTAATGCTCTTACAGATGGCGATAACAGAGTCGTAGTTGATTCGCTAAATAGATAGCTTGGCGAGAGTCGCATTAAATTTAAAATTAAATTCTGATTACTTAGTAGGTCGTCTACAGACTGTGGTGTCATCGCACTTGCGATTAAGTTAATGATAATACTAAAGAACATACTGAAAAAGATCCATACTGCAATACCTGCAAGCGCTGATGTCGCTGGTTGCTTAAATAGTACTGAGAATAAGATCCCAAGGTTAAGCCAAAATGCGACATAGACAATACATAGCAATAAGAAGCAGATGATCCTTGCAAATTCTTCAAAAGTAGGCGGGATACCGATAATTAGGATGCCGAATCCCATCACTAAAAAGCCTAATGTGAAGAATAGGACGACATTAATTAGGACTGCTGCAACGAATTTTGCATTGATCACTGAATCTCTCGGGATTGGTTGTGCTAATAAGCGATTAAGTGTACCTCGATTTCGTTCTGAGTTGATCGCGTCAAAACCTAATCCAATACCAAGTAGTGGTCCGAGGAATGAAACAAACGTAATAAATGGTGGTAATGTCCCGTCTGATAAAGTAAATAGTCTTAAGAATAAGTAAGAACTCGTTGTAAATTCCACCGCATTTTCAGATGATTTAGCTGCATCACTAATTGTAGTAACAGCAGTGTAAAGTGAGCCAATACATGTTAAGACGATAATCGCAAGTAAGATAATAATTCGCCAACTTGTTATATAATCAGTAAACTCTTTTCTTACGATCGCATTAAATATTCGTCGTTGTTTTTGCTTATCATCTAAATCAGTCGTATCTCTTTTTTCAATTTTTAATGCGTTAATCCATTTTGAGAAATCTGGTTTAGTTAACTCTAAATTAGGCAGTTTCACTTTGATCACGCCCCTCGAAGTATCGATGGTAGATTTCATCTAAGCCATAGTCACTTTTACTAATTTGAATTAATTCTGCACCGGATTCAAAAACAATTTTGGCTACTTGCTTAGTTAAATCTGCTTCACAATGTAGTTTAAGTTTTCCAGGGTGAATCTCTTCAACTTCATTAATACCTGCTGTGTTTTTAAATTGCTCAATCAAGTTTGTGTCACCACTGATATACTCTAAGTTAATAAGGTAGGCATCTTCGTTAAATAGCTGTTGTGCGAGATCGTTAATATTTCCAGTTGCTAGTAGTTTACCTTTAACAAAAATGCCGACTCGGTCACAAATCCTTTGAACTTGATGTAAATCATGTGATGACAACAGAACAGTAATCTGTTCCTTCTTACTTAAATCTTTAATTAAGCCGAGTAATTCACGAACACCTTCAGGGTCAATACCAATTGTAGGTTCATCTAAGATAATGACTTGTGGGTTTTTCATTAATACATCAGCTAAACCAAGACGTTGGCGCATTCCTCTTGAATATTTATCTGTTCGTTTGTCCTTTGCATCTGTTAGGCCGACAAGCTCTAGTAGATGAAGTGCTCTTTCTTTCGCCTCTTTTCTATCCATTCCGTTTAAACTAGCTGTATACATTAAGTTTTCTAATCCGGTCATTTGGTGGTAAAATCCAACGTCATCAGGTAAATAACCAACAATTTTCTTAACATCAATCGGATGATTCGTTGAGTTAATTCCGTTAACGGTTACTGTACCTGAAGTAGGTTCGCTAAGCCCAAGTGTCATAAGGATAGTCGTTGACTTACCAGCACCGTTTGGGCCTAATAAACCAAAAATTTCGCCTTTATTGATTGAGAGAGAGAGGTGATCGACTGCATATTCTTTATCATATACTTTGGTCAGATCATTAAATTGAATAATTGGTTCGGTCACAATTATCTCCTCCCGTATTTTTTAAATAAGTAAAACAGTCCGCCGAATACAGCTAGGATAATTGCTATGCCAATAAGTCCCCATAATGTTGATGTTTCTACAGAGATTCTAAAGACTGCATTATCAGATGTTTCTGCTGCTTTGGCAGAGAATGAAGCTTCATAGTCTCCGGCAATAGCATCATCAGCCGCTGTAACTTTTGCTTTGATTATTTTTGTTTCACCAGCTTCTAAGACTTCAATTTCAGATTCGTCAAATTCAACTTCCCAGTTAGGTGGTGTTGATGATGTGATTGATACATCATTTAATGTTGCTGTCCCAATATTTCGGACAATTAATTCAATCATTTTACTTCGCCCAGCTGTTATATCGGTATTTAATCTACCGTCTGGTGTCGTAATATCAATGTCATAAGATCCGGTTATGACTGCTTCAAGTGTTGTTTCAGCAGCGGTTCCTCCTGCAGATGCCTTGATAGGAATTTCATATGTGTCTGCACTCGCTGTTTCGGCTGGAATAAGGTCAAGATCAATATCTTTATTTGCTCCAGGCTCTAATGAAACAGATGTGACAGCATTTCCATCTGCTTTAAATTGTGCACGCCAGCCTGCAGGTACTTCTGAACTTAATGAATAGTTCTGTTCATTTGCTGTTAGGTTTTTTAGATTAAACTTGTAAGAGAATGTTGCATCAGTGTGTCCTTCTAGGTTTGGTTGATCAATCGTTAATTCTGTCGAGTATGTTCCTTCCTCTGATACTTCAACTAAGAATGGTAGTGTAGCTTCAACACCGTTACTTCCACGTGCGACGAGGTCAAACTTGTATTCTCCTTTTTCTACTTGTAGGGGAATCTCAATGTCTAAGCTAATTGTTTGATAACTGTCTGCATCAATTGATAGCTGACGAATGTCATGGCCTCCAGCTCTAATTTTGCTTGTCCATTCATCAGGCAAGTTTTTCAACGAGAATGAAACGTGGGCAACAGATGAGCTAGTATTTTTAACATCAACAGAATAGTTGATCGATTCACCTGGTGTTGTCGACAGCCCAGTATAAGGTGTATACATGTTCACTTCTGCTGCCACTTCAGTCGGACTAAAACCAAGCATGCCTCCAATCATTAGTAAAGTCATTAAAATAATTGAAATTTTCTTTTTCATGATTTTTTTCCTCCCTTTGTTTTCACAGATTTTTGGGCATGAATTAAAACGCCTTCATAATAATTACGATTAGCTCTCTCAAATGGATTTGATTTTTAATAATTTTTTTATAAAATTATGATTAGAATAGAAAAATCTTAATATAGTAGATGCCTTGGTTTATTCTATCTGTCATTTTTTCATGGAAATTTATTTTAATCGCTAGATCAGAGCGCTAAATGATCTTTCAGAGTAAAGTGAGGAGGGAATGACGTGGAAAACCAGCAAACGAGTTATTACTTACTTTTAGATATGGCTCAAGGCTCTAGAGAGGCGTTCAATCGATTTTATCAGCTTTATAGTGATTACGTCTTTAGAATTGCTTTTAATGTTATTGGTGAGCAGTTAACTGCTGAGGATGTTTGTCATGATATATTTTTAGATGTATTTCAAAATGCTGATCAATACAGTCCGAAGCGGGGGAGTGTAGAAGCATGGCTTGCGATCAAAACGAAAAGTCGGGCGATAGATCATCTAAGAAAGAAGAAACCTTTATTGATTGATAGGTTTGAAGCGATTCTGATGTCTTATGAAAAGGATCAACCTGCTGAAGTTGCTGCATTATCAAAAATGGAACACGAGATTATTTTAGCAGCCTTAAACCATATTCCTAAGGCACAGCGAGAAGTGATTTATGGCGCTTACTTTGAAGGAAAGACACAAAAAGAACTGGCGGAAAAGTTTAAACGCCCTCTAGGAACAATAAAGTCACTGGTACGTTATGGGTTAAATCATTTGCGCAAACAAAAGATACTCTTGCAGTGGATAGATTCGGATCGGGGTGAAGGTCATGGTTAAGCAGCATCTAACGGATGAGCAGTTAATTGATTATGTATTAGATAAACTGTCTGATCATGAAGCTAAGTTTGTATCACGGCATTTGTATAGCTGTGAACGGTGTCAGACTGAGTGGTTAAGCTGGCAATCTTTATTAGCTGATGAAAACGTGCCAAAACCATCGATTCACTTAGAACGGCAACTACAGCAAGATTTAGATCGCTATCAGCAAAAACAAAAGTTAAAAAGGAAAATTCAACAATCAAAAAAATTGTACGTTGCGATACTAACTGCTGTTGTTTGTGTATTTTCGTATTTGTTATATCTTGATATTAGGGACGCGGCACCTTCCAATGAGTATACTAAAGCTGAGTTGACACCAGTTGAAACTAGAGACTATGAAATAATGCCGGTTAAGAATCCAACACTTTTTTCTGAAATTGAAACTGGAGTCTGGTACGATCCTCTAACGAATCAAATCTATGTTGGCATTAATCAGTTCAACCCGTTATTAAGTGAGAGTCTACGTTTAAGATTTGACGGTGCCAGCTTTAGTAAGGAAGAAGAAATACTGTATATCCGTGATCAAGGTGGGAAAGTTTTTTATTTAAGAGTGGCTGAAGATAAACCCAACGGATTGAAATTATATGTTAAGCCGAAAAAGAGAACAACAGAATTAGACTCGTTCCTAATTGATTTGAATGCGGAATAGTTTTAAGAAACAGCTTGAAGATTTCAGGCTGTTTTTTCGGTTCTATAATTTTTGGTGTTGGTGAGTTCTTTTTTTTCGAATTCGCTGACACCTTTTTTTGTGTTTTCATAGAAAAAGACCAGTAGATTCCTTTATCATTAAGTCGACGAAAACCCATTTAAAGGAGAATCTACCTAGCCTACGCTCAGTGTATACGAAAAATATTTAATATTAAAGACGAAAACATTACTTTTTGCGAAGAAAATTTAAAACTTCCGGACAAACAGATAAATGGTGTTACTTATCAAGTTTTTCAAGCGCGCCTAACATATACACCTAAAGCATGCGAAAAATGCGGTGTAAAAAATGAAAATCACTCCGTGATTAAACATGGGACAAAAACATCTACAATCAAGCTAGGTTATATTATCTTTCAACCTGTACTGCTACGTTTAAAAAAACAACGTTTTTATTGTAAGGTATGTGATCAAATGTTTACTGCATCAACATCATTAGTAGATAAGCATTGTTACATATCTAATTTGATAAAAAGCCATATCGCTTGAGAATTAAAAGAGTTACAATCAATGAAAACTATTGGTAATCGAGTTGCTGTTTCTTCACACACTGTTCTTCGTATTTTTAAATGTATGCGCGAACGAGCATAAAAAGGAGATAAAAGCCAAACGGACTAATATATCATGATAAAAAAAGAACTGGCGTATGTGCCAGTTCTTTTAAATAAATTAATCCGGTCGTTCAATTTCGAAAATTTCACCAATTTTTGCATAGTTATTCCCTGCTAATCGGCTGACTGCTGCTAACTTGTCAGCGTCTATCCGTTGATCCGATTGATAAATTGACTCATCAATATGATAATGAACGATTTTACCAATTAATAGGTCAACGCCAACTTCATCATTTTCTCCGAGCTCGATTGCTTGCTCGAGTACACATTCAAAGCGAACTTTCGCTTCTTTTACGCCTGGTACGGTAACCTTTTTACTTGGAACTGTCGTTAAATTTGCACGTGTCAATTCACTCTCATCATGTGGTAAATTTGCTGCAGTTTCATTAACTTTTTCTACATTTTCATGATCAACGATATGAATTACAAATTCTTTTTGTTTTACAATGTTTCGAGCTGTATCTTTCATTTGGCCAGCTTTTCGTTGAACGGCTACTGAAATCATTGGTGGATTCGATGATACGACATTAAAATAACTAAATGGAGCACCATTTACGACACCATCCTCACTAATACTTGTAACAAAGGCAATTGGACGCGGGATGACTGTGCCGATTAAAAATTTGTAATTTTGTCGTTCAGAAATTTCTTTTGGATCAAATGATAGCACAATGATGCCTCCTAATCTAATTCTCTAACTTCAATTGGTACTAAAGTTCTTGTTAATTTTTCACGGTGACTTTCATATTGCGGTGGTAATTTTAAAGCCTCACCCATTGTCTCGTATGACTCATCGTGTGCAAATCCTGGAGGGTCAGTAGCGATCTCATAAAGGATTTCACCAGCTTCTCTAAAGTAAATCGCATTAAAATAGTTTCGATCCTTAACTTCTGTGACAAACTCACCCTTATTAGCAACATAATCTTGCCAAGCTAACAAGTCTTCCTTATCGTTAGCACGCCATGCGATATGGTGGACAGTTCCAACTCCCATTCTTCCGCGAGGGACATTTGTTTTCTTGACATCGATAATATTACCGATTTCTCCACTAGATTGAAAACGAATATATTCATCATTTTCATCAATTTGATTCAATCCCATTGTTTCCTTTAGGATATTTAATGTTTTTTCCGAGTTAGTAGAATATAGAACCGCTCCACCAAATCCTTTAATGGCAACCTCGGGCGTAATATCGCCAAAAGTACGATGATTCAATTTTCCACCAGAGCGCTCAACTAACTCCAGTTTTAATCCATGTGGATCTTCAAATTGTAAATAGTCTTCATTAAAACGTGATAACTCATTAACAGTAATATTGAACTTTTCTAATCGTTCTCTCCAAAATGACATTGTTCCTTCTGGAATGGCATATGTTGTGATACCGACTTGTCCACCACCGATTTCACCTTGATATGCACCAATCCATGGGAAGAAAGTAATTATTGTTCCAGGCTCTGCACCTTCGTTACCAAAATATAGATGGTAAGTACCCGGATCATCAAAATTGACCGTCTTTTTCACTAACCTTAAACCTAATATACCTGCATAAAAATCAACGTTCTCTTGAGGATGGCCAACAATTGCAGTAATATGGTGGATCCCAGTTGTTTGTTTACTCATATATCTCACTCCTATTATTATCAAATAAATTTTATATTAAATTATCTCGAATTCAAGATAATTATATACCGTAAATTTTTCGATGTCAAATAAAAAGAGGAACTTTAATAATCTTAAAGTTCCTCTTCATCAATATTTTATAAGAAATCTTTTCGTAATTGTTCGGCTGATCGTGGTGAGATATAGCTTGGTGCAACGTCAAATACGGTTTTGGCACCAAATTGTTTTTCTTGATTTAAGCGGTATGCTGCACGTGCATATGCAACAAGGACACTTGCAGTAAACTCTGGGTTACTATCAAGCTTTAATGAAAATTCGTAAATATGTTTATGACCATTACTTGTTTCTCCACCACGAATCACAAAACCGCCATGTGGTGCTTTGGAATGATCACGTGCTAATTCTTCTTCAGTAATAAAATATACGTCTGTCGTATAGTCTGCAAAATAATTTGGCATTGTTTTAATATCGTGTTCAATTTTTGCTCGGTCTGCTCCTTCTTCTGGTACGACATAACATACTCGGATATGTTTGTCAGCTGTTTCAAGTGTTGGATTGACTCCGCTTCTTACTTTTTCAATCGCTTCATCAGAAGGAATCGTATATTGGACACCATCTTTAACACCATTTACGCGGCGAATCGCATCAGAGTGGCCTTGACTTAATCCTTTGCCCCAGAATGTATAATTTTCTCCGTTAGGTAAGATTGCATCCGCCATTACTCGGTTAACTGAAAATAAACCTGGATCCCAGCCTACTGAGATAATTGAAGTCGTCTGATTTTGGCGGGCAACTTCATTAACTGATTGAAAAAAATTAGGGATTTGTGCATGATTATCATAGCTATCTACAGTATTAAAGAATTGAGCAAAGTGTGGAACTTGTTCTGGTAAATCAGTTGCAGATCCACCACAAAGTAACATTACATCGATTTTGTCTTTATATTTTTCAGCATCATCGACATGTAATGCTTTTACATTCGGTATATTGAGTTTTAAGTTTTCAGGGTTTCTACGTGTAAATATGGCAACTAATTCAAGGTCATTTGTCGTATGAATCGCTTCAACTGCACCTTTACCTAGGTTACCATACCCAACAATACCTATTTTGATCTTGTTATTCATTAGACGAGCCCCTTTTCGATAAAAAATTTGTCTAATCATGTCATGACATGTAATCATTATATAGTAAAAAAAGCCAAGATGTAAAATGCGTTGCCTAATGAGTTAATAATTATTTTACCAATAAAAAAATCCCCTGAATAGAGGATTAAATAATAGCCTAGTTAAGCAAAAGGAGAGGATGTTCTTTTAATTTGATACTTTTTCGTTAATAGGAGTGAGAGGATAAAAATCAACTCAAATATATTCATAATGGGTGAGGTTTTAAACCAAACGCCTAGAATACTTCCAACAACCATTGCGGCAGTGCCAATAAACAACCAGCGGTACTTTTGATGTTTCCACAGTAAAACACCGACCCAACCAACGATGAAGGTTGTAACTAATACCATAATGGGAAGCCCTTGTTCACCTGCACTCTCATACATCAGTACATCTTGTTCCCACTTAGGCTCAAGTTTAAGTTCTCTAAATGTTTGGTACCATTCGTATATGATTAATCCAATTGTTAAAAGCACGATAAACATTTTAGATGTTTCGCTTTTTGTCCATTTTAACTCAACTTTCTCACTAATTTTCCAGACGAAAATAATAAGTAAAGGAGTAAATAACGCATGAAGCCAAAAACGAAGATAAGTTAAATTTAATAGAAATTGGCCTTCACCAATCACACGTCCCATACTTAAGATGAAATTATCATAAATTAATCCGAAAATAACGAGTAGTAGCACAACTGTAAGGTCGATATGTTTTTGTCGACGAAACAGGAGTATCCCCCAAATAAATAGACCAATATAGCTCATCATTAATAACAGATAAATTGTTGTATACATAAAATTCACAGTCCTTTTTTGGTTAGCTTATCCGATTAATTTCATTCAATACAACCTAGAAACAAAAATATTGTTTATTTAGTAAAATGTAATGGGATAGTCATTAAATGGAACAATTTTTATGTTATATTTATGGTAACTTTAACAAAAATCAGATCAACATCAAATGAAAAAATATAAGGTAAGTAGAGGTGTGTATGATGAGTAAAATTATGATTATTGAAGATGATCCTAAAATCGCAACTTATTTAGCATCATATATTGAAAAATATAATTATCAAGTAGAGATCGTTGCCGATTTAGAGAGGATTATTGATAGTTTTCAAGCCTTTAATCCTGATCTTGTTTTATTAGATATTAACTTGCCTTACTATGATGGCTTTTATTGGTGTCGCCAAATTCGCTCATTTTCAATTTGTCCAGTGATATTTATTTCAGCCAGAACTGGTGAAATGGATCAAGTTATGGCGATTGAAAATGGTGGAGATGATTATATTACTAAACCATTCTCACCTGATATTGTCATGGCTAAAATCCGTAGTCAATTAAGACGTGCTTATGGTGAGTATGCAAGTAACCAACAAGAAAGAGTCTTACAATTAGCAGGCTTGAAGCTATATCCAGAACGTCACGAGTTGCATTTTTTTGACGCTAACGTAGAATTAACAAAAAATGAAACAAATATATTCGAATTATTAATCGAACGTCACCCTAGGGTAGCAGGTAGGGAAGACCTTTTAGAAAAGTTATGGGATGATCAAGCATTTGTTGATGAAAACACACTAAATGTCAATATGACAAGAGTGCGAAGAAAACTAAAAGAGCTAGGTATTAATGATGCGATTGAAACGATTAGGGGATCAGGATATCGACTAAATAAAGTATGGGAAGAGAATGAGTTATGAAGTTATTTATTAAAGATTTTGCAGGATTCATGTTATTTCAAGCTATTCAAATCGGTTTATTTAGTTTAGTAATTGTTTTAAGCGGTTATGACAACATTCCGATTTTGGTATACGGCATCTTTATCAGTCTATTTGTAATAGTTACATATTTAGGTTTTTATTATTATCGAAGACGTTATGTCTATAAAAAGTTAACGACTCAAGTAACAGATTTACAACAATTACTGGAACAAACAGATCATACACCACTTGGTGAAGCGGTTGATCAGATTATGCATTCATCTTATCAATTATTTATCGAGCAAATCAATAAGGTAGAAGAAGATCAAGCAAATCACTTAAAATTTATTGATCGCTGGGTTCATCAAATGAAAACACCGCTTTCTGTCATAGAGTTATCAGCAAAAGAATTAGATGAACCAGACTCTTCAAATATTCGAGAAGAGACTGATAGATTGAAGAAAGGGTTAGAAACGATTCTTTATATGGCACGGATGCGGACGATTGAAGAAGATTTTCAAATTAAGCCTGTTAACTTAAACAAATTGATTCAAGCGGTTAATCAAGAAAACAAACGTCTTTATATACGAAATAATGTTTATCCTCATCTGACTGTGGCGAGTTCAGATATAACAGTAGAAACTGATGAGAAGTGGCTCTTTTTTATCGTTGATCAGCTTTTACATAATGCTGTTAAATATACAGATGGTAGAAGTAATCGTATTGATATAAAAATTGAACAAACAGCTACTAAAAGAGCGTTCATTGAGATTACTGACTATGGTGTTGGTATTGCGCGTCATGATATCAAACGAATTTATCAATCCTTTTTCACGGGAGATAATGGTCGGAAATTTCGTGAATCGACTGGAATGGGGCTTTACTTAGTAAAAGAAGTCATTGACTATCTTGGACACGAGATTGAAGTCGAATCAAATGTAGATGTTGGGACAACTTTTCGAATTTACTTTACTGAAGCTCAAACACTATCATAAAACTACAGTGTTACCTTACAAAAGTGTAAGGTAATTGAAAGATAAATCAATCCTTAATTAGTCTGAAACAGGTTAGGATAGAGTTATCAGTTTGATTGAGGAGGAAAGTCGTCATGCTTAAAATTAAAAATGTAAGTAAAATTTATCAAGGTAAAGTGGCCTATCGCGCACTATCAGATATTAATTTACAAATTGAAGCGGGAGAATTTGTTGGGGTGATGGGACCGTCTGGTAGTGGTAAAACAACACTATTAAACTTGGTTGCGACAATTGACCAGCCGACAACCGGTCAAATATTAATTGAAGGAAAGGATCCATATCAATTAAATCGTAATCAGTTAGCAAAGTTCCGTCGTCGTTCGCTTGGGTTTGTCTTTCAAGACTTTAATTTATTACCGACACTCACGATTAAAGAAAATATTGTATTGCCATTGACGCTTGACGGTACACGTGTAAAAGAGATGGTTCAAAAGGCAGATGAGATCGCTGAAAAATTGGGGATAAGCTCAATTTTGAATAAGCGCACATATGAAGTTTCAGGAGGTCAGGCACAGCGGGCAGCAATTGCCAGAGCGATGATTCATCAACCGAAGCTGTTGCTTGCAGATGAACCAACCGGTAATTTAGATTCGAAAGCGTCTCATGATGTCATGGAAATGTTAAAAAAGTTAAATCAACAGGAAAAAGCAACATTATTACTTGTTACACATGATCCTCAAGCAGCCAGCTATGCTGATCGAATTATTTTTATTCGAGATGGTCAGTTTTATTCGGAAATTCATAAAGGAGAAAATCAAAAGGCCTTTTTCCAAAAGATCATTGATACACTCTCCTTTTTAGGAGGGCATGATCATGACTTTTCGTCAATTCGTGATTAATAATGTTGTCCGTAACAAACGTATCTATGGCGCTTATTTTTTAAGTAGTATGTTTACAGTGATGATCTTCTTTACCTTTGCCATGTTTGCATTTCACCCAGCGTTATCACTTGGTAAAGTTAATGATTATGCGTTATTTGGGATGAGTGTTGCTGGTGGCATCATTTATATATTCTCGTTTTTCTTTGTGCTTTATTCAATGGGATCATTTCTACAAACGAGAAAAAAGGAATTTGGTTTATTATCACTACATGGCATGACCACACATCAAATTCGGTTAATGGTCTTTTTAGAAAATATGTTGATTGGTACACTTGCAACAGCAATTGGAATTTTAACAGGATTAGTATTTTCGAAATTAATTCTCATGATTGCTGAAAAAGTATTAGTCATTGAAGAAACCTTGTATTTCTATATTCCGTTTTGGGCGATTGTACTTACATTTGTTTCTTTCTTGTTCTTGTTTTTAGTGATTTCATTCGCAATCACTTTTGTACTAAGAACTAAAAAGCTGATTGAATTGATTAAAGCTGATCAACAACCAAAAAAAGAACCAAAAGCATCGATTTGGTTAGCAATTTTGGCGCTTGTCTTATTAAGTATTGGTTATTCAACGGCTTTAATTGCAAGAGGATTAGAAGTATTAGTTGTTATGATTCCAGTTATTGTCATAGTTATGATTGGGACATATTTTCTGTTTACTCAGTTAAGCGTCTATTTAATTCACTTTATTAAAAAACGCAAACTGATATTTTGGAAGAAGACGAATATGATTTTATATTCCGATTTATCTTTTCGAATGAAAGATAATGCGCGGACATTTTTTATGGTAGCGATGATTTCAACTGTGTCGTTTAGTGCGATTGGTACATTATTTGGTCTACAATCTTATTTAATTAATGGGGCTCGTGATATTAATCCTTATTCGTTTACCTATATTGAATCTAAGCATCAAACAGCAGAAGATCTTGAACATGATCTGAAAATGATTGACCAGATGTTAGAGGAACGGGGAATATCCGCATCAAAAGTCAGTGCAGAGTTTGGCTATTATGAAATAGAAAATAATCAATCTGTGCTGATTACTAATCAATCAACCTATAATCAATTTGCACAAGTACTGGGTGCAGAAAAAGTTGAGCTTGAGGCTAATCAAGTCATTGGTGTCAGACAAAGTGAAGCCATAATTGGTGATTATAGTGATGAGCAAATTAACACTACGCTTAAGCAATTGGAAATGGGAGAAAATCTTGACTTAGTAGATGTCATTGATCATTATGTCATTACTGAAATGGAAATTCATTTTATTGTGTCAGATCAAGATTATGAAAATCTTCCACAGCCATTAGATGTTTACAGTCATAATGTTTGGTCAGCAGAAAAAGCTGATCAGAAGTCGCTAGTTGAGGTTGGGGAAGAATTAACGGAGACATTGAATTATACTTATGCTTTTCAGGCATTTGATTATATGTTTTACATGATAAATAAAGCATACGGTCCGATATTATTTATTGGTTTATTTATCGGAATTGTCTTCTTCGTATCAGCAGGTAGTTTTCTTTACTTCAGACTGTTCACAGATCTCGACCAAGATAGAGTTAAATTTGCTTCAATTGCTAAAATCGGTTTATCAGAAAAAGAGTTGAATAAAGTGATTAGTCGTCAAACGTGTATTTTATTTTTCGCCCCAATTATTGTTGCACTTGTTCATGGAGCAGTCGCATTAACAGCGCTCTCTCACTTCTTTAATTACGATTTAACGATAGTAGCAAGTAGCGTGCTCGGTAGCTTCTTTGTCATTCAGGTCATTTATTACTTAATCGTTAGATATCTTTATCTTAAGCAAATTAAGCGAGCTATTTTAATTTAACATTGATGCATAACTTATTAGCAGACATCCAAGTGTTCTAATTCACACTTGATGTCTGTTTTTTCTTTTAGAATTATTGCTAACTTATCATTTCGATTGTGTAATTTATAGCACTTTAAAAGCAGACGTGATAAGCTAAACAGTATCATATTACATATTTATTCTGAAGAAAAATCTTAATAAAATTACGTATCGATGTTTTGGAAGGTGTGAAGAAGATGGCAGTCATATTAGTTGTTGATGATGATGACCATATCCGTCAATTAATAGCATTATACTTAAAGAATCATCACTTTGAAGTTGTTGA
This sequence comes from Amphibacillus xylanus NBRC 15112, assembly GCF_000307165.1. NCBI lineage: Bacteria > Bacillati > Bacillota > Bacilli > Caryophanales > Bacillaceae > Amphibacillus > Amphibacillus xylanus. The sequence continues at coordinate 680,370 of NC_018704.1, forward strand.
AGCTAGAAATGGATATGAGGCAATTGAAAAGCTCGAGCAAAATCCGATTGATTTAGCGATCGTTGATATTATGATGCCAAAAATGGATGGTATTGAGTTAACAAAGGAAATAAGACAATACTATTCAATACCGATCCTTATGGTAACAGCTAAAGGTGCTTCAGAAGATAAAGTCTCTGGTTTTGAGGCAGGTACAGATGATTATTTAGTTAAACCATTCGACCCAATTGAACTCGTATTAAGAGTAAAAGCTCTACTAAAAAGGTATAACATTAATGTAGAAAGAAATAATCGAATTGGTACGATCGAAATTGATTTGGATCGATTGATTGTCTCTGATGGTGAAACAACCGTTGAGCTAAAAAGGAAAGAGTGTGAACTCCTATTGGAGCTATCATTTGAACCCGGCCGGATTTTTACAAGAGCCCAATTAGTTGAAAAGATATGGGGCTTTGATTATGAAGGTGATGAACGAACGGTAGATGTCCACATTAAACGATTACGTGAAAAATTAGCTCCCTTTAAGGAATTAAAAATCACCACTGTAAGAGGGCTAGGCTACCGTTTAGAGGATGTGACGTAATTGCGCAATAGTTTATATTGGAAATTTGTTGTCGCATTTATCGTCGGTGTTATCGTTAGTTTATTTGGTTCATTTATTTTTTCGTCAAGATTTATTCAAGAAGATGTTATTTTGGAAAGTGAAATGGGCCGTGTATCTCAATATGTGAAGGGATTACTTCAGATTGTAGATCAAGAGTCAATTCCGGAATTGGTTGAGCTGTTTAACCAATTTGGGATCGATCCAGTTTTAACTGATTTATCTGGTCAACCAATTATCTCAGATATGATTGCAGATTTTGTGACAGATGACATGATTGTCCAAATCCAACAACTTCAACCAAATGAAGTGATTTCTTTTGCAAGCAAAAGGCAAGATGCTACACGGTATATTGGGACAAGACTTTCAAATATTGAAGGTGCAGAAGCATTGTTTATTAAACTTGACCTGTCGAGCACAGTAAAGGACACCCGCCGGTTAACGATGCAAACCCTTATGTTGGTGTTGTGTATTGGTAGTTTATTAATTTTATTACTATCACGATATTTCGTTGACAGTATTCGATCAATTACAAAAGCAAGTGAAAAATTAGCAACAGGTGACTTTTCAACACGATTACCTACTGATCGACAAGATGAATTAGGTCGGCTTATGCATAGCTTTAATAATATGGCTGAGGCATTAGAGAATATGGAGGAAGTCCGTAAGCAATTTATTAGTAATATCTCTCATGAAATGCAATCACCATTAACTTCTATTAAGGGATATGCAGGGGCTCTAAGGGACGGATTAGTATCTGAAGAAAATCAACAAGACTACTTAGATATTATTTATCAAGAGGTTGATCGTTTATCACGATTATCTAACAATTTACTGAAAATGGCCTCATTAGATGCTGAGAAAGATTTAATCAAACTTGAAACGTATCGATTAGATGAACAAATTAGGCGTGTCATTTTATCAATTGAACCTTTATGGCGTGAAAAAAATATCTCCGTTGAACTTGATTTAAGCAAGACATATATTTATGCTAATCAAGATTTAATGGAACAAGTTTGGCTCAATCTCATTGTCAATGCAATCAAGTATAACCGTGAGAATGGGGAGATTTATATCTCATTTTATAAGGACGATCAAGACATTGTTGTCCGGATTAATGATACAGGAATTGGAATCGATCAAAAAGACATCCCATATTTGTTTGATCGTTTTTATAAAGTTGACCGATCCCGATCTGAGTTTAGCAGTGGAAATGGTCTTGGTTTATCGATTACGAAAAAGATCATTCAGATTCATAATGGCTCAATCGATCTCGTCAGCCAAAAGGGGATTGGCACAACTTTTTTTGTCCGTTTGCCAATTCAATAAAAATTTTTTAGAAAAAATGTCTTAGTTCATATTCAGTTCATAATAGTTGTCTATAATAAAGACAAATATATAAACTGAGGTGACTACTTTTGAGTAACTATAACTCAATTGTTAATTTTACTAAGGGACAGTCGATATTTTTTAAAACAGAAAAACCATCTGTAATGAGGCAGCTTGCAATGACATTAACTAAACAAGGGGTTAATGCACAAGTTGTAAAAAAAGTTAAACTATGTAAAGGAAGGAATTCATAATGTACTTTTATCCTATGGGTATTGACCCAATGTATTTATTAATTTTAGTTGCGTTTGGAATTGCCATGTGGGCGCAAGCAAATGTGCAAAATAACTTTGATCGGTTCTCAAGAGTTCAGTCCGGTGCTCAAGTTACTGGTCTTCAGGTAGCTCGTCGGATACTAGATCAGAACGGTCTATATGATGTTAAAATTGAACGATCTAGACATGGACTATTAAGTGACCACTACGATCCAAGAACTAAGACAGTTCGCTTATCAGATGCCATTTATAGTGGATCTTCGCTTGCTGCTTTAGCTGTTGCAGCTCACGAGGTTGGTCACGCAATCCAACACGATCAAGGATACTTCATGTTAAGGTTTAGAACAGCGTTAGTACCTGTTGCCAATTTAGGTTCAAGAATGGCGCCAATTTTCTTAGTTTCAGGATTTATTTTTTCAGGCTTCGAACCATTAATCGGAATTGGTATTGGCTTGTTTGCAGCCGCCGTATTATTCCAAGTAGTTACACTACCAGTTGAGTTTAATGCGAGTACACGTGCGAAAAATGAATTAGTATCCATGGGCTTAATTGCAAGGAATGAAGAGTATGGTATTAATAAAGTTTTAAATGCTGCAGCGCTCACTTATGTCGCAAGTACATTGGTTGCTGTATTACAATTATTAAGATTAATTATGATCTTCGGCGGTCGTCGCCGTCAATGATATGATATAAAATAAGTAAGCAAATGTTTAGTAAAAGTAGCCGATTGAAATCTAGTCCGGCTACTTTTCTCTATGTGATTATGTAATAACGAAAAAAATAGTACTTTGATTAATCAAGAAATCTTAAACACTTCTATGATTATGCCGATATAAGAAGAAAGAAAACTGTAGAGGAGCTGGCATAACCATGGATGTAAGTAAAGTGATCTCTGGAACAAATTATGCTTCGTTACCAAATAGACAATCTCAAAATATAGATACTAAACCAGAAATTGAAAATGCACAAACAAACAAAAATGGTGTACTTCAACAAAAAACATTGTATACTCAAGCTAGAACACATGGGAATCAACTTGTTGAACGTGCTAAGATTGAAGAAATGATCGAGGGGTTAAATGATTTCTTAGAACCGATAAATAGATCGATTCGCTTTGAATTACATGATAAACTGAACCGATATTATGTCAAAGTAATCGATACAAAAACGGAAGAAATCGTAAGAGAAATCCCTCCTAAGCAAATGTTGGATATGTATGCTGCAATGGCAGAATTTATGGGACTTATTATTGACGAAAAAATTTAAAAGGAGTGACAACAGATGGGAATGAGAGTCGGTGGTTTAGCTACTGGAATGGATATTGACGGTATCGTTAAAGACTTAATGAAAGCAGAACGAATTCCTTTAGATAAACTAGAACAGGACAAGACTCGAATTGAGTGGCAACGAGATGCTTTTAGAGACGTTAATTCAATGTTACTCGAACTCGACAATATGATGCTTGATATGAAATTAAGTAGAACATACAATACGAAATCAGCTACTTCATCAAATCAAGCAGTTACAGCTACAGCTGCAGCAACTGCATCAGCAGGAAGCTATAATATCGCTGTTAAGAGCTTAGCAACAAGTGCAATTAATGCAACAGAAGGAACTCTTTCGGATTTATTAGGGGTTGATAAACTTAACCCATTTACACCGTTAAGTGAGCAACTAGGAGAAAAATTAGGTGGAGAATTCCCTAAAACAATTGCCTTTAAAACATACCATAATAACCGAGAAGGCGAAGTTCATACAATTGATATAACTGATGAAGATACGTTAAATAGCGTATTAACGAAAATCACCAATCTCAAGGATGCTGGTGTTCGTGCTTTTTATGATGTTCAAGCAGATCGTGTTATTATGGAAAGAACGAGCGCAGGTAAATTTAACTCGAATGGTCCAGAGATTGATTTTAATGTATCTTTAGAAGAAGTGATGGATGCTAAAGGAATTACTGATGAAAATGAAATTAGCTTTATGGGTAACTTCTTTGGAGACATTTTCGGCTTGAAATCAGATCCAGTAACGGACAGTGACGGGAATGTTATTAGATATGGTAATGAGAAAGGTGGCACTGACGCTGTCTTCGAATATAATGGTATCGAACTGACGTCAAAAACAAACACAACAACGTTAAATGGCATTACATTTACCTTTAATGATGTTACAGAACGTACGTATGTTAATATTAGTAATGATACTGATGCTACATTTAATAAAATTAAAGAATTTGTTGAGAAATATAATGAAATTGTTGAGAAGATTAATGGAAAAGTGACGGAAACGTATTATCGTGATTATCCACCATTGACATCTGAACAAATGGAAGAAATGAGCGATCGCGAAATTGAATTATGGGAAGAAAAAGCACGTAGCGGTTTATTAAGACGTGATCCAATTCTAACAAACGCTCTATCACAAATGCGTCAGGCGTGGACTGGCAGAGTCACAACTGATAGTAGTTTCACACACTTTTCACAAATTGGGATTAAAACAACAACTAACTATATGGATGGTGGTAAGTTAGAGCTAGATGAAGATAAATTGAAAGCAGCACTACAAGAAGACCCTGATGCTGTTTATCGTTTATTTTCTAATAATGCTACGGGCTCAGAACGAGGCATTATTAATCGCTTAGAAGATGCTGTTGATAAAACGACTGAACGAATCAATCATCAAGCAGGCCGATCAACTCACCAACCACATCAATATGCACTTGGTCGTCGCTTAAAAGGAATGGATGAGCGGATTGAAGCATTTCAACGTCGCTTAAAACAAACGGAAGATCGATATTGGCGCCAGTTCTCGGCAATGGAATCAGCCATCCAACGTATGAATGAACAATCTAATTACTTATTTAGTCAGTTCAATCAACAATGGTAAAAATGATTTCAAACAAGGAGTGTAAATTATATGGTACAACAACCCTATCAAGCCTATATAAATAATTCAGTTAACACAGCATCACCCGCGGAATTGACATTGATGCTCTACAATGGCTGCTTAAAGTTTATTAGGTATGGGAAAAAAGGTATAGAAGAGCAGAATATGGAGCTTAAGAATACAAATATTCAAAAGGCGCAAAACATCATTACAGAATTAATGGTAACTCTCGATCAAAGTGCACCGATCGCTAAAGATATTATGCCATTATACGATTATATTAATCAGTTACTAATTGAAGCTAATATCAAAAATGATTTAAATTCATTAGACGAAGCAGCTAATTTAGTTGAGGAATTTCGTGATACGTGGAAGGAAGTTATTAAACAAACACGTACTCGTGAGTATAAACAAGGTGTCCAAGCATAATGAAAAAGCTAGATGAATTAAATCGTGTAACACAAAAGCTTGCTCAATTACTTGAACAGCCTGTTACTGTGAAAAATCGTGAACAAGTGTTAAATGAAATCAATCAATTTCTAGATCAACGTGAGAATTTATTAAAGGACATAAAACCACCTTATTCAGAAACAGACGCTAAGACTGCACAATCTATTATGGAAAAGGATAAAGAAATTCAATTGAAGCTTGATCATTTATTTTTAGAACTTAAGAGTGAATTAAGAGATGTAAAAAGACAAAAGTCATCATCTGAGAAATATCTTGATCCTTATCGTCATGTCGCAAGTAATGATGGAACTTATTGGGATAAGAAAAAATAAAAAAAGAGACTCTCCAAGTGAAACTTGGGGAGTTTTTTGGTATACTATACATAAGCGCTTTATCACATCATTATCCTGTTTTTCCTAGTTTAATTTATTGAAGAACAGGGAAAAAGAGTACTATAGATAAAGAAAGGAGGACACTTTTATGAATTATAACATCAGAGGTGAAAATGTTGAGGTGACAGATGCTATTAAAGCATATGTAGAGAAGAAGGTGGGCAAGCTTGAACGCTACTTTGAATCGTCACCTACATCAGATGTCAAAGTTAATTTAAGTGTCTATAATGAAGAACAGAAGATTGAGGTCACGATTCCAATGACGAATTTATTACTAAGAGCGGAAGAAAAGCATGAGGATTTATATGCTGCCATCGACTTAGTAGTAGATAAGTTAGAACGTCAAATTAGAAAGCACAAAACGAAAATTAACCGTAGAACTCGTCAAAAAGGCAATGCTAAGTACATGTTTGCTGAGCTAGAAACAAACTCAGTTGAACAGGAGGATGATGGCGATAGTATTGAAATCGTCAGAACAAAACGTTTTAACTTAAAGCCAATGGATTCTGAGGAAGCAATCTTACAAATGGATATGTTAGGTCATGATTTCTTTGTCTTTACAAATGCAGATACAGGGGATACAAGTGTTGTTTACCGTCGACATGATGGTAAATATGGTTTAATTGAACCGAATTAATTATTACTTAATAAAGCGCGATGAATTAGTAAAGTAATTTAAAAAGCATGATAATCATTAAAATTTATGTAAGATAAATTTATAGCATCAGTGAGCTAAATTTCAGCTCTCTGATGCTATTTTCTTTCGTTAAATAAGTACATCTATCGTAATACGTTAATACAATATTGATTATACCAAGTTATTTCGCTGATTTAATAAAAACCCCTCAATTGTAAAGGCTGCCATTCCTGCGACAGTCGAATGATGACCGAGTTTTGCTGAGTCAATTTTTAACTTGTTTTGATGAAATCCAATTGCATGGTCTAAAATATATGACTCGATGACTGGATAAAACCATTCTTTAGCACGCATTAACCGATTTCCAATAATGACGTGTTCTGGGTTAAATATATTAATACAATTTGTTAGACCAATTGCAATATAAGTAGCAATTTCATTAAATAATTCGATCACATGATTATCGCCTTCATCTGCTAGTTGAATAAGCTGTTCAAACGGCTCAGACTGACCTTCATCAATGAGTCCACGATTCAGTGCCTCATCAATCAATGCTTGCTCTGATGCATAACGTTCCCAGCAACCAGAATTGCCACAGCGGCATGACTTTCCATCCTTTTCAATTGTCATATGACCTAATTCACCAGCAAAACCATTCAGCCCGTGATATAACTTCCCGTCTAAAACCATTCCGACACCAATACCAATACCTATACTTGCGAATATCGTATGGCGTGAATTTTGGCTAGATCCATAGCGCATTTCACCATAGGCGCCAGCGTTGGCCTCATTCTCAATATAAACAGGTATATCAAAAACTGCTTCTAATTCTTCTTTTAACTTCACATTTTTCCAATACAAGTTAGGTGCGAGTAAAATCTCACCCTTTTGACTGACGACTGCAGGAACACCAACACCGATTCCGATGACACCATAGCGACTTTCCGGTACTTGATTCATCAATCCTCTAATTAAATTAATCATCATCGGGAAAATAGTTTTATAGTGTGTTGTTTGTAATTGAATCTTTTCTTCTACAATAATTTCTCCATTTAGATTTGTAATCACACCTAATATGTATCCAACTCCTAATTCAATAGAAATTGAATAACCAGCATTACCATTAAACAGCAACATAACTGGTCGACGTCCACCACTCGATTTTCCCGGTCCAGACTCTTCAACGAGTTCCTCATCAATAAGCTCACTAACTAATGATGAAACGGTCCCTTTATTTAATCCCGTTATTTTAGCAACTTTTGCTCTTGATATCGGGGTATGGTTCATAATTGTAGTTAAAACGAGTGTTTTATTTTCCTGTTTAACAACATATTGATTCCACGTCCGACTCATAATGACACTCACTCTCTATCATTTTAAAATTTTTAGATAATATAGCCTTTATTTACTTTAACATAAATAATTATACAATTCTATGGAGTTTGTTTAGCTGGTAGACAAACATTTGCTCAGTTGATATAATTTTACCGGAAGGGACATTTATGATTGGGTAGATTTACCTAGATCTAACTTGTCTTTTTAAAATATCTTGGTGATATAAATAATAGATCTAATTTAAATAGGCAATTGGAGCTTGTTTAATCTAGAGGAACTTAGAGGTGCTGACAATGAAGAAATCGTCCAAACAGAAACAGAGATTTTCGGCTACACAGCAAAAAGTTATTTGGGGTGTAGGAATTGCAGTTGTTGCTATTTTAAGTGTGTTTTTGGCTATGAAAGCTATCGAATCAACTCAAGATAATCTAATTCGATTTTTCAATACCAATGATGAAATTAATAAATTGACAGTGCGTGGTGATGATGGTTTTGTAATCGAAAACAATGGCGATGAGTGGCTTGTTCACGACCGACTTGAAGAAACTGATCAGTTCGCTGTTACACAGGGATTGGCAGTATTGAATCAGTGGGCTGGGGAGAAGGTTCAGGTTAAGAGACAAAGTGTTGGTTTAGATTTTCCGAGTCTAGTCATTCGTCTTGATTATGCCGATAACAGTTATAAACGTGTCGCACTAGGTTATCCTGACCCAACTGGTGAAGGTTATTATGTTGAGGTTCAAGGTGATGGAGTAGATGGAATTTACATAATTGAAAAGATGATGATTGATTATTTCCCGTTAGATGTGGTTAAGTATCTTGATACTGCACTATTACCATGGCCAGCAGGAAATATTGAATCAATTCAGATTAATCATCAATCTGATGTGATTAACTTAACAACGAATAGTCCATATCCTGAAGAGGAAACACAAGCTAATGTCGCAGGTTGGTTTATTGCCGAGCCTTACAAGCATTACCATAATATTTCCTATGCTAAGAAACAGGAATTAACTGAAAGCTTGCAAACGATGAGAATGACAGAATTGCTTGAGAAGGATATGACCGATTGGTCTACCTATGGATTAGATTCAAGTGATTTCACAATAGATTTCATTACTGCTGAAGATAAACTTACATTAGTTGTTGGCGAATCAGCAACAGATGATGAGACATATGCAAGAATTGAAGGAAGCAATGATTTATTTACTATTTCTAATAAGTGGTTAGAATTGTATCAACAATCTGCTTCTGCATTCCATGATGGTTATGTGAAGATTTTAGCGCTAGATTCATTAAGTCATTTATCTATTGACTCAGACTCACTGAAAGTAGATATAACAGTTGAGAAAGATGAAGAGAATACTTACTTCAAAGTCGATGATAAATTCTTATTTGAAAAAGGCTTTAGAGAGGCATATACAGCTATTGCAGGTCTTCGTTCTGCTGGTTCATCAGAGGGAGCTACTTATGGTAAACCAGATGTTGTAATTACATCAACAGTTGAACTAGAAGATGGGCAGAAAGAAATTGCGCTAGAATTAGTAGATTATGACGAAGATCACTATGCTGCATTTATTGATCATGAAAGTGACTTTTTAATCGAAAAAGCACACGTTGAAGAAATGCTAGGCGTTATCGAGAGTGTATTAGAATATTAATGAGTAAGAACGTATCTCTTTGGTAGGGATACGTTTTTCTTTTGCTCGATTAAGTAAGCGTTAACATATATAATATAAGAAAGGAGATGATAGCCGTGATTAGAAGATATATTGTCTATGGAATATTAAGCATTTGTTTTATTCTAGGCTTGTTTCTATCAATATACCGTTTTATTGAAACAGTAAAGTATGAACAACAAATTGCAGAATTATCGAGTGATCACAATTCATTACCTGAACATCATTTTGAAGAGTGAGGTAACTGGCTCAATTTAAATGAAACGGCCGGATTTGTCGCAGTATTTTCATTTGAAACTGATGCTCAATTTTATCAAAGTGATGATAAACCAAGTTTATACAAGCAACTTAAATATACTCTTAAAGGTCAAACAGAAGCCATTATTACAGGACCTTTAATCGGCTTTCAAGTATCAGTGTTCATCGCAGATAAAAATATAGGTACTAATCATCAAGATCGAAAAGCAGAGATTGTCCGCGGCATTATTCAACAATTTAATCGTTTAGAAAGAAAAGCAAAATTGATTGCAGGAATCGGGAAAACAATTGGAGATCTAAGTGAATTCTCTGAGTCGTACAGTGAGGCAATCATTGCATTAGATGCGGTTTTAGCTAATCCTGGTTCTTCATATATGTTGTATCATGACAAGTTAGAGCAGAGTTTGGTCGTCATATTTATGCTATCGGTGGTAACGAAGAAGCGACGAAATTATCAGGTATTAATATTAAACGTAACGTGCTTTATATCTTTATCATTATGGGTGCTTTATCAGCCATAGCGGGTATCATTTTAACGAGCCGTTTGAATGCAGGAACAATTAGTGCTGGTGATATGTATGAGATGGATGCAATTGCATCTGTTGTCATTGGTGGTACGAGCTTAATGGGTGGAGTTGGAACGATCGTCGGTTCATTATTAGGTGCACTCATTATGACAAGTATCGATAACGGAATGAGTATGATGAACTTAGCACCATTCTGGCAATATATCGTAAAAGGTTTGATCCTTATTTTAGCGGTTTGGCTAGACATCTCATCAAAGAAAAAAAATAACGCATAAAATCATCTACTTTTAGAAAGGATGAGCTTAGTAAATAAGCTGATCCTTTTTTTCTTTGATAAAATATAGTTAACCTTTAGTTGCAAGTCATAATATGGATAAACATTGTATAAAAAGCATGTAAGTGGTATGATAAGGGTTAGTTATTTAGCTTTAAAAAGCTATTTTTGGAAGTAGAGGAGCGTATAAAAGATGCTAGGTTTACTTAAACGAATATTTGATAGTAATGAACGAAAATTAAAAGAACTTCAAGAGATTGTAGATCAAATTGAAGCACTAGAACCAGAATATGAAAAACTAACAGATGAACAGTTAGTAGCAAAAACAGATGAATTTAAACAACGCTATCAAGCTGGAGAGACTTTAGATGACTTATTAGTAGAAGCTTATGCTGTTGTTCGCGAAGGGTCAAAACGAGTATTAAATATGCGCCCATACCCAGTTCAATTAATGGGAGCGATCGTTTTACATGGTGGCGATATTGCAGAGATGAAGACAGGGGAAGGAAAAACTTTAGCTTCAACTATGCCTGCGTACTTAAATGCATTAACAGGTGAAGGTGTTCATATCATCACTGTTAACGAATACTTAGCGGATCGTGACGCAAGAGAGATGGGTGAACTCTTTAGGTTCCTTGGCTTAACAGTTGGTTTAAACGTAAATAGTATGAACAAAACTGAAAAGCGCGCTGCCTATCAAGCTGATATCACTTATGGAACGAACAATGAATTTGGTTTCGATTACTTAAGAGACAACATGGTTCTCTACAAAGAACAAATGGTACAACGCCCATTAAACTTCGCAATTATTGATGAGGTCGACTCTATTTTAATTGATGAGGCGAGAACACCATTAATTATTTCAGGATCAGCGCGTAAGTCGGCTGCACTTTATCAGCAAGCAAACACATTTGTCCGCACACTGAAAAAAGAAGTTGATTACACTTATGACGTGAAAACTAAAGGTGTACAATTAAGTGAAGAAGGAATTACAAAAGCTGAAAACTTCTTTAACGTAGATAACCTCTTTGATTTGAATCACGTTACATTGACTCACCATATTAATCAGGCACTAAAAGCACACGTATCGATGCACCGTGACATGGATTATGTTGTTAAAGAAGGTAAAGTGGTTATAGTTGACCAGTTTACGGGTCGATTGATGGAGGGACGTCGATATAGTGATGGACTACACCAGGCGATTGAAGCAAAAGAAGGATTACCAATTCAAAATGAGAGTATGACATTAGCATCAATTACATTCCAGAACTATTTCAGAATGTACAATAAACTAGCTGGTATGACGGGAACAGCAAAAACGGAAGAAGAAGAATTCCGTAACATTTATAATATGAATGTTTTTGCGATTCCAACTAATAAACCAGTTGTTCGTAATGACCGACCAGACTTAATTTACAAAACGATGGAAGGTAAATTTAATGCCGTTGTTGCTGATATTAAAGAGAGAAATAAAAAGGGTCAACCAGTGCTCGTTGGTACTGTTGCAGTTGAAACATCTGAATTAATCTCTAAATTACTAAAGAAGGCTGGGGTTAAGCATAACGTCTTAAACGCTAAGAACCACTTTAGAGAAGCGGAAATTATTGAAAATGCAGGTGAGAAATTTGCTGTAACAATTGCAACTAACATGGCTGGACGTGGTACCGACATTAAACTAGGTGAAGGTGTTAAAGAACTTGGTGGTTTAGCAGTTATCGGTACAGAACGTCATGAATCTCGTCGTATTGATAATCAGCTTCGAGGTCGTTCAGGTCGTCAAGGTGACCCAGGTGAATCACAATTTTATCTATCAATGGAAGATGATTTAATGCGTCGCTTTGGTTCGGATAATATGAAAGCAATGATGGACCGCTTGAATATGGATGACTCTCAACCGATCGAAAGTAAGATGGTTTCTAAAGCAGTTGAATCGTCACAAAAACGTGTAGAAGGTAATAACTTTGATGCACGTAAGAACGTTCTTGCTTATGATGATGTCTTAAGAGAACAACGTGAGGTCATTTATCAACAGCGCTACGATGTTCTTAATTCAGAAAACTTATATGATGTTGTGATCGGTATGATTGAGGAAGTTGTTAATGATACTGTAGACATGTATACATCTGATGAGGACAGAGAAGCTTGGGATTTAGATGCTTTAATTGAATATGTTCATGCAAACTTAGTTGAGTCTAACTATTTAACAAAAGCAGATATTGAAAATAAAGAACCAGAAGTAATTAAAGAAACAATCATGGAAAAAGTTGTTCAGAAGTATCAAGAAAAAGAAGCAGAACTTGGTTCTGAGCAAATGCGCGAATTTGAAAAAGTCATTGTATTAAGAACAGTTGATACGAAATGGATGGATCATATTGATTCAATGGATCAACTTCGCCAAGGTATTCATTTACGTGCATATGGACAAAATGACCCGTTAAATGAGTATCAAATGGAAGGTTTCGCAATGTTTGAAGCAATGGTTCAATCGATTAATGAAGAAGTCGCTCGCTTTATTATGAAAGCACAAGTTCGTCATAATCTTGAGCGCCAAGAAGTTGTTAAGAATGCGACTGCAGTTACAGGTGACCAATCTAAGAAACAAAAGAAAAAGACACCATTTGTTAAAGGGGAAACAGTTGGTCGAAATGACCCATGCCCTTGCGGAAGTGGCAAGAAGTACAAACATTGTCACGGAAGATAAGCATAAATAAAAATTTATAACTAAGTATAATGGACATCCATCAGTGGATGTCCATTGTAACGAATATATCAATTACATTTTGAGGTGAAAGTATGGAATTAACTGAAATAAAACAAGAACTAACGAAGATTTCTAACCGCATTGACGAATTTAGGGGGTCTCTTTGACTTAGAAAAGAAAAGAGCCGATATTGCCGATCTAGAAAATGAAATGACAGCACCTAACTTTTGGGATGATCAAAAAAATGCTCAGAAGATTATAGATCAGGTAAATCATTTGAAAAATCTTGTCCAAACCTTTGATCAACATGTTGAAGCGTTAGAAAATTTAGAAGTAACTTATGAATTTGTTAAAGAAGAAGATGATCAAGAGCTAAGACAGGAATTAAATGAAGAATTAGAAAAACTAATTAAAGATTTAAATCAATATGAATTGTTGATTTTATTAAGTGATCCTCATGATAAAAACAATGCCATCTTAGAACTTCATCCAGGTGCTGGTGGTACTGAATCCCAGGACTGGGCAAGTTTACTTTTACGTATGTATACGCGATGGGCAGAACATAAAAATTTCAAAGTAGAGACATTAAACTATTTACCAGGTGAAGAAGCTGGGGTTAAAAGTGTGACGCTCCTAATAAAAGGACATAACGCGTATGGTTATTTAAAAGCAGAAAAAGGTGTTCATAGACTAGTTAGAATTTCACCGTTTGACTCTTCAGGGCGTAGACATACGTCATTTGTATCATGTGAAGTTACACCTGAGTTAAATGATGATATTGATATTGAAATTAAATCTGAAGAGATAAAAATCGATACCTATCGAGCAAGTGGTGCAGGTGGACAGCACGTTAACACGACTGACTCTGCTGTCAGAATCACACACATACCAACAGATACTGTTGTAACATGCCAGTCTGAACGTTCACAAATTAAGAACCGCGAGCAGGCATTAAAGATGTTGAAATCTAAACTTTATCAACTAGAAATCGAAAAACAACAAGCAGAACTAAATGAACTTCGTGGTGAGCAAAAGGATATAGGTTGGGGAAGTCAAATCCGATCATATGTATTCCACCCTTATTCAATGATTAAAGACCACCGAACAAATTTAGAAATTGGAAATACACAAAGTGTAATGGACGGTGGGATTGATCCGTTTATTGATGCCTATTTACGTCAAAATGTGTAGGTAAATGGAAAAGTAAGAGGTGATGATTAATGATTGCAAAATATCGACGCCAGCCATTGCCTACTAAAGCGATACTCGTTTTTGAATATGGACTCGTTATCCTCGGTTCATTTTTCGTTGCAATAGGCTTTAATTTATTCTTATTACCCAACAAAATTGCATCAGGTGGAGTTGCAGGAATCAGTACAATTCTTTATGCATTGTTTAAATTTGAACCATCAATAGTTCAATGGGCAATCAATATACCTTTATTCTTCCTAGGCATGTGGATACTCGGACGTGGCTTTGGTATCAAAACATTAGTAGGTACTGTGATGGTTCCATTATTCGTCTCATTAACAAGAGACTGGAATCCAGCTAGTTCTGATCCGCTACTAGCAGCGGTTTTTGGAGGAATGGCATGTGGATTGGGGATAGGAATTGTATTCCGGGGTAAAGGCTCAACGGGTGGAATTGATTTAGCTGCACAAATTCTTCACAAATTTGTCCCATTACCTTTTGGGATTTGCGTTGCGTTATTTGATGGAATAATCGTTTTAACAGCTACATTTGTATTTTCAGTTGAAGCGGGATTGTATGCATTGATTGGTTTATTTGTGACGAGTCGGACAATCGATTTAGTCCAAGTTGGTCTCAATAACTCCAAGGCAATTATGGTAGTAAGTGATTATTTAGAAGAAATTCGAGATGCACTGTTACATGAGATAGATCGAGGAGTAACAGTTTGGCAAGCCGAGGGCGGCTATACAAGAAAAGATAAGAAAATGATTATGTCTGTAGTAAATCAGAATGAATTTAGTCGGACAACACAAATTATTAAACAAATTGATCCAAACGCATTTATTATCGTTATGAATGCAAGTGAAGTTATCGGAGAGGGCTTTAGTAAAAACTAGGCTCTCTCTTTTTTTTACACAATTTTTATAGTCGTGCTAAATTAATAGAATGGAAGATGATGAGAGGCTCTGTTATAATTTAATCGTTGTTGTCAATTTCACATGAATAATCAGATAACAAGGTGATTTAACCTAGGTATTTTGTCACTAATAAATTAGTTCAAACCACCTAGTAAAAGTCAATGTTGCATTTTTTTACAGGTTTTGAAATCAAATTGTAATAAAAAAAGACCAAAAAAAGTCGTTTTTGATGTTATAATGTAGTAGATTGAGAGTAAGCAATCATATTATTATATTTTATCCACAATTTTGATAAAAAAGGTGAGTATATACATGATACAAATGCAAGATGTAAAGAAAACTTATCCCAATGGTGTCGCCGCATTAAAAGGTATTAATGTTGATATTAAACCCGGCGAATTTGTCTATCTAGTTGGACAAAGTGGAGCAGGAAAGTCAACTTTTATAAAGTTAATTTTCCGCGAAGAAATAGCTTCAAGTGGTACGATTAAAGTAAATAATAAAGACTTAGTCGATATGAAATGGAAAGATGTTCCTATGTTGCGTCGCGATATTGGAGTTGTCTTTCAAGACTTTAAGTTACTTCCTAAACTAACTGTTTACGAGAATGTTGCATTTGCATTAGAAGTAGTTGAACAATCGCCACGACAAATTCGTAAACGTGTGATGGAAGTCTTAGATCAAGTTGGACTGAAAAATAAAGCCCGTTTTATTCCTGATGAACTATCAGGTGGTGAGCAACAACGTGTTGCGATTGCACGAGCAATTGCTAATTATCCAAAATTGTTGATTGCAGATGAGCCTACTGGAAACCTTGATCCCGATACATCTTGGGAGATCATGAAAATCCTAGAAGAAATTAATGCATCAGGTACAACCATAATCATGGCTACCCATAGTAAAGAAATTGTTAATACAATTAAACGCCGTGTTATTGCAATGGAAGATGGTTTGATTGTACGCGATCAATATAGAGGTGATTATGGTTATGAAAATTAGAACATTGAAACGACACGTATTAGAAGGTTTAAAAAGTAGTTGGAGAAACAGCTGGATGACATTAGCATCAGTCGGAGCTGTTACAACAACCTTATTATTAGTTTCAGTATTTTTAGCCTTAATGATGAACTTAAATCACGTAGCAGCAAATATTGAAGAAGATGTCCAAATTAAAGTTTTAATTGATGTAACTGCAACAGATGAAGAAATTAGTGAATTAGGTCAATCGATCGAATCCCTAAATCGAGTAGCATCAGTTGAGTTTTCATCCCGTGATCAAGAGCTTGAAGATTTAATTTCAAGTATGGGTGATGAGGGGGATGCATTTTCATTATTAGATGAAGATGAAAACCCACTTAATGATGCTTATATCGTTAAAGCATTTGAACCACAAGACACAATCGAGCTTGCAGAAGAAATTGAGACAATGAATCGAGTTGAAAAGGTTAATTACGGACAAGGTGTCGTTGAGAACATTTTCAAATTTAACAATTACGCAAGAAATATTGGCTTAATTTTAATCGTAGCTTTACTATTTACAGCGATATTTTTAATCTCTAATACAGTTAAAATTACGATTATTGCTAGACGTAGAGAGATTGAGATTATGAAACTAGTCGGTGCTACGAATTGGTTTATTCGCTGGCCATTCTTTATTGAAGGATTATTACTAGGTGTCTTAGGAAGTATTATTCCGATTACATTACTCTTTACTGGTTATTACTTCTTAGATAAAAATGCTGACGTTGTGAATCAATTTGAATTTATTACGATACTTCCATTTAACCCGTTTGTCTGGCAACTATCAGGAATTGTGCTCTTAATTGGTGCAGTCATCGGTGTTTGGGGTAGTGTCATGAGTGTTCGTAAGTTTCTTAAAGTATAAGTTTATAAGTCTCTTAGTTTAAGAGACTTATCTTGAATACATAAGGAAGAACTAAAAAAATCTAAGCTGAAAAGGAGAAATCTATAGATGAAACGTATAATAACCTACATACTAATAGTCATCTTGGCAATTGGTATCGTTAGTCCTGGAATGAGTCCTGTTTCAGCAAAGAGTATTGCTGAGTTAGAGAAAGAATTGCAGGAGTTGAGAGAAGAACGATCTACAATCAGCTCTGAAGAAAAAGATGCAGAAGAAAAAATTAAACAAAATGAACAACTACAAGCTCAAGTTAAAGCAAAAATTAGTGAAATAGACGGTGAGCTAGAAGTAACTCAAGCAAATATTAACGCAAAACAACAAGAAATTGATACAACCAATCAAGAAATCGCAAATCTAAAAGCATCAATCTCTGAAACTGAAACAAAAATTACAGAGACTGAGGCAGAATTAGAAGAATTAGAAATACAAATTACCGATCTAATTGAACGAATTGAAGAGCGAGATACTTTAATCAAAAATCGACTCCGTTCAATGCAACATAACGGTGGAAATATTAACTATTTACAAGTTTTATTTGGCGCTCAAAGCTTTACAGATTTTATTAACCGTGCGACTGCAGTTTCTAAAATACTAGATTCAGATAAAACGATCATGGCTGCTCAAGAACGCGATAAAGCTGATCTTGAAGAAATGCATGAAACTGTTGAAGCAAAAAAAGAACAATTAGTTGCTGATAAGGCCAAACTTGATGAAGAAAAGGCTGAAGTAGAGAGCAAACGTGCGACTCTAGTAGCTCAGCAACAAGAACTATCTAACTTAAAAGCACAATTAAATCAGCAACGAGATACACAAGTTGCTACTGCACATGAGTTAGAAGAAGAATTTTTTGAATTAGAAGAATTAAAGATGTCTATTGAAGATCAACGACAAATTATCGCAGATCAAGAGCGAGTATTAAAACAACTACTCGATAACAAAAAAGAAGAAGAAAGATTAGCTCAATTAGCTCAAGAAAAAGAAACAGATAGTGGAAATGGAAGTAATCCGCCGGCAAGTAGCGGTGGGAAATTGTTAATCCCAGTCGGTGGACCTTATCGAATTAGTTCAAAGTATGGCAAGAGAATTGACCCGTTTACTCGCTATGAAAGTATGCATAATGGGCTTGACTTTGCAAGATCTTCAACTAATGCAGCGTCACCGCCAATTATCTCAGCCGAAGATGGAGTTGTAGTAAGTGCTGGAGTAAGAGGTGGCTATGGTAACACAGTCGTGATCCATCATCCAGATCTGAATCTAACAACGTTATACGCGCACTTGGCTTCAATAAGTGTGAGCTCAGGTCAATCTGTGAGTCGTGGTGAGCAGGTCGGAATAATGGGAACGACAGGTCGTTCAACTGGTATCCACTTACACTTTGAAGTATTTGAAGGAACATACGGCCAAAACCGTGTTGACCCGATGAAATATCTACCATAATGTTTACTGTAAGAGCTTAAAGCTTATAAAAAGCATCGCACAATGAGTTGCGATGCTTTTTCTAAAGGATAGCAATAAAACTTTTTACTTGTTCAAATTTCTTTTACTGATTGAAATATTAGTTTGTGTTACACTATATAAACAAGACTTTTTTAATAAAGTGAGATCAGAAATAAACGATAAGTAAAACTTGATCACAGTTAGTTTTTAACGTTAAGCGTACTGAGTAAGGTTTTGCTAATTTGAGGTGAATAATGTGCATGTGAAGAAAAGTGTATTTGCTCTATTGTTAGGTTTAGCGATTATTATTGGCGGTGCGGGAACGTACTTTGCAACTGAATTAGTTGATATTTTAGGGCAAGATGAAAAGCAAAGTGATCAATCAGGTCAATTGATGACAGAAGAAGAATACGAAGAAATGTTAAACGAGCTAACGGACGCAATAAGTTTACCAAAGGTTGTCCAGGCATATACAATTATTCAATCTAATTTTATAAATCCTGTATCGAATGAGGAACTTGTCGAAGGGGCAGTTCGCGGTATGCTTGCGACATTAAACGATCCTTACAGTGAGTATATGGATGAAGAAACGATGGCGCAATTTAGTGAGCAGCTCGAATCATCTTTTGAAGGTATTGGTGCAGAAGTTAGTATGATCGATGATAAAGTAACGATTGTTGCTCCAATCAAAGATTCACCAGCTGAAAAAGCAGGCTTAAGACCAAATGATCAAGTCATTACAGTTGATGGTGAAAGTATTGAAGGTTTAGATCTATACGAAGCTGTTGCTAAAATTAGAGGAGAAAAAGGTTCAGAAGTCATCCTTGAAATTCAAAGACCAGGTGTTCCTGATTTAATAGTATTCAAGTTAATTCGTGACACGATTCCTTTAGAAACGGTCTATTCAGAATTAATTGAGCAAGACGGACATAAGGCTGGTGTAATTCAAATTACATCATTTGCAGAGCAAACAGCCGTCCGCTTTGAGGAAGAACTAAAAGCATTAGAAGCCCAAGGAATTGATGGTTTAGTGATTGATGTTCGTGGTAATCCAGGTGGATTATTAGAAGTAACAGAGGAAATCTTAAAACTATTTGTTCCAAGTGATCAACCGTATATGCAAATAGCTGATAATGATGACAATCGAACGCGATTCTTCTCAGATTTAGACAAACCAAAAGATTATCCAGTTAGTGTGTTAATTGACGAAGGAAGTGCGTCTGCATCAGAAATTCTAGCAATTTCATTAAAAGAAACAATCGATGCAAAAATTGTTGGACGTAATAGTTTTGGAAAAGGAACAGTCCAGCAAACGATTCCTATGGGAGATGGCAGTACACTTAAGTTAACCGTATTAAAATGGTTATCACCTGAAGGCGTGTCAATTCATGAAGTTGGTGTTCAACCGACTGTTGAAGTTGATCAACCAGATTATTACTATACACCACCAATTCAAATTGATGAAACATTAGCTTTTGATGATACAAATATTAATATTAGCTATGCTCAAGTTATGTTAGATGCACTTGGATATGATGTTGATCGTGAAGATGGCTACTTTAGTGAACAGACAGAAGCAGCAATTCGTCAATATCAAGCTGACCAAAACTTAACGGTAAATGGTAAACTTGATCAAGAAACAGCAAGCAAAATCGTTGCTGATATTATCGAACGTGTTAGAAATGATCAAGACGATTTACAGAAGCATAAAGCAATAGAAGAATTATTTAAATAGAGGCTGGGACAAAAAACTTGCCAAGTGAAATAAAAAAAATGGCTCTGAACAAAAATAAATTGTTCAAAGCCATTTTTGTTTGTCTATTTATATTTTCATCTTTTATGAAGTTCGTTCAAGTATGCGGAAATGCACACAAGTTTTCGAAAATGCACACAAGTTCGCTGAAATACACACAAGTTTATGAAAATACACACAAGTTTGCTGAAATACACACAAGTTTATGAAAATGCACACAAGTTCGCGGAAATACACACAAGTTTTCGAAAATGCACACAAGTTCGCTGAAATACACACAAGTTCGCTGAAATACACACAAGTTTTCGAAAATACACACAAGTTCGCTGAAATACACACAAGTTTTCGAAAATACACACAAGTTCGCTGAAATACACACAAGTTCGCTGAAATACACACAAGTTTTCGAAAATGCACACAAGTTCGCTGAAATACACACAAGTTTATGAAAATGCACACAAGTTTGCTGAAATACACACAAGTTTTCGAAAATACACACAAGTTCGCTGAAATACACACAAGTTTTCGAAAATACACACAAGTTCGCTGAAATACACACAAGTTTTCGAAAATACACACAAGTTTCCGGAAATGCACACAAGTTCGCCGAAATACACTCAACTTTTCTAGAATACACTCAACTTCAACTTTTAAAACAGAAAAATATAACGGCTTCTTCATGTCAGAGGTGGGTTTTGTCCTGTTCTCTTTTAATTGGCATTAATTTTTATTAAATCAAATCATCAACTTTTGCGATCACAAATTATCGACTGATAAAATGGAAAAGTCAAACGCAAAACTGCTTACATATGGTATAGTTAAAATAATAGAAATTTTTGCAGAAAAATGCTAATGATGTCACTTCAAATTATTAATGATTTTATTAGAGTGTTTAGTTGGGGGTTGTAAGAGATGGAAAATTGGTTGCTTGAAATGGCTAAAGCATTTGTACGGCTGTTGTTAAATCCATTATTATATTGGTTTATTTTACTTACCTTATTTGCATCCCTATATCGAATTAAATGTGAGCGGAAATACTTCGGAAGAAAAATTTATCCATTGTTTGATGAATGGTATGGTCAACGGTTTAGAGGACTATTATTTGGACTGATTATTTCTATTTGTTTAGCTATTTTAGGAGTTGGCATTCATCCGTTAATGCTTGCAGGCGTTACTTGTTTCACAATTTTATTCACACTTAGCCGACGCTTTACTTGGCTTTCAAGTGCATACACTTTTGGCTTTACCGCCATTGTTTTATTATTTTTGCCTTATTATCAGTCTTACTTACCTACAGTATTACAACATGACTTAACACAAATGGATTGGGTTGTATTTACGACATTAATGGGTCTCTTTCTCATTATTGAATCACTTATGATAAGCTCTGTTCGAAGTGATCAAACTTTCCCAGAGTTATTTACTAGCCCTAGAGGAAAGGTTGTTGGGTTACACAGGTTGAAGAAGCTCTCATTCATTCCATTACTATTGATTTGGCCAATCGGCTCATTAACAATTACATCTAACTGGTGGCCGGTATTTGAGTGGAATGAGATGCCATTTGGATTAATCATTTTTCCGATAATTATCGGCTTTGACTTTACAGTTGGATCAGGATTACCTACAAAAGCTGCAAAACGATATAGTGAGTACCCTTTATTATTAGGCTTATTAGTTGTAGCAATTTCGTTAATGAGCTATTATGTTCATGTTTTATCGTTAGTAAGTGTGATTGTTGCAGTTGTAGGTCATGAGTTTATTAGTTATCGCTTTAAAATTAAAGATCAACAACAACCATATTTATTTACGCCACTACCAGAGGGGTTAAGAGTTTTAGCAATATTACCAAGTACACCAGCAGTTGAACTAGGATTGATCCCAGGTGATACAATTAAAAGAGTCAATGGACAAGACGTTTCAACGCCTAGAGAGTTTTATCAAGCACTGCATATTAATCGAGCTTTTTGTCGGTTAGAAGTTATTGATGATCGTGGTGAAGTGCGATTTGCTCAGCGTGCCTTTTATCAAGGTGAACATCATGAGCTAGGTGTCATCTTTATCGAAAGTCACGAAGATAGAATGGCAACATAAAGCTTAATTCGGCAAAATCTGCATAATTATTACCCAGGAAATAATAGATTACTGTCAATTGGTGCTGAATTAAGTAAGCTATAGAATAACAGTGCTATGTAAATTAAACATTTATATAAAAATTATTATAAGAAAACAGGAGTCCAAGCATGAATAGGACTCCTGTTTTACATTTTATTGTTCAAAGGTTAATAGTTCTCTTAATTCTTTTTCATTTAGTGAAGAGAGTAGTGTTTCGCCTGGTTGGATAATTTCATCAACCAATTTTCGTTTACGTTCTTGAAGTTGGAAAATCTTTTCTTCAATTGTCCCTTGAGTAATGAGACGAATCACTTCTACCTTCTTAGTTTGACCGATTCGGTGTGCTCGGCCTGCTGCTTGTGCTTCAACTGCTGGATTCCACCATAGGTCGAACAGAATCACAGTATCTGCTCCTGTTAAGTTTAGTCCAGTCCCACCAGCTTTTAATGAAATAATGAAAATCTCACGTTCACCATTATTAAATGCCTCAGCCATTTCGACACGATCTTTAAGTGGTGTTTGTCCATCTAAATAAAATGATTGATAGCGTTGTTTATTAAGTTCTTTTTCAATGATTTTCAACATACTTGAAAACTGTGAAAAAATAAGGACGCGGCGATTTTCGGCACGTAGCTGTTCAATCATCGTCATAAGTAATTCTAACTTGCCAGATTCCCCTTGGTAATTTTCTAAAAACAGGCTTGGATGACAACAGATTTGTCTTAACCTAGTAAGCCCAGCAAGGATTTCAATTTTTTCTTGATTAAATTGATTAGCGTCGACAACAGCATCTAGTTGTTGTTCAATTCTTTCAAGGTAGGCAAGATATACTTGTTTTTGTTCTTTTGTTAATTCGCTATATTGCTCAAATTCAATTTTCTCAGGTAAATCTGGTAATACATCTGTTTTCAGACGACGTAAAATAAATGGTTTAGTAATTTTCCTAATATAATCATTTGGATATTGAATAAATTCTTTTTTAGGACCGAGGAAGCCAGGTGAAATCGTTTGGAAGATTGACCATAACTCCTCTAGTCGATTTTCAATAGGTGTTCCACTTAATGCAAACCGCTGTTTTGCTTGAATTTGTCGTGTTGCTTTTGCTGTTTGGGTTAAATGATTTTTTATCGCTTGAGCTTCATCGAGAATCATCACATCAAAATACATATGCTTGTACAGCTTTACATCTTGACGCAACAATGGATATGAAGTGATCCATACATCAGGTTCATGATTGTCTTTAATAATCGTCATTCGTTCATCTTTAGTACCAGAAACAACTTTTACAGATAACGTTGGTGCAAACTTTTCAAATTCCTTTTTCCAGTTGTAAATAAGTGAAGCAGGTGCGATGACGATTGATGGTCCAATCTTTTCAGTTGTTTTCTCACTTAGAATAAAACTAATTGCTTGAATGGTTTTACCAAGCCCCATCTCGTCAGCTAAGATGCCACCAAGTTGATAACGTGCTAAAGCTTTAAACCATTTAAAACCTGTCACTTGATAATCTCTTAATTGGGCATTTAGCGTTTCTGGAACTTGGTCATCAAACTGATCTGGCTGTTTTAATGTCTGTAACAGTTGCTTAAATGTTTCTGAATAGTCTACTTGCGAATCATCGAGTGCATGTTCTAGCTGTAAGCCTTTTGCTGGTGATAATTCAATACTTGTGCTTGCTAAATCTTTCTTTTTGAAATAAAGTTCATCAGCTAATGATTGAAATGCTTGGAAAGAAGCATCTGTTAATTTGATTAAAGCACCATTTTGCAATCGGTGATAGGATTTCTTTTCAACTAATGCTTGAAGTACATTTTGAACATCTTGTTTTGTAATACCGTCGATATTAAACTGAACATCAAGCATACCTGTGAGTGCATTCACCTCTACACGGGTATCTAGGAAATAATCACGTTCTGCTCTCAGTGTTTCAACTTGATCTGTCATAAACACACTTGTTTGCTCTAGTAATTCAGGTAAGTCATCGTAAATAAACTGATACATTTTTTCCTCGCTAAACAGCCAATATGATTGATTTAATAAACGAAAACCACTATTTTTCAATCGAGTCAATAAAGCCTGTTCAGCTTGAAAATCCCTGACTAATACTTGCTCTTGTGCTTGAGTTGTTTGATTAGGGAAGATTTTTTCCTCTCCGTATTGAAAGACAACAGAGACGTTTAGCGCATCTTTCTTCAAATCAAGGTAGAGCTTAGTTTCAAGTGGTACCTGTTTGATTTGCGTTTCGGCCTCCTCACTATATTGAACCTCACCGATTGATTCTAACTGAGGTAAGACATAGCCGATAAAATGTGTCATTTTCGCTTTGCTAATTTGATAACTATACTTTTTCTGATAAGGTAAGATCGTATAAATTTGCTCAATAATTTTCTTTTGCTCTGTCGATAGAAAATAAAATTCATGATCTTTATTTAAAAATTGATAATAGCTTGAAAACTGATAACTAAACAATGATTGAAAATTAACGATAAAACTACCATCTTCATTCAGAGTAATAGGAAACTTAATTTTCGGTAAGTTTTGTTCGATGTTTAGTTGATCAATGATTGAATCATCATCTCGAATGATTTCAAATGAGCGTGAGATTAAGTTTTCAAAGAAATCCAAGATTAAGAATGGTGGTAAATTTACAGAACGCTTATCCACTGTTGGAAAATCAGGTGAATAGAGCTCCTCGTGAGTAATGGCTTCACCAATCATATCGAGCAGTGCTAAATCTATCGCATCAAAATAATGATCCTTCGGTTTATAAGAAAATGTTTCAGTAATCTTGTGTACTTCATTAAATTTAATTGCCTTAATAAAGGCAGGTAGTTCTTTTACGATATACAGTTGATTCTCGCCAACCTTTAATTGAAGTTCATAATAAGTATCCTTTAACACACGATGACGCTTTTCCTCTAGTTGATAATGAAGCTTTAATTGCGTTTCTTTTGTAATCAACCCGGTTTGTTCTGTTTCAAACATATCAATCATCCGTAGTGGGAAAGGATCCGTCACTTCGGTCGTGTTTTGCTCAGGAAAGAATGTTGTTGACGAATTATGCTTCGTAATTGCCAATAATACAGCTGCAATATGCTTACATGTATAATGGGTTTGATAAGCAGAACAATCACACTTGGCTTCTAAATCATCATCTTCAAAGAAAAAGATACTCACTTGATATAGATTGCCACCTTTCACAGTAGCTTGCCAAGAGTTAATCATTTGATTATATGTTAATTTAGTTACACGGCCTTTTTTATATAAATCGACACCACGCCTGAAAAAACGTTGGCCAGTAATTTTTAGGATATCTTGCGTGTCTAAATAAAATTGTGCCATAATCTGCTCCTTAAGAAATTCTATCCCTTTATTATAGCAAAACTAAGATATGAAAGCTTGATGAATTAGAACTAATTAGAAATTGACATTAATAATCATCATGTGCTATTTTCAATTACGACAAATTAAAAGGGTTAGAGGGTTAATAAATGAAACTAACAGAAGAAATTAATAAACGAAAAACATTTGCGATTATTTCACACCCCGATGCGGGTAAAACGACGATGACAGAGAAGTTATTGCTATTTGGCCAGCAAATTCGTTCTGCAGGAACTGTAAAAGGTAAGAAATCAGGGAAGTTTGCGACATCGGATTGGATGGAAATTGAGAAACAGCGAGGTATTTCAGTTACATCGAGTGTGATGAATTTTGCTTATCAAGGGTATCACGTCAATATTCTTGATACACCAGGGCATGAGGATTTCAGTGAGGACACGTATCGAACGTTAACAGCAGTTGATAGTGTTATTATGATTATTGATGCGACAAAAGGGATTGAACCACAAACGATTAAATTGTTTAAAGTTTGTAAGATGCGCGGTATTCCTATTTTTACATTTATCAACAAACTTGACCGTGAGGGTCGGGATCCATTTGAATTGTTAGAGCAAATTGAAGATGTGTTAGAAATTGAGACATATCCAATGAATTGGCCAGCAGGTATGGGCAAACGATTCTTAGGGATTTTTGATCGTTATCATAAACAATTTGTTCGCTTTAAAGGTAATGAGGAAGAGGAGTATATTCCATATGCTGATTTAGATAAGGACAGCTACCTTGATTTGACTGAACAGCCTATGTATCAAGAAACTTTAGAAGAGTTGGCATTACTTGACGAAGCAGGTGATCCGTTTTCACTTGATCGTGTAATGATCGGGGAACAGACACCGGTATTTTTCGGAAGTGCGCTAGCTCCATTTGGTGTTGAAGTATTTTTTAATACATTTGTTAAAATGGCACCAAGCCCTAAACCAAGAAAAACCGCTGATAAAATTATTCAACCAGATTACGATGCTTTCTCAGGCTATATATTTAAAATTCAAGCAAATATGAACCCAGCTCACCGAGACCGTATTGCATTTTTAAGAGTTTGTTCAGGTCGGTTTGAACGAGGGATGTCGGTTAAATTATCGCGAACAGACAAGACGATTAAGTTAAATCAAACGCAGCAGTTCTTAGCAGCTTCACGTGAAACCGTTGATGTTGCATATCCAGGTGATATTATCGGTATTTATGATCCAGGATATTATCGAATCGGTGATACGTTAACTGATAGTAAAGAACCGATTCAATATGATGAATTACCACAATTCCCACCGGATTTATTTAAACGAGTGACAGCTAAAAACGTAATGAAATCAAAGCAATTTAAAAAAGGTCTTGATCAGCTTGTCCAAGAGGGAGCGATTCAGCTATTTACTGGTCACCCGTACGAAACATTAATTATTGGTGCTGTTGGGGAGCTACAATATCAAGTGTTTGAACATCGAATGAAACACGAGTATAATGTAGAAGTGCAATTAGAGTCAATTGGAGAGCGGATTCCAAGATGGCTTGATCAGAAAGAAGTTGACGTTAAATTATTTGACGAGCGAAATATGCTCGTTAAAGATCGAGAAGGTCAGTTCTTAGTATTATTTAAAAATGAATTTGCTTTGAATTGGTTTAAAGATAAACATAAAGAGATTGACTTAATTGATTTATTTGAAGTTAATCAATACAATCAATCGTATTAAGAAGGATTTGTCGTTTTAGACATTGAATTTCTGATTAAACTAAAAACTTGAGGACACATCCTCAAGTTTTTTCTAAATGTAAGCAAATTCGATTGATAATTATATTTTAATAAATAAACTCAAGGGATAGCGAATATTTGTTCGCATTTATGAGTGTTTTCTTGTATAATAAAAAAGGTATAAACAATGATAATAAAGATAGAATGGAGGCGTGAAGGATGGGACAACAATTTGATTTGATCTCTAGTTATAAACCTCAAGGTGATCAACCACGAGCAATTAAAGAACTTGTGCAAGGTATTAGGGATAATAAGCGCGCGCAGACACTACTTGGTGCAACAGGAACAGGGAAAACATTCACTGTATCAAATGTTATAAATGAAATTAATAAACCAACTTTAGTCATCGCACACAATAAAACGTTAGCGGGACAATTGTATAGTGAATTTAAAGAATTTTTTCCGAATAATGCAGTCGAATATTTTGTCAGTTATTATGATTACTACCAACCAGAAGCCTATGTTCCGTCAACAGATACCTTTATAGAGAAAGATGCAAGTATTAATGATGAAATTGATAAATTACGTCACTCAGCAACGTCAGCTCTATTCGAGCGTCAGGATGTATTAATCGTTGCGAGTGTGTCTTGTATATATGGATTAGGTTCACCAGAAGAATATAAGAATCAAGTGCTATCTTTACGAGTTAATATGGAAAAGGAACGTGACCAATTATTGCGTGACCTCGTAGATATTCAATATGCACGTAACGATATTGATTTTCAACGTGGTACATTTAGAGTACGTGGTGATTCGATTGAAATTATTCCTGCTTCAAGAGAAGAACATTGTGTTCGAATTGAGTTTTTCGGTGACGAGATTGATCGGATTCGAGAAGTTGATGCATTAACAGGTGAAATTATTGGTGATCGTGAGCACGTTGCGATTTTCCCGGCATCACACTTCGTAACTGGAGAAGATAAATTAAAAAAAGCGATGGAAAATATTGAAATTGAATTAGAAGAACAGTTAAAGTATTTCCGCGATAATAATAAATTGTTAGAAGCTCAGCGCCTCGAACAACGTACACGCTATGATCTAGAGATGATGGCAGAAATGGGCTTTTGTTCAGGAATTGAAAACTATTCTCGTCACTTAACACTACGAGAACCAGGCTCGACTCCATATACACTGCTTGATTTCTTCCCTGATGACTTTTTAATCGTCGTCGATGAATCTCATGTTACATTGCCACAAATTCGTGGTATGTATAATGGGGACCAGGCTAGGAAACAAGTGCTTGTTGATCACGGTTTTCGTTTGCCATCAGCATTAGATAACCGCCCATTAACATTTGAGGAATTTGAGAAGAAAGCGCATCAACTTCTATTCGTTTCGGCAACACCGGGACCTTATGAACTAGAGCATACACCAAAAATGGTTGAACAAATTATTCGTCCAACTGGTTTATTAGATCCAAAAGTTGAAGTACGCCCAATTGATGGTCAAATTGATGATCTTATTAAAGAAATTAATCAACGTGTTGCAAAAAATGAACGGACACTTGTGACAACATTAACGAAAAAGATGTCAGAGGATCTGACTGACTATCTCAAGGAAATCGGAATGAAAGTCGCCTATTTACACTCTGAAATAAAGACACTAGAACGAATTGAGATTATTCGTGACTTAAGGGTCGGTAAATATGATGTTTTAGTTGGAATTAACTTACTCCGAGAAGGGTTAGATATACCAGAGGTTTCACTCGTTGTCATTCTTGATGCCGATAAGGAAGGATTCTTACGTTCTGAACGATCGTTAATTCAAACGATGGGACGAGCGGCACGAAATGCATCTGGTCAAGTAATTATGTATGCCGATCGGATCACAGATTCGATGAAAAAAGCAATCGATGAAACGGAGAGACGTCGGAAAATACAACATGCATATAATGTTGAGCATAATATTACACCGAAAACAATCATTAAAGAGGTTCGCGATGTCATCCGAGCTACAAAGGTTGCCGAAGAAGCATTAGATTCTCCAAAGGAAAAGTTAAATTTATCAGATCTTTCAAAACAAGAGTTGCATAAAGTGATTGAAAAAATGGAACAAGAAATGAAACAAGCAGCGCGTGAATTAAACTTCGAAAAAGCCGCTGAATTAAGAGACCTTGTTCTTGAATTGAAAGCGGAAGGATGAGAGTAGTGACAAAGAAAACGATCTCTATTAGGGGAGCACGCACACACAACTTAAAAAATATTGATTTAGACATACCAAAAGATCAGCTTGTTGTCTTAACAGGTCTATCAGGTTCTGGAAAATCATCACTTGCTTTTGATACGATTTATGCTGAGGGGCAAAGACGTTATGTTGAATCACTATCATCGTACGCTCGTCAGTTTTTAGGACAGATGGACAAACCTGACGTTGACTCAATTACAGGACTGTCACCGTCAATTTCAATTGATCAAAAAACAACAAGCAATAACCCGCGGTCTACTGTTGCAACAGTAACAGAAATATATGATTATTTACGTTTATTATTTGCACGTGTAGGTCGACCAACTTGTCCTAAACACGGGATTGAAATTACATCACAAACGATTGAGCAAATGGTTGATCGGATCTTAGAATATCCAGAGCGAACGAGATTACAAGTGTTAGCACCAGTTGTATCGGGACGTAGAGGTGAACACGTTAAATTAATTGATGAGTTAAAAAAAGAAGGTTACATCAGATTACGCGTCGATGGTGAACTTGTTGAAATTGAAGAAGAAATTAAATTAGAGAAAAATAAAAAACATGATATCGATGTAGTGATTGACCGAATCGTCATTAAAGAAGGTGTAGCAACACGATTATCTGATTCGCTAGAGGCAGCATTAAAATTAGGAAATGGCCAAGCAATTGTAGATCTAATTGGACAAGAAGAGTTAAGATTTAATGAACATCATGCTTGTCCGATGTGTGGTTTTTCCATATCTGAATTAGAGCCACGTTTATTTTCATTTAACGCACCTTATGGAGCTTGTGAAAAATGTGATGGTCTAGGTCATAAACTTGAAGTGGATGTAGATTTAGTCATTCCAGATAAGAGTTTATCATTAAATGAAGGTGCGATATTAGCTTGGCAGCCGACAAGCTCTCAGTATTATCCGCAGTTACTAGCAAGTGTTTGTAAACATTATGGAATTGATATGGATACACCTGTTAAAGACTTACCTAAAGCACAATTTGATAAAATTTTACATGGTAGCGGCGATGAGACGATTTTCTTTAGCTATGAAAATGACTATGGTATGACAAGAAAAACAGATATCCAATTTGAAGGTGTATTAAATAACATTGCTCGAAGATATCGTGACACTTCATCAGACTATATCCGGACTCAAATGGAGAAATATATGGTTGAGAAAGCTTGTAATGCTTGTGATGGTCACCGATTAAATGAACAAGCACGTTCAGTTTTAATTAATGGTGAACATATTGGCCAATTTACAAGACGTTCAGTCAAAGAAGGACTTATGTTTTTAAGACAAGCTGAGTTAACAGAAAAAGAAATGGAAATTGCCCGTTTAATTTTAAATGAAATTGAAGACAGACTTGAATTCTTAGAAAACGTAGGGTTAGATTATTTAACACTAGATCGAATGGCTGGAACACTATCTGGAGGAGAGGCGCAACGGATTCGTCTAGCGACTCAAATCGGATCAGCATTAACTGGTGTTCTTTATGTTCTTGATGAACCTTCAATTGGTTTACACCAACGAGATAATTATCGTTTGATTAACACAATGAAGCAAATGCGCGATCTCGGTAATACGTTAATAGTCGTTGAGCATGATGAAGACACGATGCTAGAGGCTGATTATATTATTGATATTGGACCGAATGCTGGTGAAAACGGTGGCCAAGTCGTCGCAACAGGTACTCCACAACAGATTATTAAGGAAGCAAAATCGCTTACTGGACAGTATTTATCTGGTGAGAAATTCATCCATTTACCGTTAGAGCGTCGTAAGCCAGATGAAAGATACATTGAAGTGATCGGAGCTGCTGAAAATAACCTTAAAGGAATAGATGTAAAAATTCCGATAGGCCTCTTTACTGCTGTTACTGGTGTATCTGGTTCAGGAAAAAGTAGTTTAGTTAATGAAGTTATGCTAAATAAATTAGCAACAACCCTAAATAAAGCCCGAAGAAGAGCGGGTAAACATAAGGAAATCAAAGGCTATGAACATTTAGAAAAAGTCATCGATATTGATCAATCACCAATCGGTCGAACACCAAGATCAAACCCGGCCACGTATACAGGTGTATTTGATGATATTCGAGATATTTTCACTCAAACAAATGAAGCTAAGGTTCGTGGATATAAGAAAGGTCGTTTTAGCTTTAATGTTAAAGGTGGCCGTTGTGAAGCATGTCGTGGTGATGGTATAATTAGAATAGAAATGCACTTTTTACCTGATGTCTATGTACCATGTGAAGTTTGTGAAGGTAAACGTTATAATCGAGAAACTTTAGAAGTAAAATATAAAGGGAAAAACATTTCTGATATTTTAAATATGCGAATCGAAGAAGCATTAGAATTTTTCAAAAATATCCCTAAGATTACTCGGAAATTGCAAACGATTGATGATGTTGGTTTAGGTTATATTCGATTAGGTCAGCCTGCAACTACTTTATCAGGTGGTGAGGCCCAACGCGTTAAATTAGCGAGTGAATTACACAGACGATCAAATGGAAAAACACTCTATATTTTAGATGAACCAACAACTGGGCTACACTCAGCAGATATTGAACGTCTGTTAGAAGTACTCCAAAGATTAGTTGAAAGTGGCAACACAGTTGTCGTAATTGAGCATAATTTAGACGTGATTAAAGCTGCAGATTATATCGTTGATCTTGGCCCTGAAGGTGGCGATCAAGGTGGAACGATTGTTGCAACGGGAACACCTGAAGAAGTTGCAGAAGTAGAAAAATCATACACAGGGCATTACTTGAAACCAATTTTAGAACGCGATCGGAAACGGATGGCTGATCTTGTTGAACAAGCTGAAATAAAATAAACGGGAGAGTGTTAAATGTCAAAAAAATTGTATCGTTCAAATCAAAACTACATGTTGGCGGGTGTGCTAGGTGGGATCGCAGAGTACTTTAGACTCGATCCAACGATTGTACGTTTAGTTTATGCTGTTTTTTGGATATTTACTGCTGGTATTGCACCAACAGCAATCTATATTGCGGCAGCTATGATCATCCCAAAAAGTGATGTGTATAATCGATGAAGCGTGCACTGTTATCTTTAGTTTTAAACGCTATTGCCTTGTTGCTTGTTGCTGAAATCTTTTCTGGCTTTCATTTAGAATCGTTTGGTGTCGCAATTATCGCCAGTTTAATTTTGGCGATCTTGAATGCAGTCGTCAAACCAATCCTACTGTTCTTTACACTACCGATTAATCTGCTAACTCTCGGTCTGTTTACTTTTGTGATTAATGCGGTCACATTGATGCTAACTCAGGCGTTAATTGGATCAGATTTTGTCATTGATAGCTTTGGTGTGGCAATCCTAGCAGCGATTGTTTTATCAGTGATTAATTTAATCTTAAATAAGCTCGTGAAAGATCCACTATTAACGAAAAAATAGATAATAATAGTTCTGTAATTAATGGTGTCGGTGAGTTCATTCGAACTCACCGACACCATTTGTGTATATCTATAAAGAAGGAACAGCGGACAACTTTATAAAAAAATTGAAATATGATATATAGAAATTACACAAATTTTATATGAAACATATTAAACATTACCTAAAAAAATAGCTATTAAGAGAATTTATTTGAATCATCAAATCAACAAGTTAGTTAAATAAATACATTATTACTAATTTAATATGTACTTTTTAGATTATTTATGGTAAAATACCCCATGTAAAGGAATGATTATAATATAATCAAATTTTAAGAATGTGGAGAAAACAAAAAAATATTAAAAGGAGACTATCATGAAGAAATTCATTACCTTATTAGCATTTTCCTTATTTTTTTTTCATAACTAATCCTGTATTTGCAAGTGACTTAACAAAATCTGATTTTGAAAGGTTTCAAAGAATGGGTTTTACGGATAGTGATATAGCTGATCTAACCGAGAAAGATTTAGAGTATTTTAAAGATATTGATGGGGAATTGATAGAATTTACCGAAACTCATTATGAGGTGATAACTGATAGTGATGGTGAGATATTAGAGTTTATTGAATTAGAAGAAGAAGATTTTGAAGAAAAAGTGGAAATTGAAGAACAAATGAATAATGAAGATTCTGTGATTAGATTGCCGAACAATAAACTTCTGAGTACATATAGTACAAAGGCGTGGTCAAGCACTAAAGAATCAAGTTTTATAAAATTAAGAGCCTTCGTAAATAAGATAAACACAGATGATTATCAATTTCGCTTACATTGGGAGTGGAAATCAGTCCCGAAAAATAGATTCTTTGACGCAGCGGCAATAACGCACAGTTCAGATTGGGATATATTGGGTAATTTCAACGCTCGTAATTCAGTTGATATAAGAAGAAATAGTAATAATTCTTTAATAAGAACTTCACATGCTTACTATTCTAAAGCAAGTACAACTTCTTTATATGGATTGGGTTTAAGATTTGGAGTTTCTAATGGGGTTATTTATGATTCGGGACAACAATACATAAATAACTTTAGAGGATATATGGTATATCATGCGCGAAAAGGAAAATCATCGATGATAAATAGTTCAATTCATGGTCAGTACGCACACGCTAAAATTGGAACTAATTTTTCTATCAACTTAGGGACTAGCAATTCATTTGGTGTATCACCGTCGATTACGCACCAAAAAGCTAGTCCAGCAATTGTGAACTTTCCTATAAGATAACTGACAATGAATTTAAATCATAATAAAGGGAATGATTAATTTGGTAAATAAGAAACAAAGGTTTATTACAGTGTATCATTTATTCATTTACCAAATTTATATTGCAACATTTTGTACGATTATTAGTTTCACGGTACCGATTTTTAAATTACAAGAGTGGTTAGCTTTGCCGATGCAATTTATGTACATTTTTTCTCCGATCCTATTGTTTGTTATGCTATATGAAAATGTGAAATTTTATAAACGTTTAAAATTTACCGGAATACAAGTAATTAACATATTAGTAGTTATGTTCCTTTACGCGTATATATTTTTCATTTATTAATTCGATCATAAAAGGTTCTATGACAAGTGATAATTGAAGAAAATTTTCTTCAGTTTACCATTTGAAGTAGAGCCTTTTTAATTTATACTTAGAAGAGATTAAGAAACGAGGTGCAGGATGGAAGAGATTTTATTGCAATTTGATTTTAAAGATAAAGATTATGATCAAGCTCAATTACAATTTACAAAGCCTGAACGCGTATTTACAACGGATCAGGTCGATCAAGTGATCCCTTTACTTGAGCAGCTTGAAGCTGAGCATAACCGTGGCTTGTATATTGCTGGATATATATCATATGAAGCCGCTCAGGCATTTGTGCCGAACTATCGGACAATGAAGCAATTAAATATGCCACTCGTGTGGTTTGCTAGTTTTGAAGAGCCTGTTAAATTAGACCTTGAAAAATCTACAACATCTTATACGATTTCAAACTGGCAGGCGACAATGAGTAAGCAACAATATTATGAACGGATTAACTTGATCAAAGCTGCAATTGAACGTGGTGATACGGGTCAAATCAACTTTACTACTCAATTAACGAATCAGTTCAGTGGCGATTCATATCGCTTTTATCAGCAATTACTTGAAAACCAACAAGCATCGTATAGTGCATATTTAGACATTGGTAGATTCAAAATCTTATCTGCATCTCCTGAACTTTTTTTCAAAATTAAGCAAAATAAGGTGACAACTCGACCGATGAAAGGAACGATTAAACGAGGGAGAACCTTAGCTGAAGATCGGGAGAACAAGGACTATTTATTGAATTCAGATAAAGAAAGAGCAGAGAATTTAATGATTGTTGATGTTTTAAAACATGATTTGAGTAAGCTAGCCGTACCAGGATCAATTGAGGTTCCAGAACTTTTAACAGTTGAAACTTACCCAACATTGCATCAAATGACGTCAACGATAACTGCACAGTTAAACGACACTAGCCGAATTGTTGATTGGTTTAAAGCATTATTTCCGTGCGGCTCGATTACAGGTACACCTCGATTAGAGACAATGAAAATGATTGACCAATTAGAAATAACGCCAAGAGAAGTATACTGTGGGGCAATTGGTTATATTACACCAGAACGTGATGCTATTTTTAATGTTCCGATTCGGACGGTTGTGATAGATAGAGAACAGAATATGGCGACTTATGGAGTTGGTGGAGGAATTACAGCAGGATCTGAGGCTGCAAATGAATATGCTGAGATTAAAACAAAAGCAGCCATATTAACAGCGAAGAACCGCCCTTTTTCCTTAATTGAATCAATCCGATTAACAGAAGGGCAGTATCCGTATCTCGATACACATTTAGATCGGCTGGCTGAATCTGCAGAGTATTTTTCATATCGATTTAATCGCATTAATACTTGCGAAAAGTTGATCGCTTTAGCAAAGCAATTACCAGTAAAAGATTATAAAGTTCGGTTACTGTTAAAATCAGATGGAGACATTCAATTAGATTCAGAGGAAATTAACCTACCTCTACAACCAGTTAAATCTTATTTAGCTCCATTACCGATCGATAAAGAGAATCGCTATTTATATCATAAGACAACAATTAGAGATCATTATCAGAAACTTGAAGTCGATGCAGAGGATAACTTTTCAACACTATTGTGGAATGATGATGGTGAGTTAACGGAATTTACAATTGGAAATATTGTTTTAAAAATTGCTGATCAGTATTTGACACCTCCGATCGATGTAGGGCTGTTACCAGGTGTTTTCCGTCAAATCTTACTTGAAGAAGGAAGAATTAAAGAAGCTAGATTAACTAAAGCAGATTTAGAACGTGCTGATGAAATTTGGTTAATAAATGCTGTAAGAGGCTGGGTAGAAATTGAAACTATTTGTAAATAAAAACGTCTATATAGTCTGGTAGACTTATTTGTTGAATTTTTAACCATGATTCGTGCGAAGAAGACAAATAAGTGCTACAATAAAGAGACTAATTAGCTTTGCTATCTATGTAGGATAGATGGAGGGAATGTCGATGTCAAAAGTACAAACGAAACACTTAATTAAACAATTTAATCTTAAGATTCTTGCTGGTGAAAAAGGCCTTGATCGAGAGTTTATCATGAGTGATATTTCTCGACCAGGAATCGAATTAACAGGTTATTTCCGTTATTATCCTAAAGCGAGATTACAAGTTCTAGGTAAGACTGAAATTTCATACTTAAATGAGCTTTCTAAAGAAGATCGAATCGATCGAGCAAAAAGACTTTGTACTAAGGTTACGCCTTGTATAGTCATTACAAGAGGACTTGAAGCACCGCAAGAATTGATTGATCAGTGTAATGAGGCGGATGTGCCATTACTTAGCTCACCATATAAAACGACACGGGTAGTTAGCCGTTTAACGAACTTTTTAGAAGCAGAATTTGCTCCATTTACAACAATGCATGGTGTGTTAGTTGATATCCATGGTGTTGGTGTCTTAATTACAGGACAAAGTGGTGTTGGTAAGAGTGAAACAGCTCTTGAACTCGTTAAACGTGGGCATCGACTTGTCGCAGATGATAGTGTCGAAATACGTCAAGAAGATTATGACCGCTTAATCGGTAGCTCACCAGAATTAATTGAGCATTTACTTGAAATTCGAGGATTAGGCATTATTAATGTCATGACATTATTTGGTGCGAGTGCCGTAAGATCGCGAAAAGAAATTGATTATGTGATCAATTTAGAAATTTGGAATGAAAAGAAACAGTATGATCGAATCGGTATTGAAGATGAAATAATTCGAATCATTGATGTTGAAATTCCAAAAACAACATTACCAGTTCGTCCAGGAAGAAACTTAGCTGTTATTATTGAAGTAGCGGCGATGAACTTCCGATTGAAACGACTAGGAGTCAATGCGGCTGAAGAATTTTCAAAACGTCTTACAGAAATGATCGAAAAGGAAAAAGAAAATCTAGAAAACGGTATTAGATATGAATAGTCGTAAGGAGGATTTATTTTGACTTTACTTAATGCGCCATTAAATCCTGTCTTTTTACAATTGGGCCCGATAAAAATTTACTGGTACGCAATTTTTATCGTTACAGGTGTTATCGTCGGTTTGCAATTAGCGACAAAAGAAGGATCACGCCTAGGTATTAAAAAAGAGACATATAGTGACTTACTATTATGGGCATTACCAGTTGCTATTATTTCTGCTCGTCTCTACTACGTTATCTTTGAGTGGGATCGCTATATTGATAGACCATGGTGGAGCGTTTTTGCTGTTTGGGAAGGTGGACTGGCAATTCACGGTGCGCTAATTGGTTCAATCGTTACAACAATGATCTTTGCAAATAAAAAGAAGATCCCTTTTTGGAAATTAGCTGATATAGCTGCACCAAGTATAATCATCGGTCAAGCTATTGGTCGCTGGGGTAACTTTATGAATCAAGAGGCACATGGTGGACCTGTTTCACAGGCAGCCTATGAAAATTTCCTTCGATTCTTACCTGATTTTATTGAAAAACAAATGACGATTGAAGGTGTCCTATACCATCCTACCTTTTTATATGAATTTTTATGGAACTTACTCGTTTTTGCCGGATTGTTATGGTTAAGACGCCGTAATCCGCTTCGAGGGGAAGTATTTATTACTTACCTAATCTGGTATTCAATCGGACGTTTCTTTATCGAGGGGCTACGAACAGATAGTCTTTACCTATTTGATCTTATTCGAACTGCACAGCTCATTTCATTGCTAGCGATAGTAGTTGGTATCGGGTTAATTATTTATCGTCGTAAGTCGGGTCAAGCAAATGTTCGATATAATGGTAAAAAGATTTAATCGAACAACCTGCTGATTTTAACTAAATTAGCAGGTTGTTTCATGAAAATAGATAAAGATCATTTATTGGGGGGGAAAGACTTTGACAATTCGTACTTTATTATTTGATTTAGATGGAACATTAATTGATACAAATCCATTAATTATTGAATCATTTATTTATACAATTAAAAAGCATACAGGAAAAGTCTATACTAAGGAACAGGTTTTACCTTTTATTGGACCACCATTAATCGAGTCCATGCAAAAGATTGATCCAAACCAGGCTGAGGAACTCATGCATACATATATTGACCACAATATAAAAAACCATGAAGGATTTGTTGAGCCTTATCCAACGGTTGTGGAGACAATTAAGACTTTGTATAAAAAAGGTTATAAGTTAGCGATTGTAACGACTAAAATTACAGAAAATGCTCGTCTAGGCTTAGAAATTACAGGACTTGCACCATACTTTGATGTGGTAATTGGATTGAATGAAGTTGAGAATGCTAAACCTAATCCAGAGCCAATTTTTAAAGCTCTCGATGCGTTAGGTGAAACCCCTGAGCATGCCCTGATGATCGGTGATAATTATCATGATATTGAAGCGGGGCAAAATGCTGGAACGAAAACAGCAGGAGTTGCTTGGTCAATCAAAGGAAGAGAAACGCTTGAGGCACTATCC
This sequence comes from Amphibacillus xylanus NBRC 15112, assembly GCF_000307165.1. NCBI lineage: Bacteria > Bacillati > Bacillota > Bacilli > Caryophanales > Bacillaceae > Amphibacillus > Amphibacillus xylanus. The sequence goes on from NC_018704.1 coordinate 719,830, forward strand.
CCAGACTATATGTTAGAGGAATTAGCAGATCTATTAAAAATATTAGGAGTGGAATAAATGCGTAAAACAGAACGCTATCCAGTTGAAGGCTCAAATGCGCTATGGCAAATGTACAAAACCGTGCCATTCCTAAAAGTGATTAAGAATTTTCTCGTCATTCAAACTGCACGTTATACACCGTGGCTACCAATGAAAAATTGGCTCTATCGTCATTTGCTAGGTATGAAAGTTGGCGATAAAACAGCTTTTGCCTTAATGGTAATGGTAGATTTACTATTTCCGGAGCGAATTTCTGTCGGTAAGGATACGGTAATTGGTTACAACACGACCATTCTTACACATGAATATTTGATTGATGAATATCGCATTGGTGATGTTAAAATTGGTGATCAAGTCATGATTGGTGCTAACAGTACAATCCTTCCAGGAGTAACAATAGGTGATCGTGCCACAGTAGCAGCTGGTACGGTTGTTACTAAAGATATTGAGGCAGGAAGTTTTGTTGGTGGTAATCCAATGCGAGTCATTTACACCAAAGAAGAGATGGAACAACGAAAAAAAGCGAAACAGACTATTGATTGACTTGGAATGACTCGCTTCCAATACTCATTCGATCGTTAAAATTTCACTTATTTGTATGAAGATTTAGGGGGGCAAATAGATGAGATTATCAAATCGAAATCGAGAAGAAACGCTACAAGCTCTAAAAGGAAAAACATATGATTTGCTTATCATTGGCGGAGGTCTAACCGGATCAAGTATTGCACTCGATGCAGCAACTCGTGGGATGGATACCGTTTTATTAGACATGGCTGACTTCGGCTCTGGTGGCTCATATCGCCAAAGTATGCTGAGCTTTGAGCAAGGCGATTACTATTACAAAACGTGGAAAAATCTAGAGAAAGAAAAGGAAACTATCGCTACGAACTTTTCCGCACTTTATCAACCGACGACAGGGATGTATCTAAAATATCGTGGTGATTTAGACCTGAAAAATTTCACAAACATTAAGCGTGGGCTCTTATTTCCAATTAGGAAAAAGCAGTCCATTCACCTAACTAAAACATTACGTCATAAAGAAATACTTGAATATGAACCTAAGGTGAATCCGAAACAATTAGAGCGAGGTTACTTATTTGAAAATGGTCTAATTAATCGATCATTAATGGCAATTGAATTAATTAAACAGGCTAATCAACTCGGCACAGCAGCTGTCAATTATTTAAGAGTAACTCAATTTATTTATGATCAAGATGATCAAATTATTGGAGTAGTTGCAGAAGATCAAATTAATGGTGATTCTGTTTCAATTTACGCAAGAAGAATCATTAACGCAACAGGGAAATATTTTAATCGAATTAGAAAACTTGATGTCTCTGATCAACAACAGCAACTTCCCCCAATTTTAAATAAAAAAACGATAATGTATCTTAATACACCTATACCTCCTATTAATCGGATTCTTTCGTTTAATGATGCTAAACGTGATGCTTATGTTACGATAATTCCAGCCAAAGGAAATCTTCTCTTAACGTCTGTAGAAAAGCTTGTCCAACCGACAACTTTATCTAGTCAACCCTTAGAATCAGATATCGATCACTACCTAAATTTATTAAAACAAGTGATCAAAGACGAAGAATTTACAGTAAACGATGTGACAGATGTTAACCTAACATATGAGGTACAATATGAATCGAATAACGATTTATCAAGCTTGGTTATGGTATCAGATGCAGGTCTAATTTCAGTATTGGGTACAGGAACCGAAGCCTATCGACTGTATGCAGGCGAAATCGTTGATATGATTGCAAAAGGTTTGAAAAAAGAAGTTAATATTCTATATTCTAATTCAGAGACTAATGTTTTAACGATTAATAAGAAAAAAGAAATTGAAGAATTAGAGACGCTAACAATTGATCAAGAAGACTTGGCTCAATTGACCAAAGTGTATGGTGACCGAACACCCCAACTGCTCGAATACTATCATCATTGTGAAATGAAGCATACAGCATATGAAATTAATCAATTATTATGTGCAGAACTGCTTTATTCAATTGAGCATACGGCCATCTATACACCGCTTGACTTTTTTGTTAGACGTTCTCGGATTGACCATAATTTAGATGAAATTAAACAACAAACGACAGGCATACTTAATTTGTTAGAAAAGAAATTAGCCTGGACTAAAGAAGAACGATCATATTTTGAACGTGAATTAAAGATATGGTTAACTGAACAATCATAAAATATTAAACTATAAATAATTCAATTCACAATTCTAAGAAATTATGTAAAAGAGGCGAATAGTGATAGACAAGAATAACAAGACGACAAAAAATTATCCAAAAGCAATCATCCCATTTATACCCGACGCTAAGTTTTATTTTTCCAAAGGGGTCGATGCTTTTTACAAACGAAAATTTGATCTCGCCTTAAAGTGGATTAAAAAAGCAACTGAAGCTGACCCAGATGAACTACTTTATCCAATACAAATGTCAGTAGTTTATACTGAGATGGAAGAATTTCATCTCGCTAATCAAATATTAACAGAACTGTCTCAGCACAACCATGAGCAATATCCTGAACTTTATTATTTAATGGCAAATAATTATGCCCACTTAGGTCTATTGAAAGAGGCAGAAAAGTTTGCCTCTCTTTATTTGGAAAAAGATATAGAAGGTGAGTTTCGTTCAGAATCTGAACAACTGCTAACATTGTTAGAACTGGGGTTATCTGAAGAAGATGATGACTTTGACTTTGATTTTGAAGAAGATGAAATGCTGATTTATCAAGAAACAGCCTTTTATCATATTCAACGTCATGACTGGCATGAAGCAGGGAAAATTTTAACTGAAATGATTAAACATTTTCCTGATTACTTAATTGCAAAACACCAGTATAACTATGCATTGTTCTTTGTTGGTAAGCAAGAAGAGGCGATTCGCTTAGAGGAAGAGTTGTACAAGCAGTCCCCTGAATCAACACACAGCATCACTAACTTAATTGTTTTTTATCAAGAGACGAATAGACGAGATCAAGCAGAAGCATTAATACGAAAACTTACTAATGTTTATCCAATTCATTGTGAAACAGGCTTGAGAATTGCGATTACATTTGCTTATCTTGGTTATTATAAAGAAGCGTATCGACGTTTCTTAACATTACCTAAAGCCAAGTTAAGAAATCATCTGGATTATTTCCGTTACTTTTCTAAAACAGCGGCTGCTTTAAATCATCAAAACTTAGCAGAGAAAATTTGGGCAGAGGGATGTAAGAAGCATTCAGAACTAGCTGATGAGCCTTTACCATGGCTTAAGTAACGATTAGTGTGAGCAGATTATTAGACGTCATTCATGAAAAATACGATAATGGGTATATAAAAGATGAGCGAAAAAGTAATCAGAGTTGAAGGGATTTGAGCAAGATGATAGAAGAAAAAATTTATGACGTAATAATTATTGGTGCAGGACCAGCAGGTATGACAGCGGCAGTTTATGCATCTCGAGCAAATATGGATACATTAATGATTGAACGAGGAATTCCTGGCGGGCAAATGGCTAACACAGAAGATATTGAAAACTATCCAGGATACGAAAGCATTTTAGGTCCAGAGTTATCAACTAAGATGTTTGAGCACGCTAAGAAATTTGGTGCGGAATATGCTTACGGTATGATTACTGAAGTGATCAACGACGACCCTTATAAAATTGTCGTAGCTGGTAATAAACAATATCGAACAAAATCAATTATTATTGCAACTGGAGCTAAACATAAGACATTAGGTGTTCCAGGAGAAGAAGAGCTTGCTGGCCGTGGTGTATCATATTGTGCCGTTTGTGATGGTGCATTCTTTAAAGAACGTGAGCTATTTGTAATTGGTGGGGGCGACTCAGCAGTCGAAGAAGGTATGTACCTCACTAAATTTGCAAGCAAAGTGACAATCGTTCACCGAAGAGACCAACTACGCGCTCAAAAGATTCTTCAAGACCGTGCATTTAAAAATGAAAAAATTGATTTTATTTGGGACACAGTATTAAAATCAATCAATGGCATAGATGGAAAGGTCGGCTCTGTTACTTTGGAAAATGTTAAAACAGGAGAAATCTACGAAAAGAAAGCAGATGGCGTCTTTATTTACATCGGCCTAGTACCAATGAGTGAACCTTTTGAGTCATTAGGTATCACTAATGAAGAGGGTTATATCCTAACAAATGAAAACATGGAAACAAAAGTACCAGGTATTTTTGCAGCTGGTGATGTACGCGTAAAAACACTTCGTCAAATTGTAACTGCTACAGGTGATGGTAGTATTGCTGCTGAGAATGCACAGCTTTACGTAGAACAATTTGAAGAAAGATTAGCAAAGGTAAAGTAAATCTAACCAGGCTTACAATAAGTTAAACAAAGCTTTACCTCTTCTTAATCAGGCTGTAACAAAAATGAAACACTGCTGGGGTATACTATAACTAACTTAATTAACCCCCTTTTTTATAATATATTTTGACGCACAGACGCAAGTTGTCTGTGCTATTTTTTTGGCTGAAATTAACTGTTTAAATGGTGGATTTGCCTAGCAATCGACTCAATAATAAATACGACAGGCACTTGGCTGGTGATGTTTGTATATTGATAAAATTCTTCAGTTAGATAATATGTAATATTAATATCTGACATCATGCCGATTGTCGTTTGTTTGTTGTTTGTAATACCAATAACTTTACTGCCTTTTTGTTTAAGTTCATTTAACTGATTAATAGTTGCGTGACTTTCACCAGAAACAGATAAAGCAATCGTCACACTATTTGTTTGGATATTTGAATGAATCGGATAAGAAGCATCTTTAATATATAATGAAAACTTCCCTACACCAGAGAAATAGCGTGCACCATATTCAGCAAGGATACCAGAGCTTCCATTGCCGATAAAAATGATATGATCAGCAGCTTTAACTAATTCAGCAGCTTCTCGAATGAGTTGCTCTTGCTCTGAGGTAAAATTACGCTCAAAAAATTCAATCACAGGGTGATGTCTACTTTTAATTGACTGCTGTTTTTGCTCTTGATCAAGTTTAAGCTTTGTTTTAAATTCGGAAAATCCGTCACAGCCAACCTTTTTACAAAAACGTAAAATCGTCGTTGTAGAAACGTGTGTTTCTTCGGCCAATTCTCGAATCCTCATATAGGCGACTTTATCTCGATTTTGACTTACATAACGATAAATCGCCATATCAAGTTCATTAAATGATGCAATCCGTTCACTTGTAAACATAAACACCCTCCTAATCCTTAAACAATTCAGCTTAAGTATAGCATGAATGCATAATAAAACACACTGTTTTTAAAATGTAACAAGTAACAGTTGGTGTGATAACGAACAGATTGTTGAAATTGACTATGCAGGTGAGATCGCTTTCGGTACACTAAATTTAAGGATATAAAATTTTTCTGAATTTAGTTGAGGAGGATAATGATGACAAAAGGCATTAAAATCGTGACAATAGGCGGTGGGTCAAGCTATACGCCTGAATTAGTAGAAGGTTTTATCAAACGCTATGAAAGCTTGCCTGTAAGTGAATTATGGCTTGTAGATATTCCTGAAGGAGAAGAAAAGTTAAATATTGTCGGAGGACTTGCGAAACGGATGATTAAAGAAGCAGGTCTACCGATTAAAGTTCATCTTACATTGAATCGTCGTGAGGCATTAAAGGACGCTGATTTTGTCACAACTCAATTTAGAGTAGGCTTACTAGAAGCTCGTGCAAAAGATGAACGGATTCCATTAAAGTATGGCGTGATCGGTCAAGAAACAAATGGTCCTGGTGGATTATTTAAAGGATTAAGAACAATACCAGTTATTTTAGATATTATTCGTGATATGGAAGAACTCTGTCCAAATGCTTGGTTAATCAACTTCACAAACCCAGCAGGTATGGTAACAGAAGCAGTACTTCGTTATAGCAACTGGCGGAAGGTGATTGGTCTATGTAACGTACCAGTGGGCATGAAGATGGGCATCGCTGCTCAGCTAGGTGTTGAGCCTGAGCGTGTTCATATTGATTTTGCTGGACTTAATCATATGATATATGGGTTAGATATTTATCTTGACGGAGAGCTTTATACTGACAAATATATTAATTTGATAACTTCAGAAGATGAGTCGAGCGGAACGATGCAAAATATCGTTGATTTGAAGTGGGAACCTGAATTTATTAAAGCACTTAAAGCAATACCATGTCCATATCACCGTTATTACTACAAGACAGATGAAATGTTTGATGAGGAAATGAAAGCTGCTGAAACGGTAGGGACAAGAGCTGAAGTCGTCCAAAAGCTAGAGAAGGAATTATTCGAACTTTATCAAGATGAATCATTAACGATTAAACCTCCACAGCTTGAAAAACGTGGCGGTGCCTATTATAGTGATGCAGCTTGTAACTTAATTGACTCCATTTATAATGATCGAAAAGATATTCAACCTGTTAACACGATGAATAATGGTGCAATCGCAAGTATACCAAATGATTCAGCAGTTGAAATTAATTGCGTGATCACGAAAGATGGACCAAAGCCAATCGCAATCGGCGACTTACCGGTAGCAACGAGAGGACTTGTCCAACAAATAAAATCATTTGAAAGAGTTGCAGCTGAAGCGGCAGTAACAGGTGACTATCAAACGGCATTATTAGCAATGACGATCAACCCATTAGTACCTTCTGATACAATAGCAAAAGAAATCCTTGATGAAATGTTAGAAGCACACAAGGAGCATTTGCCACAGTTTAATTGAGATATGACGCTAAAAAAATGACTAAATATTTTTAGTCATTTTTTTATGTTGAAATTAAAGTTATGTTAGGAAATTTATTCTATTGGTAGAAGATAAAAACCAAATTACTTTAAAAGATACCGAAAGTTAATTGAAATTAATAATAGCAATAGATAACGTATAAAAATCTAAAGAATGACTATTAAAATAGTGAAAACTTTGTATAAATGTACCCTATTTTACTAATATCTACTTGTTAACCAACAGTTTTACGCATAGACGGACCATTTAGCTTCTGTTAAAATAAATCCAAAGAAGATTGTCTAATTTTGTATAAGAAAGATGAAAGGAGGAAGAAAAGTGAGTGAAGAAATAACAAAACAAGATATACTTGTAGCTATAAAAGAATTAGCCAATCAAATATCAGAAACGGATGCTCGGAACAAAGATAGGATAGATTCATTAGACAAGCGATTGAGTAGCAAGATAGAGTCGTTAGACAAGCGATTGAGTAGTAAGATAGAGACGCTAGATAAACGCATGAGTGACAGAATTGACACACTTGAAAGACGGATCGATACAATGGATCAAGATATTAAGCAAGAGTTAAATAAAATTAATCATAAAATAGATGTGATTGATAGTCAACTAACTATACTTTCAGGCAGCTTAACAAAAACGCAAGCCGAAGTTAAAGTTTTACAAGATACGAAATGATATAAATAAATTATACCAATATAGTGACATACTCCGTTTTAGATAAGCAAAACATACTATCTAAAACGGAGTATTTGTATTTCATAAAGCCCTATTGATTTCACTTATTTTCCAATAAAATTAATGATTTAGCGGCCAACCCTTAGTATTATTAACGATCTGAAATCCTGGATTATCGCCAACATAAAAATATTGAATCCACACGCCATCAAGGAAATCCACTCGTGAATCAAGTAAGATATCAATATCTTTATCAGTTTTTACAATTTCATCATGTTCTGTGGGTGTGTCAAGCATCATATCATAATGTGCATGATTTCCATGAACTTCAGTAACAAACACGCGAATCATCTTACCTTGTGCTTCTTCTGTAGCGAGGATTTTTTTTAGTTCTTTGGCGGCATTGCGGTTAATTTTACATTTCATGATCTTAATCTCCAATCAATTTAAATTAGTTGTTATATTATCGCACAGTGCGATACTTATTGTCATGAATTTTGATTGATTTTATGCAAGAGATTATTGATAAGATCATTAGTAAAGAGGCTGATACAAGACCCACCTAAAATCTCACTACATTATTCTGTTTTAAAAGTCGAACGTGTGTGTATTTTCCCAAACTTGAGTGCATTTCGCAAAACTTGAGTGCAATTCGCAAAACTTGAGTGTATTTTCGCAAACTTGTGTGCAATTCTCGAAACTTGAGTGTATTTTCGCAAACTTGTGTGCAATTCTCGAAACTTGAGTGTATTTTCGCAAACTTGTGTGCAATTCTCGAAACTTGAGTGTATTTTCGCAAACTTGTGTGCAATTCTCGAAACTTGAGTGTATTTTCGCAAACTTGAGTGTATTTTCATAAACTTGAGTGTATTTTCGCAAACTTGAGTGTATTTTCATAAACTTGAGTGTAATTCGCAAAACTTGAGTGTATTTTCGCAAACTTGTGTGCATTTCGCAAAACTTGAGTATATTTTTGCAAACTTGTGTGTATTCTCGAAAACTGGAATGCATTTTACCAAGTTGAAAATAAAAATAGACAAACAAAAAATGGCTTTGACCAAATTATTGTTTGATCAGAGCCATTTTATTCTTTGTTGGCTAGTTATGAACCGGCCTCTTTGGTTTAAAGTAACAGATAAATTTTTATTTATATTCCCCGTTTGTTTCGGGTGGAAATGATTAATTTCGTTAATTGATTCAAACTTTTATGATCTAACTATAACGATTAATAAAAACTTCGCTTTACCGCGGTACATCATCTACTGGTTGTTCTCTAACCTAAGCAACGCAAGCCCTACCTGCTCTTACGTCCTTGCGACCCTATAATCGCTCCAGTGTGAATAAGCATCTTCAAAAACATTGTAGAATGCCAGATTCTTTATTTGTTACTGATATTTAATCATACCACTAATGTATTTGATTAGCAAGAGATTTTATTTTTCAGTGTTACTTTGTCCGCGATTTTTTAATTTAAAACCAAGTAGTCTCATACCGTTAAAGATAACTGCTAGTATACTTGCTTCATGTACTAACATACCAATCGACATATTCATCCAGTCACTGAAGAACACGCTTGCTAATAGTACGAGCACTACTCCAACTGCGATAACAATGTTTTGTAGCATATTATTTGCTGTTGCCTTTGTTAAGCCTAGAGCATGTGGAAGTCGACTCATGTCAGAGTTCATTAAGACAACATCAGATGTTTCAATTGCAACGTCTGTTCCACTTCCCATTGCAATTCCGATATCAGCTAGTGCTAATGAAGGACTATCATTGACACCATCACCAACGAAAGCGACAATTTGACCTTGTTCTTGAAGGTTCTTTAGGTAAGCTGCTTTGTTTTCTGGTAACATGTGGCCATGTGCCTCCGTTAGGCTAAGCTCTTTACTGACTAGATCAACTGTACCTTGATTGTCTCCTGAAAGTACGATTAAGTTCTTTACACCGAGACGTTTTAATCTTCTTAAGTCAGCTTTAACTCCTGGGCGAATTTGGTCCCGAATCCCCATTAAAATCTTCAACTCGTTATCTACTGCTGTTAGAACGATAGAGTTACCGTTTTTCTCAAATTGTTTAACATCTAACAGTGCTTGTTTGCTAAATTCAACATTTTCCTTTTCCATTAAGGCAACATTGCCCACCGCAACTCTGTGGCCGTTAACTGTTGCAACGATTCCGCCACCTTTAACAACTTCTGTATCTACAACTGGAGAGTAATTTGTTTCACCAATATCTTTTATGATAGCTTTAGCCAATGGGTGGTCTGATTCACGTTCAATACTTGCAAGATAACCAAGTGCTTCATCTATATTAGTTCCATAATATATTTTTTCAGCAACTTCTGGATTACCAACTGTTAATGTTCCTGTTTTATCGAATAAAATTGTCTCGACACGACTGAAATCATGGATAACTTCGCTACCTTTTAGCAGGACACCATGACGTGCACCGTTTCCAATGCCGGCGACGTTTGAAACAGGAACACCAATGACCAATGCACCTGGGCATCCGAGAACTAAGACAGTAATTGCTAACTCAACATCTTTTGAGAAAATCCAAACAAAGAAGGCCAATACTAATACTGCTGGTGTGTACCATTTGGAGAAGCGGTCAATAAATCGTTCTGCTTCTGATTTTGAGTCCTGAGCTTCTTCAACTAATTCAATAATTTTACCGAATGTTGTATCTTCACCAACACGATCGGCACGAATTTGAATTGTACCATTTTCTAATATCGTTCCTGCAAAGACATTGGCTCCTTTTTCCTTACCAACTGGTTCTGATTCTCCAGTGATACTTGCTTCATTAATATAGCCTTCACCAGTTAAAACAGTGCCATCAACTGGAACTTTTGCACCTGTTTTAACGAGTAAAATATCACCTTCATCAACATCATCAACGTCAACTTCTTCAAATTCACCATCATCCATTAGTTTTAAAGCACTTTCTGGAGCAATCTCAGTTAATTCTTTGATTGCAGACCTTGTTTGATTAAGTGTTCGTTGTTCTAAAAATCCACCGAATAAGAATAAGAAAGTGACAATTGCTGACTCTTCATAATTTTGAATTAAAAAAGCACCACCAACAGCAATCGTGACTAATACATCGATGCTGACAACCTTAACTCTTAAGGCTTGATAGGCTTGAATTGCGATTGGCGCAGCCCCTAATATTGAGGCGATAATAAATGTTATATTAAATATAGTTAAATTATTAAAACCAAAGCGAAAAATGAAACCTAGAACGATGAGTACACCACTAATCCATGTGATGCGATTTTTTTGACTTAAGATCTTTAGTTGCATCTTGACTACTCCTTTTGTAAATTTATTTTATCTTTATTTGTTAATTCAACTATATCGAGTTTAGAAAACGAATGAATTGATTAAGATCAAGTTTTAAAATAAAGATTCATCGTTCAGTGACTAATTTATCGAATAAAAAAAACTAGAGCATAGCAGTATGCAAAATATTTAAGAAAAATCTGATCTGCATAAATCTAAGCTCTAGCATCGCTAAACTTGATATTTAGTTAATTCAAGCATTATGAAGGTTTAACTTTTGATTTAATGACTGAATAGCCCATTTTTTCAATAGCTTGTTCAATTGATTCAATTGGTGTTACGTCAGCATCAAAATCTAACTTTACTTTGCTTGAGTTGAATAGAACTTTTACGCTATCTTTATCAACACCCGCAACATTTTTTACAGCACCTTCAATTTTTTGCATACATGATGGACATGCTAAATCTTCTAAAGAAATCGTTGCTTTTGACATAGTCAGATTCTCCTTTAATTAAGTTAGTCTTTTATGATTAAGTTCATGATATCCTGTTTTCCTAATTAAATAATTGACCTAGATCAATTTTTGAAAAATAGTCTAAGATAACTTTTGTTAAAAGAATGATTCTATAACTAAATCACACGAAAATTCCAGCTGTCTGCTTGAGCCTAACTCAAATTGGATTGCTAGTCAGTCTTAGCCAGTTATAGTATAATGAAATCTGAATATAGTAGAAATGAGTGAGTCAATTTGCAACGTGTGACTAATTGTTTAATTATCAAAGGTGAGGAAGTTTTACTACTGAAAAAACCTCGACGTGGTTGGTATGCAATGCCAGGAGGAAAGATGGAAGCTGGCGAATCGGTGTATGAATCAGTAATTAGAGAGGTTAGAGAAGAAACTGGTTTAACGATCATAGGTCCTCAATTATCTAGTGTTGCGACAATGACAAAAGCTTCTGCATCAGCCGCGTTAAAAGAGTGGATGATGTTTACATTTATTACTGATCGCTTTTCAGGTGAATTAGTTGATGAGTCTCCTGAGGGTGAACTTGAATGGATCCCAATTTCAGAAATTGATTCTATTCCAACTGCTCCGAGTGATCGCTTTATCCATCAAGCACTTTTAACTAAGAAAAAACGTCTGTATGCAAGTTTTGATCTTGATGAGGATGATCAATTAAATGATTATCGAGTGAATGAACAATAAATTAGAGGGAGGAAGTTTAATTATGACAAGCAGTCAAGAAACGAAGCTCGTCATTATAACAGGGATGTCAGGTGCGGGAAAGACTGTTGCTGTTCAAAGTTTTGAGGATTTAGGTTATTACTGTGTTGACAACTTGCCTCCAGCTCTATTACCGAAACTGGTTGAACTTATGAAGGACGCAAATAATACGATCAATAAAGTAGCACTTGTCATGGATTTACGTGGTAGAGAATTTTTTGATTCATTGTTTGATGCGCTTGATCATTTAGCCGAATCTGATTGGCTAGAAGAACACATATTATTTTTAGATGCCCAAGATAAAATGCTTGTTTCAAGATATAAAGAAACAAGAAGAAATCATCCATTAGCTCCGGGAGGGTTACCTCTTGAAGGAATTAATCTAGAACGAAGAATGCTTGCTGACTTACGTGGTCGTGCACAATTCTTTATTGATACGACAAACTTAAAGCCCAAAGAATTACGTGAAAAGATTATTGCTAAGTACGGCGAAGAGAAACAAAAAATATTTTCAATTCATTTTGTTTCATTTGGATTCAAGTACGGTATGCCGATAGATGCCGATTTAGTTTTTGATGTCCGATTCTTACCGAATCCTCACTATGTTGAACATCTACAGCCGTTGACTGGTTTAAATAAAGATGTGAGTGATTATGTATTGAAGTGGACTGAGACACAGAAATTTAACGAAAAATTATCGGATTTATTAAGTTTTATGTTGCCACAATATAAAAAAGAAGGAAAGTCTCAACTTGTTATCGCGATTGGCTGTACGGGGGGACAACATCGTTCTGTAACACTTGCTGAATACTATTCGAAGTATTTTTCAAATCAGTATATTACTCATGTTTCACATCGAGATATTGATAAAAGAAAGGGCCGTTAAACTAATGAAATCCAAAAACAAAAAAGTCACCGTTATAGGTGGTGGGACAGGGATGCCTGTCCTTTTACGTGGACTAAAGCATTACCCAATTCACTTAGCAGCAATTGTGACTGTCGCCGATGATGGCGGTAGTTCAGGTCGGCTAAGAACAGAAATGTCAATGCCAGCACCTGGCGATATTCGAAATGTAATTGCTGCATTATCAGAAGTTGAACCGATGATGGAAAAGTTATTTCAACATCGATTCACTAATGGAGAAGGACTTATGGGTCATTCAATGGGGAATTTATTCTTAGCTGCGATGACTGCCGTAACAGGTGATTTTTACACTGGAATTAAGGAAATTGCCCGAGTTTTTAATGTTAAAGGTAGAATCTACCCAATTGCAAATCAAAATGTTGTACTAAATGCAGAAATGCTCGATGGTGAAATTGTTACAGGTGAATCTAAAATTCCATTAGCAAATAAAAAAATCAAACGAGTTTTCGTTGAACCTGAAACTATTGTCCCTTTACCAGAAGCGATTACAGCTATTAAAGAGTCGGATCTTGTCGTCATTTCTCCAGGAAGTTTATATACAAGTACATTACCCAATCTAGTCGTTCCTCAAATTGCTAGTGCTTTAAGAGAAGCAAAAGGTAAGGTTGTTTATGTTTGTAATGTGATGACCCAAGTAGGCGAAACTGCTGGTTATACAGCTGCTGATCATGCGCAAGCAATTATTGATCATGTTGGTGAAGGCTGTCTTGATAAGATCATCGTTCATAATAAACAAATTACTGAATCCGTAAGAGAAAAATATGCTGAAGAAAATGCAGAACCAGTAGAATATGATTTAGATCGATTGGCTTCACTTGGATTAGAAATTATTGAAGCAGATATTATTGATGAAAACCAAAAATATTTACGCCATGATAATAAAAAGGTGGCGGAAATACTTTGTTCTTTAATTGGTATCGATCCTAAAAATTAGGGAGGTGAGATCACCATGTCGTTTGCATCAGAGATTAAAAAGGAAATGACTCAAATAGAAAATGATGATTGTTGTAAGGAAGCAGAATTAGCAGCATTGATCCGGATGAATGGGGCGATTTCAATTGCTCGTGAATCTTATGTGTTAGATATTCAAACAGAGAATGCTGCTATTGCAAGACGTATTTATACATTAATTAAATCAACATATCCATATCCAATAAAATTACTCGTCCGTAAAAAGATGAAGTTAAAGAAAAATAATGTCTATATTGCCCGAATTGAAGAAGGGGCAAAGGATATCCTTCAAAGCTTACATATTCTAGCTGAACCCTTCTCATTGATCCGAACTATATCTGATAAATACTTAGCAAAAGATTGTTGTAGACGAGCATATTTGCGAGGGGCTTTTTTAGCTGGTGGGTCAGTTAATAACCCTGAAACGTCATCATATCATTTGGAAATTGCTAATGCTTATGAAGAACATAATCAGTCACTTTGTGAGTTAATGAATCGTTTTGATTTACGAGCGAAAATTCTCGAACGACGTAACGGATACATTACGTATATTAAAGAGTCAGAGAAAATAACAGAGTTTCTCAACTTAACAGGTGCACACCAAGCTTTATTTAAATTTGAGGACGTCCGGATTATGCGGGACATGCGTAACTCAGTTAATCGGTTAGTAAACTGTGAAACTGCCAACTTAAATAAAACTATTGGTGCAGCCTTTAGACAGGTTGAAAACATTAAATTAATTGATCAAGTTGTTGGCCTAGAAACTTTGCCCGTTAAGCTACAAGAAATTGCTAAGCTTAGGGTTGAACACCAAGATGCATCATTAAAGGAACTTGGGGAAATGGTTACTGGTGCTAAGATTAGTAAATCAGGAGTTAATCATCGCTTAAAGCGAATTGATCAAATCGCTGATCAAATTAGACAGGAACAAGGACTAAAAAAGCCATATTAATTAAATGATTATTTTTTACATTTTTTAAACGGGTTCTTCAAATCAAGTCATTATTAGGTTATAATTAAGTTGTAAGTCATCATATACTTAAATAGCTTTAATGGTAAATTTGAGAGGAGCGCTTTAATATGGTTGAGAAGTCAGTAGTTGTTGCGGTTGAGCCGGGATTACAAGCAGATAAGGCCGCGAAATTTGTACGTGAAGCAAATCGATTTGCAGCAGAAATTTATTTAGAGAAAAAAGGCCGTCGCATTAATGCGAAAAGTATAATGGGCGTGCTAAGTCTAGCCATTGCAAGCGGAGATACGATTACGCTATTTAGTGATGGCTCTGACGGAGAAGAGGCAATTGACGCATTAGTTGCATGCGTAACGGAAACAAATTAATACAAAATAATAGATTTATTCAGTTATATTAAGCCATCCAATTAAGGGTGGCTTATTTTATTTTACAAAAACTCATTACATAAAATAACATATATTGAAAACAATTCAATAAATACATACTAATTAGAGCATATCCTTATGAAAATGAGAGGAAAACAGAGCAATTCTAAGAAAACTATCTAAAATGGACAATCAGTATAAACTGACCGTATTATACATACGAAAATAACGAAATTTGTTGTTTGAATGTTACCTGCGATAAAGGTTATAGTAACAAAGTGTCATTTTTATGGATATAGAGATGCCGAACATATTAGTTTCAAAGTAGACAAAAAAATAGTCGGGTCTTTATAGAAGCAGGGCTAAAGCAAGAAGGGGTGGACAAAGTTGCCAATCATAGAGATAAAAAACCTATCTAAAATATTTGGAAAAAATATTAAGCAGTCAATAGAGCTATTAGATCAGGGAAAAAAGAAAGAAGACGTATTAAAAGAAACAGGTGACACAGTAGGCGTAAATCGTGCAAATTTTACAGTTAACCAAGGTGAGATATTTGTCATCATGGGCTTATCTGGTAGTGGAAAATCAACACTTATTCGTTTGATTAATCGATTAATCGAACCGACAGAGGGAAGTGTGAAGGTTAACGGTGAAGATTTAGCAACGATGAACAAAGAAGACTTACGCCGTGTGCGACGTCAAAAGTTAAGTATGGTTTTTCAAAAGTTTGGTTTATTTCCGTTTCGGACTATTTTAGAAAATGCGGTATACGGTTTAGAAGTGCAAGGAATGCCCAAGAAAGAGCGTTTGGAAAAAGCAAAACACGCACTTGAATTAGTTGGATTAGGTAATTACATTGATCAGTATCCAGATCAATTGTCAGGTGGTATGCAACAGCGTGTCGGCTTGGCGCGTGCATTAGCTAATGATCCAGAAGTATTATTAATGGATGAGGCGTTTTCTGCATTAGATCCGCTGATCAGAAAAGATATGCAAGATGAGTTAATTGAATTACAGCAAAAAATGAAAAAAACGATTATATTTATTACTCACGATTTAGATGAGGCGTTGAGACTAGGTGACCGAATTGCATTAATGCGAGATGGATCAATTGTTCAAATCGGGACGCCTGAAGAAATTCTTGTTAATCCAGCAAATGATTATGTTGAGCGATTTGTCCAAGATGTTGATCGTTCAAAAGTATTGGTTGCTGAAAACATCATGAGACGACCTGAAACTATTAATATTGATAAACACGGTCCTCGTGTTGCACTAGAACGGATGAGAGAAGAAGGGTTATCAGGGATATATATCGTAGATAGTAATCGTAATTTACAAGGCTATTTAACTGCTGAGGCTGCTTCACAAGCGATTAAGGATAATATCCGAGATTTATCTGAAGTGATAAATCCAAGTGTACCAACAGTTAATCGTGATAAGCCAATGCAAGAGATATTTGATCTTATTCATGACTCACCCATTCCAATTGCTGTTATCGATAATGGGAAATTGGTTGGTATTATCATTAGAGGTTCTGTGATAGCGGCTTTAGCAAGTGAAGGAGGGGTCGTGAATCATGTTTGATTTTATACCAAAGTTACCAGTAGCAGAGTGGGTCGATAAAATTGTTGAGTGGATTACGAGCACATTCGCATTTATTTTCAATCCGATTAGAGAAGATTTCGGAGATTTTATGTCATGGATTGCAGATTTTCTTGATAATATTCCGGTCGCAATTGTCATACTCGTTGTTGTCGTTGGAGCATTTTTCATTACCGGACGGAAATTTGGTTTAGCAATATTTTCGTTAATTGGTTTATTGTTTGTTTATAATCAAGGATTATGGACTGAATTTATGTCGACATTCACACTTGTTCTGATAGCGAGTCTGCTGTCGATTATCATCGGTGTGCCAATCGGTATCTTAATGTCGAAAAGTCGTACAGTTGAAGCAATTATGTTGCCTACATTAGACTTTATGCAAACAATGCCGGCTTTCGTTTATTTAATTCCAGCAGTTGTATTCTTTAGTATCGGTATGGTACCAGGAGTGTTTGCATCATTAATCTTTGCAACACCACCGACTGTAAGATTTACCAATTTAGCTATTCGCCAAGTTTCAACAGAATTAATTGAAGCGGCTGAAGCATTTGGTAGTACTGGTTTTCAACGTTTATTTAAAGTTGAATTACCAATGGCTAAGACAACAATTATGGCAGGAATTAACCAAACGGTTATGTTGTCACTATCTATGGTTGTCATTGCTTCAATGATTGGAGCACCAGGATTAGGTCGACCAGTTATATCAGCACTTCAACGTGCACAAGCAGGTCCAGGGTTTGTTGCTGGTGTATCAATTGTAATTTTAGCGATTATAATGGACCGCTTCACACAAAGTTTTTATAAGAAATAAGTTTGAAATTAAAGAAATACTTCCATTGAGGAAGATTAAATAGATAATAGGGGAGACGATTTAATGTTTAAATTTACATGGAAAAAAACAAGTTTAGCTTTAGTTCTAGTATTATCACTATTTTTAGCTGCATGTGGTAGTAATGGGGATAACGATGCGAATGATACAGCAACAGGTGATCAAGCAGCAAATGGTAATCTTGGAGAAACAGAATTAGAATTAGTTTATGTTGAATGGGATACAGAGGTTGCATCAACACATGTTATTGCACACGTTCTAGAAGAACAAGGTTACGATGTTGAGAAAACACCAATTGATAATGCAATTATGTGGGAAGCTGTTGCAACTGGTGATGCAGATGGTATGGTAGCAGCATGGTTACCAGCAACACATGGTGCACTTTATGAACAGTACCATGATAAAATGGAACACTTAGGTGCTAATTTAGAAGGTGCAAAAATTGGTCTTGTCTTACCTGCATATATGGAAGATGTGAATTCAATTACTGATTTAAATGATTTTACTGATGAGTTTGGCGGTTCAATTACAGCGATTGAACCAGGCGCTGGTGTAGTTCAAGCAGCTGAGCAAGCACTTGAAGATTATAACTTAGAAGGCTGGACTGTTGATACATCATCAAGTGGTGCAATGGCAACAGCATTAAGACAAGCATATAATAATGAAGAGCCAATTGTTGTGACAGGTTGGTCACCACACTGGAAATTTGCCGAGTTTGATCTAAAATATTTAGAAGATGAAAAAAATACATTCGGTGATGCTGAAACAATCGATACAATGGTACGCTTTGGACTTAAAGAGGATAGTCCTTTAGCTTATGAAATTTTAGATAATTTCAATTGGAGCTCTGAAGATATGGAAACAGTAATGTTAGAAATTTCTCAAGGTTCATCTCCAGAAGATGCTGCTTCAGCTTGGGTTGAAGCAAACCGTGACAAAGTAAACGAATGGATTCCAGCTGAATAATAGTAAGTTTGGTTTTATGGTGTTGTTACGTCGATTGACGTGACAACGCCATTTTTAATTAAAACATTTCTATCAACTATTTGGGGAAGATTGGATCATACATATTAGCAATAACGAAAGAAAATACATTAACAATTGATTTTTTATGCTATAATAACTATTTGTGAGGTTGTTCCATTCAGTCACGTATGCTTAGCTGATGAGGACTGATTTAGGAGCATTTTTTTATGGAGATTTTTTAGTAGTTTAGAATGAGCATATTCAAATAAAACTGGTTTGATTTTTAGTAAGGAGCATATAAATGGAAATGAAAAAATCGATTTACGATTTAACACAAGCACAATTAACAGCTTGGTTTATTGAACAAGGACAGCAGAAGTTTCGAGCAAAACAAGTTTGGGATTGGCTCTACGTTAAACGTGTAGATAGCTTTGACCAAATGACAAATTTAAATAAACAAACACGCGAATTACTCAATAGTCATTTTACACTTCATAAATTAACAGAAGAAATTAGACAAGTATCAAAAGATGGTACGATGAAATTATTATTCAAACTGACAGATGGTAACCTAATTGAGACGGTATTGATGCGTTTTCCATACGGTCTATCAGTCTGCGTGACTACACAGGTAGGCTGTAATATTGGCTGTACATTTTGTGCAAGTGGTTTACTAAAGAAAAACCGCGACTTAACAAGTGGTGAAATTGTTGAGCAAATTGTTCGGATCCAAAAATTATTAGACGAGCAAGGTAAAGGTGAAAAGGTTAGTCATATCGTTGTGATGGGAATTGGTGAACCATTTGACAACTACGACAATACGATGAACTTTTTAAGAACGGTAAATGATCCAGATGGTTTAGCAATTGGAGCGAGACATATAACTGTTTCAACGAGTGGCTTAGCTCATAAAATTAGAGCATTTGCAGATGAGCAGTTACAGGTGAATTTAGCAGTTTCTCTTCATGCGCCTAACAATGAGTTACGGACAAGCATTATGAAGATTAATCGAGCTTTCCCAATCGAGAAGTTAATGGATGCGATCGATTACTATTTAGAAAAAACAAATCGCCGTGTCACATTTGAGTATATTTTATTAAAAGGTGTCAATGATCAAAAAGAGCATGCACTTCAGCTGGTTAACTTATTAAAGGATAAGCGCCATTTATCATATGTGAACTTGATTCCATACAACCCTGTTGAAGAACATAATCAATACGAACGAAGTGAAAAACAAACGATTGTAGACTTTTACGAAGTTCTATTAAAGCAAGGCATTAACTGCGGTGTCCGCGTCGAGCAAGGCTCTGACATTGATGCAGCTTGTGGTCAATTGAGAAGTAAGCAAATGAAGAAAAAATAATTTATAAAAATCACCTCAATGTATATGTGGGGTGATTTTTTTATGAAAGTATCTTGAAGTAAATGGTTGTTATGGTGCTAGATTGTAATTGATGAAAAATATGAGTTAAACAATTTACTTGTTTATTTAGAGTAAAACGGCTAGGATAATAATAATATTTATCCAGTAGGTGGAGGAAACAAAATGGAGAAAGAAATAAGAGTTAAGCAGGCTCTTAATAATAATGTAGTTATTGCAAAGGGACCGTTACTAGAAGAGGTTGTACTAATTGGTAAAGGAATCGGCTTTAATCGAAAAAAAGGTGATACAATCAGCGTTTCAGAAGCAGAAAAAACTTTTGTTTTAACAGATAAAATAGAAATTGAACAATATCAAACACTTATTAAACATCAAGATCCAGCACTGATTGAGTTCTTAAATGATATTATTTTCTACATTGAAGCACAGATGGATAGGCCACTAAACGAGCATATTCACATAGCTTTGACAGATCACTTGAGTTTCGCGATTAAACGTGCTGATTCAAAGATTCAGTTTAGTAACCCATTTTTATTTGAAATCAAATCACTTTATCCTAAAGAATATAAAGTTGCTCAAAATATAGTTAAACAAATAAAAGAGGAATTAGGGGTTGAGTTTCCTGAAGGGGAGACGGGCTTTATTGCGCTTCATATTCATAGTGCAATTACAGATCGGAAGATTCGAGATTTAAATCGTCACCATGAACTAATAGCTTTAATGGTGGAATTGATAGAGGAAAATTTAAACATAACAATAAATAAAGATGATGTTAATTACAATCGCTTGCTGCAACATTTACATCGAGCAATTGATCGTGTTAATCAGGACAATCTACTTGGTAAAGAAGAATACTTAAAAAATGTCTTGAAAACGACATATCCGATATGCTATAATCTAGCCTGGAAGTTAGTTAAAGTTATGCAGAAGCAGTTAAATAAACCTATAAGTGAGTCAGAAGTTTTATATTTGACGATTCATTTACGAAGGCTTACGAATAAAATATAAACGTGTTACTGATTCGATCAGGCATGAGTGAATTTGCATTTGAAATATAGATTTTCTATATTCTTGATGCATGCTCACTCATGCCTTTTTTATTTATTAAGATTAAATGATTTTCGAATTAATATAACTAAGCTCGATATTTAATTGCGTCACAAATATTAGGAGGAAAGAAAGATGTCAAATATTTTTGGTACATTACAAAAGATTGGTAAGTCACTTATGTTACCAGTAGCGTTACTACCAGCTGCAGGTATATTACTTGCGTTTGGTGCAAGCTTTTCACAGGAAACTTGGGTTGAACAATTTCCATGGTTTGGAAATGAAGGTGTTCAGCTCATATTAGAGATTATGAACCAAGCAGGTGGAATTATTTTTGATAATTTACCGTTACTCTTCGCTGTAGGTGTTGCAATTGGTTTATCAAGAGGTGACGGTGTTGCAGGACTTGCTGCAATTATTGGTTTTTTAATTATGAATGTGACAATGGGTGTATTCGCAGGTGTAACACCTGAAATGACTTTAGAACCTGCTTATACACAAATACTCGGTATTAATACTTTACAAACAGGTGTATTTGGAGGAATTATTGTTGGGGTCTTGGCTTCATATTTATTTAATAAATATTTTAAAATTGAATTGCCTGCCTTTTTAGGTTTCTTTGCAGGGAAGCGCTTTGTTCCAATTATTACAGCATTTTCATCATTACTTTTAGGTATAGTGATGGTTTATATTTGGCCATACGCTCAAGACGCTTTAAATTCGTTATCACATTTAATGCTTGATACAAACCGTACAATTTCAACTTTTGTTTTTGGAGTAATCGAGCGTTCGCTCATTCCATTTGGTTTACATCATATTTTCTATTCACCATTCTGGTATGAGTTTGGCGAATATGTGTCACAAGCAGGTGAGGTTGTTCGTGGCGACCAAGCCATTTTCTTCTCACAATTAAAAGACGGTGTAAACTTTACTGCAGGTAACTTCATGACAGGTAAGTTTCCATTTATGATGTTTGGTTTACCAGCTGCTGCTTTAGCGATCTATCATAAAGCACGTCCAGAAAAGAAAAAGGTTGTGGGCGGTTTAATGCTATCAGCTGCATTAACATCATTCTTAACAGGGATTACAGAACCACTAGAGTTCTCATTCTTATTTGTTGCGCCAATTTTATTCGGTATTCACGCTATTTTCGCAGGTTTATCATTTATGTCGATGTATTTGCTTGACGTTAAAATTGGGATGACTTTCTCTGGCGGATTAATTGATTTTATGCTATTTGGTGTATTACCTAACCGTACTGACTGGTGGTGGGTAATCATTATTGGTTTAATCTTTAGTGTTATCTACTATTTTGGTTTCCGTTTCGCGATTACGAAATTTAATTTATTAACACCAGGTCGAGAAGTTGAAGAAGATAAAGCTGAACAAGGAAGTAGTAAAGATGACCGCCCATTTGAAATTCTTCATGCATTAGGCGGAGAAAATAACATTACAAATTTGGATGCATGTATTACACGTTTACGTATTAGTGTTAAAGATATTAAGGAAGTTAACAAAGCACGACTTAAGGAGTTAGGTGCAAGTGGGGTCATGGAAGTCGGTAATAATATTCAAGCAATATATGGACCGGTATCAGATACAATCCGTGGTCAAATCCAAGATATTATCGATGGCAAAACACCAAGCCCAATTGATGAAAGTAAACAAACAGCAAAAACAGATGTCAATGTTGATACACTAGATCTTGTTAGCCCAATGACTGGTGAATTAATGCCAATTACCGAAGTACCAGATCAAGTTTTTTCACAAAAAATGATGGGTGATGGTTTTGCAATCAATCCAACAGTTGGCGAAGTAATCAGTCCTGTTGATGGTAAGATTTTAAACATTTTCCCGACAAAACACGCAATAGGTATTGAATCAGATAATGGATTAGAAGTTCTGATCCACATTGGAATTGACACAGTAAAATTAGAAGGTAAAGGTTTCACTCAGGTATTAGAAGAAGGTCAAACAGTTAAAAAAGGTGATGTGATTATCAAGATGGACCTTGATTATATCCGTGAACACGCGACATCTACGATTACACCTGTGATTTTCACCAATTTGGAAGAAGGTCAATCAGTTAACGTTTCAACAGGTAAGATTGATAAAGGTCAATCCGACTTTGCAAAATTAAGTTAAGATCTTTACAGTACTTTCTGTTTTAAGATATATCCTGCATTATTCATAACTTGATTTTTTATAAGTGTTTCTCCTATTAATTTGCTAAAAACGAATGATAGTCAGGGAAATTTATTTTTTATGACTAAATAAGTTTGGATGCCAGTTAAATTTTCACTTAAAATTGCCCTTGTTTTGACATTATGCTTAAAAATGGGCACACTTATCCCTCGGGATGAGTTCGGTTTTTTAAATGATGGATGGCTATTGATTGGGTCACTCAATAAGTGGTATGCCTTGAATTTTTTCAGGGCGAACCAAAATTGTTTTTTATAAAGACAACTGCTACATAGTTTGAAGGTCGTATAACGGGCTGTATTGATTACTTTACCTGCTATTTTAATCAGCTTAATTCTAACAGTTGCTACGGTGCTGTTATTCATGCTTTTGGTAAGCAGAGTCGGCGAAACCAATTCGCAAAATTGTAGGCGAGTAAGGCAATTTGTAGCTTTGTCGCATTTGTGTAAAAGTTAGGACTGCTTAATCGATTGAACGCAAAGCCACTTTTTCCTTCTTTAATGAAATTCTCCATCGTCCCACGGTTTTGATAAAATTTGACGATGTTTTTAGGGAGGTAGCTTAAGTTCGTGACAATTATTGGATTTCAGGCGAATGGCGTACTTGAGCTCATGTTCTTCGCATAATTCATACAGGGCAGGGACAGCGAATCCACTATCACCCCTGACAGCGATAGTTGCACTTGGATTTATTTTTTTATATTCCTTGATCACAGGACCAACAAAGCTAACGACATTGCGAGACGTATAAACATTACCTGCACGAAGAGCTGCTTTGATGCAATCACCCGTTAAGCCATCAAATAATACGAGTGGATGGTAACCGTTTGTTTGATAATGGGCATTGTAGTCTGTGCCATATTGATGACCACAGGTCGTGAAAATTGCCGAATCCAAATCAAAAACAAAATGCTCACTCGGCTGAATCGTTTGAATTCGCCGATTTAATTTTTGATTAACCTGTTGGAGTTGCTTCATCGTTTCTTGATCAAATTTTTGATTTAGGCGTGACAGCGTCGGTTGTGAAGCTAATCGTCTCTTATCCAGAATCGTGGTAAACATCGGTTCATATTTTAATTCATCCGCATGGTCATCTGTGTGATAACCGGAAAGCTGAGCCCGACCATTCAGCCACCGGCGAAGCGAACCCTTGACAAACCGAACTAGACAGCGATTTATACTAGTAAAAGTCAAGGGCTATTTGTCATGCCTACTTTTGTTCCCTTCGCCCTTGACACCCCACAGGTAAATCGTTGTCGTGTTTGTCAAGGGCGATGGCGGTTATTTTTCTCCTTCAAAATAGATGAGAGTTTTTATTATCGGGTAGTTTTCATAGAACTTTTTACACTACCCAGCTTACTTTCCGTAAATACTTATTTTTCTAGGTGACTAATTAAAGAAACTTACGATTATTTAAAGTGATTAACTAAAAATTGAAATCAAGACAATTGTTTATCCTGTCTTTTATAAATAAACACCAACAATATAGTAGTAAGCAATGGTGATAATAAAAGTCCATTTACCTCGGTGAACTTAAAATACCCCATTTTTGATAAAACCCTCATTACTAGTATATTAATGGTAAAAAGGGAAATGAAAAGAACTACAATCTTTAATATATTTACTAATGATTTCATTTTATCCTCCTAATCTATCTTGCAAAAGTATACTAATATGAATATTTTACTACATAATGAATAATAAATCCTGAGCCATTACGTGGTCATGTAAAAATGGTTTTCCGTTATGCGAAGCGAGATCTGGTACTAGAATATTAATCTATCGATTAAAGATCAGTTATCAGTATTACTATTTAATTTGAATAATTGTTTTACTTTATTAAAATCATCTTTGATAGATCCCGATGTATCGGCATTTTTAACTAAATAGATTACTAAATAAACAAAACCTGTATATAAATAAATATCTTTGAGATCACAAATCCATCTACTAATTAATAGATAATCCAGACTGCCTCCTAAAAGTAACTTATCGGTTATAGAACAAATCGCTCCAGAAATAAATAGAATAAAGATGAATGTAACGTGTCTATCAACACCAAAAACCCTTTTTATCCGGAAGTACAGAAGAACGAGAATTAATAATAGGACGCTATTTAGAATAGTTAATGTAGTTGTATTTATACCTAAATTAAAAGTAGAATTAAATATAGACATTTGATCTTGGTTAATATAGGGGGTAAATCCTAAATAATCATTAAAAAATGTAACATTTAAATCCATAAAATTAAAATATATAATTGTTTTAATAACCATATCAGTTATAACTAAAGCAAGGATAAAAAACAACATTTTAAAACCTCCTAGTGTATCATAATATCATCAGCTTTATGTAATTACACCTCACTTCAAAAAGTGAGGTGTATAATTCTAACTTTTAACGAAATATTTTATTATACAAATTTTTAGCTGGTGTCCAAATATATGGATGAACCACATTCCTACCAAAACTTTTCCCAATCTCATAGGGATTAAGTTGACGTACTAATTCATTAATGTCAACCGTAATCTTCCCCCCATTAATTTCGTACAATTCACTTGAACTTAATTCTTTCATGTTTGATTTCTCCTTCATTTAATAAATAATTATCTTCCTTGATCTTTTTTGGCACAACCTTCCATAGAACCTATTAGAAATAAACCAAGAGCTGCTAATGCTATTATACCAGCTGCAGAAAGCCCCCCATTGATGTTAAGGGTCTCATCACTATCTAGCTCTGAAAAACCTACAGATGACAGATTATTCATATTTATCACCTCCAAGAATTATATCAATTATTTATTAGGACATAGCTACTAAATGTGTGCACCCATTGTTCACTTACCTAAATATCGATGAGTTAATTTGTACAAGATACTTATTTTTTTATTAACGCATTAAGTATATAATGAATTGATAATTTACAACAACGACAAATGTTGGCGGTTAACCGCCAGTAATTGTCGTTTATTTTATTCCGTAACTATATTAGAATTTTACTGCATGTGAAAATCAAGATTACGAACCTAGTTAATGAAATAATTATGGAGGTTTTTTATGTTATGTTCAAAAAATACCACTGCATCAAACAACAAGACATCACTGACTGTGGTGCAGCTTGTTTGGCTACAATATCTAAACAATACGGTTTGAAATTACCAATATCTAAAATACGTGAAGTTGCAGGAACTGATAAACAAGGGACAAGTGCATACGGTTTAATAAAGGCCGCTGAAAAACTAAGTTTTACTGCAAAGGGTGTCAAAGGTAATCAAGAAGCTTTTTTTGGAGAATTCCCTTTACCAGCAATTGCGCATATTGTCGTTGATGGGTCATTGCAACATTATGTTGTGATTCATCGGATTACAAAAGATGAGATATTAATTGCTGATCCAGCCAAAGGCTTAGTTAAACAAACACCAGAAGAATTCTTTCAAATGTGGACAGGCGTATTGATATTAATGGTTCCGACTCCACAATTTGAAAAAGGTGATGAGACGAAGGGGTTGTTCCAACGTTTCTTCGGTCTATTAAAACCACAAAAGAAATTGATTACACATATCTTTTTTGCATCAATTCTATACACAATACTAGGAATCTTAGGTGCTTTTTATTTTAAATTGTTAATAGATGATATTTTGCCTTATGGTTTAAGTAAGACCTTACATATTATATCGATTGGAATTATTCTTTTATACACTTTACAAGTTATTCTCAATTTATTTCGATCGCAGTTATTACTCTATTTAGGCCAAAAATTAGACATTAGCTTAATGCTCGGATACTATCATCACGTCTTATCTTTACCGATGAACTTTTTTGGGACGAGAAAAGTAGGAGAGATTATCTCTCGATTTAACGATGCGTCTAAAGTTAGGGATGCAATGTCAAGTGCGACGCTAACAGTTATGATTGATGTTTTAATGGTCATTGTTGGTGGTGTTATATTGTATATGCAAAGTGGCTTTTTATTTGGTGTTGCAACGATCTTAGTTCCTATTTATGCATTGATTGTCTGGCTTTTTCAAAAACCCTATGACCGGACCAATCGAAAAGAGATGGAGGAAAATGCCCAACTCACATCATACTTAGTGGAATCGATTAATGGGATTGAAACGGTGAAAGCTTATAATGCAGAAAGAAAAGCAAATTTAGAAACAGAAACACGTTTTATCAAATTTATTAAAACGATCTTTAAACATGGCACAATGAGTAACACGCAAGGTTCATTAAATTCTTTTGTTGAATTAGTTGGTGGTGTAGTCATTCTTTGGGTCGGTGTCTATCAAGTCATTCAAGGGAAATTATCTGTTGGTCAGTTAATCACGTTTAACGCATTACTTGCTTATTTCCTTGATCCGATTAGAAATTTGATTAATTTACAACCAACTTTATTAACAGCTGTTGTTGCATCTGACCGATTGGGAGATATTTTAGACTTGGAGCCAGAGAAGTCACCAGATGAAGATCGGAAAATAAATCCTGAGTCATTACGTGGCCAAATCGAAGTGAAAAATCTAGATTTTCGCTATGGAACAAGAGATTGGGTTTTGAAAGAGATTAATCTATCAATTAAACAGGGAGAGAAGGTTGCCTTAGTTGGAGAAAGTGGTTCTGGAAAAACAACATTATCAAAACTAATGATAAATTTATTTGTTTAAGATACTGAATAGCTCAGGTCAACTTTAAATTATGGCGATTAAGTGAAAAGGGAATCCAGTATCAACTGAATTCCTTTTTCTTTTTAGCTGAGTTTTATCCCAACGTAATGATATTGAAATTTCACTTTAAGGTAATATGATATTAATTAGAATTGTGCTTGCTTGAATTTTTATTTCTAAATTTGTTTATAGAAATGAGCAATATAAACGCTATAGTAGTTGCAGAAAAAGCTACATTTGAAACGTTATTATACTCAGCACCTAAAAATCGGAATATACTCACTACTATTATTGAACCTAGGTAAAGTGCAAGAAACAATGTAGAATACTTTAAAATTTTAAAAACTAAATCTTTCATATGGAAAGAAATCCTCCTTAAAACAATGAACCAAGATATTCCAACCCTTTTTTTAAGCTGTAAGTCACTCCACCTACAACTACAGCAGACCCAACAAAATATCCAGCGGCCATTAAGACACCAAGCACACTTCCACCTTCTATACTGGACAATTCAATCTTAGATAATTCATTGAATTTGGAATCCATGATACATACCTCCTTTTAAATTAGTTTGCTGCTGCACCAGCAGCAATTCCGACGGCCGCTCCAGCCGCAAGACAATGACCGACTGTAACTTTCACTCCCCAAATAACAAATAAAGTAGGTCCAAAAAAGCCTCCATCAACAACTTCCAATTCATTTTTTGACAATTCAGTAAATCTGTTGTTTAAAGCTAGTTCCATTCTAATAACACCTCCGTATGATGATTTTGAGACATTTATATTAAGGTATAGTTACTTAAATGTGTGCACCGATTTGTTCACTACCCCAAATATCATTTAGTTAATTTGTATAAAACAATCAAATTTTTATTATGAAACAAGTATATAATGTATTGCTAATTTATAGCAACGACAAATATTGGCGGTTAACCGCCAGTAATTGTCGTTTATTTTATTCCGTAACTATATTAGAATTTTACTACATATGAAAGTCAAAATTACGAACCTATTAATGAAATAATTATGGAGGTTTTTTATGTTATGTTTAAAAAATACCACTGCATCAAACAACAAGACATCACTGACTGTGGTGCAGCTTGTTTGGCCACAATATCAAAACAATATGGTTTAAAATTACCGATATCTAAGATACGTGAAGTTGCGGGAACCGATAAACAAGGGACAAATGCGTATGGTGTAATCAAGGCCGCTGAAAAATTGGGTTTCACTGCAAAAGGTGTAAAAGGTGATCAAGAAGCTTTTTTCGGAGAGTTTCCCTTACCAGCAATCGCGCATGTTGTCGTTGATGGGTCGTTGTTACATTATGTTGTGATTCATCGGATCACAAAAGATGAAGTATTAATTGCTGATCCAGCAAAAGGTTTAATAAAACAAACACCAGAAGAATTTTTTCAAATCTGGACAGGTGTACTTATACTAATGGTTCCGACGCCACAATTTGAAAAAGGTGACGAAACAAAGGGGTTATTTCAACGTTTCTTTGGCCTATTAAAACCACAAAAAAAATTGATTATACATATCTTTTTTGCATCTATTTTATATACAGTACTAGGAATCCTAGGTGCTTTTTATTTTAAATTGTTAATAGATGATATTTTGCCTTATGGTTTGAGTAAGACCTTACATATTATATCAATTGGAATTA
The DNA here is from genome assembly GCF_000307165.1 of Amphibacillus xylanus NBRC 15112. Classification (NCBI taxonomy): domain Bacteria; kingdom Bacillati; phylum Bacillota; class Bacilli; order Caryophanales; family Bacillaceae; genus Amphibacillus; species Amphibacillus xylanus. The sequence goes on from NC_018704.1 coordinate 749,397, forward strand.
TTCTTTTATACACTTTACAAGTTATTCTCAATTTATTTCGATCACAGTTATTACTCTATTTAGGACAAAAATTAGATATTAGCTTAATGCTCGGATACTATCATCACGTCTTATCTTTACCGATGAACTTTTTTGGGACGAGAAAAGTAGGAGAGATTATCTCTCGATTTAACGATGCGTCTAAAGTTAGGGATGCAATGTCAAGTGCGACGCTAACGGTTATGATTGATGTTTTAATGGTCATTGTCGGTGGCGTTATATTGTATATGCAAAGTGGCTTTTTATTTGGTGTTGCAACGATCTTAGTCCCTATTTATGCATTGATTGTTTGGTTATATCAAAAGCCATATGATCGAATCAATCGAAAAGAGATGGAGGAAAATGCTCAGCTGACATCATATTTAGTGGAATCGATTAATGGGATTGAAACGGTAAAAGCTTACAATGCAGAAAGAAAAGCAAATTTAGAAACAGAAACGCGTTTTATCAAATTTATTAAAACGATCTTTAAACATGGCACAATGAGTAACACGCAAGGTTCATTAAATTCTTTTGTTGAATTAGTCGGTGGTGTAGTCATTCTTTGGGTCGGTGCCTATCAAGTGATTCAAGGGAATTTATCTGTTGGGCAGTTAATCACGTTTAACGCATTGCTTGCTTATTTCCTTGATCCGATTAGAAACTTGATTAATTTACAACCAACCTTATTAACAGCTGTTGTTGCATCTGATCGATTAGGAGATATTTTAGACTTGGAGCCAGAGAAGTCACCAGATGAAGATCGGAAGATAAATCCTGAGTCATTACGTGGCCAAATCGAAGTGAAAAATCTAGATTTTCGCTACGGAACTCGTGATTGGGTTTTGAAAGAGATTAATCTATCAATTAAACAGGGGGAAAAAGTTGCCTTAGTTGGAGAAAGTGGGTCTGGAAAAACAACGTTAGCAAAATTAATGATGAATTTTTACCCTTTAGAAAAAGGGGACATTCTCATCAGCGATTATAACATTCAAGATATAAATCGCGATGTTTTACGAGAAAAAATTGCCTACATTCCACAAGATACATTTTTCTTTAGTGGCACGATCCGAGAAAATTTAACGTTAGGTGTAGAAGATACGATTGAATTTGAAGAAATTGTTCATGCTTGTAAACATGCAAGAGCCCATGAGTTTATTAATGAATTGCCTTTACGTTATGACACGATGCTTGAAGAAGATGCTTCGAATTTATCTGGTGGGCAGAGGCAACGGTTAGCAATTGCACGTGCCATTTTAAAAAATCCAGACGTTTTAATCATGGATGAGGCAACGAGTAATCTGGATTCAACAACTGAGAAAGTTATTTCTGAGACAATTCAGGAGATTAGTGGTGAGATTACGACGATCATTATTGCTCACAGATTAAGCACAATTATGAAATGTGACACGATACTAGTAATGGATAAAGGCAGAATTATAGAAACAGGATCGCATACAGATTTAATGAAACAAAAAGGTAAGTACTATAATTTGTGGAAAGATCAACTTCCGCCTATTGAAAAAGTTGGTGAAGCACAATGAGAGAAGAATTTAAAAATATAAATGAGATGAGCGATAGTAGAGAATTATTAGAATCAAAACCAAACCCAATCATGCCTTTATTTATCTATTTACTAATTACTATAATTGTGATTACTGGTATTTGGACTTATTTTGGTGAAATAGATGAGGTAATTAAGGCAAGTGGCGTGATTCGTCCAGATGAAGCGATTAGTACAGTTCGTAATGAAGTGGCTAGTCAAGTAGAAGACATTTATTTTGAAGAAGGAAAATTAGTCAAACAAGGAGATATTCTTTTCACATTAAAACAAAGTGATCAACAACTGCAACAATCACTATTAGAAGACCGATTAAATCAAGCAACTGATCAAGTTAGTCATTTAAAAGTCTTGAAGGAAAGTATAAGAGAAGAGGAAGATCTATTTACTGAAGAGTCTAAGCAAGGTCAAGCTTATGAACGATATAAAGCATATCAAACTAACTTAGCACTAATGGAGCAAGAGCATGAAGGATCAACACTAGAAGTTAGTCGAGCCTTAGATGATCAAAACCTTCAAAACCAACAGTGGCAAAGACAAAAGAATAATCTTGAAAAGAAAATTGATCAATTGGAAAAGTTAAAGGAAGCAATTGAGAAACAAAAAAACTTATTTACTGAAAGAGATGTCCCTTATTATAATCGCTATATTGATATTCAATTGACGGTGGATCAAATGGAAAATGCGATTAAAGAAGCAGAAAAATATTATGAATCAATTAAAAGTCATCAAGTACCAGATGAAGAATCCGAGGAAGATGCAATAGTGACCCCAGAAACAACTGATCCTAAAGATCAGATAGACAATGCTGAGCAGTTGGTTACAGAGTCTAAGTTAAAGCTAGAACAATATATGAATCAACAATTACTACAAATTAATAGTGAAATTGACCAAGAAAAGATTCAGCTAAATGAACTTAAACATACGCTAAGTATGACAAAAGATTATACCGAAGTTGTTGATTATAATCGTGAAAACTATTTAGCTACAGTGGAGAATTTTAAATCAGACGTCCTACTACAAGTTAATGCAGATATTGAGTCAATGGAGCAACAAGTTGAACAATTAGAAAAAGAATTAATATTGCTTGAAGATCAGATGAAGAGTTATATTGTTACAGCACCGATAGATGGAAAAGTGAATATACGCACGAATATTTCTAAAGGTGATTATTTGCAAGCTGGTACAGAAGTATTAACGATCGTACCGCAAACAAAAGAATCGACATTTACTGTTCAACTATCGATTTTGAATCAAGATATCGCAAACACTGCGGTCGGTGATCAGGTGAAATTAAGAATTCATTCTTTACCTTATCAAGAATATGGACAGTTAGAAGGAGAAATAACTAGAATTAGTACGGATGCAATTAACGATCCAGAAACAGGACTAAGCTATTATTTAGCGGAGGCAGTAATCGATCAGGATGAATTGGTGAGTTATAAAGGTGTACCTGGACATATAAAAGTAGGGATGACAACTGATGCACACATCGTAAGTGAATCAAAGAAGATACTACACTTTTTATTAGAGAAAATTGATTTAAGAGATTGAGTTTATCCACTTGTGAAATACTGTTAAGAAACATCCCCTTAAAGTTGACAAATTAAATTGTTAACTCTAAGGGGATTTTTTTATAAAAGTATCTATATGTAATTAAAATGGTAAAAAAATTAAATACATTTTTTATCTTATGTAAATATACATTAAAACTTTATAATTGCCTATTATTATGATAAAATAAGGTAAATATAGCATAATTCAACTGATATTTTACATTTATGAGTTTATTTAAAAGGGGAATGTAAAATGATAAACATGAACTCGTTGGTGAAGGGATTAAAAATTTTTTATCTAGTGAACCAAAGTTCAATGTTGAGTTAATGGCTTGTAGTGAAAAGGCTTATAAAGTTATTTCTAAAAATAAGTATGAAGTCTACATTTTTTATTTAAAGATGCCTAAAATGAACGGGTTAGAATTAGCCGAAAATGTTTTAGCTTATGAACCCAATGCGAAAGTAATTATATTAACAGATAGTGAAATTACAGGCTGCTTTAATAATTTTGTTGATCTAGGCATATCTGGTTTTATTAGTAAATCTTATTCAAAGGATCAATTAATTCGATCAGTTTGGAGTGCTATAGAGGGTCAAGTGACCATTCCGATTGACCTTTTTACTCAATTGAGACTTTCGGAATATGAAGTTGAACTAGAAAATGGTCAAAAAGTTATACTTACAGAAAAGGAACAAGAAATACTAGTAGAAGTATCTAAAGGATTGACAAATGAAGAAACTGCAGAGAACGTATATATGAGTAAAAGAACTTTAGAAAGGAACTTAACAAATATTTACAAAAAATTACAGGTAGCATCTAGGGAGGAAGCTCTTGTTAAAGCATTTGAGTTGGGTTTAATTCCAGATGTCATTATTTAAAGATTAAGCTTTATAAAATCTTAATCAGGAAGGGTAACTACAAAATTAAAACTAGTTGTTTAAACCCCTAAAGTACGATAAACTAAAAATGTGAATTATTGTCTGAATAATATGTTAATTCTAAATTGATAGAGCTTGATTTTACTCAAGCAATAAAGGGAAAAGGAGTTAAACCATGTCATTAAAAATAGAACAGGTAACCAAGCGTTTTGGTAATTTTACTGCAGTTGACAACCTGACATTAGAGATTCCAGAAAAGCAAATTTTTGGTTTTCTCGGATCAAACGGTGCAGGTAAAACGACCACTTTCAGAATGATACTTGGTTTAATAGATGCAACTGAAGGTAAAATTACTTGGCAAGGTGAACCTATTAATTACGAAAGAACGGATCAGATCGGGTATTTACCTGAAGAGCGTGGCTTGTATCCAAAATTATCGGTTCGGGATCAAATTGTCTATTTAGCTAGATTAAGAGGGATGGACAAAAAAGATGCGGTTGTGGAATTAGAGAAATGGTTGGAACGATTTGAAGTCCCACAAAATATTGATAAAAAAGTTCAGGAGTTATCAAAGGGGAACCAGCAAAAAATCCAATTTATTTCTGCCGTTATTCATCAACCGAAACTATTAATCTTGGATGAGCCATTTAGTGGTCTTGATCCTGTTAATATTGAAATGATGAAGGATGCAGTTATTGATCTAAAAGAAAGCGGTACATCAATTGTCTTTTCATCACACCAGATGAATACTGTCGAGGAGCTTTGTGAATCGTTATGTATTATCCAAGAAGGTAAACAGATTATTCATGGAAGTTTAATAGATGTTAAGCGCTCATTTGGTAAGAAGAATGTTTATATTCATGCTGATTTTGATCTAACATTCTTAAAGGATCTCCCTGGTGTTGTGAGCCAAAGAATTACTCCAGAAGGTTGCAAGCTACAAATTGAAAGTGAAGATATTTCTCAGTCAGTTCTGGAAGCAGTTAAAAACAAAGGTTTTGTTCGTCGTTTTGCATTAGAAGAACCTTCTTTAAATGATATCTTCATTGAGAAAGTAGGTAAATCATATGGCTAAGTTTTGGATTGTACTCTCTCATACGTATATGTCTCGTTTTAAATCAAAGTCATTTATTATCACAACAGCAATCTTTGTACTCTTTTTCGTTGGGATGGGTAACATTGATCGGATTATTGGCTTGTTTGATAATGATGATGTTCTTGATCAAGTTGCTGTTATAGATGAAACAGGTGGAATTTACACTAGTTTAATTGAGCAATATGAACAGATTGACGCAAATTTTGAGTTTGTTGAATATGAAGGCACTTTGGCTGATGCTGAGGAAGATATTTTATCAGGAGCAATCAAAGGCTTGCTGCATATTAAGCCTGATCCAGATAATTATTTTGTAGTAGAGTATCATACTGATCAGCTTATTAACCAGTCGATACAATATCAGCTGACAAACGATTTGCAACAACTGAAAAACGCATATGCAATAGCTGATCAAGGAATTGATTATGCTATGCTCGAGGAAATCTATCAACCTATTAAATTTGAGACGGTTGCGGTTGAACTTGCAGATGGCACAACAGCTCGAACTGCTGAAGAAATTGGTGCTGCTCAAGGTTTAGTTTATGTCATGCTGTTTATTTTATATTTTGCAGTCCTCCAGTACGGGAATATGATCGCAATGGATATTGCTAATGAAAAATCATCACGAGTAATGGAAATTCTAATTTCAAGCTCATCACCGATTAGTCAAATGTTTGCTAAGATTATCGGAATCTCGTTATTAGGTTTAACACAGATTAGTATTTTCTTAGTTAGTGGCTATCTCATTATTGAGAGTAGAGCCGAAGACATGAACGGAGAATTTTTCGAGGTGTTTGGTTTTGCAGATGTTCCTATTTCGACTTATGTGTACGCTGTTGTATTCTTTATTCTTGGCTACTTTTTATATGCAACATTGTCTGCGATGCTGGGTTCACTCGTGACAAGAATGGAAGATGTCGGTCAGATTATGCTACCAGTCACATTGATGATCGTCGTTGCATTTATGATTTCAATGTTTGGCCTCAATATGCCTGAATCAAGCCTAGTAACTGTCACATCATACATTCCATTTTTATCACCGCTCGTTATGTTTTTAAGAGTCGGTTTACTAGATGTTCCAATCTGGGAAATTGGTTTAAGCATAGGTCTGTTAGTATTAACAACAATTATCCTCGCTGTAATCGGTGCAAGAGTATACCGTGGCGGTGTATTGATGTACGGAAGAAGTGCATCCTTAAAAGACTTTAAACGCGCACTACAATTATCAAAAAAAGATCGCTAATATATAGCCCGGGCACAATAAGCTGTGCTCGGGTTTTTATATATTTATTAGATTTTGAAGAAGACAGGGTGTATCTTTAACATTTGGTGTGAAAAATGATTTAAACGTTGAAGATTGGGAGTAAATCATTAACCATTGTCACGGAAACTGCTCTAAACGTTGAAGATAGAGTGCGAATCGTTAACGTTTGTCATGAAAATGGCACCAAATGTTGAAGATAGGGTGCGAATCCTTAACGTTTGTCATGCAAACCGCTTCAAACGTTGAAGATAACGCCCAAATCATTAACCTTTGTCACGGAAACTGCTCTAAACGTTGAAGATAGAGTGCGAATCGTTAACGTTTGTCATGCAAACCGCTCAAAATGTTGAAGATACGGCGCAAATCGTTAATGTTTGTCATGAATATGGCACCAAACGTTGAAGATACGGCGCAAATCGTTAATGTTTGTCATGAAAATGGCACCAAACGTTGAAGATAGGGTGCGAATCGTTAACTTTTGACATGCAAACTGCTCCAAACGTTGAAGATAAAGCGTAAATCATTAACTTTTATCATAAAAACTGCTCCAAATGTTAATGATAAGGCAAAAATCTTTAACGTTTTGTCTAAGAAACACTCCAAATGTTTAAGATAAAGCAAAAATCCTAAACATTTAACCTAAACCCCCCTAAACTTTAGAAAAATCATACATTCTATTAATCAAAATACGCAATCTTCTAAAATAATAATCAAAAAATATTTCCCAACCACATCGAACGTGCATTCGCACTAATAGTTTGGTAAAATTATATTAATAGAATTTTTTAGTTAAGATTAAGTCTATGAATATGTTCCCTAAATTAATCATCAAGCTGTGGCGACACTATTAATTATAATGTTGATCCTTAAAATATAAGGATTGGGAGGAGGAGCTATGCTAGAAAATATTAAATTTATTCATGCTGCCGATTTGCACTTAGATAGTCCGTTTAAAGGGATGAGTACTTTACCTAGTTCACTTTATCAAGAGTTAAAATCGAGTACGTTTTCAGCTTTAGACAATCTTGTCAAACTTGCGATTGATGAAGCAGTTGATTTTGTTTTAATAGTTGGGGATCTTTTTGATCAATCATTAAGAAGTGTTTATGCTGAGATGCAGTTTCTACTAGCTTGTGAAAAATTAGCTGAAGCTAATATTCCGGTATATTTAAGTTATGGTAACCACGACTATTTAAATGCGAAAACTCGTACGCTGAAATATCCAGATAACCTTCATGTCTTTGATTCTGATCAAGTTGAATGTAAAATTTTTAACAAAAACGGCCATCCGCTCGTTGCGATTCATGGCTTTAGCTATTTAGAACAAGCAGTACTAAGTAATAAAGCATTAGAATTTCAACCGATTGAGGGAGTCCCATATCAAATTGGCATGCTTCACGGGAGTACGGGACAAGCAGATGAGCATGACAATTATGCGCCATTTCAATTAAGTGATTTACGTGCAAAAAAAATTGATTATTGGGCGTTAGGACATATTCACAAACGAGCTATTTTAGGAACGGATCCCGCGATTGTCTATCCTGGTAATACGCAAGGCCGATCAAGTAAGGAATTAGGAGAAAAGGGATGTTATTTAGTTGAGCTTGATCAAACTGAAACAAAGCTAACTTTTGTACCGTTACAATTCATTCGATTTGAAAATGTTACGGTTGATTTAAAAGACTGTGATGATCTTGATCAGGTTTATCAGCTCATCAACGATAAACTGAATCAATTTGGACAGAAGAAAATTATTGTTTATTTAAACTTAATTAACGCATCACAGCAAATGATCAAACACTACCACCAAGGTGATTTAAAGGACTTAATTGATGTATTTAATGAACAACAAGCTGATATGCGGAATTGGATTTGGATCCAGTCTTATAAAGTAGAACAAGAAAAAGAAGCAATCGAAAATCTACTTAAAACACGTGACCCATTTATAAAGCAGTTGTTAAAGCAATTTGATCAAGTTGATTGGAATGCCACAGCAAAAGATTTGTGGCAGCATCGCCAGGCGAAGCGATTTTTACCAGAACTGACTGATGACGAGAAAAAAGAAATCATTGAAGCGGCTAAAGAGCTTGCCCTCTATCAATTGATTGGGGTGAATCAAAATGAAAATTAAACAACTACATATATACGGATTTGGAAAATGGCAAGATCAAAAGTGGGACTTTAATGACCAGCAATTATCAGTTATTGCAGGTGAAAATGAAGCCGGTAAATCAACGATACGTGCATTTATTTTATTTATGCTTTTTGGTCTACCACCCCAACAACGAAAACGATACCTGCCGAAGCGTGGTGGCCAATTAGGTGGACGAATGATCATTCAAGGATCAGATGGTCAAGATTACACAATTGAGCGTGTTGATAATCGATCGAACGCTGAAGCGATTTGTTATGATCAACATGGACAAAAACTTGCTCCTGACTGGTTAACTGAGGAGTTAAATGGAGTTGATCGCACGCTTTATAATCAGATCTTCAATTTTGATGTGTTTGCCTTACAGGTGGAGGGGGGGTTTTCCAAGGAACAGTTAGGAGAAATCTTATTAAGCATCGGGATGACTGGCTCAGATCGAATTTACCAAACGGAAAAACAACTCAATAAATCATTAGATGACCAATTTAAAAAGGGTGGTTCAAAACCAAGGCTTAATCAATTGATTAAGCAACTTACTGAGCAAGAAAAAGAATTAAAACAGTTAGAAGATACCGTCGAGGCTTATCAAGCACACCAAGAAAAAAGCCAAGCATATCAAGCTGAGATGAAGGCAATTAGGTTAGAAATTGGCAGGCTAAAAAATGAATTGAACCTCTTAGTTGAACAACAGCGTGTTTATCCTGCAATTGAAACATACCATTTAAATAAGCAAGAGCTGCTAGAGTATCCTGAACAGATTGATTTTCCTGAGCAAGGTGAAGAACGATATAAGCGGTTGAAAGAAACACTTCAACCACTCCAAGCAGATGTTGAAGTAATTAAAAGACAATTAACTGAATTAAAATCAGATCATGATGAGCTTGTCGAACATCTTTATCCAAAGCAAATCATTAATCAGATTGAAAAGCGTCTTAACCAAGCTAGAGAATATCAGGCACTAGTTCAAGAAAAATATCAAATTGAACGACAAATTAAAGAAAAAAATCAGTCGATCTCTACACAACTTAATGAACTTCAGCTTAATTTAACAGAGGCTGATTTAGAAGATTTGCCGTTAAACTACACAACAGAACAGACTTGGCAGGATTTAGCTGAGCAAGCTGTTCAAAATAAACAAAAATTATCAGAGAATAAATCATTACTTGAAACATTGATAAACCAAAAAAGCTCGTTAACCACAGAGCGCGAGCTGCTTGAAACTAAAACACTATCAGCGCGTGAAAAGGAAATGACTGAGCAAGAATTAGAGCAAATTAATCAGCGACTATATCAACCAAAGCAAACTGATCATCCATTAATAAAGCAATATAACACGCAACGAATCTTTAATATCGTAATGATCAGTATACTACTACTCAGCATCATCTTACTTCTATCAAGTAAACACAGCTTGTTAAATAGTATACTAACAGGTGCACTTCTAATTGTCGGTGGAATTTTTATTTGGCAACAAATGAAATTACGGAAAAAATCGCTACACATGCTCAACACACAGACAGAAGAAGCGACAGCTGAATGGCATGATCGACGGATTTTATTAATGGAAAAACTCACCTCTCATGATCATCATCGTGATCAATTGTTGCTTGCGTCTAACAAGTTAAAAGAGGTTGATGACCAATACCATGTTGTAAAAGAGCAGCTAGTAACACTAGAGCTTGAGGAAGCGAGACTGACACAATTAATAAACGAAGAGAAAAGCAAGTTTTCATTCCTACAAAGCTTGTCAGTTCAATTTTGGCCAGATTTAGCTGGTCGTTTAAGAGACATTATTGACCTTATGCATCAGCGTGATCAATTAAAAGCCACACTTACCGATTTAAAAGAGCAGCTTAATCAATTTGAAGTGGAAACAATAGAGCAATTTGGTCAGCTCATTAAGGCTGATAAAACTGATTTTCAAAGTTATTTAGATCAGCTTAAGGATTTGCTGTTCCAACAGCAGACGCTACTCGACAGGAAAGATAAATTGGAAAGCCGCTTAACAACTATGTATGATGAGCAAAAGCAGGCTGAAGCAAAAACGATTCCATATCAAAAAGAATTGGACGAGTTATTAGCATTAGCAAAGGTCAACTCGGAAGAAGATTTTATTAAAAAAGCAAAACTTTATCAGCAGTGGCATGAGCTAAAAGAAACACAGCAAGAAATGGTTCGCCAAATAAAAGTGCACTTACCAGATGATTTAGTTGGCTCCATTTTAGCAGGTGGTTACTTAACAAAAACCGAACTGAACGCTAAGATTCAGTCGAATGAAGCTGAATTACGAGCACTTGATCATCAATTAAATGATTTAATCAAAAAAGACGCCGATCTACAAGCGATTTTAAACACGCTAGCACATTCAAAGGCATCGCTTGAATTAAAGCATGCGTTTCATTTAACGAGGGATAAATTGATTGAAGGGGCTAAAGAATGGCTGATCAATCAATTGGCTTTAATGCAAATCGAGAGGACAAAAACGATCTTCCAAACATCTTATTTGCCAGTAGTTTTAGAAAAAGCTTCCGCATTTTTTATGCAATTGACAAAAGGACGATATATGAATATTGATTTTGATCTAGATCATACGCAATTATTTTTACTAGCTTCAGATCAGCAAACATACCAGCTTGAGGAGTTATCACAAGGGACGATGGACCAATTATTTGTCTCGATTAGATTAGGAATCAGTAGTTGGTTAGCTGAGCATATTCAGTTACCATTCTTAATTGATGATGGGTTTGTTCATTTTGACCAGCAACGAAAGCAGGAAATGGAGCGTATTTTAGAAGGACTTAGTGATGTCCATCAAATTATATATTTCACGAAAGATATACCAACAAATGAACAATTGCGTGATAAAGTAGAAGATAGAGTGATCATTTTAAGCTAAAAAATTTAGACTTACACGATAATAAAAAATCAGAGCTACGTAATATGTGAACTGCCCCTAACCCTTGAAAAAAGACAGTTCAACGTGCTCTGATTTTTTATATGATTATTTGGCATTTTCATAACGGCTATCTAAGTAGTCAACGATATGAATTAAGTAGCCTTCAATTGTTTGAGGCTGCTTAACTGCTGAGCCCCATTCTGGTAAACCATGGTGGCATAAAATACAGTGACTAATTTGATGAACAGCATCGATATCTAGTGAAATGTTAAATTGCTCTAGTAGCTTGCTGAATAGTAAAAATCCATATGGAATATGGCCAATCATAACACCAAGCGGATCCATACTGATACCAGCTTGTTTACGAGTTTCTAAGCTTTCGCGATTTGCTGTTGGGAAAAGTACTTCAAATGCTTTATGTGATAATCCTGCATGGTCATATTCAAGTATTTTTCCAAGATCATGAAACAAAATTGACACAATTAAAATATTGTAATCAGGGCTTTGGTCTTTAAAATTCATTGCCCCAGTAGTCATCGTATAGAGATGGTCGATTGTTTGATTCCATGTTGATGCGTAATTAAGTGGCTCATTATTTTTATATGCAAGGTAAAGATCTTTTTTATAGCTTTTTTCAACTAGGTTAATCAATGTAATAACTGCTTCGATATGTCCTTTTTGTTCATTGAGAATATAACGTGCAATTCGCATTAATCCGACAGTATGCTTTAGTAGTCCGCCTAAGTAGTTATGGTGATGTCCTTTTGCTGCAGGAGCGATACTAAAGTCAGACCAGAAAAGAAAGAGTGTTTCTTTAGCTAAGGTTGAATAAGGCTCATCTAACTGATCAAGGTAGCTATATAATTCAATTGTTAAATGATTGTAATCTTCATCTGTGTAAGGAAGTAATGAAAATGGATTAATTTTCTCATCAACAGGTGTAAGACGATTAATAGTTAGTGATTTTTGATTGTTATAGTCATCAACGATTGCTTCAACATCAAATACTGAATACTCTTCAAGTAGTGGTAGGACACGGTTAATCATGCCCTGATTGTCCCACATTTTCGCTTGAATCATCCCAGCATTGTTACTAAACGAGAGTCTGAGAAAATTCTTATTTGTCCGAGTGAGTCGCACTTCATAATCATTTAATAGTAAGCGTTGTTTAACCTGATTCCCAGCAGTTTGATCATCAATTGAGAAAACATTCTGCCCGCTCGGTAATTCAGGAGCAGGAAAACGTTGTTGTATATAATCTATTTCTTCTTCATTCATTTCAATTTCGATCGGTATTTGTCCAAAAAAATAATTGGATTCCAATTTCATTTCTCTCGCTCCTTAGAAGGTATTTATTAAATTTATTGTAACGTAGATTGAAGTAAAATCCTATTGAAAATAAAATGTGAAAAAGCATATCGGTTTTCACCAATATGCTTTTGACTTGTTATTATTGATCTAACTCTGGGATGTCCTCAAATGTAAATAAGTCTTCAAATTCTTTAATGTTGACTTTAATGTTTGCACCTTCAAGTAATGATTGCATTTTTGTCATTGCAACTGTTTCATCTACTTTTGGTAAGGCAATTTCAGTTCTTAATTGTGCTTTCATGTCTTCAAATGAACCGATTTCTCTTTCTGTATCACGAATGTCAGTTACTTTAATAATATGCCAACCATGAGTAGACTCTACTGGTTTACTGATTTCATCTACAGCTAATTCATAAGCTACATCTTCAAACTCTTTAACCATGTCTCCTGCTGTGAAGTAGCCTAGCGAACCGTTATCTGCTGCTGAGCCGGGATCTCTAGAATGCTCACTAGCTAGGTCACCAAAGTCTGCGCCATCCATTAATTGGTCATATAGATCATTTGCAAGGTCTTCATCTGTAACTAAGATGTGACTTGCTTCAATTTCTTTGAAAAGACGATCATAACGTAATTGAATTTCATCATCTGAAACTTCAATATCTTCAGTAACAGCTTGTTGCTCAAGTAAGTGTAATCTTAATGTTGCGCGATAATCATCTTCAGAAGCAAATCCGTATTGTTGAAGAACCATTTCAAATTGCTCGCCATACTGATCTCTCATTGCGTTAACTTGTTCATCAACTTGCTCATCATCAACTTCATATTTATCCTCAAGTATCGATGCGTAAACTAAACTATGTAAAACACTTTCACCACTCGCTGCTTTTAATTCTTCGTAAAACTCTTCTTTAGTTATATTTCCTTGATCCATTTCAACAACTACTTCTGGGTCAGCTTTTGAACATGCTGATAATCCGATAATTGCTGCTGAAATTGTTGCTACGATAGCTAATTTCTTCATATAGTTACACTCCCATTTACTCAAGACTATTAAGTCTAATTATTTTTCTCAAATGTTAATATAACATAGATTTAGCAAAAATAAATCATTTAAAGTAAAATTCCACTCTTTTTACTAATAATCGTTAAAAAGCCCATGCCCTTTCTTAATTGGGGCATAACATATTAATGTAATAATGAAGGAGGTATGAAAAATGAGTCATAAAGGTAAGCACGGTTATGGTGGTTTTGCTTTTATCGTCGTTTTATTTATCCTGTTAGTAATTGTTGGAGCAGCTTGGGTATAAAATTAATTTAAATCAAGTAATTGTTTAATATTGTAGGAATTGTCACAAATGAATAATAAAAGCAAGTCATCAAGAAGCTGATCCTCTAAAAAAAAATTTAAAGGATCAGCTTTTAATTTACTTACCGCTTAATTATGATCAACTAGATCCAGCAAGACTTTTAGTTGTAATTATTTTGATGCATATGAATTGAAAAATTAATATTTCTTTGATAAGGATGATCTTTAGATTTGTAGCTATCAAGTGAATCCTTAAGGTCAATAGAAACCCCGTTAAGTAATTTTAATCCTTCTTTTGACTTGTTAATAATTTACTCAGAGATTGCTTGTCTAGATTTTGGTTCAATTGACAAGACGACCGACGCACTTACGACCCCACCTACTAATACCCCGAGTAACGCTGATTTACTTATAGTCATTTAGATTCTCTCCCTATTTGTTTTTCATAGATAATAACTTAAAAACACTGCTACTATACAATGCTTATTTTCTTAAGAATATCACTATTTACAGATGGACTGAATCGTTTTATAGAAAATTTGTAATCGCTTTATGAACAAATAAGAAAAGGGCTTTATTAAAAAAGCCCAATCTACAGCTATTTACTTTGATTCAATTGTTTTTGTTTGGTTTTCTAATTCATTAAGTCGTTCTTCAATTTGTTTTAAATAAGATTTAATATTTTCTTGATGTGGCTTAATTGTTTCTTGCCAACTTTCAAGTGAATCTTTCACATCTATCGAAAGTTCTTTAATTAGTTTCGCAGCTTCTTTAGATGTGTTAATAATTTGTTCTGATAACTCTTTACCATTTTCTTTAACATGTTCAAATGAATCCTTTAATTCTGTAGCTTGTTTTTTCAAATCTGCACGTGTCTCTTTACCAGACTTAGGTGCATTCAAAAGAGCGATTGCTCCACTTATAATACCACCAGCTAGAAAACCTAGTAATAATGATTTGCCCTTAGCCATCGTTTACACTCCTTTCTACTTACTGCTACTTACTATTATCTTCTCTTTATTTCGTTCAGTCAAACATCAAAAAATAAAATCCAATATAATTTTCTCGAAGTAGATAACTGTTTTTTCTAGACGTCTAAACTAAGTTTATAATTTCCTCTTTAGGATCAAGTATTCACAATAGATGATAAGCTTCATCCGCGGTGAGCAAGTTGTATCTTTATTAAAACTAAGATAAATTTATTCTCGACTAATTATAAAACATACCAATACTATTTGACATTGAACCAAATTAAAAAGCATCCACCAGTTAAACAGTGGATGCTTATTTATTGATATATTATGCAAATTCAAAGTTTGATCTTTTCATGATTGATTGAATGATTGGATAGAGTATCAGTGTAAAAATAACGTTGAATAATACGGCAGGTAATACAACTGCAACAAATAGTGCAGTAAATGCACCTTCCATTAATCCAACAACATAAAGTGCCATAATTAAAAACACTGAACCGCTCACAAGCGTACCAACCGTAACTAAGATAGGGACTGTAATCTTTTGATTTACTGCTTTAGGAATAATTAATAATAAACCAAAAAAGATAAATGCTGTAATCGGTTTTTCTACCATATTTGATATTTGACCACCTGGTGCACCTGTAGTTAGCGCTGATATGACACCTGTAGCCAGACTCACGACAATAACGTAATTTACTTTAGGGAACAACATAATCCCTAGAAACATCATCGGCAACATAATATCAGGCTTCATTCCAAATAAAATTGGAGGTGAAATCATGTGTAAAACAGCACCGATCCCCATAAATAATGCTAATAAAATTAAATCTTTCGTTCTCATTCTCATCTCTCCTCAACTAAACTCATTTTAACCTCCATTTGTGCACTCATTGCCAAATGCGAAGTTTTTTTAAGTATACCATATTAAAATTAAAAGTAAATACTAAATATTCTGAACAATTGTTTCTGCAATATTTGACAGGTCTTCCTTGGTATAATCATCATTATGTGTAACCCAATTTTGTGAGAAGCCGTCCGTTTCATCATATCTTGGAATTAAATGTAGATGTAAATGAAATACTGATTGACCAGCAGCTTCACCAGTATTACTCAGAATATTAATGCCTTTTGGATTAAAGCTCTTTTCAATTGCCTGAGCTATTTTAGGTACACGAGCAAATAACTGACTTGCGATTTCGTCACTAGTTTCATAAATATCTTTCACATGAGCTTTTGGTATCACTAGAGTATGACCTTTTGTTACCTGACTAATATCAAGAAATGCAAAGACATGCTCATCCTCATAAACTTTCGCAGACGGGATCTCGCCAGCGATAATTTTACAAAAAATACAGTTGTGATCAGCTGACATCACATTCACTCCTTTATTAATTTGACCCTATTTTATCATTAAAACACTCAACATAGCAAAAATACGACAATATGTCACTGTTTGCTTTCAGTCTCAATAATGGTAAAATTTATATACATAACTGACATTCACACATTATTTGATATTTGAGTCAATTTCATAATACAAAAATCTAGTTAAGAACACGAACAATTACAAATAAAAATACAATATCATACGTAAATAAAGAAGCCTAATCAAGTGATTAGAACGGCAGGCGGCGACTCCAGCGGGAACAATCGTGTCCGAAGATCCAGTGATAAAAGCTTGGAAAGCTTTTATCAATTAGCTGAGGCCGATCCCGCGGAAAGCGTCCGCCTAGAGTGGAAATCACCGCGTCACCTGTAACCCAATTGTTCGTGTTTTATAGCCAATTAAGTCATTATGAAATTCATTCATTTAGCAAAAATTTGTTTAACCAAGTATGAGGAGGGGACGGTATGTCCGACTTATTACAGATAGAAAATTTAACTGGTGGCTATACACATAAAAATGTTCTTCATGGTATTTCTTTTGACGTTAAGCCTGGTGAAATTGTAGGCTTAATCGGCTTAAATGGTGCCGGGAAAAGTACTACAATTAAACACATTATTGGACTAATGGAACCACGTACAGGCAATATCACGTTATCAGGCTATACGAATCAATCAGATACAGAGCTTTTTCGCAAACAATTTGGTTACATACCTGAAACACCATTACTATATGAAGAGTTAAATTTATATGAACATCTAAAATTGACCGCCATGGCTTATGACCTAGATCAAAAGACTTTTGATGAACGATTACCTAAACTATTAAAAATGTTTCGTTTAGAAAAACAAATAAATTATTTCCCAGTTCACTTTTCTAAAGGGATGAAGCAAAAGGTGATGATTATGTGTGCGTTCTTAATTGACCCACCGTTGTATATCATTGATGAACCTTTTGTTGGATTAGACCCATTAGCGATTCAGGCACTGTTAGATCGGATCATAGAAGCAAAAGAACGTGGTGCAGGCATTTTAATGTCTACACATATTTTAGCAACAGCAGAGCGTTATTGTGATCGATTTGTGATTTTACATGAGGGTGATATAAGGGCATCTGGAACAATTGATGAATTAAGACAGCAATTTAATATGCCAACGAGTACATTAGACGATCTCTATTTGCAACTGACAAAGGAAGGTTAAGCAATGATGGATAGTAAAAAACTATTTAAGGAGCGATTTAGCGCCCATGTTAAAGAAACGATTCGTTATCTTCAATTTATTTTAAATGGTCACTTGGCGATTGCGATTCTATTTTTGATCGGGGCGGGGGCTGTTTTTTATCAACAATTGTTAAATCAACTACCAGAGAACTTTCCAACGGATTGGATAGTGAGTGGTTTGTTTGCACTTGTTGCCCTTTATAACCCGATTCAAAACTTATTAAAAGAAGCTGATTTAGTCTTTTTATTTCCAGCAGAAAAAAAGTTAACTCAATATTTTAATTTCACTCTGTTGTATAGTTTTATCACACAGCTTTATTTAGTTGCGATTGTAGTTGCAGCTTTAGCCCCACTTTATCAAGCGAGTAGGTTAGCTCAAAGCTACCTTGTCATCATATTTATGTTAGTCTTTTTTAAAGGATGGCATTTTTTACTGAATTGGTGGTTGTTGCGTGTAAGAGATAAGGCGATACACCGAATTGGAAAATTGACGCGCCTAATCCTGCAGTTATTTATTTTTTATAGCTATATGAATGGACAAGTTTTATTAGCAAGCATATTAACTGTTGGTTTGTTTGCGCTATTTGCTTATTTCTATTATTATAGTCATCGATTTGCCTTAGCGTGGGATCAATTAGTTGCAAAAGACCAGCAACGAATGCAAAGCTTTTACCGACTGGCAAGTATGTTTACTGATGTACCACAGTTTAAATTATCAATTAAAAAACGTCGTTTATTAGTTGCTTGGATGACAAAGAGAATTAGCTTTAAGCAGGAAAATAGTTATTCGTTTTTATATCGGATTACATTTGTTAGATCTGCTGATTATTTTGGTTTATATTTTCGACTAACACTCATTGGTTCTGTGTTACTTGCTTATTTTGACCATATCATTATAATACTTATAGTTAATGTTCTCTTTCTATTTGTTACAGGGATTCAATTGATACCGCTATGGTATCACCATAGAACTCAGGTTTTGGGGAGTTTATATCCGATTAAAGTAATCGATAGAGAACGTTCGCTTATCAAGTTAATTGAACAGCTACTCATACTACAGCTACTAATCTTTACTATCATTAGCCTATTGACGTCAGATCTCTGGCAAGCTGGCTCTGTGTTATTAGTAGGCGTTGTGTTTGTCGTGGGATTTGCGCGAATCTATGTTAGGAAAAAGATCAATTGAATGATTATAGAGATTCACAAATACTTATCTGTTTTTGTGAATCTTTTTTAATACATTAAAGGTGTGAGATGAATTATGATACATTAGTTCAACACCTAAAGTAATAGAAACTCATACTTAAGACTGAGATAAAACCATGCTCTAGATTGTGTCGGTTATTTTTTTATTCAGTATAATAGAATTAAGAATAAAATTAGACTAGAAAACTATAAATAGAAAGGGTGATTGATGATGGGAAGTCGTTTTTTTCGTAGTTTATTTGCGATAGCGATTGTTTTATTAGGAGTTATTCTTGTCTTAGAAAATCTTGATCTCGTAGAATGGACAATAGGTGATTGGTGGCCTTATATTTATCCAAGCTTCTTCATTTTGGTCGGGTTAAAATGGTTATATAAAGCCTTTAAAGGATTAAATGGTATTTGGGTACCGCTATTTTTAATTATCTTTGGTTCATTGTTGTTACTTGATCAATTTAATTATATAATATTTGAATTTTGGGATGTCTATAAACTTTGGCCAATGGTATTGGTATTTATTGGTTTAAGCTATTTAGGTATTCCGCGAAAAAGACAGATGAAGATTTTTTATGAATCAAATGATCCTGAATTGAATACGAATAAAGATGGAGAAAAAGAACGTGTCATTTTTGGTGATTATGATTACAGTAAAACAAATTGGAAAGTAGAGCCAACGAATATTTGGAACGTTGTTGGTGACCATACAATGGATTTTACAAAAGCATTTATTCCTGATCAGGATACGCCAATTACAATTCATGGTTTAGCAGGCGATATAAATATTATTTTACCGCATCATGTCGATTTCTCGGTTCGTGCGACAGTGCATGCTGGTGAGGTTGTTGTCATTGATCAAACATCTCAAGGAATTAATCGCACATTAATCTATGAAACAGAAGGTTATGAGCAAGCAACACGTAAGTTAACATTTAATTTAAAATTAAATGCTGGTTCTATCAGGGTTGATCGAATTTAAGGAAGGTGATGCACTTGTTCAAAAAGTTAAATTCGATTCGTTACTCTTACATTCAAGCTCAATTGACGACAGTTGCCTTTTTAACATTGATTATTCTAGTTACGCTAACATTAATCGATTTGATTATAGATCCTAGTTGGTTGGATCAAGCAACCATTATGCTATTTTCAATTATTCACTTTATCATTGGATCAATAATTGCGATTTTAATTGGTTTTCGTTCAAGTGGTAGATTGAAATCACAATTTGATGATTTATCAGTTATGATTATGCAATTATCACGTGGAAATTATCATACGAGATTTCGCTTAGAGGAAAAAGGCGAAGTGTCACGTATTGGTGTTGAGTTAAATGATCTAGCAAAAAAATTAGGTGATCAAGTTCATTATTTACAACGACTGGCTGATGAAAAAGCTGCCTATGCTGAGCGTGCTCACAAAATTGCCACAATCGAAGAACGTCAACGATTGGCTCGTGATTTACATGATTCAGTCAGTCAACAGCTATTTGCTCTGGCTATGATGTCAAAGGCTGTTGTTCGAACGGTAAAAATGAATCCAGAAAAAGCGCAAAGTCAGGTTGAAGATCTTGCAGAAACTGCGATGAAGGCACAAAATGAAATGCGTGCACTTTTACTACATCTAAGACCTATCCATTTATCTAATCAATCATTAAGTGACGGGATTCATAACCTAATTGCTGAGTTAAAGACTAAGAGTGACATTGATTTTGAACTTATTATTGATCAATTTGATGAATTACCTCGCTTTACCGAG
Source organism: Amphibacillus xylanus NBRC 15112 (assembly GCF_000307165.1). Lineage (NCBI taxonomy): Bacteria > Bacillati > Bacillota > Bacilli > Caryophanales > Bacillaceae > Amphibacillus > Amphibacillus xylanus. The sequence continues at coordinate 769,971 of NC_018704.1, forward strand.
GAACATATTTTCAGAATTATTCAAGAAGCATTATCGAATACGTTACGCCACGCCGATGCAAGTAAAGTGAAAATTATTCTTAAATCTGAACCAGAGCATTTATTTGTTCATATTGCTGACGATGGTCAAGGATTTGACTGGGAGCAAGCTGATCAAATGAAAACCTCGTATGGCCTAAAAACAATGCGTGAGCGTAGTGAAGAAATTGGAGGCCAGTTCAATTTACGAACAAAGAAAGGGATCGGAACATACATCGATATTCGTGTTCCATTTCCTAAAAAGGAGGCGGATGAATGATTCGAATTGTAGTAGTCGATGATCATGATGTTGTTAGGAAAGGTGTCATCGCATATTTGGAAACAGAAGAAGACTTTGAAATTGTTGGTGAAGCAAGTAGTGGCGAAGAGGGAATTGAAGTCGTCTTAAAGCAAAATCCGGATGTTGTTTTAATGGATTTAATTATGGAAAATGGTAATGGAATTGATGCAACGAAACGAATTAAAGAAGTGCTTCCAGACTGTAAAGTAATCGTATTAACGAGCTATTATGATGACAAACAAATCTTTCCGGTATTAGAAGCGGGTGCCTTTAGCTATTTATTAAAAACCGCATCAGCCGAAGACATTGTTAGTGCAATTAAGAAAGCCTATCATGGTGAAAATGTAATTGAGCCTAAGGTGGCACATAAGGTGATGACTCGTTTTCAAGGTAAACAACCAACACTACACGATCAATTGACCGATCGCGAATTGGAAGTGTTAATTTGCTTGGCAAACGGTGCAACAAATCAAGAGATCGCCGATCAGTTATTTATCGGAATTAAAACAGTTAAAACACATGTCAGTAATATTTTAAGAAAATTAGAAGTTCATGACCGAACACAAGCAGCCGTCTATGCTCACCGCCATCAATTATTATAAATAAATCACTTCATAATCGATCAATAAACTAATACTAATAGTTTTGACTACATATGTCTTATCCAGTATTAGTTACATATAGTTTGATCAGATTGTGGGGTGGTTTTTTTGTGGGGAAAAATAAAAGCGTTGCTAATTCGTATATGGAAATGGATTAATCAAAGTTGGATTAAATGGCCGATATGATTAATCGCGTCTTTTATAGCATTAAGTTTAACTGGGTTTTTATTGATCATCTTTGGTGGTCGTTTAATCGTTGCTGAGTCGGCACTCATCTTACCTGCGACGACACAAGTGATAACCGAAGACGGTGAGTATGCAGGCAGACTCTATCAAGAAAATCGCCAACTTGTCAAGTTAGGAGATATTCCAGAACACGTCCAAGAAGCATTTATTGCGATTGAGGATCAGAGGTTCTATTCACATGCAGGGGTAGATTTTAGAAGTGTTATGCGTGCTGTTTATCGTGATCTGATTGCGCTAGATAAAGTCGAAGATGCCGATCAATATCTCGGACGTGTCGTCGGAGAAGGTGAATTTACTTTATCAGAGATGTCCATTTTTGATCAAGGTACCTACTACATCGTGCCATACAACCCATTGACCGATCAAACAGGCACACGATCGAATACAGTAAGATTATCATTGTTAGATTAATAAAAACTCACATTCCGTTTTGGATGTGAGTTTTTTGGTGGGGAAAATATTTTACTGTAATTATACAGTAAAACAAGTGTGTTGTTAAAAAATCATTATAATTTTATGGAAGTATGGTTATTTTTGATCGATATGGAACTGAATGATTATTTGAAGTTATCTGGATTTTATGTTGTTCCTGAAAATATTACTGTATTTCTACAGTAAATAGAGTGAATAATTAAAAGTCACAATATAATTTAACTCTATGAATAAAATTGGAATTAATTCTGATTTTTCTGAAAAAAACTATTGACAAAACTTTATTTGGAGGTAATTTAAAGTTAGGTAGTTAAATATATCCATTTATATCATGTTAATTACTTAATTAAATAATATTACCTATTGATAATGATTCATCTTATTATTCAAAGTTATCTAGTTTAAAAGACAGGAGGTTATCCATTGCGATTTAAAAAATGGCCGTGCACGATGCAACATGATGCTTCAGATTGTGCGGCAGCTGTTGTATCAACAGTTATGCTACGATACAAAAAAGAATCAACAATTATGAAGATCCGTGAAATGATTGGTACCGATGCTTATGGAACAACGGTGAAAGGGATTATGGATGGCTTAGAAAAGCTAAATTTTAATGCAAAAGCCATTCGAACGACAGTCGAGCAAATTACTCCTGATTTAACTTACCCAGCGATTGCTCAAATCCAAACAGAAGAAGGGCTCAATCATTTTGTTGTCATACATAAGGTGACCAAAAAAGATCAAATGATTATTGCTGATCCAGCTAAAGGGATTGAAAGAAAAGTTAAAGCTGAATTTGCCGAGCAATTCTCTGGTGTAATGATCTTTATGGTGCCAACGACTGAATTTGAAATGATGAAGATGAAAGATAAAGGGATGTTTGAACTATTCGTTCAACTGATCTTGCCACAGAAAAAGCTGATGGCTGTGATCATTCTTGCATCTGTGTTACTAACCGCATTAGGAATTTTTTCAAGCTTTTTCTCGAAAATCATTATGGACGAGATTATACCGTATCAACTTAAAAGAAGTCTCTATGTTTTTCTAATTGTCTTTGCTTTAGTGAGTTTAGTCCAAAACCTAGTTTCATATTTTCGTCAGCACATTCTACTATTCTTATCAAGAAAAATTGATATACCAGTGATGATGGGGTATTACAATCATATTATCCATCTGCCATATAGCTTTTTTGGTTCACGTAAGATTGGCGATATTATTACTCGCTTTCAAGATGCGATGACAATCAAAGACATATTTACGTCAGTATCTTTATCGCTAGGTTTAGATATTACGTTAGCTCTATTTAGTAGTATTTTACTCTGGCGTCTAAATACGAACCTATTTATTATTCTACTTATTATGGTTGCGATTAATATTGCACTTATTTATATTTTTAAAAAGCCCTATCGAAAAATTAATTACGAACAGATGGAAGCAGGAGCCATGCTTAATGCTCAACTGATTGAATCAATGCAGAACATTGATACGGTCAAAGCCCATGCCAATGAACCAGAACAAATGCACCGATTAGAAAATCGCTTTGTTCATGCGTTAAAAATTGGCTATAAAGAAGGCGTTTTACAAAATGTTCAAGGGTTCATCTCAACGTTTATAAATTCAATCGGTAATGTGTTTATTCTTGGTGTTGGTGCGCTAATGATTATCGATGGCGAAATCAGTATTGGTGATTTACTTGTTTTTCAAACGTTGAGTCAATTCTTTATTGAACCTGTTCAAAACTTAGTAGGTTTACAAATTACCTTTCAAGAAGCCCAAGTCGCCATGAATCGTCTGAGTGAGTTGATGTCATTGGAACGAGAAGACGCACAGTCTGAACAACAGATTCAAGACGTTGATCTAAAAACAGATTTAATCTTTGAAAATGTCACATTTGGCTATGGCTCAAGACCACCTGTGCTAAAAGACTTTGACCTACGGATTAATCAAGGTGAAAAGATCGCGCTAGTAGGAGAAAGTGGTGCAGGGAAGAGTACGATTGCGAAGTTACTATTAAAATTTATTATCCCGCAATCAGGACAAATTAAGTTTGGTGATCATCAACTTTCAGACTTAGACCACCAACACTTGAGACAAAAGGTTGCTTATATCCCACAAAAGATTGACCTATTTACAGGTACGATCATTGATAATTTAAAAATTGCCAATCCAGATGCAAAATACGAGGAGATTATTGCGGCTTGTCAGCTAGCTGGCGCAGATACATTTATCGAACGGCTTCAAAATCGCTATCATGCAATTATTGAAGAAGGTGGCAGTAATTTATCAGGAGGAGAAAGACAACGGATTGCGATTGCCCGTGCGCTATTAGCTAAAAGTGATTTATACATTTTTGACGAAGCAACATCACATTTAGACTCCTTTAGTGAACAAAAGATTCAAGAAATTATTTTTAAACGGATACAGGGTAAGACGACTATTATTATCGCCCATCGTTTGTCAACCATATTAAATTGTGATCGGATCTTCTTTATTGAAGACGGTCAGATCATTGAAACAGGTGATCATGAAAGTTTAATGAAACAAAGTGGCCGCTACGCCAAGTTAGTTAAAGCACAAGGTGGATTTAACTTAGTTGGAAGTTCAGACGTAAATATACAACAAAGCAATGATGATGAGGAGGTTTCTTATGACTAAACTTGAAGTGAAACAAAATAAAAAATTGGTGTTAAAGCAAGTGTTGGTTAAACAACATAAAAATATTGAGTTAGATAAATTTGAGGAGAAATTAAATCATTTCACAAATCAGCTACAATTATTCAAAGTCCAAACATTTGGTCCATTAGTGACACGCAATGCAGGGACAACGATTCATGATGATGGGAATTTGACGACTGATTACGAATTATATATTCAAGCGCATGATTACAAACAATACAAACATTCTTTTCAAATTAAAGAACGGCTTGAGTTTCCGAATTGTATTTACTTGAAATTCAAAGGCAAGCCAGAGGATCTCCATTATGCCCATTCAAAACTTGATTTATATCTTTATGAAGAAGGCTTAACATCGAATGGTGATGTGATCACTGTTTTAATTAATGAATACCCAGAACAGATAGAAGTTGACTTGTTTAGGCCGGTGGCAAGTCTATGAAACTCTATACTCGTAATGAATTAAAGGATGCGCGTGTCTTTTTTGACAAACGACCTCCTAGGTACATGACAGTCTTTATTATCTTTCTAGTTCTTTGCTTAATTTTTTCAGTTGTTGGGGCACAATTCGTTAAACGCCCCTATGTGGTAAAGGCACAGGGAACAGTCAGTGTTGATGGGACAAGTTATTTATCAACGAAAACACAAGGTGTGATCACGAATATTCATGCCGAAGCTGGACAATTTGTTGAAGCTGGTCAAGTCATTCTTGAGCTCTCATCTGGAAATGAAGGGTTACAGGCATCAGTTGTAGGTGCTCAAATTGGAGAATTAGAAGATACGTTGTTGATTATGGATAAGTATGAACAAGCAATCGAGCAGAAAGAAAATCTGTTGAGCCAAACTGAAAAGGAATTGGAATACTATGGTAAGGTTGCTTATTACTTAGATACGCTTAACCAAGAGACTTATGATGCGAATAAAACAAACCGAGAGATTAGTGAGAAAAAGTCAGAACTTGATCAATTAAGGTCAGAGATTATTCAATTAGAAAAGGAATTGCATCAGATTGAGACACAAATTGACGAAGATGAGAAGTTGACTAAAAAATCTAATGAGGATTTAAAGAAAAAAGAAGCTAGACAGCAAGATTTACTCGCTGAGGTTACTGATCTTGAGGGACAACTAGGACAAGAGGACTCTGATGAAACAATCATACAGAAACTGACTGTAAAACAGTCAGAGCTTGATCAATTAACAAAAGAAATTGATCAACATTACGAAAATATCGATATAGATTCTAGTCAAAGTAAACTTATGGAGAAACAAGGAGAAATCCAAGCTGATTTAGAAGCTAAGAAATCAGAAATTGAAGGACTTGAAGAAGAAATTAAACAACTGAACGAACAAGCTGAGGCCCCTTACTCACAAGCTGAGCAAACAAGACTTCAACTACTTAGTGAACTTGGTGAAAAGAGAAATCAAATTCAAAGTCAATTAACAGAATTAAGAGCAAATGAAGGTGTTGCAACTGAGCAGGATACAATCCATGTCGTAACAGCAACAAAATCTGGGATCCTTCACTATTTACAACCCCTGTCAATTGGTATGTCTCTTCAGCAAAATCAAATTGTTGGTGAAATTGCGACTGATGAAGAGGGATTTTACGTTGATAGTTATATCCAAGCCCAAGATCGAAGTAAAGTTGAAGTTGGACAACCTGTCAATGTGGCTGTTGTGGGGGTGAATAATTATCGTTTCGGTACAATTTCAGGAACAGTTGAATTTATTGAACCTGGAACAATTCAAAATGAAACAGCAGAAGGTGTGATTAGATTTTATCGAGCAAGAGTTAGTTTAGACGAAGACTTTTTGGCCAGTAAATCAGGAGAAGTTGTTAAAATCATACGTTCAATGCCGATTGAAGCTAGAATTGTTTACCAAGAAGAATCCTATTTAGAGTGGTTACTAGATTTATCGAATCTAAGGTCAAAGTAATATTATGGCCATCTGGCTTTAATATAAAAAATGATAAGAGGAGTGGTAGAAATGCAGATGGTATTACCAGCAAGTTATGCAGTAATTGAAGAAGAAATGATGTATTTGGATGGGGGGGTTGGAATCCCTAATTGGACAGTTTCAGCAGTAATTAATATTGGAATTGCAAAACTAACTGGTGGAGGCACAATAAGATTATTAGCTAAATTTATTAAACGTAATGGTTCTGCAGCCGCTAGAAGAGAGTTTAATAAAGTATTAGTACGATTTGTTAGTACTAAAGTTGCGAACACTGTAACAGGACTTGTTTTAGGAGCAATTAATGGATTTTTATCCTTTTCTGTAGGCGCTGCATTAACCACTATTTGGGACAGGCGGGACAATAAGCCTAATAATGGATATTTGAATGCAATATGGTGAGACCGTGAGAAAGTATTATAGTGTTATTTTCATTATAACGGTTGTTTCTACATTAATAACTAGTGGTGTGCTAACGTATATAAATAGTAACCATTCTACTTTTGATAGTCCATTTTTAAAATGGATGATCATGCTTTTCATTTTACTAGTATTGCAAGTAATTTTATTGATTTATATTTACTTCAAATATATTAAAAATGAAGTTGATTAGTGGTTTTGTAAAAACAAGTTAATTATCAAGTAATTAGTCTTTTATATTGACGAATGTGGGGTAAAGTGGGAGGTACTTTTGAGAAACTTGTAATATGTTGATACTTAACATATTCATAGCGGGTATCAATAAGTACTTCCTTCTTAATGTAGGGATTTTGTCTTAAATTAAGTGTAAGTTTTTACTGGCAATGATTACAGAAATCATTAGTACAATAGTTAATAATTAACTAAATAATTTTTAGTGGCATCCTTTTGATAAAGGCGTATTAAAGAGGGGATCACATTTATAGTTATTTCTTTATATCTCTACATAATTGTATTTGATATTATTAATTTTTGTCAGAAAGTAATGGAAACAAATTAAACAATTGGTTTAGTAGTTGGTATTTACACTTATGTAGTATTATGGTTGAGTACTTGAGTTTGCTTTTAATTTTCAGTGTAAATTATATTGTCGGAGGTGTACTTTTGTTCAACTTTCACAAACTCCTAATGCTTTCAAACAAAAACAAATACGCATCCTTAATCATAAATCTAATCGTTTCCACTTTTATTACAGTTTCAGCTATTCAATCATTCATTGCTGAGGACACTGGTTTACCAACATTGTTTATTATTGGTGTTTTACAAGTTTTATTTTTAATCCAATATCTTTTTATCCGCCTATTGTATCGCGAAGAGTTACTTGTTTTGAATCAAGACTCGCTCCATTTGTTTATTATAGGAAAGCGTGCAAAGAGAAAGGTGTTTTTGAATAAAATCGGGCAGATAGTGCTGATCTATTTGCTTCAATCCATCTTATCACTTATTTTTAGCTTAATTCTCAGTGTGACTTTCGTAGATTTTAAATTAATAAGTATCGCCATATTTACTGGCTTTGTTCTTGTATTGCTTGTTTATTTAATTGATTTGGATCAGGTAAATGAGATGATAAAAAGTGTGCCAGAAACTTTTTTACAAACGAGTTTATTGGCTATAGCTATTGGACTATTTTATTTTCCGAAAATCGAAATATTGCTTGCCAGTTGTATTCTAATTATTGTTGTTATTGCAGTAAAACTACATAAAGTTTGGAGAGAGCTCACATGATTAAAGTTAGCAACTTAACTTTTCAATATTCTGGTGATGACAGATTGATATTTGATCAGGCCTCACTCACATTGGAAGCAGGATTATGGCTACTTGAAGGTGAGAATGGTTCTGGTAAAACAACATTATTAAAATTACTCGCTTCAAATGCTGAGGACAGAAAAAAGTTGGGTTCAATTGCTGATGAGAGTGTAATAGACGTTAGTGAAGAAGTTGTTTTGTTAGATAATCAGTTAGCTATACCAGGGCACCTTGATGAAGCAAGTTTTGTTAATTATTTATTATCAATTAATGATGTCACACTAAAACAACCATATCAACCAAAATATGAAAAGAAGCCACTATATGAGTATTCGACCGGCGAACAAAAAATGGTGATCTTTCAGCTTCTATCCTATTTAAAGCCTGACGTACTTTTACTGGATGAATATATTTCTAATTTAGATGAAGAACACATACCAGAAGCAATTGCTTATCTTGAAAGTATGGCTAATAAAGGCTGTCTAATTCTCTGTTCAAGCAATGAATTAGATATTAGAGGACGATTCAGCCACAAGATAAAAATAGTTGACCGGAAACTAGAGAAAAATGTCGAGTAAAGTTGTTTCACGGTATTCGAAGCAAGAAACTTTATTTAATATTGGGTTAAGTTTAGCCCTAATCTTTTTCTCTTTTAATCGTCAATCGATTTACTTTGTAGGTGCAATCGCAATCATCTATTTGAACATCATCATTTTTGTGAATTCGATTTGGATTCAAGAAAATATTGAAAAGACAATCATCATGACATTAAATTTACGCAACAAAATCATTAAACCGAAAATTTTTCTGTGGGGATTTTTGATGTACTGTCCGACTTTTTTCACCTTTAGTGTGGTTTTCTCTATGCAGTCATTATTTCTTATTAATATTGTGATATTAGTTGCCTATCAATTAACGGATTTTGTACTACTCTATCTAAATAAAAAAAGTATGGTTTATTTTCTTACGTTTACAATTGCATTTATCTTAAATGTCGTCAGTTTTTTAAGTTATTTAGCAAATGTTTTTGGCAAATAGAGAGAAGGTTGTCTAGTGAAAAGGAGAATCGATTGGTCGATCATCTTTGTGATTATCATGGTACTCGCTTTTGTTGTTTCCAAAACAGATTGGTTCGATTATGATCTACAGTCAATCGCTGGTTTTATTGGCGGACAAGAAATCAGTGTTAGCAGTCTGTGGAAGTCAATCACGACACAGTGGTTACACGACAGTGTTTATCATTTATTAGTCAATGTGATCGTCCTACTGTATTTAAGTCATGAATTGCAAAAATATAATTCTACTAGGAAAATTTTTCTGATCTACATAAGTGGAATGATTTTTGTTGCTCTGGTACTGTTTGTATTTGCAAAGGAAGAGATCTTGTACTTAGGAAGTAGTGGTGCAATTGCAGCTCTTTTAGGTTCACAGATGATTCATTTGTATTTAAGTGATGACAAACGACATAAAGCAAATGCGATCGAAGTTAGCTTGCTTTTTTTAGGCTTAACGATTGTGATTCCCCATATTTCTATACTCATGCATTTAGCTGGATTTATCGTAGGGCTTGTTTTTGAGTTAATATGTTCACGAAAAAGATCAGTTACATTTGAACAATGAAATATAAAGCCTAGTTATCTAGAAATATATTAACAACGTCTTTATAAAAATAATCTAGATGGATTTTTAGTGTGATCTTTATATTTGCTTTTATGTATGATGGATTTCACACAAATCCCTTTTAAGAAACCCTTAGATATTCCAGTTGCAATTATACAAATGTGGATAGTGTTTTTATTACTAATTTGTGGAATGGAAGAAAAATCATTTGATAAAAAAACTGTGTAGACGTCAATCGACATCTCATCCAGATTGTCTGTGAAGAATAAGGTAACTCATTATAACGGGACAGGTGAATTAAATGATCCACATTATTGACTGGATCATTTCTCAATCCAAAACCGCGCCAATTTTTGATGGTTCCCCGCCATCTTTGGCGTTTGAATATGATGTATTTTGACATACAATCAATTTAAACAAACGTTATGAAAAAATGCATGAGGTTTGTTCTAATTTAGCTTTTTTAGAGTGATTGGCTTAAATAAAAGGTAATTTATCGGAGTGATAAAGATGAAGAAAGAAACATTTAGTAGACTTTCAAATCTATTTATTTTGTCAGAAATAATTATGATGGTTGTCATTATTTTTCCTTTCAATGAGCTGGTTCAATTTATTGCCTTGTCATTAAGCTTTGTAATCGTCATCAGCTATTTAATTTGTGCTTCTATCTATTTCTTTAAAAAGGATGAGATGCAATCATGAAAAAACAACACCTTAAGTTTTTTATCAGATATTCCATATTCTTATTCGTCTGTAATTATGGCTCACAGACCCTGGTGGAAGAAGGGTTATTAACGAAAAACCTTACCTATATTCTAATATTATTTCCAATCTATTTAGTAGGGAGCTTGTTGATTGTAAAGAAGTCTTATTTTAATCAGAATGACACGGATCAAGGAAAAGAGGGATAAACGGTGCTTAAAAGAGTCTATTTTAAAATGATGCTTGTAATTGGAATGATTGTATTTTGTTTCAGTTATTTTCGCCACATGTTGAAAAAAGGATACTAAATGAGCAGACGAGTTTTGTTGTTATCTAGTTCCTAAATTAATTAATGTTAAAGTCGACTACTTTGTAGGGAGAAGTGCAGATTGATTCATGGTGGATACATAGTTATGTTAGCGACATTTAGTTATGTAGTGTTTTGGCTTGCTGTTGTCGTGCAGATAGTTAATGGCTGGATCTTAGTCACTGTTGGAGACCAATTTATTTATTTGAAAGGATTAAGAAAATTAGATGTATCCGAAAGCTTATTGCAAGAGGTTAAGCATACTTCGCTAGTTGCGCTAGTATCATATCTATTTCTCTGGTCTGTATATATTTGGAGTTATATTTATAATACGCCATTTTTAGATGCCAGTGATCGTACGATTTTTTTACAATCTAACTCAACGCTGCTGATCTTATTTTTTATCCTAACGGCATTTGAGTATAGAAATAGTAAAGAGATAATTGACATCAATTTGTTTAAGCCAAAAGAATTTAAGCAAAAGCTACTTCGTTATAATTTAATCAGCCTTTCTCTAACCCTAGGCGCCTACATCATTATTAGCATAATTCAATGAGCGAATGGCTCACTTTGTTCGAATATATGTCACTCATTTGAACATTAATTATCGTAGTCAGATTTTTCAGAAAAAGTTATTGATTTAGAATGGAAAAAGTCGTAATTTAAACCTAAGTAGGTAACTTTTGTGTTTGTAAATATTAACAATTTAATCGAATTAATTCATACAATTAATTCAAAGGTAAGGTGCCTCATGATTAAAATGATCTATAAGGAAAGACAATTAACTAATCTAGTACTTTCTTGAATATTTATCCTTGCTATATCCTGTGACGTAAATAGTGGAGGGGATGCATATGGTGAATAAGGTTTTTGCAAAAACAAATCGGCTGGTATACATGTTTATCATATTAATAATCATATCTGATCAAACAGGGAAAAGACTGATTAACCACAGTGACACAAGCATTGCCGTCATAATAAGTTATATTGTTGTAATCGTGATTAACTTGTCAATTGCATTTTTAACTTGGTATATCTTTATCCCAGGAATTCACAAACAAGCGAAGAAAGGTACATTGAATCTAAATCGATTTAATAAAGTTTTTATCTATACTTCGGCCTTATCTATCGTTGCAGTTGTGAATTATTTTATCGTGTTGATGGTTTATTGATGATTAACAAATGTTAATAATGATGGTATGGAGGGAAAACATTGTTAAAAAGATATTTACTTTCAAACTACAAAATGTTGCTCAGTTCGTGCATTAAATTTCTGATTCTATTATTTATCGTTGCATTTATCTTTAGTAGATTTTCGAGTGATTCAGTTGGTTCAATCGCATTAATAATTGGAACTACTGCACTTATTATTTTAATCACGACAGAAATTACTGACTACATAAAATCCAAACGTCAAAGTGAATAAGTGTTTTTAGCATGATGCGGTAGTGAATGCATTTAATCGTATAACTTTTACTTCATTCTTTGCTCTTTATCTGCAATATTGCTCATTCATATTTAAATAAGAACTTAACAGGAGGGCATTAAATATGGAGAAAAACAACCAAAGTATTATATCAAACATAAAGAACAGACCATTGGGATTGATAGTTCTTGGAATTCTAACTGTTTTCTTGTTTCTGTTATCCGTGTCTGTTATTCTTTTTGCTTTGTTAGTGAATTGAGAAACAGGAAAGCCTTTTTCTTTTAGATCAATCTTTAACGAGGTGGAATCGAGATGAAATTAACGATCAGTGATGACTATCAGTATGAGATTCATGACGGTGTGCTAACTATTTTTACAGATGCTTTTTCCAGTTGGTCGAAAGGGTTGCTCTCTCTTGTGTTGGATACCGATCTGCGACCACCATTATTGATTGAAGTTTTTGATGTTGATGAAAATGATGATTTAAAAGTTAAGATCGATAAAAACTTGTCAGTTCAGATCAGTAGTCATCTTAACTACACGGTGGCAAAACGATCGGCTGAAATTAAAAACTGGCAACTGGCTTATCGATTGCTGATTCTATTTGCGATTGTTGTCTGCGTGCTCTTAACTCTTGTATCTGTGAGTGCAATTCAAGTTAGTGGCTATTATTCATTGCTGATATTATTACCTGTCTATTTGATTTTGTCAGGTGTTATTTATCAGTATTTGAGATATAACCGATTGTTAAATTTGATTAAAACCGTTTGAGTGAAAAATTGAGATGAACAAACTTTAATATGACACATCTTCTAAAACCAAGATCAAAATTAATTTTGATCAGCAAAAGAGCTCAACTACATTGAATAATAAAAAGGTGGCTTTCAGCTCAAATGAAAAAACTTAATTTAACTCTAGCTATCATTGGTTTCATTTTAAGCATCTTATCTATGTATATCTTACCCATACTTATGAATGATCTGTATAGCGGCATAGTTGGCTTTGTCGGGTTAGCGATGATTATGCTTTCACTCTATTTAATGAACAAGGAAAAACGATAAGTATAGATTATATTAAAAACTCACAAAATATCGATCGGAGTAACTGCAGATGATATCAAGAATCCTAGCACTTGAACTTGGTAATGACAAAGGTTTGCATTCTTTTAAGAATTTAAAGAAATTATTTTACATGTATATTGTACCTAATTTTTCAGCAATTATTTCGGCTGTTACTTTTGGTTTGCAAAGATTTTATGATCCAAAGAGGATGATTCTAGCTGTTTTAGGTATCAATCTTCTTGTCGTTGTCGGCGTCCAATTTTATGCTCAACGAAATGTGTTAAGCAAATTAGATACTGAGGCGTTATTAAAGTTTATTCCGGAGAAAACAGCGCAATTTATCAAAACTAGATTACTTTTCTTTGTGATCAAGTTTCAGCTTCCGATTTTTATATTCACGATTACTTTTCTTAGCTTCTTTATTGAAAGAGTTTATTTTGTATTACTTTTGTTTATTTTAATTCTACTCCTTATTAATCTGCAGATTTCGGGGGCGATTTGGCTTCGATATTGGATGAATACATGGGGGCGGTTAACGCTACAAACCTGGCAAGTTATTTTGTTTGTTGGGTTTATCAGCTTTATAGCTTGGTTTTCATTTTCAGCGGCAGAACCAGTATTGGAAGCGTTAGAAAATAGTCTAATGAACAGAGAGGCTTATTCATTATATCAGATCGATCCATCACATATTTCAATCATCATATCGATTGTTGCCGTTATTTCAGTTGCTTCAAGTTTATTTATTAATCGGATCAATTTCAAAATCTTAATGCGTAATCGTGATTTAAGTTTTGAATTAAAGACGAGAAATTTAGAGCGGATTCTTGTAAGAATTTACGGGTATGGCTTATCAAAAATTCAAAAAATATTATTTGAAAAAGATATTAAACATTTGATCAGACATAGTAAGGTAACGTTGGTCATGCACGGCTTGATGCATCTAACTTATATCGGAATGATGACTTTTTTCTTCCTTGACTTTTCTGAGATAAATCTTGAAATCTTTATGAGTCGGTTTTATTTTGTCTTTTTCCTTATCTTTATCATTTTTAATGGATTCATACTTATGCCAAACAAAGAATATACAGGCTTTAAAAGTGACTTTGATGTGGCTAAAAGCTATCACATTGACATTTCAAAATCACAATTAGTTCATGTTAAAACGAGATTACTGCAAGCTATTGTTTTTCCTAAATTAACGATTATTTATGCTGGTTTTGTCATTACCCTTTTAATCTTGGGTGAATACACTGTATCTTTGGTTTATTTTATTAATTATTGGCAACTCTTAATTTTCGTCAAAGCATGGAGTCTTTGGATTGTGAAAAGTGCAAACCAGATGAACCATCCAAGTGAGTTGATCTCATACATCAATTTTGGTCTTATTTTAGCTTTCTTTGTTCTGCTTGGTCAGGCACTTAGTCATCCGCTTGAGAGCTTGTTTATCTTCCAAGGTCTAGTCTTACTGATGTTAATTGTGCTCTACTGTTTCCATTTATTTATCAACAAAGATTTTAAAAAATTTAAATCGAACGAAGGGGTTGAGTAGATGCTTGAAGTAAATGAATTGTCCTTTGCTTATGATAATGAAAAAATTGTTCTTGATGAAGTGTCATTCAGGCTAGAAGCGGGTGTGATCTACTGTTTGTTAGGTGTGAATGGCGCTGGCAAAACAACGTTGTTTAATTGCTTAAGTGGCTTTTTGAAAAGTAATCTGACAATAGATCAGGAGTTGATTAAAGATAAATTGCTCTATATTCAGGATCAAATGCATTTTTACTTAAATCTAACTGGACTTGAATTTACTGAACTGATTTTTTCTTTGAAAGAAAAGCATTTTGATAGTGAACAGTTTGATCAGCTGCTTGATAGATTAAAGATGAGAGACTACAAAGAAGAGCGGATCGTGACTTATTCATTAGGAACAAAGCAGAAGCTCGTTTTGATTATCGGTCTATTATTGGATTATCAATACATCTTAATGGATGAACCGTTTGCTGCGATTGATTTTATTACTGCAGAAGTGATTACGGATGTGTTAAAAAGTGTGAAAGAAGCTGGTAAAACAATCGTCGTTTCCACGCACCAACTAGATATCGCTCAGGAACTCGCCGATGAAATTTTATTTTTAAACAACGGCCAAATTCATCAGATTGACAACCAATTTAGTACACCACATGAATTGAAAAATTACATTCGGGAGTATATTTAGGTAAGTAAATGTCATAATTACTCTTTTTAAAAATTCAAAGATCTACAGATTTAAAATGATGCTTGTAATTGGAATGATTGTATTTTGTTTCAGTTATTTTCGCCACATGTTGAAAAAAGGATACTAAATGAGCAGACGAGTTTTGTTGTTATCTAGTTTCTAAATTAATTAATGTGAAAGTCGACTACTTTACACGGAGGAAGTGCAGATTGATTCATGGAGGATACATAGTTATGTTAGCGACATTTAGTTATGTGACGTTTTGGATTGCTGTTGTCGTGCAGATAGTTAATGGCTGGATCTTAGTCACTGTTGGAGACCAATTTATTTATTTGAAAGGATTAAGAAAATTAGATGTATCTGAAAGCTTATTGCAAGAGATTAAGCATACTTCTCTAGTTGCGCTAGTATCATATCTATTTCTCTGGTCTGTATATATTTGGAGTTATATTTATAATACACCATTTTTAGATGCCAGTGATCGGACGATTTTTTTACAATCTAACTCAACGATGCTGATCTTATTTTTTATCCTAACGGCATTTGAGTATAGAAATAGTAAAGAGACAATTGACAGCAATTTGTTTAAGCCAAAAGAATTTAAGCAAAAGCTACTTCGTTATAATTTAATCAGCCTTTCTCTAACTCTAGGCGCCTACATCATTATTAGCATAATTCAATGAGCGACTGGCTCACTTTGTTCGAATATATGTTACTCATTTGAACATTAATTATCGTAGTCAGATTTTTCAGAAAAAGTTATTGATTTAGAATGGAAAAAGTCGTAATTTAAACCTAAGTAGGTAACTTTTGTGTTTGTAAATATTAACAATTTAATCAAGCTAATACATATAGCTAAATTAAAAATGAGGTGGATCATGAGTAAAAAGAGCAATAAACACAAGTTGGTTTTGTATTGCATGAATGCTTGCGTTTGTCTGGTTTATTTAGTAGGGATTTTTATTTTCCATCTGAAAGTTGATGGGTTCAACAGCATGGGTTATACATTTAGCATGATCGCAATTGTGGTTCTTAGCTTCATCATCTTAATTAGGACTCCAGATGAAGAAAATGATGAGAATTAAAATATTAAAATGATCTATAAGGAAAGACGAGGTGATACAAGTGATCATTCGAGTGCTCACTTGGCTACTAGTCGCAGTTATTCTAGATTTTTTAGATAAACAATTTTTACAAGGCAAGGGCAAGGGGATCTGGATTCTATTGTTAAGCATTACACAGGGAGCAATGTTATTCATACCTGAACAGATAAATCAACTAATTGAAGATGTATTAATTATTATTATGGCTTTTTCTACTACGTCATTACTAGCTAAAAAGGAAAGTACACAATGAAATTAGAAAATTATTTGGTTCAACAGCAGTAAGGGTAGTAGGTATTGTATTAAATAGTGTTCTTGCATTAGTAGGGAGTTCATTAGGTCAGTTGGTAGCTAGAGGAATTGATCGTTTTGACTCTAGACCTAATAATGGGTATTTATTCGGGTAGGGGGTATCTTGCATATGAATCAACCATTGGATAAAGACGAGGCTTTAAAAACAATTCAAAGAGTTTATAAACCAGGTATATTTAATCCTATATTTCTCAGTTTAGTTTGTGTCGCACCATACCTATGGTTGTTTATTGATATTGCTGATAAGCGGCATGATCGTTTGAATATGCTAGCACTATTAAGTGGTATAAGCATTAGTGTTATAACTTGGACTTGGACACATTTTGTTCTTAAGATGAAAGAGTTCAAGAAAGAAACTAAGGATTATCTAAGAGATCCTGAGAAATATGAGTGGTGAGTATAGTGTAAAGGATGAGATGAAATAAAATTAAGTGTGGCACCAGCTATAATCATTTGACTTAAGGTGTCACACCTTTTTCATATGAATTATTAATTACCCAAGAACTGGATCCTTGATTCTTAATGTAAGGAGTATAGTCAAAAGATAGAATCATAGTAGGTTTGACATGGAGCATCTCCATATAAAATCTTCTATACTAAGTTAATTCCCATAATCAATAGAGAAGAAGCAGGTTAGAAAATGAATAGACTAGCTTTTTAGTTTGGTAATTAGAGGTGCCTTTGTGTTTAAATTCCACAAAATCCTTATGCTATCTAACAAAAATAAATATGTAGCTTTAATCACCATTTTAATCGTTTCTGCTTTTATTACCGTTTCAGTTACTCAATCATTCATTGCTGAGTACACTGGTTTACCGACATTGTTTATTATTGGTGTTTTGCAAGTTTTATTTTTAATTCAATATCTTTTCATCCGTTTAATGTATCGTGAAGAGTTACTTCTTTTGAATCAGGACTCGCTCCATTTGTTTGTCATAGGAAAGGTCTCAGGTGGGATTGCTAGAGTGGTTAGTTTAATTGGAGGGTTTTGGGCTGGCTTCTTAGCAGGGCTCGGTTCTGCATTAGCAATAGGTTACTTAGGAAATAAACGGGTATTTTATTGATATGAGTAGAGGAGGTGAATTAATTGAATTCCCTATTATTAATAATCGTATTAATTATTTCGATCTATCAACTTATAAATAAATTTATAAATAAAGAAAAGTATAGTATATTCTCTTTCATGGTTGCAACAAGCTGTGTAATAATAAGCAACTTGCCAAATACAAATATAGAGATTGTTATCTCAATAATTTCTGGTATTTTCTATATTTTTTATATGCTTGACTTTTTTGTCATTACACCATTGTTATCAAGAATAAGGAACTCAAAAGTTTAGATGATCAACTTACAAGTTGCGGTTGCTATTAGGAATCGGTATTGTATGAATACATTAAAACGTCTAACATTACAAATCTTGCAAGTTGTTGTATTTATTAGCTTTGTTAGTTATGTTAGTTATCTTGTATTTTTCGGTACTGAGCCGTTGCTAGAAACGCTCGGGGCTTTACTATCAAATGCGGAGTTTCCATCATATCAAATGAATACTGCACTTATCTTTCCGGTAGTCCTTAATGTTGTTGTGCTTTCAGTCGTTTTAAGCTTAACAAGTCATCGTTTAGATCTTAATATTTTACTACGCAACCGTGATTTGAACTTTGAGATAAATACTAATCAATTAGAGAGAATGTACATGAAAATATATGGCTTTGGTTTGTCACACCTTCAGAAAATTCTTTTTGAAAAAGATATTAAGCAGATTATGAGCCGTAGCATGGTGATGTTGGTACTGCTGACACTTACTCAATTGATTTATTTTGGTATAATGATCTTTTTCTTTCTGACTATTCCTGAAATACACGATCCTGAGGCTTCAATTTTTATGAGCAAATTTTATTTTGTTTATTTTTTGGTATTTGAATGAATTTCATAATGACTTAATTGGCTATAAAACACGAACAATTGGGTTACAGGTGACGCGGTGATTTCCACTCTAGGCGGACGCTTTCCGCGGGATCGGCCTCAGCTAATTGATAAAAGCTTTCCAAGCTTTTATCACTGGATCTTCGGACACGATTGTTCCCGCTGGAGTCGCCGCCTTCCGTTCTAATCACTTGATTAGGTTTCTTTATTTATGTATGATATTGTATTTTCATTTGTAATTGTTCGTGTTCTTAACTAGATTTTTGTATTATGAAATTGACTCATTTATTATTCTACATGGCATCTTGATCATGCCAAATGAAGAATATACAGGCTTAAAAAACGATCTTGATGTTGTGAAAACTCACTTATTATAAGCATTTGTGTTTCCAAAGATTACGATTATTTATGCTGTTTTTATCGTTACCTTATGGATCAACCATTTGCAACGATTGATTTTATAACAGCAGAGGTAATTATTGATGTACTAAAAGAGGTGAAGATAGCTGGTAAGACAGTTGTTGTTTCTACACATCAATTAAATATAGCCCAGGAACTTGCGGATGAAATTTTGTTTTTAAACAACGGCCAAATTCATCAGATTGACAACCAATTTAGCACGCCGAATGAATTGAAAAACTATATTCGGGCGTATATTTAACTAGTAGAAAGTTAGTTAATAAATTTTGTAAAGGGGGACGATGATTCAATGAAAGAAGCAATTATTTTAGCTTTGGTCGTATTTGTTTTTTATACTGTTGTTCTTGTGTATATGAATATTGCTAACAAAAAGAAAGCGAAAGAAGGCAAAGAAGCAAGAAAAGTTCAATTTAATGCGGAACTTTTTGGGATAGCTTTTATTCCAACCAACCTCATTATACTTGTCATCGCAGATGAGTTTTATAAGTTTATCATCCTCTATGCTTATTTTCTAAGTATCATTTATATTGCCCATAAACTACATATAAAACATTTAAATAAAGAACGGAATCATTAATTAAAAGTTAGGATGATATAAGTGGAAAATATTAAACTTGAATTTGCGATTAACTATTACCATGTTGAAGTCGTCGATCAAAGCATTGTTATCTCCAATCAATTTTATGATAAAAATCCATTTATTTTTTTGTTCTACTTGTTAATTGAATTTTTCGATGGCCCAAGCAAAGATTTTCTCTTGATCCCGAGGAAATTTCATGTTAGTAAACAAGCGACGTATATTAGACTATCAAAAAATCTTGAATTAGAAACAGATGGCTCATATGAAATTATTTTCAGAGAACAAGATTTGAAGAGGTGGATATTTGGCATCGCTTTTCCTATCTTTTTCATTCTATTAATTTTTATATATTTACTTTATCATGTAATTGGCTTTTTGATTATTTCGGGCCTGTCAGCCGCATCAATTATCTTATTCGTGGGGATGTTGTTCATGGTTAGTGTATTGTCTTATGTGAATTTGATCTTGTTCAAGCAATATCAAGAATATAAGACTTGGTATGAGGAGCGTTTGAGGTAAATTATTAAAGGATTATAAGAAAGGATGACAAGACTATGCATCGAACGATTGAAGATGCTCAGGCGTTGCTAACTAAAATCATCGTCATTATGTTTGCGATCACTACTCTTTTCGTCATCGTATTAGGTCTGTCTTCAGGTTGGAGCATCTCTACCATTTTGTTGACTCTAAGTCCAATGTATCTTTCTGGGGCAGTCTACTTTATCATGAAAGACTAAATCAACAGTATCCTTGGTTTAGCCATAATAATAGATTTTACATTAAAAATCACTAATAATGTCTCATAGAGTATAATTTTTTGAGTAGGAAGGTTTTTGTAAGCGTTATATAATAAATGATATATAAGGAGGTATGCAAATTGGTAATGGAATATCACGTAGCAAAACATGGATCAGACTTAGGTAAAGGAACAAAAGACGATCCCTTTTTAACGATTAATAAAGCAGCTTCGGTTGCTGTTGCAGGTGATACAGTTATTGTTCACGAAGGTGAGTATCGCGAATGGGTAAATCCGCAAAATCCGGGACTAAGTGAATGGAGAAGAATTACATACAAGAGTGCTGAAGGTGAAAAAGTTGTCATTAAAGGTTCAGAACGAATCGACAGCTGGGAAAAACTTGAAGGAACTGTATGGAAAGTAGTTATTCCTAATGAATTTTTCGGAGATTATAACCCTTATAAAGAAGAAGTTTATGGTGACTGGCTCGTAGATAATAAAAACAGACATTTAGGTGAAGTGTATCTAAATGGCAAGTCATTTTATGAAGTCCCGACACTGGACGAAGTTAAAAATCCAGTTAAACAAATAGAAGTAGTTGATCATTGGACAAGAAAAACTGTTCCAGCACATGATCCAGAACAGTCAGTTTATACTTGGTATACAGAAGTAGATGAAGAAAACACAACAATCTATGCTAACTTTCATGAGTATAATCCAAATGAAGAATTAACTGAAATTAACGTACGTAAAACAGTCTTTTTCCCTGAAAAAACTGGTATGGATTATATTACAGTTAAAGGTTTTGAAATGGTTCATGCAGCAACGCCATGGACACCACCAACTGCGGATCAACCAGGTTTAATTGGTCCACATTGGAGTAAAGGTTGGATCATCGAAGATAACATCATTCATGATGCGAAAACAAGTGGAATTAGTTTAGGAAAAGAAATTTCAACAGGTGATAATCACCACACGAAACGCAAAGATAAACCAGGTTATCACTATCAGATTGAGACAGTTTTCCAAGCGCATAAACAAGGCTGGAGTAAAGAATCAGTTGGTTCACATATTGTCCGAAATAACGTTATTTATGACTGTGGTCAAAATGGTATTGTTGGACACTTAGGCTGTATCTTTAGTGAAATTTACAATAACCACATTTATAACATTGCTGTAAAACGTCAATTCTGGGGTCATGAAATTGGTGGAATTAAGTTACATGCGCCGATTGACACACATATTCATAATAACCGAATTCATGATACATCACTCGGTATTTGGTTAGATTGGCAATTACAAGGTACACGCGTTAGCCAGAACATTTTTTACCGAAATAACCGTGACTTATTTGTTGAAGTAACGAGTGGTCCATTCATCGTTGACCATAATATCTTGACTGCTGATTATGCTCTAGATAATCATGCGCAAGGTGGAGCCTATGTTAATAACATTATCAGAGGTGAAATGATTCATAGAAAGATGCTTGACCGTTCGACACCATATCATGAGCCTCATAGTACAAATATTAAAGGAATGGCTCCTGTGTACGGTGGAGATGATCGCTGGTACAATAACATTTTCATTGGCGACGAGGGACTTGAAGAAGTCGGAACTGCTCACTACAAGGGCTATACTACATCACTAGAAGAGTATATGTCGAAAATTTATGATACAACAGGTGCTGACCATAGTGCGTTTAACGCAGTTGAACAGCCTGTTTATATTAATGACAATGCTTATTTCAATGGTGCTACGCCTTTTGAGCGAGAAGAAACAAACCTTGTTTCAGACTATAATCCTGAATTTGCATTGATTGAAGAAGGCGATGAAGTGTATCTTGAAATCACACTTCCAGAGAACTTCGAGGAAATCAAAGGTGATGTTCACTCGACTCTTACATTAGGTCGTGTACGACTCACTGATGTTGAATTTGAAAAACCACATGGTGGCGAACTAGTACTTAACACTGACCTTCTCGGGGAAGAAAAGTCAGGCGAAACTGTTTTAGGGCCACTGGCAAACCTAAAACCAGGTAAGAACCGCATTAAAGTGTGGGGCTAATTGAAAAATTAGCTTATCGAATAGGAGACTTTCTAAGGGTTGTTAAGATCTTTAGGCTCTATGTTAAATAGTGTTGGTCAGAGATTATGAAGGGAGAATTCAATACGAATTCTTCCTTCTTTTTTAGGCCGATTTCTCTGCTTGTTCTTCTTGAAATATCAGTGGTGTTAGTAAGTTTAAAAAAACTCATCAACACCATAAATTATAGAGCACTTAATTAATATTTATCGCCAAAATTATTCACCAAATTTACGTGACATAGAATCTAAAACTTTTACTCTCCAGTTGATTTATGTTGAACGTTAAATTTATAGAAAAACCACATTGTAAGTAAACCAATTATCAGAGATACAATAACAGTGACCACCAAGAACAATAGTCCACCAGGAGCGCCATGGTTATAATATTGTCCTTGTGGAAAAAAAATAACCCTTGTCATAATCCATGCCACAATAAAGATCGTTAAGAAACAAATTATGACGCCAATTGAAAGAGAAGACGTTGACAGCACCTCTTTATACCTCTTAATTATAAATAATAGTGGCAGTACCAAAAATAATAATAAAATTACACTAAATCCAATGATTAACTCAGCACTTTGGAAAATCTCAAAAAATACAATTAGATCACTCATATTTAACCTCCTAATTTCTTCTATATTCTAGTAAAAGCCATTATTATAAATAATATTACATTAATGTAATGTAATTGTAAATAACATAACAGAAAATAACTATAATCGATTTTTTCTTTATTAATAGAAGTTGGCGATTAACCTCCTTGCCTTCAATCTAATTTACTTACTATTCTGATGCTAGTATAGTTTCATAGGCACACCTAAGTTAAATTAGATACAATCAATTTAAGTAGAATGTGTCACAAGGGGAAAACAAAAAAGCGCAAACGTTATAACGTTGATTTTAAAATTATGGTGGTTAATCTTTATCGTTCTGGAAGTTCTGTAAAGGATTTGAGCAGTGAGTATGGCGCTTCAGCGGTAACTATATATAAACGGTTTAAGGATATTACTCTAGTTGTAGGTGTTGATGGCAAAGATATTACACCTAAAGAATTTGATGCCATTCAAAAAGAAAACCTTTGATTGAAGCATAAGCTTGATATTATTTAAAAAGGCTATGGTTATATTTGCAAGAAAGTAAACGTTAATGAACTGACAGAATTTACTTCAAAACATAAAGCCTAACATCCTATCGCTACAATGTTCGAAACCCTTGATATAACTAAATCTACCTACTATGAATCATTAAATAAAATAGAATCAAATCGTGATTGTGAGAATCGTGAATACACTGAAAAATCGTGAAGACCCATGAAGAAAGTAAAAACGCAAAGCCATAAGTAAACGGTCTTTAAGTCGAGATTTGGTCAAGCTTTACTAATATCAGCTTAGACCTAGAATTAGGCATGTTAAACGTAGAGTTGATAGGGTTACATAGAGTGTAAGCGTTTTATATAATAAAGATTAGCGATCAATTTAAATGTTTTTTAGAAGGAGGTATGATTTTGAACAATAGGCAAAAAATCATGGGTACTATTATTGCACTATTAGCGATCATTGTCATCGTTGTTTTCGCTATCAATTCAGGCGACTCGACACCAGATGTTGACGATGAGGTGGCGGGTGAACCGGAAGTCGAAGAAGTGGAAACTGACGAAGAGATGACACCCACAGTGGTAAATAAAGAGTTAATTGAAAATGGTGGATTTGAAGAGGGTGAATCCCCTTGGCTTAATTATCGTTCGGCACAAATTGAGGTTACAGATGAAGAAGCCCATAGTGGCTCACATAGTTTACTAGTAACTGATCGTGTCGCAACGGTTGATGGACCGCAACAACATATCACTGAAAAGGTGAGAGCTGGTGGGACTTATGAATTCTCAGCGATGGTCAAGTACGTTGATGGGCCTGATCAAAAAGGTTTTAATTTTAATATTCAAAATGGACCGAGTTGGGAAAATATTGATGTTATGGCAAGTTCGACGATTAAAAAAGGTGAGTGGGGCCTGATCGAAGGAACTTACACGATACCAGAAGATGCTGATTTATCACAGAATTTTATTTTCATAGAAACTACGTATGCAAACCCGGCAGATCCAGAAACGGATTTAATGGATTTTTATGTAGATGATGTCTCTTTTGTAGATATATCCGAACGACCAAATTTATTAAAGAATAGTGATTTTGAGGATGGTTTGGAGCCATGGACGAACTATGGTGATGCGAGTATAGAGGTTACTGATAAAGAATCTTATAGTGGAGCAAATAGTCTATTTATCTCTGATAGACAGCTTACGACGAATGGACCAAAGCAGGATATTACGGGAATGATCGAAACCGAAACAAACTATGAATTTTCTGCCTGGATAAAATATACGGATGGTCCAGATGAAAAAGAATTTAATTATAATATTCAGCATGGTTCTAGTTGGGAAGGTATTGAGGTTATGGCGTCCTCAACGATTACTAAGGGTGAGTGGGGTTTAATTGAAGGGACCTACACTGTTCCGGAAGATGCGGATCTATCTGAAACATTTATTTTTTTAGAAACCTCTTATGTTGATCCAGCAGATCCAGAAGTGGATTTAATGGATTTTTATGTCGATAATGTGACTTTTGGTAAGTCGTTAAGAGCAGCGCCAAAAGGCGAAGAGCATGGGGCTATCCATGAAGGTACTGATGCAGTTGCTAAGCTACCGGGGAAACATAATCCATTAATTAGTCATAAGTTTGGTGCAGACCCAAATGTGTTAGCTTATGATGGAAGAGTTTATGTGTATTTAACGAATGATGAGTATGAGTATGATGCACTTGGAAATGTCATTGATAATACGTATGCTGGGATTAATACGATTACTGTAATTTCATCAGAGGATATGGTGAATTGGACAGATCATGGTGCAGTGCCAGTTGCTGGTCCAAATGGTAAGGCACAGTGGGCGGTTAACTCTTGGGCTGTCGCAGTTGGAGTAAAGGAAATCGATGGTCAGGATAAGTTTTTCATGTACTTTTCTAATAATGGATCAGGCATTGGTGTCTTACAAGCAGA
This sequence comes from Amphibacillus xylanus NBRC 15112, assembly GCF_000307165.1. Lineage (NCBI taxonomy): Bacteria > Bacillati > Bacillota > Bacilli > Caryophanales > Bacillaceae > Amphibacillus > Amphibacillus xylanus. The sequence goes on from NC_018704.1 coordinate 795,457, forward strand.
TTCTCCTTTAGGGCCATGGGAAGATCCAATTGGACGTCCATTAATTGATGGAAGAACTCCAGGTACTGAAGGTGTGTTATGGATTTTTGATCCTGATATTTTAATCGATGATAATGGAGATGGTTACCTCTATTACGGTGGGGGAGTGCCAAGTAATGGTGGTGAACCTACGCAAGAGCAGGCAGAGCGTCCACAAACTGCTAGAGTGATTAAACTAAGCGATGATATGATCGCTACAGTAGGAGAGGCACAATTAATCGATTCACCTTTCCATTTTGAATCTAGCGGTATCCATAAATATAATGGTAAATATTATTACACGTACAGCACGAACTTCTCTGGAGATCGAGGCGAAGACGATCCGGGTTATGCTGATATTGCTTATATGATGAGTGATCATCCGATGGGACCATTTACTTATCAAGGTGTTGCTTTAAGAAATGGTTTTGAGTTTTTTGGTGTCGGTGGTAACAACCATCAGGACTTCTTTGAGTTTAATGGTCATTCATATGTTGCCTATCATGCACAAACGTTAGGTGATGCTTTAGGTACTGTACAAGGCTATCGTTCACCACATATTAATAAGCTAGAATATGATGAAAACGGTAGAATTATTGATATTATTGCAAATATGGATGGAGTAGAACAACTGACAAACTTAAATCCATATCAAAGGGTTGAAGCTGAGACGATTGCGTGGAGTGCAGGTATCAAAACTGAAGAGTCGGAAGCGCCAGGAAGTATTTTAGACGAACTTAATCTTCATGTCACAGATATTCATAATGGAAATTGGGTAGCTGTTTCACAAGTTGATTTTGGTGAAAATGGAGCGAAATCCTTTAAGGCAAATGTTGCAGCAACTGTTGGTGGTGCGATCGAGGTTCGTTTAGGTAGTACAGACGGTGAACTCATTGGAACACTGGAAGTTAGCCCAACTGGTGGTGAACAAGAGTGGGAGGTAATGGAAACAGATGTAACGAGCGTTTCAGGTGTTCATGATGTTTACTTTATCTTCACTGGCCAAGGAGAAGAGCATTTATTTAACTTTGATTACTGGACATTTACAGAAGCGAACTAAATAGAGAAGATAAAAATACTAGCTATTAAGTTTAAGAACTTGATAGCTAGTATTGTTTTTTCGACTAATCTAATTTAACAAACTGAACCGCTTCAATCTCAATCCCTGGTTTTGTAAAATCTAAGCTTAATTCATATAAACCGGCTTCAAGTTCAATTTTTGGTAATTTTCGCTTAACTATTTTGCCATCTGTTCCGTTTGTTTGAGCGGTTGCTACGATTTGCCCGTTGATCACAATGTTACAAGCTGTTTGGGCAAGATCATTTCCCGGTGATGACAGATCAACAAACATTCGGTATTCACCAGCTACTTCAACTTTAAAAACAATCGTTCCGGTTGGGTTTGGTGTCACTAAATCATTTGTTGCTAAACTTTGGACATCCTCTGGCTCTACCAGCTTTGTCGGAGCCAATTTTCCAAACGAGTCATCAAAAGTTTGCTTTCGATTAAATACAGGTGCCTCAATTAAAAATTTACAAATATTAATCGCCGATCGTTGCAATTCACCACGTGTTAACGTGCCAGCCTCTAACGCTTCGATCGTCCGGTCCTCACTCGCATTCACTTCGGCACCATAGTTCGGTACAACCATATAGAGATCATTTTGTGCCCGAATCATATGATGAGTATTGCTCCGATCAGCTTTGCCCGCTTCAATTGGATCGTTCATATGTGCCCACCAATCAGTCATTACAATCCCATCAAAGCCCCATTCGCCACGTAGAATCGTTGTGTTGAGGTCATAATTGGATGCCGACCAGTGCCCATTGATTGGGTTATATGCTGTCATCATCCCTTTAGCGCCACCTTCTTTAACGATCATCTCAAACCCTTTTAAGTAAAGTTCACGTAATGCACGTTCAGAAACAACGGCATCGACTTTCGTACGTGATTGTTCTTGGTTATTGGCTGCAAAGTGCTTTGGCGTTGCATGTGCGCCACCTTTAACAATCCCACGTGAAGTTGCAATTGCCATCACACCAGTTAAAAATGGATCCTCAGAAAAATATTCGAAATTACGCCCATTAAGCGGATGGCGTCTTAAGTTCATTCCAGGCCCTAATAACAAATCAATTTGATTGCGCACAAGCTCTTTTCCTTCATAAACGTAAAGCTCTTCAACTAAAGCTTGATCCCAAGTTGCGGCGAGTAATGTCCCGATTGGCACTTGGGTTGCCTTTTGTCCCGTATCCATCCGAATTCCAGACGGCCCGTCCGCCGTACAAGCAACAGGTAGCCCATAGTTTAATAGTGAATCACTGACACCACCAAACGCTGAAGCCGTTCCAGGTGTGACAAGCGGACTAACCATTCCTTCACCGCGAACGAGCGTCGCTAAATCTTGGTCGGAAAATTGCGCGACAAACGTTTCAATCGCTACTTTTCCTTCAGCAACATCCTGTAATGTGTAGCCCTGATCACCCGTTTGTTCAAGAGACTCTGGCATTCTCGCTTCAATTCGTTCTTTGATTGAAATTTGTCGAGTCGGTACATCAACATAAGTCTCTTGATAGCGCCCATCAGCTAATTTTTCACCCGGCTTAAGTCGCTTAAATGCTTCGACTGGAGCTAACGCCTCCTCTAGTTGTTCGACTAAACGTGTTTCTGAAACAAGATAACCTGCTTTCCCATCAACTTCAACTCGCTCTGTTTGTCTGACGCTTGATCCAATATGAAATAAATAATCACCAGCCTCAAGCACATAAGCTGACCGATAACCCGTCACCCCAGCATCATCATAAGAAGCAAACGAATCGACCGCACAACGTAACGTCAATACTTCAGATTCACCAGGCTGTAGCAACTTTGTTTTTGCAAAAGCAACAAGTGAACGTGACGGCTGCCCAAGCTCGCCTTGTGGCGCTTCGAGATAGACTTGAACGACTTCTTTTCCTGAAAAATTCTCCCCAGTATTTTTAACGGTTACTTCAAATTCGATCTGTTCCGCCCCATCGATGAGAACTGTTTGTCCAGGTGCACAGTCGAGTTTAAAGGTCGTATACGATAAGCCAAAGCCAAATGGAAACTGAACTTTTTCTGGTGCAAATGTTTCAAAGTAGCGATAGCCAACATAAATATCTTCGGCATAAATATTTTTCAGGTCATCCCCATAATTTGCTGTTGCTGGATAATCATCGATCGAATAGGCGATTGTATCTGGTAGCTTTCCACTCGGTGTGACCTCACCAACAAGTACGTCACTTGCTGCACGTCCACCTTCCATCCCACCATGCCATGTATAAATTAATGCTTGAATTGGATAATCTTGCATCCAACTCGTATCGATAATATTTGAGGTATTTAAGACGACAACGACACGATTAAAATGGTCAGTTACGCGTTTAATCATTGTCAGCTCATCATCTGTCAATAAATAGCTCCCTTGTTCAGCAGCATTATCTTGATCTTCACCAGCTGTTCGACCAATCACAATCACTGCCTTGTCTGACTCGTCACTCGCTTGTTTGACGATTTTCTCAGTCAGGGGCATTTCTTTTTGATGCCAAGGTTCAGCAGCCCAACCGCCACCGCCATTATCAAATGGATTGTCTTTAATCCATGCTTGATAAATTGCTGCTAAGTTTTCATTGATTTCGAGATGATTTTTTTCGCGTAAACTATCAATTAGGTTTGTTGTATAGCTGACGTTCACACTTCCACCAGAGCCTGTTCCACTGCGGTAATAGTCACTTTGCACGCGCCCAAAAACTGAGACGCGTTCACCTTGTTGAAGCGGTAATGTGGCGTGATCATTTTTTAACAAAACAGCACCGTCAGCGGCAACTTGACGACTAAATTCAGCAAATCCTTCTAATGGTACTCCGATTAATTGATTATTCATTAGTCATACCTCCAATAGATAAAAATAAACGATCTCTCTACTAGCTTATCAGAAAACGGTTACATTTAATACATAAATAAGTAGAGGTGAAAACTAGTGATAAAGAGAGATTGACTAAACGATAAAGTAATAAACTTTAAAAACAACTGGCAATTTTCATTAAAACCTTGTATAAATAGTGATGAAGTATGGTTCCGAGTGGGTTTACTTCACAGGAAAGAGCAAAAATGGTTTATAATCAGCTAGACAAATATTTATTCGCTTGATATAATTTGACACAAATAAATGAGAATTAATTAAATTAATTTACCAAAGTATTTATTTGGGTTTATTAGTTAATATTGAACGATGGATTAAGGTTATTTAAAGTGTTGCCTTTTTGTAAGCGTTAACAAATAATTTAATAGAGTAGTAGAAATTTAGGCTAATTTAATAATGTGAAGAAGGGATGAACATTCAATGACGATTAAGACAGATCAAGTTCCTTTAAAAGGTATTTGGCATGATCAGCCTGCAAAGAAATGGGAAGAGGCCTATTTATCGGGAAATGGCGAAATGGGTCTATTAGTTTTTGGTGATCCGAAAGAGGAGACGTTGATTGGGAATCATGCGCAATTGTTTTTACCGATGGGAAATCAATTTGTCGTGCCTGATTTGAGAGAAGAATTACCTGAATTTAGACGGATTATTAAAGAGCAAGGCTATCAGAAAGGATTAGCGTTTCATTATCAAAAAGCGGTTGAAAAAGGCTACCCTGGCTTAACGATGAGTGATCCATACACCCCCGCATTTCAACTTCAAATCAAAACCGGTGTTAGGGCAGTGTCCGATTATTGGAAAAGTATTGATTACCAAACAGGTGAAATAACTGTTAATTACCAAGCGGATCAATCGACTTATCAAAGTCGTTCGTTTGTTTCACGTGCAGATGGAGTGATTGTTTATCAATTAAAGACGACTGCTGATCAATTTCAGGTTGAATTAGAACCGGCTATTTTTCAAGAACCTGAATTAGATGGACGGTTAGTTTGGACCGATACTGGTTTTCGTTTGGATTATCATTATACAAAAGGAGCTGGTGGTTATACGACTGTCGCTCAAGTTATCGCTCCAAATGCGACAATTGAAACGGATCAAGACCGGATGATGATTAGTCATACAGATCAGTTATTATTAATGATTAAAATTTACCCTGAGTTAACTAACCAGCAGGTTGATTGGTCTCGAGGGCTCTATGAGCCATTATTTAATCGGCATCAGGCACTTCATCAGGAGTTGTTTGATCGGGTTGAGCTTAAATTAACAACCGATTATGAACGTGGTCGTAGTTTTCAAGATTTAATGTCAGAGGCACAATCATCAGAGGGCTTACCAAAGGCATTAATTGAAAAGATCTATGATGCTGGCCGTTATATGTATATTTGTAGTGCGGGTGTATCGACTCCTAATCTTCAAGGGATTTGGAGTGGTACGTTCCATCCAGCGTGGAGTGGTGATTACACATTTGATACGAACGTCCAGCTTTCAATTGCCTCGGCCTTAACGAGTCATTTAGAAGAAGGGCTTCATGGCTTATTCAATTTAATTGATTCTTTATTGCCCGGTTTTCGAGAAAATGCAAAATATTATTTTGATGCTAGAGGGATCGTGGCTCCAGCGCATGCAAGTAATTATGGACAACATCTCCATTGGAATGAGGAGTGGCCCCTTCAAATTTGGACGTGTGGCGCGGGCTGGTTAGGTCATTGGTATTTTCAATATTATCGATTTACAGGAGATCGATCGTTTCTGAAAAATATAGCTGTTCCGTATTTAGAAGAGGTGGCCTTATTTTATCAAGATTTCCTCATTGAGGATGAAGATGGCACTTACCGCTTTACACCGTCTTATTCGGCAGAAAATGGCGCTGCTGACAATGCGACACAAGATGTGGCTGTGGCCAAAGAAGTATTAAGTAATTTGATCGAGAGTTATCAAATTTTAGCGATTGAAACAGATAAAATAGAACATTGGCAAAATATGCTTGATCGGTTGCCAGCCTATCAAATAAATCAGGAAGGTGCTTTAAAGGAATGGCTAACTCCTGATAAGGGAGAAAATTATAACCATCGTCACTTTTCACATTTGTATCCGATCTTTCAAAGTCGTGAATTTACTGCAGAAACAAATCCGCAAATGTTTAAGGCGAGTCGAGTTGCCTTTGAAAAACGTTTAGAAGCATGGCTCTTGAATGAAGAGGGGGAAACAACTTCAACACATGGTCGAATGCATACGGCCTTATGTGCGACACAATTCCATATGCCTGAATTAATTAAAGAAGTGATCATGCTCGTGATTAACAACAATTGTTTCTATCCTTCATTGATGATGAGTCACTATGACAATCAAGAAGTGTTTAATGTCGATGGAAATGGTGCATTTCCACAAGTAATCCATGAAATGCTCGTTGATTATCATCATGACACATTATATTTACTGCAAGCTTTACCATCTGATCTTGATTGTGGGGAGCTAGCCGGTGTGCGATTACCAGATCAAATGACAGTTAGAAAATTAAAGTGGGATTTAAAGAAAAGTAAAGTTCAGCTGTCATTAATAAGTAAGATCGATAAACAACTGAAACTGAAATTACCACTCCATCCAAATGCAAAGTTAAATCATCAGTTGCAAGAAGATTTTAGCTTAAATTTAGTAGCAAATGAACTAAAAACGATTGAAATAAAGTTGGCATAATTTTTTACAGGGAGGTATTTAACATGCGATGGCTTAAAGGGCAGATTTTAAATTTAAAATTTAGTCATAAGTTGATGGGTGTCTACCTCCTTGTCACAGCGATTCCAATCATCTTTGTTGGCGTTTATTTAAATGTCGGGATGCGAAACGTTATGCTTAATAACGCCATTTTTGAAACAGAATCAAATTTAGATAAAATTGAAATCCGCCTCGATACAGTTTTAAGTCGAATTACACAAATTTCAGATTTAATCTATATTAGCCGTGATATGAATTTGTTGCTCAACCAAGAATATGAGACAACGTTAGATATGTATAATGCCTATTCAAACTATCCAGTTTTTGATGATTACCTAAAATATTATGATGAGGTTGAAACGATACAATTTTATATGACGAGTCCAATGATCACGAATTCCTATTTCATTCATGCAGATGAGAAAATAAGTAGCGAAGAATGGTATCAAGAAGCAGTTAATAACCGAAGCAAGATTAATTGGATTATTAAAGAAGAGCAGTGGACAGGCAAGCCGTATCTAACTTTAACACGATCAGTTTATGGTGAAAGGGATCAATTTTTAGGTGTCCTAGCTATCTATCTTTCTCAAGAAAAATTAAAGGAAATTGTTGATAGTGAAATTCATGACGTTTTTATTGTTTTAGATGAAGAATGGATTATTTACAACCACAATCAAGAATTATTGTTTACTTATCCGGATTTTTTAAATGGCTTACCTGAAAATGATCTCGAAACTCAGTTGTATGATTATCATTATCGTGGTGAAGATGTCACAATTAATCTCCGTCGCCTTCAACCAAAAAAGAGCTTAATTAATGAGTTCCAAATAGCAACAATTATTCCTATAGAAACGTTGTTGGAGCAACCTAATGCAATATTTACCCGGGGTTATTGGATTATCTTCCTTGCCCTTGTGATCTCAATGTTCTCTTTCTGGTTATTTAGTCAAGTGTTTGATTCAAGAATTAACGTTTTAAAGCATGCGATGACGAAAGTTGCCCGTGGTGAATTTAATATTAGACCTAAGATTAAAGGTGGTGACGAGATTGGTGAGGCGTACGGAGAATTATACCAAACGTCGCAGAGTTTACAAAAGTTAATTGATGAAGTTTATGTGCATAAAATCAAGGAAGAACGATGGCGTCGCCAACAAAAAGAATCAGAATTTAAAATGCTATCTAGTCAGATTAATCCACACTTTTTATATAACACATTAGAAATGATCCGAATGAAAGCGATCGTTAATCAAGATAAAGAAGTAGCGACATTGATTCGAAAGTTAAGCAAAATGATGCGTTCAGCATTAGAACGAACAGATCGCCCAGTGCCATTAACGGATGAGCTTGATTTAATTAATACCTATTTAGAAATTCAGCAAATGCGTTTTGGTGATAAATTGACTTATCAAATAAACATTGACGGTGAATTTTCAGAATATACAATTTTTCCATTGATTATTCAACCACTAGTTGAAAATGCAATCATCCATGGACTCGAACCTAAAATGGGTTTAGGGGAAATAATTATTTCAGTTGTCCCTAATCACGATCAATTAAAAATCAGTGTTTATGATAACGGTGTAGGAATGACAGCCCATCAACTTGAAGAGTTAAAAAAACGCCTCGATCTAGAGGAAGACTTTTCTGGAAAACAAATTGGCGTCCGAAATGTTCATCAACGGATTAAGCTCTATTATGGTGATGCGTATGGATTAACGATTTCAAGTCAGTTCAATGTTGGAACAACTCTGATGATTACACTTCCATTAGATCAGAAGAATAACTATTAAAGGTAGGGATAAATCATGTATAAGGTCTTACTGATTGATGATGAGCCTATTATTAGAGATGGAATGAAGCAAATAATTGAATGGGAACAATATGGCTTTATGATTTGTGGTGATAGCGGAAATGGTCGTGATGGATTAAATTTAATTCGGACATTAAAGCCTGATTTAGCTTTTGTAGATATCCGAATGTCTGGAATGTCAGGGATTGAAGTGGTTGAACAAGCGAAACAGGCAGGTTATTCAGGCAAGTTTGTCATTCTTTCTGGGTATTCAAGCTTTAGTTATGCGCAGGAACTAATTAAATTAGGGATTCATTCCTATTTATTAAAACCGATTGATGAAGATGAATTAGTTGAGATTTTAATTGAAATCAAACAAATTCTTGATGGAGAGAAGCTGATTAATTCTGAATTGACCGCTTATTATGAACTAACAGAAGAACAGGCATGGCGAGCCGTGATTGATGGTCGGCTTGAAGAATGGCAACGCTCAGTATACGTGAAAAACCAGGTTGGTCCATTTTTACTGGCTGGAATAAAGTTACGGAAAAAATGTAAGCGAGGTCAGATTAAGAATGAGTTCATTCATGTACTTAGTCCGACTGCAAAAGTCATTTTTAAAGATAATATGATTTATTTACTTTATCTAAATCAAGATCAAGAGACGGTTAAGCAAGAACTTGTTCAGATCTTAAGCTACGTTCATACAAAACATGATCCTGATGCCTCGGCTAGTTTAGCAAAAGAATATCAGCAACTTGTTGATACACAGAAAGCGATTGATGAAATTATTGATTTACAAGATCGTGGCTTTAGTTATTCAAATCAACAGGTTTTTCAGCACCCATTTAATCGGTTAGCCCATCCAGTCACGTTAGATCAAGAGCAAATTAGCGCTAAAATTGTTCAAGCAATTGAGTTTAAAGATCATTCGTTGCTACTTGAACAAGGCGAAAAAATTATTGACTATTATCAGAGTCGTGCTTTAATTAAGGAAAAAGTCCAAATCGAGATGCTTGAACTCGTCTTATTAATTACGCGAACGATTAAAAGTCAATATCCAGAAACAAAGACACCCTCGAAACATGAATGGGTAGATCAGGTCTATCAATCATATAATCTAGCAGAATTGATTGATAATCTAATCGAACAATGGTGGCTTTTAACTGAAGAGATCAATGGATTTATTATTACATCGGACGATGACAGTATTGAAAAAATTATTGCCTATATTGATCAATATTATTCCCGTGATATAACATTAAAGCGTCTGGCTGATCTATTTAATTATAATCGTTCATATTTAGGCAAAAAATTTAGAAAAGAGACAGGGCAATATTTTCATGAGTATTTAGAGAAAGTAAGAATCGAAAAGGCAAAGACATTATTAGCAACGAGCCAAGAAAAGGTTTATGTTATCTCAGAGCTTGTTGGCTACAACAATATGGATTATTTTTATAAAAAATTCAAAAAACATGTCGGCAAAAGCCCGAAAGAATATCGAAAATCACTCGAAATTGACATGAACAGCTAATGATCGACTGTTATAAGCAACTCAACCTTTGCAAATTTTTATTTGAGCGTTGAGCGAAGTGGCATGAATGGTTGCTAATCGTGCCCTTAGTCATGTGGAAATCAATAGTTAGGTAACGAATAGATGCTAATCGTGGCCTTACTCGTGTGGAAATCAACAGTTAGGTAACGAATAGACGCTAATCGTGGCCTTACTCGTGCTAAAATCAACAGTTAGGTAACGAATAGTTGCTAATCGTGCCCTCACTCATGTGAAAATCACGAGTCTAGCATTAACAAAGTTATTCGTGTTTTATCCTTAATCAATCTAAGTATTCGCTAAAAATATAATTACGAAAGTTGAGTGAATGAATTTCATAATGACTTAATTGGCTATAAAACACGAACAATTGGGTTACAGGTGACGCGGTGATTTCCACTCTAGGCGGACGCTTTCCGCGGGATCGGCCTCAGCTAATTGATAAAAACTTTCCAAGCTTTTATCACTGGATCTTCGGACACGATTGTTCCCGCTGGAGTCGCCGCCTGCCGTTCTAATCACTTGATTAGGCTTCTTTATTTACGTATGATATTGTATTTTCATTTGTAATTGTTCGTGTTCTTAACTAGATTTTTGTATTATGAAATTGACTCGAGTAAGTAAATTTAAGTAGGAGGAAGATATGAGTAAATCAATCATTGAGCGCCCAATCTATCAAATCATTAATTATATTTATGCTTTTTTCATGACTAATTTATATTTTTTATTATTAATAAGCCCATTCATCGTCGTTTATTACTTAGCAGAATTCACGGTTCAAAATATATTACTCTATTATGTGACCTTAATCCCATTCGGACCAGCATTTGCTGCTTTGTTAAAAACGATGGATAAACTTATTAGTGATAAAGTGATTCGACCAACAGCTGACTTTTGGCAGTTTTTTGTGCGGAATTTTAAAGTATCGATTAAATATTGGTTAATTCAATGGACAATTTTAGTTATTTTAATCATTGATATTTACTATGCTAATTTGAATATTCCATCATTATCAATTGTGTTTCTGATTTTTATTGTATTTTTCTTGCTGTTAATATTATATACCTTCCCAATTTTAACACGTTTTGAGGTGAAGATGAAAAACTTATTTATTGTTTCGATCTATTCGTTGTTCCGGTATATAAAGGTGACGCTGCTGAATGCAACGACATTACTTGCTTTTGGTGTTATTTATTATACTGTTCCAGGAATTACGGTACTCTTTTTTATGAGCTTAATTTGCTTCTTTATCATGTATAATTTACAGCCAGTTTTCAACCAATTGGAAGCGCAGTTTTTAAATCAAGAAGAATAGTGAGGTGCTAAAAAATGAAACACCTATCTAGAAAAGTTAAATTAACTTTTTCAATTAGTTTAATCGTTTTGTTCGTATTCTTAATTCGGCAGTTGCCGTTTGGTGAACTTGAAGGGAAAGCAGAGCATCACTTCATCGACATAGAAAAACAGATTGAGAAAATTGCGGTTCAAAGTGAGCGAGGTTTTACAATTGAAAAAGATCAAGATCAATGGGCTGTGCTCGATCGGCTTGAAAAAACAAATCAGTCGGTGGTTGAGCAAAATATCGTTCAGTTGCAACAATGGAGTGGTGAAAATGTCGACGTTAAACGGAAAGATGTCGGCTTAGATTTTCCAATTTTGAGCATACGAGTTGACTATGATGATGGTACGCACACTTACCTAATGATTGGGAAGCTTGATTCAAGCGGAACGAGTTTTTATGTTGGAGATCGTGAGCAGGGGAAAATTTATTTAGTTGACCGTTCATTAATTGAATCGTTCCCTTTTTCTGTTCAAGCCTATCTTGACACTTCACTTCTACCATGGTCAGCTAGTGAAGTTGAAACAGTTTTTATTGATAATGGAACGGAAGAGATTCACTTAACAAAGAATAGCCCATACCCAGAACAAGAAACGCGTACGAATCTAACGGGATGGTTAATCGGGGCGCCATACCAACATTATCACCATACTACTTATTCGCTCATGGAAGGTCTTTTACAAAGTTTGCAATCGTTTCAAATGGAGGAGCTAGTCGCTGAGCGTGTTTCTGATTGGTCGGAGTATGGTTTAGAATCGAGTCAATTTACGATTGAATTTGTCACTGCAACTGATCAAATTAAATTTTTGATCGGTTCACCAGCAACTGGTCAAAGTTATTTTGCTCGAATTGAAGGTGAAGATCAAGTCTTTACCCTATCCAATCAATTATTAGAAGCCTTTAGCTATCAAGCGAAAGATTATCATGATGGTTATGTCAAACTTTTAGCACTTGATGTCATGAGCCAATTGAGCATTGAATCTGATCAATTAGTTGTTGATATTGAAATGAATCATCTGAATGAGGATACGACTGAATTTAAAGTAGATGGTCAATTACTTGATGAATCTGAGTGGCGCAAGGCTTATATCTCCCTTGCTGGCTTGAAAGCAGTAGGTATTTCAGGGAAGGTGATTGATCAGGCACCAGAAATTGTGGTAACTTCAACGATCATTCATGATCAAGGTGAAAAAGAGATTGCATTGAATTTTGTCGATTATAGTGATGAGCATTATGCAGTTTTTATTGATCAAGTGAGTGATTTTTTAGTGAATAAAGCAGATGTAGAAGAAGCGATCGCTTCGATTGTAAATGTCTTGAAATAGTTATTGAACTGCTTTTTAAAAAATAGGTATGGAAATTGAGTCAGTTTCTATACCTATTTTTATGTCTACATAGTGGGATTGAGAGCTACTTCCTTGATTTACGTCCAATTCGAAACTAAAAGGTCTTCTTTTGAATGGTTTTTATGTCTTGAAATGCATGTTTTAATTGTAAGCGTTCACTTATACAATTAAGTTAGCTTATTAATATGAGAAAGAAAAATCCAGGGGTTACAAAAGGGAGAGAGAGAAATGAGCAAAAACTTATCACCAGCTAATTATCAGGCTGGTACACCGATAGCACCGACGATTAATCAAACTGGGAATCAGTGGAATCGAACACCTTACTCACCAGGAAAGAAGAATTTTTGGCAGAAGTTAAAAAGTCAAAAAGCACTTCTATTTATGTCCTTACCCTTTGTTATCTGGTTGATTGTCTTTCGTTACATCCCTGTTTTAGGTTGGACGATGGCATTTCAAGATTATAAACCGCAAAACTCATTGTTTGAACAAAAGTGGGTTGGTTTAAAACATTTCAAAGACTTATTTAATGAACCGACTTTTTACCGGGCATTAGAAAATACGTTAGGTATGGGAATTTTGGGTCTAATATTTAGTACTTTGGCGGCGATAACGTTTGCCTTACTCTTAAACGAAATGCGTTTTACTCGGTTAAAAAAACTAACTCAAACGATTTCTTATTTACCGCATTTTGTGTCATGGGTGATCGTTGCAAATATTGTCATTACGATGCTTTCGATTAGTGGCCCGATCAATAATTTATTAATGTCTATTGGTTTGATTGATAATCCAATTAATTTTATGGCTCGACCTAATATGTTTTGGGGAGTTGTAACAGCTGCAGAAGTTTGGAAGTCTACTGGGTGGAATGCGATTATATACTTTGCTGCGATGGCTGGAGTTGATCCGCAATTATATGAAGCTGCTAAAGTTGATGGGGCATCTAGATTACGCCAAATGTGGCACATTACTTTACCGAGTATTCGACCAGTTATTATTGTCCTCTTAATCTTAAACATTGGGAATTTAATTAATATTGGGTTTGAAAAACAGATGCTACTCGGAAATAACATTGTAATGGAGCGTGCGTTAGTTATTGACCTTTATGCTCTGAACTATGGAATTGGTATGTTCCGTTATTCATTTGGTACAGCAATTGGTATTTTCAAATCAGTTATAAGTATTATCTTAATTTTAATCGCCAATACTTTTGCCCGTAAATTAGGGGAAGGTCGTGTATTCTAAGGGAAATCGATTAAAGGATCGGGATAAATTAAAATGAGGGAGCGAAAAATGATGAAAAAGTTGAAAATAACTTTTTTTGATATCTTTTTGTTAGTCTTAATGGTTGGTGTAATTGTCGTTACACTTTATCCATTCTTAAATATATTAGCGATTTCATTGAATGATGCGACTGATACTGCACGTGGTGGGCTTCATATTTTTCCAAGACAATTTACTTGGGCAAACTATCAAGAAATTTTTGGTGGAACGGCTGATTTATGGTCAGCATTTGTCATGTCAGTATTAAGAACTTTAGTTGGAACGATTACTGGAATTATTGCCAGTACAATGTTGGCGTTTACTTTAAGTCGAAGAGATTACATTTTAAATGCGCCAATTAGTTTTATCCTTGTCATTACAATGTTTATCAGTGGCGGGCTTATTCCGGAGTATTTACTAATTCGCGAATTAGGCTTAATGAATAATTTTCTTGTTTATATTTTGCCGATGCTTTTAAATGCCTTTAATGTGATTGTCATTCGATCATTTATTGATAATATACCAATGGCTTTAACAGAGTCAGCCAAAATTGATGGAGCGAATGACTTTACGATTTTTTGGCGAATTATTATTCCATTGAGTTTACCGGTGATTGCAACAGTTTCCTTATTTTTAGCTGTTGGACAATGGAATAGCTGGTTTGATACTTACTTATATGCACGCGGGAATGCAAATTTATCAACATTACAGTTTGAGTTGATGAAAATCTTAGATAATACAAATATTTCATCGGGTAGTGTGACCTCGCAGAGTGCAGAATTTGTTGCTAGACGAACAAATCCGCAATCGATTCAAATGGCAATTACGATTATTGCAACAGTACCAATTTTAGTCGTTTATCCATTTTTACAGCGCTATTTTGTAACAGGATTAACATTAGGTGCCGTTAAATCATGATATTAATGAAAATTAATATAAATTATTTTTTAAAAATGGAGGGGTAAAATTATGAAGAAGCGTTTATCAATATTATGGTTGTTACTCGTTGCTGGGATGCTGATCTTTGTCGCTTGTAGTGATGATGGCAAATCAGTAGATGGTGATCCTGACACTGAAGATCCAGGTACATCAGAGGATGAGACACCTGCTGAGCCAGTCACACTAACATTTTATAATGCAGATGGTGAAGAGAAATCATTTGATGATCCCGTTGCCCAAAAGATTACAGAAGCAACAGGAGTTATCTTGGATATATCTTATCCAGTTGGTGGTAGCGATGAGACAATTCCATTGATGATTGGAAGTGGGGATTATCCTGATTTAATCTTTGCAAAAGGTGACATCGGGATGTTAATTGATGCTGGTGGTGTGATGAAACTAGACGATCTAATCGAAGAACGTGGCGATAATTTAAAAGCGATGTATGGTGATCAAATTGATCGTTTACGTAATTCATTAGATGATCCTGGTATTTATCAAGTAGGTACTTACGGTGTTCATAATGAACATTTGGAGACATCAGGTACTTTCCAAATTCAATTAGAGGTTTTAAGAGAGTTAGGTTATCCTGAAATTACGACGTTAGAAGAGTTTGAAGCTGCTTTAACAGAGTATGCTGAAATGTATCCAGAAATTAATGGTGAAAAGACATTACCATTATCTCTATTAGGAAGTGATTGGCGTTGGCTAATTACTGTAGGAAACCCTGCTGGTTTCGCTGGAGGGTACCCAGATGATGGTCAATGGGTGATTGATCCTGATACAGGTGAAGCTGTTTATAAGTTCCTAAAAGAGGAATTTTATGAGTACTTTAAGTGGCTAAACGGTATGAATGCGAAAGGCTTGCTTGATCCTGAATCATTTACGCACACATATGATACGTATATTTCCAAAATCTCATCTGGTCGTGTTTTAAGTGTGGCAGACCAAAATTGGAATTTGTATGATGCGCGCTATGCTCTAATTGATGCGGGCATGGAAGAACGTACTTTTGCACCACTCCCAGTGACTTTGGGTGACGATTATGTCCACCAAGGCTTGAAGAATTACGGCTTTGCAGGGGGGTGGGGTATTTCGATTTCCTCGACTACAGAACATGCTGAATTAGCTTTTGATTTCCTTGATTGGATGGCTTCAGAAGAGGCGCAAATTTTAGTGAACTGGGGTATCGAAGGTGAACATTATGAAATTGTTGATGGTCAGCGTGTGCTATTTGACGAAGTACGTGAAAGAATGAATACAGATGGAGATTTTTCTAAAGAAACGGGTGTGGGTTACTATATTTATCCATTCCCGCAGTGGGGAACAGGAGCAACAGATTCAAATGGTCAATCGATTACAGTTAATACGAAAGAACAAGTGATTGAAAATCAATTAGATGCCGAAAAAGAAGCTTTAGCTGAATATGGTATGGAACTCTGGATTGATTGGTTCCCACAACAAGATGAACTACAGATTTCTAATCATGGAGCAGCTGCTAATTTCTCTATCCCAGCAGGATCAGATATTCAAGTGATCCAACAACGTGCGGATGATATTACTGAAACACGAATTACCCAAGCTATTTTAGCTGATCCGGCTGAATTCGATAAGCTATGGGATGCGATGTTAGTGGAATTAGAAGAAGCTGGTGTTGATAAATTGAATGAAGAAATGACACAACTGACCCAGAACATACTAAAATTATGGAGTGGTGACGTCGAATAAAATAGATGCAGTTTAGTGTTGATAAATTGAATTAATCATCGAGCCTGATTGGAGAATCAGGCTCGAATTATTCACTGTAGTGTCAAATTTACATAATATGTGAGGGGGCTAAGTATGCTTAGTAAAAAGCTAAACAAAATATGGTACGGTGGAGATTATAATCCGGAACAATGGGATGAGGAAACTTGGCAAGAAGATAATCGACTATTTAAACTAGCTGGCATTGACATCGCCTCGGTCAATATTTTTGCTTGGGCATTGATTCAGCCAGATGAAGTGACCTATGACTTTTCAAACCTTGATCGAACGATCGATCGCTTGTATCAAGATGGTATTTATACTTGTTTAGCAACAAGTACAGCAGCACATCCAGCTTGGATGGCAAAAAGGTACCCTGATATTCGTCGGGTTGATTTTGAGGGGAGAAAGCGTAAATTTGGTGGTCGTCATAATTCCTGTCCGAACAGTCCAACTTATTTGAAATATGCGTGTCAGTTAGCAGGGAAACTGGCAGAACACTATCAAGATCATCCTGCGGTCGTTGCTTGGCATGTGTCAAATGAATATGGTGGCTATTGTTATTGTGATAACTGTGAAAAAGCTTTTCGTGTTTGGTTAAAGGATAAATATAACTCAATTGATGCAGTGAATACCGCTTGGAACACAGCGTTTTGGGGTCATACTTTTTATGAATGGGATGAAATTGTTGCCCCTAATCTTTTGAGTGAGGAATGGGAAAATGGGAATAATACAAATTTTCAAGGGATTTCACTTGATTATCGCCGTTTTCAATCAGATAGTTTATTAGAGACGTATAAACTTGAAAGAGATGCGATCAAAAAGCATACACCTGAGATTCCAATTACAACAAATTTAATGGGGCTCTATCCAGAATTAGATTATTTTAAATGGGGGAAAGAGTTGGATGTTGTTTCATGGGATAACTATCCATCGATTGATACACCAGTGAGTAAAATTGCCATGACACACGAACTGATGCGTGGATTGAAAAGTGGTCAGCCATTTATGTTAATGGAACAAACACCATCTCAACAAAATTGGCAAGCCTATAATGCTTTAAAACGCCCTGGTGTGATGCGATTATGGAGTTATCAAGCGATTGCCCACGGGGCAGATACGGTTCAGTTTTTCCAATTGCGTCGTTCACGTGGAGCAACGGAAAAGTTTCACGGTGCAGTGATCGCACATGTCGGTCATGAGCACACAAGAGTTTTTAATGAAGTGAAACAATTAGGCGAGGAACTAAAGCAGCTTGGCGATCAAATTATTGATAGTCGAACGAAGGCTAAAGTAGGGCTTGTATTTGATTATCAAAATCGTTGGGCGATTAATTTATCAAGTGGACCTTCAATCGCACTTGATTATGAAGCGGAAGTTCATAAATATTATCAAGCTTTTTATGACCTGAATATCCCTGTTGATATGATTGGTGTTGAAGAAGATTTTAATAAATACGATCTTGTGATTGCACCAGTGCTGTATATGATGAAAGACGGCCTTGCTGATCGACTTAAAGCTTTTGTTAAAAATGGTGGCACGTTTGTGACAACATTCTTAAGTGGGATTGCTGATGAAAATGATCTTGTGACGTTGGGTGGTTATCCAGGTGAACTGAGGGAGCTTGTTGGGATTTGGGCAGAAGAGATTGATGCATTAGAACCTTCAATTAAAAATGAGATTGTCTTCAATCAAGCCCATGGTCATTTGCAAGACAGCTATCAGTGTAGCACGTTATTTGATTTAATTCATTCAGAGGGAGCAGAAGTTTTAGCAACATATGGTCGCGATTTTTACCAAGGGATGCCTGTATTAACGAAAAATAAATATGGGCAAGGTTCAGCTTATTATGTGGCATCAAGCCCTGACCAAGCCTTTATTAGTGATTTTGTCAAAACTTTGGCAACCGAGAATGAACTGACTGCATTGCTTGAGTCAGATCAAGGGGTTGAGGTTGCGAGCCGAGAAAAGGGTGACCAACAATATCTTTTTGTCTTAAATCACAATGATCATCAAGCAAAGTTTTACCCGAAAGATAAGGTTTATCAAGACCTACTATCTGGTCAGGAATTTCAAGGTGAGGCAACAATTGCAGGACACGACGTACTTATTTTAGTTGAAAAATAAATTTATTAGAGGAGAATGAAGATGAAATTTACTGATGGAAATTGGCTAGTAAGAGAAGGCTACGAGATTCACTTCCCAAAATTAGTTTACGATGTTAAAAAAGAAGACAAGGCAGTTACACTTTATGCACCAACTAAATATATTAATCACCGCGGTGACACTTTGGATGGTCCATTGTTAACAATTAAACTAACGGCACCGCTCGAAGATGTGATTCGAGTTGAGACGTGGCACTATCAAGGTGAAAAATTGAAATACCCAAACTTTGATGTTGCGAATGACAATTTGCCACTCGAAATTGATGAAACAGATCAACAACTCACATTTAACAGTGGTGAGCTTAACATTACAATTGATAAGGATCATTTCCGAATGCTGTTTGAAAATGCGCTTGGTGAATTAACTGTGCTTGATCAAAAAGGCCTTGCATGGATTGAAGCACCAGAAGACCAAACCTATATGCGCAGTCAGTTAAAATTGTCTGTTGGTGAGCATTTATATGGGTTAGGTGAACGTTTCACGCCATTTGTTAAAAATGGTCAATCCGTTGAGATTTGGAATGAAGATGGTGGAACAAGTTCAGAGCAATCGTATAAAAACGTTCCATTCTATTTATCAAGTAAAGGTTATGGTGTGTTTATTAATCATCCTGAAAAAGTCAGTTTAGAACTCGGTTCAGAGCTTGTCGCACGTTCGCAATTTAGTGTACCAGGAGAAAAACTCGATTATTATATCATTAATGGACCAACACCTAAAGAAGTGATCGGGCGTTACACAACTTTAACAGGACGTCCAGCACTTCCGCCAGCATGGTCATTTGGGCTCTGGTTATCGACATCATTTACGACAAATTATAATGAAGAAACAGTTAACCACTTTGTCGATGGGATGGCTGAGCGTGGAATTCCGTTAAGTGTGTTTCACTTTGATTGTTTCTGGATGGATGCGTTTGAATGGACGAGCTTTATTTGGGATCGGAAAAACTTCCCTGATCCAGAGGGAATGTTGAAACGATTAAAGGAAAAAGATCTAAAAATTTCAGTCTGGATTAATCCGTATATTGCGCAGAAGTCTCCACTGTTTGCTGAAGCACATGAAAAAGGTTATTTAATTAAAAAGCCGAATGGTGATACGTGGCAATGGGATCGTTGGCAGGCTGGAATGGGGATTGTTGATTTTACCAATCCAGAGGCTGCTAAATGGTATCAAGATCATTTAAGAGATTTAATGGCGATGGGTGTCGACTCATTTAAAACTGATTTTGGTGAGCGAATTCCGACTGACGTTGTTTATTATGATGGTTCAAATCCGGAAAAAATGCATAACTATTATTCTTATTTATTTAATCAGGTTGTTTTTGATGTCGTCGAGAAGGTTAAAGGCGAGCGTGAAGCCGTGTTGTTTGCCCGTTCATCAACTGCTGGAGGTCAGAAATTCCCTGTCCACTGGGGTGGAGATTGTGATTCGACTTATGAAGCAATGGCAGAGAGTTTACGGGGTGGCCTATCATTAACGACATCTGGCTTTGGGTATTGGAGTCACGATATCGGTGGCTTTGAAAACACGGCGACACCTGATGTGTTTAAGCGCTGGACTGCATTCGGTTTGCTATCAAGCCATAGCCGATTCCACGGCAGTACATCATATCGTGTCCCCTGGGAATTTGACGAAGAAGCGGTTGATGTTGCGCGTCACTTTACGAAATTAAAAAATCAGCTTATGCCGTATATATACCGTCATGCGATTAAAAATCACGAAACCGGCGTCCCAATGATGCGCCCAATGATTTTTGATTTTCCAGACGATCCGCTCTGTGAAACGTTGGATCGCCAATACATGTTTGGCGACGCCTTACTTGTGGCGCCAATTTTTAACGAAAAAGGTTTAGGGTCGTTTTATTTACCGGTTGGGAAATGGACGCACTTATTAACGGGCGAAGTGGTTGAAGGCGGGATTTGGATTAAGGAAAACTATGATTACTTTAGCTTGCCGTTATTCGTGCGTGAAAATACAGTATTACCAATCGGATCAAGTGATCTGAAGCCAGTTTACAACTATGGTGATGGTGTGACACTCCGACTTTATCAGGTTGAAGAAGGTACGAAAATTTCGACACCAATTTATAGTGCTGATGCAGAGTTGATCAAAACTTTTGAAGTCACGAGGGAGGCAGAGTGTTTGATCATTAAAGTTGATCAAACGGACACATCATTTAATGTTGAATTAATTGGTGTAACTGCCGTTAAAGACGTCACTTCAGGTGAAATTGAGACAACTGAAATAGGCACAAAAGTAACTGTTCCATCAGGTGTTGATACGATTACAATCACGCTTTAATCGGTAGTTAGGGTGTTGTGGAGAAAAGTGAGCAACGAATCGTTCGTTTGCTCACTTTTTTAAAAATGTGAGGTGGATAGATGGTTAAGCTAAGCGATCAACTAAAAGAGATGTCAGGAAAAGAAAGACTCGATTATTTGTGGGAATATTACAAGTGGCATTTGGTCGGCATCATAGTTTTGATCCTGTTTATTTGGTTGGCTATTGACGGTTTAGCTAGTAAAGGTGAAGAGCCAATTGGTGTGACTGTAATTAGTGAGGCAACACGTGATGTTGTTGAGACGTTAGAAATAGAGCTTGAAAGTCTTGATGATGATAATTTTGACATTTACTTTGAACATATTCAACATCAAGGTGGTATCATTGAAGAAAATGCTTATGAGTTAATCGAGCGTTTGGCGATGCGGATCGGTGTTGGCCAAATTGATCTTTTAGTTACTAATGATTTGTTTGCAGAGCAATTGATTGGTGAAGATATTTTTAGTCCGCTAGATCAGGTCTTATTGGATGAAACAGTCGATCTATTTATTGATGATGCCCTAGTTGTGAATGGTGTTTTATATGGGATCCCAACAGCGGATTTAGCTATTTTTAATCAATATGATGCTTATCAAGATACGTACTTGCTTGTGCCTGCTTCTGGGAAAAACAAACAAAAGACAGCTCGACTCGTCGCCGATTTAACTGATAACTAAACAATGAAAAGAAAGAGTGAGAGAGATGAAGTTTAATAATCCGATTATTGCTGGGTTTTATCCAGACCCTAGTATTTGCAAAGTGAATGATGATTTCTATCTTGTAACAAGTACATTTGAATACTTCCCTGGGATCCCAATTTTTCATAGTAAAGATTTAGTCAACTGGTCACAAATTGGTCATTGTTTAACGCGTGATGAGCAGTTACCGCTAGCTAATAGTCATAGTTCAGCCGGTATATTTGCACCGACAATTAGGTATCATGATGGTGTGTTTTATGTCATCACAACGAATATTACCATAAATAAAAACTTTATTGTTACCGCTAATGATCCACGGGGTCCATGGTCTGATCCAATTTGGTTAGATGATTGGCCTGGAATTGATCCGTCACTACTGTTTGATGATAATGGGGATGTTTATATTACAGGAACTAGTGATGGAGGATCAGATGAAAAACCAGGCCTTTATCAAGCGAAAATTGATCCTCAGAGTGGTAAGCTCTTATCTGAAAGAAGGTATATTTATGAGGGAACAGGTGGCACAGCATCTCCAGAAGCGCCCCATCTATATAAGATAAATGGTCTGTATTATTTAATGACCGCTGAAGGTGGAACAGAGTACGGGCATATGGAGACGATCGCACGAAGCAATGATCCATTTGGTCCGTTTGAAGGCAATCCTCATGATCCGATTTTAACGCATCGAAGTTTAGATAGCCCGATCCATGCTACGGGGCATGCCGATCTAGTTGAATTAGATGATGGAAGTTGGTGGGGCGTTTTCTTAGCGATTCGACCCATCGGGTATCCAAGAAAACATCACATTGGAAGAGAAACATTTTTAGCACCTGTTGAATGGCAAGATGGCTGGCCAATTTTCGGTCAAAACGGGCGAGTTGGACTAGAAATGGAAGCACCTCAACTGTTCAAGGGCTATGAAAAAAAGCCAGAGTCAAATTATCTATTTACGTCGGACACGCTTCATCAAGAGTTTAATTTTTTAAGAAACCCATATCCGAATGATTGGTCATTGACAGACAGAAAAGGTTGGCTAACATTGAATGGGTCGGCAGTGACATTAAACGACTTGGATTCACCAGCCTTTATTGGCAGACGCCAAACCGATCATCGTTGTACTGTTGAGACGTACTTAGATTTTGCCCCGAAAAAAGATGATGAAGAAGCAGGGTTAGTCACATACATGAATGGTCGTTTTCACTATGAAATTGCTAAAGTGAGAGAAGCAGATCAACAGTATATTATTCTCAGAAAAACGCTAGCGGATCTAACCGTGATCGAGAAAAAAGTTTTATGTGATGCCGATCAAGTGATTCTAGGTGTGAGAGCAGATCCTTATCAATATAAGTTTTACGTTAAAGAGCTAGATAACGAAAAAGTTGTGAAGGAATATCAGATTGGCGAGGCCGAATGTGGCATGCTCGCAACCGAGGTAGCTGGCGGCTTTACTGGTGTTTATATTGGAATGTATGCGACGGGTAACGGGAAAAAGTCAACTACTCCAGCCTATTTCAAGTGGTACAACTATCAAGCTTAATTATACGTGAAAAATAATGAGATGAGTTACGCAAAAGTGAGCAACGAATGGATCGTTGACTCACTTTTTTAGCGAAGTGATTAGCTTAGTTGCTAATCGTTCCCTCTCTAGCAGAAATAAGTCGAGTTAGGGCACAATTAATGTCTAAACGTTCCCCCTCTAGCGAAAATAAGACGAGTCAGGTCACGATTAAGTGCTAATCGTTGGATTTTCGCGATTAAAATGTTCTGATCACCTATGATTAGACTTATCGTTATGTAAAAATACAGTGTTTGACTGATTTTGATTTAGGGAATAATATCAAAATGACTATATGTTGATAAATTAGAAAGGGGCGATCGAATGAAAGTGACGGTTGTTGGGTTTTGGGGAGCCTATCCTGCACAGGGTGAAGCAACCTCAAGTTACCTATTTGAAAAAGACGATTTTCGTTTATTAATCGATTGTGGGAGTGGGGCCTTGGCACAACTTCCAAAATACATTGACCCATATGATCTTGATGCGGTTGTTTTGTCACATTATCACTCAGATCACATTGCCGATGTTGGAGTTTTGCAACATCTAATCAAAGTCCAAAATCAAATTCGTAATGAAGCGCGCAACTTAAACATATATGGGCATGCTGAAAATCAATCAGCATTTGCCGAACTGACGAGTAGTCATACGACAGGGATAGCTTACCAACCGAACGAATCATTAAATTTAGGGCCATTTACGATTACATTTCTTAAAACGATTCATCCAGTTCCTTGCTATGCAATGCGAGTGACGGACGGAGCGAAAACAGTTGTCTATACAGCAGACTCGAGCTATCAAGATCAATTTATTCCGTTTAGCAATCATGCCGACCTACTCATTACGGATTGTAACTTTTATGAAGAACAGGATGGTTCAAAACCAGGCCATATGAATAGTAAGGAAGGCGCGCTAATTGCTGAAAAAGCTCAGGTGAAAACGTTGCTGCTTAGTCATCAACCTCATTTCTGGGATCGGAGCCAACTCGCTTCCGAAGCAAAAAAATATTATTCTGGAACAGTTCGATTGGCCAAATCAGGTTACCAGTGGCCCGAAACTTAGGCAGTTTAGTTGCTTTCAAAAAAATGTTTAAATAAAATAGAAATAGTAACTACTGTAAGGAGGATTTAGATGAAGTTTATAGATAACCAAGGCATTACGGATCCATATATAAACCTTGCGATTGAAGAGTATGTACTAAACAATTTTGGTGAAGAAGATACATACTTATTGTTTTATGTAAATCAACCGTCAATTATTATTGGACGTAATCAAAATACAATTGAAGAAATAAACACGAAATACGTTGAAGAGAACAATATTAAAGTTGTTCGTCGACTATCTGGTGGCGGTGCCGTCTATCATGATGAAGGAAACCTGAACTTTAGCTTTATTACAAAAGATGATGGTAATAGTTTCCATAACTTTGCAAAATTTACTGAGCCTGTTGTCAAAGCCCTTAATGCGCTGAACGTACCGGCAGCATTAGAAGGTCGTAACGACTTAGTTGCTGGTGGGCGGAAAATTTCAGGTAACGCACAATTTACAACACGTGGGCGGATGTTTAGCCATGGAACCTTAATGCTTGATTCGGAAATTGAGCACGTTGTATCAGCACTAAATGTTAATGCTGAAAAGATTAAGTCAAAAGGAATCAAGTCAATTAGAAGTCGTGTTGCGAACATTGTTGAATTCCTTGATGAAAAAATGACAATGGACCAGTTTAAAGAGCACTTGTTGAAATTCCTCTTTAACGTTGATGACGTGAAAGATGTCCCACGTTATGAATTAACAGAAGAAGATTGGAATAATATCCACAAAATTTCTGAAGAACGTTATCAAAAGTGGGAGTGGAACTACGGAAAATCTCCTACATTTGATATTCAAAAGTCACACAAATTCCCTGCTGGTCTTGTAGACGTGCGCATGGACGTATCTAAAGGAACGATTAAGGACTGTAAGATTTATGGTGACTTCTTCGGTGTCGGTGATGTTAAGGTGATTGAGGAAAAATTAATTGGGGTTCAATATCGCCGTCAAGCACTTGAAGAAGCATTAGCAGACGTAGATGTTCCACATTATCTAGGTAAAATTACAAAAGAAGAATTTATAGATTTAGTCTATTAAATCTCAATTCAAAAAGCCGTTTAGTTCAAAACTAGGCGGTTTTTTTCTTCACAATACATTTAAAAAAAGTGGCAAATCTTATATATTCGACAATTTCGTATTAAATCCTGCTATTTTGTTTATTTATAAGCAATAAGTATGATAAATTATGAAAATTTGATGAATTTTTAAGAAAAAAGAGGAATTTAGTTGGATTAATGTGTATAATTTAGTCAAAGAATGTTTTTACAATAATTCTTTAAAAAACCAATTATTGAGAAAGGATGTTGAGTATGAATCTAAAAGAAAGGACATCCTATGAACTATCTCAAGCAACAATGGCTTTAATCGCAACGGAGATCGATGGTTTGTGGGGAAGCATTGTTTATGAGGAGGGTGCGTCTAAACCAATCTATGTGGCAGAACCTCCTACGAAGATTATTGAAAAGGCGCATAAGCAAAATGGAGAGGAGCTATTAGCAAGAGCAGATGCAGCAAAAGTAGTTTGCGGCTTCAATAATAAACCCCCGGTTGTAATTAGCATAACAAAAAATCTTTATTATTTTCCGACACATTCACCTTCTAATCCTAACTGCTCATGGTTTTCGCACACTCATAGTACGACGGTTTCAAAAGCTAAATACGGCGGGGCAATTGTTCATTTTAGAAATGGTCATAAGCTAGAGATACCGGTCTCCGAAATGATAATGACCAACCAACTCTATCGCACTGCTCAATTTCGCTTTATGATTGATCAACAAATCCAACCACTCCAGAAAAAGAAAGCGTTAGAGACACTTTTGAAAGCGCTTTTTGATGAAGAATTAAATCTAGATTAATTAAAATAAGATCCCACAATAAATATCGAACTTTATTGTAGGGATCTTTTCTTATCTAAGAAGATATGCTTTCGTTCTCATAGCTTTTTAACATTAATTCCTCTAAAATATGCTCAACCTTTTTTCTAATGGCTGGATTGAAATAAGAGCGCTGTTCTTCTCGGTTGTGACAAAAAAATAAATAGGCAGTGAATGTGTCGTTTCTTTCTAAGGGGACGACCTTTAATTTTTGATCATACATATATTTGCGTAATTGTTGGCGTTCGAGCATGGCTTCATTTTCCATCTTCTTTAGTAAAACAAGATAAGGCTCCTTTATTTTTAGAGCGGTGCCTTTTTCGATGACAGCTATGTCTCGTTGAATGACGGTGATGGCCATTGATAAGAAGAGAAAGCGAGAGGCTAAATTGTATTCATCCTCTGTTAAATAGCGCATGATTACCCTCCTCACAATTAAAATAGAACATGTGTTCTTATTATATCCGAAATGTTGAAAAAATAAAAGTATGATTTGCATTAATTTTAGATTTGAGTCAATTTCATAATACAAAAATCTAGTTAAGAACACGAACAATTACAAATGAAAATACAATATAATTAGTAAATAAAGGAGCCTAATCAAGTGATTGGAACGGCAGGCGGCGACTCCAGCGGGAACAATCGTGTCCGAAGATCCAGTGATAAAAGCTTGAAAAGCTTTTATCAATTAGCTGAGGCCGATCCCGCGGAAAGCGTCCGCCTAGAGTGGAAATCACCGCGTCACCTGTAACCCAATTGTTCGTGTTTTATAGCCAATTAAGTCATTATGAAATTCATTCATTTAAGTAACTTTTTACTTGTAGATCTCGTCTTTGTAAAAGAAGCTTCTGGGAGAAATATGAGGATTATTTAAGATATCTTTCATAAAGCTGTAGTATAATTATAGTGAGAATCTGGTTAATAAATTTCAACTAAAAAGGAGACAGATCAATTGACTATCGCAGAGCAAATTGCAGGAACATCATGGCGTTTAGTAAGTTTTCAGTCTGAAGATAAATCTGGCGAAATTATCTATCCACTAGGGAAAGAGGCTGAAGGTGTGATCATGTTTACCCGTGACCAACGTATGGCTGTTCAGATTATGGCAACAAATCGTGAATCGTTACAATCTCGCGACTTCCTCGAACGGTTGAATACAGACACTGAGGTCGAAATGGCTAAATTCGGTTATCATGCTTATTCGGGACGGTATAAACTTGATGAAGAAAATAGCACATTAACAACACGTGTTGAGCTTAGTTTAGTTCATGCATACATTGGTTCAGACCAAACCCGAACTGCTAAGATTGAAGCTGATAAGCTATATTTATCAAATGTTAGACATCCTGAGCGGAAATTAGTTTGGCAAAAAATTAACGATTAAGAATAAGTTGAAGATTGGAATTTTGAGTCTGAAAAACGTTATGTTTCCTTTTATTTAGGGAATAGTAACTTTAACCATGACATTAATCAATTAAGGAGTGATCGTCTTGATCTTAACTATCGACAATTCCATATCCATTGACCAAGTGCGTGAGCTCCTTGAAACGAATCAATATGATGCGTTAATAGAGAGGCTGTTAGTTTTTTATGAAGCATTAGGTCCGTTACCGGGAATATTATTACCGTTTATTGAAGCGCTTTTACCCTTCTTACCTTTAATGGCAATCGTTGTGACAAATGCAGCTGCATACGGTTTGCTAGAAGGTTTTCTTTATTCATGGCTAGGTGCTACTTTTGGTGCCATTGTCGTATTTTTAGTGATTCGCCGTTTTCGCCATATTAAATTATTGGCTTGGATACATAGTCATCGTCAGGTTAGGCGAGTGACAGGGTGGTTAGAGAGGCGTGGTTTTGGTCCGTTATTTATTTTGTTATGCTTCCCATTTTCGCCGTCCTCTGTGATAAATTTAGTCGCTGCTTTGTCTGGTGTAAGCTTCTTTCAGTTTGTGCTAGCGATTTTACTTGGAAAAGCAGTGATGATTTTTTCAATTGCTTATGTTGGAGATAGTTTAACTTCATTTGCTGAACATCCAGTTCGAACGATTTTAGTCGGTGTTGGTATCATGTTGTTTTGGCTCTTAGGCAAGCAAATTGAGCGCAGGATGCAAAAAAATGATGAAGAAGTAGAGCAGAGACAACAAGACAGAGGCGAATAATGATAAAAAAGTTTCACTAAAATTAGTGGAGCTTTTTTTCATTTTCACAAGTTGTGCTAGTATGTTAAAATAGAAAGTAGAACAAATGATCGATATAAAAATAGGAATAATTAACATTGAGAGGAGAAAGGCGATTGTCTATTCATCTATTAGTTGGACCTGCAACGGTATCAAAAAGTGATTACTGCCTTGAGCAAATTCGGGCTGAATTACGTGAACGTCCCTATGGGCGACCAATTATATATCTAGTTCCAGAACAAATGACTTTTCAGCAAGAGTATCAGTTATTATCTGATCAAGATGTAAAAGGGAGCATTCGAGCTCAAGTCCTGAGCTTTTCTCGTCTTGCTTTTCGAGTTTTACAAGAATGTGGTGGCGTGACGAAAGCATTCATTAGTTCAACTGGGATCCAAATGATGCTGCGAAAAATAATTGAGCAGAAACAAACAGACTGGAGAATCTTCCAAAAGTCGATTGAGAAAAAAGGCTTTATTGAGCAATTAGAGGTTATGATTACTGAATTTAAGCGGTATCGGATTACACCAGAAATGTTGGCTGCGCAGCTGGATTCAAATGAGCAGACAGAGCGTTCGAGTGCACTTCAGGATAAATTAGCTGATTTACATTATCTTTATTTATCGTTAACAGAGACGCTGGCTAATCAATACATAGATGGTGAAGATCAATTAGCTTTACTGGCAGAGAAAATTCCGCAATCTACTTATTTAAAAGATGCCATAGTCTATGTTGATGGCTTTCACCGTTTTACACCACAAGAACAGCTAGTGATTGGAAAGTTAATGGATCACACCAAAAAAATGACGTTTACTTTAACGCTTAATCCGGATGAACTCGATCAAGAGATTCCTTTTGATATCTTTAGTCAAACAAAGGAAACATATGCGGTGATCGAGGCACTTGCCCATGAGCGTAATCAACTTGTACAAGTTGAAAGTGTAGTAGCAAAGACTAAAGTAGCACCACATTTACTTCATTTAGAACGTTATTTTGATAAGCGTCCTTTCCCGCAATATAAAGGGAAAGCGCCGATTCAACTTGCTTATGCTGTTCATCCAAGGGCAGAGGTGGAAGGTGCAGCGCAGGAAATATTGCGACTGGTTCGTGATGAAGGGTATCGATATAAAGATATTGCAATTTTAGTCCGTGATAGTGAACTATATCAGGATTTAATTAAAACAATTTTTGCTGATTATGATCTTCCAGTTTTCGTTGATGAAAAGAAAGCAATGATCTATCATCCACTCATTGAATTGATTCGTTCGGGATTAGATGTCATTTTAACAAATTGGCGTTATGATGCTGTGTTTCGCATGTTGAAAACAGGCTTAATTCCCTCAACGCAAGAAGAATATCCATTAGATCAAGAGGCGATTGATACGCTAGAAAACTATGTACTTGAGTATGGTATTCGTGGCCGGAATCAATGGTTTAGTGATCAGCCATGGGTCTTTCAGCGCTTTAGAGGGTTTGATCAGGCTGCTCAAACAGACCATGAACGATTAATGCAAGAAAAAATTAATGCTTACCGTGATCAAGTCATTCGTGTGATGGCTAAGTTTGACCAAGCTTTTAAAGCAGCAGCAACTGTCAGGGAAAAAGCGACAGTGCTATATGAGTGGATTGAACAGTTAGGTGTGCATCACGTATTGGAAAATTGGCAAAGTGAGTTAGACGCATCAGGTCAAATCGAACAAGCGCGTGAGCAAGAACAAGTTTGGCAAGCGTTTATTAATCTTTTAGATGAAATGGTTGAAATGATCGGAGATGAGCAGTTATCAAGTGAGTTGTTTTTCCAAACGTTAGAGGCGGGGCTTGATACGTTAACATATAGCCATGTCCCACCAACACTTGATCATATAGTTGTTGGCTCGATTGATCACTCAAGAATTATGAGAACGAAGGTAGCTTTACTACTCGGGGTAAATGAAGGGACATGGCCAGCAAAACCACAAGTTGATACGATTTTGTCTGAAGAAGAACGAGATCGCTTAAAGTCAACTGGAATTGTTTTAGCTGATAACGAGACACAACAGCTAATTGATGATTGGTTTTACATTTATTTATCACTTACATTAGCTCAAGATAAATTATGGATCAGTTATCCATTAAGTGATACAGAAGGAAAGGCCAAAATGCCATCCTCATTAATTAAGCGGATAACCAATTTATTCCCGCAGTTACCAAAGCCTATCTTATTACAAGATCCAGAAGAGATGATTGATGCTGATCGGTTTGTGACAACACCGAAGAAAACTTTATCAGCCTTAACATCTCAATTGGCTAAATATCAACGGGCTTATCCGATTGATTCAGTCTGGTGGAGTGCATTGAACTGGTTTATTACACGTAAAGATGAAGACCCGATGATTGAGATGATCTTAGCAAGTTTATTTTATCAAAATCAACCAGTCGATTTGAAGCAAGAAACAGCCGAAAAAGTCTACGAAAATAAGATTCAAGCTAGTGTATCGCGGATGGAGATGTACCATCGTTGCTCTTATCAGCACTTTGCTCAGTATACTTTAAAGCTAGCAGATCGCCCGACTTACAAACTCGATGCGCCAGATATGGGACAACTATTCCATGAAGCGCTGAAAATTATTACGGAGTGGGTCCAAAAGGATGGCTTGACTTTACGTGATTTAAATCGTGAGCAAGCAAATATGTATGCTAAACGTGCGCTAGAAAAGCTAGCCCCGATTTTACAGCATCAGATTTTACACAGTTCAAATCGCTATCAATATATGCAAAAAAAGCTTGAGCAAATTGTTGCGCGGGCAACGTTTGTGTTGAGTGAACAAGCAAGAAAGAGTGAATTCACACCGATAGGAATGGAGATTGGATTTGGACTTGGCAATCAATCACTAGATCCGATTAGAATGACATTACCAAATGGTGTTGAATTGATATTACGCGGACGAATAGATCGAGTTGATCAAGCAAAGCTAGAGGATCAGTTGTATTTAAGAATTATTGATTATAAATCTAGTGCAACAGGCTTAAACTTAGTAGAAGTTTATTATGGACTAGCACTACAAATGCTTGCTTATTTAGATGTCATTTTAACTAACTCTGAACGCTGGCTTGGTGTTAAGGCTTCACCGGCAGGGATGCTCTACTTCCATATTCATGATCCTATGTTAAGTGAGCAAGAGGCATTAAGTGCATCTGCAATTGAAGAAAAATTATTTAAAAAATATAAGATGCAAGGCTTACTGATCGATAAGGAACCGATTATTCAAATGATGGATACCGATTTAGAAACAGGTATTAGTCCAATTATTCCTGCAGGATTAAAAAAGGATGGAACATTTAGAAGTGGTTCACAAATAGCAAGTGAAGAAACATTTGATTTGCTGCAAGAGCATGTGAGGCAGAAGATCGCAGCAGCAGGTGTTGCCATTACAAATGGTGAGGTTAAATTGAATCCATACCAGCAAGCCGATCAAACAGCTTGCCGATTCTGTCCGTTCCGATCAGTCTGTCAGTTTGATCCTAGCTTACCGAATCACCAGTATCGCAAGCTACCAATTCTTAAAGATGATCAAATTGTCGAGAAAATGAAGAGAGGGGAGATTTAAAATGGTAAAGTGGACAAAAGAACAAAATGATGCCATTTATACGTCTGGACATGATGTTTTAGTCGCTGCCGCTGCTGGATCGGGAAAAACGGCTGTTCTTGTTGAAAGGATTATCCAAAAGATTCTTAATGAAAATGATCCAGTTCATATTGATCAGTTGTTAGTGGCGACATTTACAAATGCCGCAGCACAGGAAATGCGTAATCGAGTCTCCTCAGCTCTTGAACAGGCACTAGAGGAAAATCCGGAATCAGCCCATTTAAAACAACAATTAACGTTAATCCAACAGGCTTCAATTTCAACATTGCACTCATTTTGTTTAGATCTCGTCAAGCGTTATAGCTATTTAATTGATATTGATCCTGGTTTTCGAATTGCCGATGAGATTGAGGCTGATTTACTTCGTCAAGAAGTCATAGATGATTTATTTGAAGATTGGTATGGGAAACCATTTGATCAGCAAGAAGCTTTCTTTGAATTAATTGATCGCTTTTCGAGTGATAGAAGTGATCAAGAGGTTGAGCTACTAATTTTAAAATTATATGAATTTGCGATGCAGAATCCTTCGCCTGATTACTGGTTGGACCAGATCGCAAATCAATACAATATACCTGATAACATTGATGAATCTGAGCTAAATTGGTTGCTTGTATTAAAACAAGATGTACGTGATCAACTTGAGCAATCACTTGAAGATTTAGAACAAGCACTTAATCTAACCCGTAAAAGTGACGGGCCGTATCATTATGCTGAGGCAATTGATTTAGATATTCTATTAATTCAAGAACTAAAAGCGAAGCTAGAGTTTGGCTGGGATCAAGCACAACAAGGGTTTCAACAGCTTTCATTTAAGGCACTATCACGTAAGAAGGTTGAATGTGATCCAGATAAACGAGAGCGCGTTAAGGTACTACGCGATCGTAGTAAAAAACGATTAACAGAATTAGCTAAGCAATTGTTCACACGTGACTTATCGGCTCATTTAAAAGATCTCAGAACACTATATCCAACTGTCAAACAGCTTGTGATTTTAGTAAAAGATTTTGGTAGTCGCTATCGTGAACTTAAAAAAGACCAAGGTTTAGTCGATTTTTCTGATTTAGAGCATTATGCGTTACAGATTTTGCGCGATCCAGAAAGTCGTCATGATGAAATAAAGCCATCTAGTGTTGCGATTGAATTACGCAATAAGTATGAAGAGGTTTTAGTTGACGAATACCAAGATACAAACATGGTTCAAGAAACGATTATTCAACTCGTATCAAGAGATGAACCCGGAAACTTATTTATGGTTGGAGATGTGAAACAAAGTATTTATCGTTTCCGACATGCAGAACCGTCACTATTTATTGAAAAATACAAGCAATTTTCACAACCTGGCTCATCAGGAGCACGAATAGATTTAGCTAAGAACTTCCGAAGTAGGAAGCAAGTACTTGAGGCAACGAACTATATTTTTAGACAGGTGCTAGATGAAGAAGTTGGTGAGATCAATTATGATCTAGACGCAGAATTAATCTATGGAAACTTAAGTTATGACGAAGCGTCGCAAGAAGATGTTGAAGCAGAGCTTGTCATTATTGATCGTGAAGCACAAGACACCTCTGATTCTGAAACTGGTGATGAGACTTTCGTTGATTTAGCTAAAGCGGAAATTGAAGCACGTGCATATGCAAAACGGATTAAGCAATGGATCGGAATTGATGGATCAGAACCAAGACTTGTATTTGATAAGGATACGGGGATGAGTCGACCTGCTCAATATCGTGATATCGTCATTTTATTACGATCAATGACGTGGGCTCCAACGATAATGGAGGAGTTAAAAAAGCAGGGCATACCAGTCTATGCAGAATTAACAACAGGATACTTAGAAGCAATTGAAATTCAAGTGATGTTAAATGTTCTAAAAATTATTGACAACGCTAAGCAAGATATTCCATTAGCGAGTGTTTTAAAGTCACCAATTGTCGGTATTAATGAAGAAGAACTAACTCAAATTAGATTAACTAACCAAAGAGTGAGTTATTATGAGGCGTTACAAGAATTTTTACCAGAGATTCAAGATCGCCAGCTAAAGGCGAAATTAACGCAATTTGTTGACCGATTGACAAACTGGCGTCAGCTAGCAAGACGTGGTAGTTTATCTGAGCTTGTTTGGCAAATTTATCGTGAAACGGGCTACTATGATTTTGTTGCAGGTATGCCTGGTGGACGTCAGCGTCAAGCGAATTTGCGAGCGTTATATGATCGTGCTCGTGGCTATGAGCAAACGACATTCCGTGGACTGTTTCGTTTTTTACGGATGATTGAGCGGATGGAAGAGCGAGGAGAAGATCTTGGTGCAGCTAGAGCACTTGGAGAGCAGGAAGATGTTGTTAGAATTACCACAATTCATAAAAGTAAAGGTCTAGAATATCCGATCGTCATTTTAGGCGCAATGGATAAAGTGTTTAATCAGCAAGACTTACGTCAACGATATCTTTTGCATAAAGATTTTGGCTTCGGTAGTCGTTACATCGATCCAGAGAAGCGAATCATGTATCCTACATTACTGTATTATGCGATTCGACAGTATATGAAACGGGAGCTATGGGCTGAAGAAATGCGTGTCCTCTATGTTGCGCTGACACGAGCAAAAGAAAAGCTTGTCATGGTTGGGACAGTCAATTCATTTGAGAAGAAGCAAAACCTCTGGTTAGAGACTGTTGAACAACCAGATTGGACGTTACCTAGCGCAACACGACTGCAAATGTCGAGTTATATGGATTGGGTTGGTGCAAGCGTAATCCGCCATCATCAAGCCGAATTATTAAGAGGTGATGAGCAAGCTGTTCAAATCTGTGATGAAGTATTTAATGACCCTTCAGCATGGAAAATTAGTCTAGAGCATGCCCGAGATTATCAAACGGTAAGCGAAGATAAACAAATCGACCTCATTGACTTAAGGGATAAGATCGATCAAGGTGAACTCATTACTGATCTTGATCCTGAATTGACTAAGCACGTTGAGAATCGTTTATCATTTAATTATCAGTACGTCCAAGCGACTGAGCATCGTGCTAAGCAGTCAGTAACTGAGATCAAGCGACAACAAGAAAAGATAGACGACAATGCTGCAACAGATCTCATTCGCCCATTCCAACCACAAATAACGGCTCGACCAACATTCATGTTAAAAGAAAAAAGACTGAGTCGTGCTGAAATTGGTACAGCAATGCATACAGTTATGCAGCATATTAGCTTTGAAGAAGATTGGGATCAATCAAAATTGAAGCAATTTATTCAACAACTTGTTTTGAAAGAAATTTTAACTCATGAACAAAGTGAAGTGATTGATTTAAGAGGCATTGAACAATTTTTCCATAGTGATGCCTATCAAGTCATTAAAAAAGCTCGACAAATTGAACGAGAAGTACCATTTAGTGTGATGATCCCGTCTAATGAGGTTTACCCGGATTGGCAAGGTGAGCAAGAAGATATCTTTTTACAAGGTATTATCGACTTGCTTGTTGAGACTGATGATGGTTGGGTGATTATCGATTATAAAACAGACTATGTCAACCCAGTAGTTGATCAAGCTGAAGTGAATCGTTTGAAAGATCGCTACCAAACACAAATTAAACTTTATAAACAAGCGATAGAAACAATATTGAAAGTTGAGATTAACCAAACATATCTTTACTTCTTCAATCGAAGTATATTCATTGAGCTATAAAACGATAACATGATGAAAATCCGAACGAAATGTGAAATGATCCGTATACTTAAAGTCATTTATGTAGTTAAAAATCTACTTTAGGTAAAGGATATCAATAAATTCGTTCGGATTTTTTTATTTAGTTGGGTAAATTAACTGAAAAGTGTAAAAAATATAAAAACTCGTTCTGCTCTATTGACAGTTTCTATATACATGATAAAATTAATACATCTAATTGATAATGACTCTCATTATCATAATATTATATAATGAGGTTTTTTTATGAAATATAAATATTTAATTCCAATTTTGATAGTCTTATCAGGTCTATCAATCTTTATTGGAGTGGTACCTTTAAAAATCACTGATATCTTTCAGCTAACGGACCAACAAATGCAAATTATTATGATCAGTCGTCTACCAAGATTAATCAGCATCATCATTGCCGGAGTAGGCTTAAGTATCTCAGGATTAATCATGCAGCAGCTTAGTCGAAATAAATTTGTTTCACCTACAACTGCAGGGACTATGGACTCAGC
This sequence comes from Amphibacillus xylanus NBRC 15112, assembly GCF_000307165.1. Classification (NCBI taxonomy): domain Bacteria; kingdom Bacillati; phylum Bacillota; class Bacilli; order Caryophanales; family Bacillaceae; genus Amphibacillus; species Amphibacillus xylanus. The sequence goes on from NC_018704.1 coordinate 831,794, forward strand.
TCGTTTTGGGATTTTAGTTGCAATGTTAATGTTTAGCAATGCAACACCGATGCAACGTGTAATTGTTGCATTTGTATTCTCATTAGCTGGGACTTTTATTTTCATGAAAATCCTCGATAAAATTAAATTCAAAGACCCAGTATTTATTCCTTTAGTTGGCTTAATGTTTGGAAGTATTATTAGTTCAATTACAACATTTTTTGCTTACCAGCATGATTTAATACAAAATATATCTGCCTGGCTACAAGGTAACTTTGCATTAATGATGCAAGGAAGATACGAATTACTTTATTTAAGTATCCCATTAGTGATCATTGCGTACTTTTTTGCTAACCGATTTACGATTGCCGGTTTAGGTGAGGATTTTGCGAAAAACCTCGGTCTAAATTATCGATTCGTAGTCAATTGTGGGTTAACGATTGTTGCTTTAATTTCGGCAATTGTGATTTTAACGGTTGGAACAATCCCATTCCTCGGTTTAATCGTACCGAATATTGTTTCGATTTATCGTGGCGATCATTTGAAAACTAATTTACCTTATACTGCTTTACTAGGAGCTATTTTCTTATTGTTTAGTGACATATTGGGTAGAGTGATTATTTTCCCTTATGAAATAGCAATTGGCGTTGTTGTCGGGGTACTTGGGAGCTTTATCTTCCTATATCTCATCATGAGGAGAAATGCATATGACTAATCGAAACAAACTGATGTTATTAATCGGTATCATGCTTGGACTGATTGGATTCTATTTATTTTTAGGATTAGAAGGAAATGTCGGTTATATCTTAACGCGTCGCGCAACTCGAATGCTTGCGATTGTGACAACTGGTGCTGTCATTGCGGTGGCAACAGTCATTTTTCAAACGATTACAAACAATCGACTCCTAACGCCAAGTTTAATAGGCTTGGATTCGTTATATCAGTTGTTGCAAACCTTTATTATTTTCTTTTATGGTTCTACAAGCATTACGATCGTTAATCAGAAGATCAATTTTATCATCTCAATTGCATTAATGATTGTCTTTGCGCTTGTATTATTTAAGATTTTATTTAAACGTAATCATAATGTATATCTCATATTATTAATCGGTCTAATCTTCGGAACGTTTTTCCAAAGCTTTACGACATTTATGCAAGTGTTAATTGATCCAAATGAATTTATGATGATTCAAAATCGAATGTTTGCTAGCTTTAACAACGTTCAAACTGACTTGTTGTATTTAGCACTAGGTATATTACTGCTAACATTTATATATTTATTCAGATTCTTTAAATATTTAGATGTATTGTCATTAGGTAAAGAGCATGCGATTAATTTAGGTGTTGAATATGACAAAATTGTTCAACGATTAATGATAATCGTCGCAATCCTTATTTCAATTGCCACAGCACTTGTTGGACCAATTACCTTTTTAGGTATATTAGTCGTTAACGTCACATATGAAATGTTTAAAACTTATCGTCATTCAATTTTATTAACAGCAACGATCATCATTAGTGTGATCGCTTTAGTAGGGGGACAATTAGTTGTTGATCGGATATTCTCATTTTCAACAACGTTAAGTGTGATTATTAATTTAATGGGTGGTTCCTACTTCTTATATCTTATTTTAAAGGAGAATCGAGCATGGTAAAGATCAAAGAGGTTGTCAAGACGTATGGTGATTCAGTCGTTATTGATCATGTGTCAATGACAATACCTAAAGGGAAAATTACCTCCTTTATTGGGCCGAATGGTGCAGGTAAGAGTACGCTTTTATCGATTGTCAGTCGATTAATTGCTAAGGACCATGGGGAAGTATTGATAGATGATCAAGAGGTTTCGACAGCGAATAATAAAGAGCTAGCTAAGAAGCTTTCAATATTAAAACAATCCAATCATATCAATGTTCGCCTAACAGTTAGACAGCTCGTAAGCTTTGGTCGATTTCCTTATTCACAAGGTCGCTTGACTGAGCTTGATAAGAAAATGATTGATAGTGCGATTAAATATATGGAATTAGAAGAGATGGAGGATAAATTTTTAGATCAGTTAAGTGGTGGTCAAAAACAGCGTGCATATATCGCAATGGTCATCGCTCAGGATACTGATTATATTTTACTCGATGAACCATTGAATAACTTAGATATGAAGCATTCTGTTCAAATTATGAAGGTGCTTCGTAGACTAGTCGATGAACTAGGTAAAACGGTCATTATCGTCTTACATGATGTGAATTTTGCCTCCGTATATTCAGATTATATTGTAGCGCTGAAAGATGGGAAAATTGTAAAAAAGGGTAAGACAGAAGAAATTATTAATAATGGTGTTTTAAAAGAAGTATACGATATGGATATTCAGATTCATGATATCGATCAATGTCGTATTTGCCTATATTTTAATTAGTTTAAGAAACATATGCTAAATTCCAATTAACTTTTTTTAGGGGAGAGAAAGAGAATGAAGAAACTATCATTATTCATATTTATGTTAATTTTTGCGAGTTTTATTGTCGCTTGTGGGGATACATCTAAAAGGGAAGCTGACAATACATCAAAAGAAGCAGCTGCGACTGTAGAAGTTGTTCATAATTTAGGAACAACTGTTGTACCGAAAAATCCAGAAACAGTCGTTGTTTTTGACTTTGCATCATTAGATATCTTGAACTATTTTGGTGTTGAGGTTGCTGCATTACCGAAAGCTAGTGTGCCAAGTTATTTAAGTCAATATGAAGCAGATCAATATGAAAATGCGGGAACATTATTTGAACCGGATTTTGAACTGTTAGCAAATTTAAATCCAGACTTAATTATTATTTCAGGTAGAACGCAAGAATCGTATGACGATTTATCAGAGCTTGCACCGACAATCTTTTTAGGAATTGACACAGCAGATTATCTTGGTTCATTTAAAACTAATGTTTCAATATTAGCTGAGATTTTTGATAAAGAAGAAGTAGCAACAGAAGCAATTGCTCAAATTGAATCAGATATCGCTGATCTTGTTGATACTGTACCGACTGATAAAACGGGATTGATTCTCTTAACGAGTGATGGATCATTAAGCGCATATGGACCGGGATCACGTTTTGGTGTTATTCATGACGAATTTAATGTAACACCTGCAGTAACTGACGTCGAAGCTGCCACACACGGCCAAAATATTAGCTTTGAATTTGTAGCAGATGTTAATCCAGATTACTTATTCGTCTTAGACCGTAATGCTGTTACGGGTGGGGAATATGATGCTGCTTCAACACTTGATAATGAATTGATGAATCAAACAACTGCAGTTCAAGAGGAACAAGTCACCTACTTAACACCTGATTATTGGTACTTATCAAGTGGTGGAATTGAATCTGTAACACAAATGATTGCAGAAATTAAAGCAACATTTAAATAAATAAAAATGCATAGGAAAATGGTCGCGGTTTCGACCATTTTCTTTTTTTATAGTAAAATAGCTTGATAATTTATGTCGGTTAACCGAAAATAGTAAAGAAGGGTGTAGTGTAAAGGTTCTATAACACAGTTTTTTAATAGATAAGGATGATGGGTATGACAGTACAGAGTAAAAGTATTAATGAATTAGTTAAAGAGGTTTATAACGGTACAATATTTGCCGTGAAGAATATAATCCCACTTGAACCAGCGGTCGGATCACCACAATTGATCAATCCACCACTTAGTGTTAATTTCGGAGTGATGATTGGTTTTACAGGTGGTCTAAAAGGTGAATTAGTATTAAAGGCTGATCCAACTTTTGTTAGTCTAATTGGTGAAAAAATGTTTGGGATGCCGGTTTCTGGTGAGATGCTCGAATCTTTTGCTGGTGAATTAGGGAACATGATAGCGGGTAGTTTATCTACACATTTAGCAAATCAAGAAATAAGAACAGACATCACACATCCGACAGTCTTAAAGGGAGATGCTCAACTGTCAGGCTTTAAGCGTGCACTTTTAGTAGAAATCACCTATGAGAATAATCAACAGTTAGCAGTACATTTGTTACTTAATCAGTAGATTATAACGCTATAATAAGTAGTCTTTTTAATCATTGAAGTTTATTAGATTTAATTTATAATCTAGGTAATAGATGGGTAAACATGCTATAATTGAGCTATTAAAGATAGGTAAAGGAGTTATCAATATGAGTACTGAAAAATATATTGTTTTTCAACTGAATGGTCAAGAATACGGCACAAGTATTGAACAAATTGTCTCAATTGAAAGATTGCAAAAAGTTGTTTCGTTGCCAAAGGTATCTGACTTTATTGAAGGGATCACTAAACTACGTGGTGATGTTATTCCTGTTATTGACTTAAAAAAACGGATGGGCTTACCAGAATCTGAGGAGACAGATCAATCAAGAATGCTCGTTTCGCTTATTAATGAGATTGCAGTCGGCTTTGTTGTAGACGCTGCTTCTGATGTGATCGATATTGATGATTCTGTTATTGAACCAACACCAACAAGTGTGAAGGGAATTGATGTTAATTTCCTAAGTGGTGTGGCGAATCTTGATGATCGCTTGTTGTTACTTGTTGATTTATCACATGTTTTAAACTATGAAGAAATGACGGAAGTTAAACAAGTTGTAGAAGATGAAATTGAAGAAGAGCAACAACCACAAGAAGAATCGACAGAGCAAGTAGAAGAGTCAAATAATAATGAAGAAATAGCAACTGAAGAATAGACATGGAAATAGGGAGAGATAGAAAATGGCTCGAATTTTAATTACAGATGATGCAGCGTTTATGCGTATGCAATTAAGAAATATTTTTGAATCACTTGGACACGAAATCGTTGGTGAGGCGGAAAACGGGCAAGTCGCAATAGATTTATATAAAGAATTAATGCCTGACTTAGTAACGATGGATATCACAATGCCTGAAATGAACGGTGTTGAAGCGGTTAAAGGTATTAAAAGCTTTGACCCAAATGCAACAATTGTGATGTGTTCTGCGATGGGACAGCAACAAATGGTATTAGAAGCAATCCAAGCAGGGGCTAAGGATTTTATTGTTAAACCATTTGATCAAGAACGCATTAAACAAGCGATCGAAAAAATATTTTAAATGAGATTGTCTATAGATTCATCGCTAGCTACTTAGGTTATAGAGTATTTAATCGCTTATACTACATAATTAAGGAGAATGAGTAAGATGAAAAATAAAAAGAATCTCGTTTTATTAGCAGTTATTATTAGTGCATTACATATCTTAGCACTGGTTTATAGTTTATTCTCATTAAACGTGTTAACTTCAATTGGAATTGATAGTTTAATCGTAATTGCAGCGGCAGTAGTAGCTAGTTTCGTGCTTGTCTTTATCTCTATTAAAGTAAGAAATAAAGATGAGCGTTTAATTGAAGCGCGTCTTGAGGCTTTAGGTAATGATGAATTGGTAGAGTTGCCTGAAGGTAAGATTAAGGCTAAAGATTTAAGAGAAATTAATAATAAGATTGAACTCGCGCATGAGCGTATCATTAAATCACAAGATTTAATTACACAAGTGACACAACATGTTCGTAATCAAATCTCGACATTAATCAACAATATGGAAAGACTAACAACTGATAGCCATAATATATCACATACAGTTCGAGAAATTTCAAGTGGATCAGAAACTCAAGCGCAATCAGCTGCAACATTAACTGAAATATTGTTCCAGTTTACTGATACGATTAAAGAGGTTGCAATCAAAGGTGAATCGATTAAGAGTGAATCTCAGCAAATGCTTAATATGACAAATCAAGGTGAAAACTTGATGGATCAGTCTGTCGAGAAAATGGACATTATTGATAGTACGATTAAGCAGTCTTTAGAGAAAGTTAAAGGCTTAAATGAGATGACACTTAAAATTACTCAACTAGTAACAGTCATCCAAGAAGTAGCTGAGCAAACAAATCTCCTAGCTTTAAATGCTGCCATTGAAGCGGCGCGTGCAGGAGAACATGGTAAAGGCTTTGCGGTTGTAGCAGATGAAGTCCGAAAGTTAGCTGAACAAGTGAGTTTATCTATAAATGACATTACAGATACAACGACAGGTATTCAAGAAGAATCCTCGGCTGCAGTGACTGCACTAGAAGAAGGGTATCGAGCTGTTAATGAAGGTGCAAACCAAATCAAAACAACAGGTGATACAATCAAACAATTAAATTCTGTCATTAATAATATGGGAACAGAAATTGATGATACTTATAGCGCACTCTATGATGTATTAGATGATACGAAAGCAATTAATGATGCAATATCTAATATCGCGAGTGTATCTGAGCAATCAGCTGCTGGTATATCAGAGGTAGATTCAGCTACAGAACGCTTAAATCATCTCCTTGTTGAGATTAAAGAGATGTTAGAAAAAGATGCACAATATTTAAAAGATGTTGCTAAATAACATGTATGAATGACCCAGTGGATTTATCTTTATTCACTGGGTCATTTTTAATAGGGTAGTTTTTAAGCTGAGCATAGAGAAGGTAGATTTATTGCAAGTTTGTCGTAAAGTCCATAAAATACAGAGTAACGATCAATCGTGAGGAGGATATGGATGTCAATATTTCAAACGTATGTTAGAAATGAACGTCAACAACAATTGATTAATTTAGCTGAACGATTAGGTAATCAAGCACTAAAGCGGATTAAACAAGCAGAAGAATACGCAGAGTTACCTAAAGAAACAGTAACTGAATTCAAACAAGAAAAGTTCTTTTCACTTACACTACCTAAAGCAATAGGCGGTGAAGAGTTATCACTTTATGAATTTTTATTAGTTCAAGAAAGACTTGCTGCGGCTGATGGAGCAACAGCACTATCTTTTGGGTGGCATCTAGGCATTATAAAGGAACTAGCAGAAGAACGACCGTGGCAACCAGAGATTTTTGATAAATTAGCACGGGAAGTTGTAGAAAATCAGGTACTTGTAAATAGAATCGCCTCGGAACGGGCAACAGGCAGCCCAACACGAGGAGGTGTACCTCAAACAATCGCAGTTAGACAAGGAAATGATTATATCATTACTGGCCAGAAGACCTTTTCGACAATGGCTGCTGTACTAGACTACTATATTGTCTCTGCCTATGTTGAGGATAAAGATGCTGTAGGCTCATTTTTAATAAAAAGTGATACACCAGGTATTTCAATTAAAAAGACGTGGGATACAATGAGTATGAGAGGAACTGGTAGTGATGATCTAATTTTTGATCAAGTGAAAGTAGATCAATCTCTACTTGTTGAGCTTAATAATCAAGCCAATCCTCGAAAAGCAAAAGGGTGGCTACTGCATATCCCTGCATGTTATTTAGGGATTGCAATTGCAGCTAGGAATGAAGCCATTGAGTTTGCGAAAAACTTTAAACCAAATAGTCTAAACACACCTATTTCTGAAGTGCCTCACATTCAACAAAAGATTGGTGAAATGGAACTAAAGTTAATGCAAGCACGTAGCTTTATGTATCAAGTCGCGACAGAATGGGATAATCGCACCAAAGAAGAGCGTCAACTACTCAGCGCAGAATTAGCTGCCGTAAAAACTGTAGCAACTAATATTGCAAATGAAGTAGTAGATTTAGCGATGCGGATTGCAGGTGGAAGAGGGCTATCGAAATCATATCGCTTTGAACAATTTTATCGTGATGTTAGAGCAGGACTGCATAATCCACCAATGGATGATATGGTACTGCAGATGTTAGCCAATCGAGCGCTATCAGAATAATGTACTAAATCCCCCTTACATAGGCATAGCTTATTAGGGGGTGATTTATTTAATGGAAAGTAAAATTGAACTTGCTCAAATTTATCGGTACGACAATTTAGTAAGTGACTTAAATCAACTTGCAAAACAGTTTCCAAATTTAGTTGAACTTGAAACGATCGGAACATCAGTTGAAGGGCGAAAACTATTAGCATTAAAGGTTGGCACAGGTGATGTTAAGGTCATTTGTCATGGTGCGCATCATGCTCGTGAATGGATGACTTCACGCCTTATTGTAGATTTTATTTGCCACCTAGTTACAAGCGAGGCTGAGCCTTGGAAGCATATTAGGGAAGAATGGTTAGACCGAATGACGTTTTGGTTTGTTCCAATGGTAAATCCTGATGGTGTCACATTAGTACAGGATGGACCAGATCATTTTAGTAATCGAGACGAATTAATTGATCTTAATGATGATTCATTGGACTTTTCTAGTTGGAAAGCAAATGCACGGGGAGTCGATTTGAATCGTCAATACCCAATTGACTGGGAAGAAATTCAAGCAGATCCAGGACGACCAAGTTCAAGTAATTATAAAGGAGAGCATCCTTTAAGTGAACCAGAAATTAAATCACTTGTAGATTTTGTGAATCAACATGATTTTGATTGTGCCTTAGCTTATCATTCATCTGGTGAGGAAATTTTCTGGCGTTATAATTTACCGAATCGTTTTATCGAGTCATTTCGTCCATTAGCCAATCAACTCGCAGATGTCACAAAATATTGTTTAATTGAGCCAGAAGGGATACCGAGTGGTGGAGGATTTACTGATTGGTTTTTAACTAAATTTAAAAAGCCATCATTTACATTTGAAATTGCGCCATATATCGGTCCGCGACCAGTTCCATATCATTATTATGATCAAGTTTTCTATGATAATAAACAAGTGTTGTACACAGTTGGGGACTTTTTACTAGATAATTCAGCCGAATGGCTTAAAAAATGATACAAATTTTCAGAATTATTGATATAATATAAGTATCAAATAGTAAGGGGTGGTCTCATGTTTAAAAACATATTATTAGCTTCTGATGGATCGGAATATTCTATTCGCGCTTGCGAAAAGGCAATCTATATAGCTAAACAAGACCCTGAATCAAAAATCACAGTTTTATACGTGGTAGATGCAGCAACGTCTAGAGCAGACGTGACAAAAATCTATAATGCAACAGAGTTAGATCAGAGTCGAAAAGCAAAGTTAGAAATAACTGAGCGTAAGTTAACTGAGGCTGGAATAAATTATGAAATCGTTGTACTACATGGGGATCCAGGTCCGACTATTGTAAAATACACGAATGAAAATGATTTAGACTTATGTGTAATTGGTAGCCGTGGCTTAAATAGATTCCAAGAAATGGTGTTAGGTAGTGTCAGTCACAAAGTTGCCAAACGCGTAGATTGTCCTGTAATGATTGTAAAATAAATTAAAACCTCCTTCTTTACATCTGTTTAGTCTGTAAAGAAGGAGGTTTATTAATGGCATACAGGACAAAGCCCGTAAATCTCAAATTTATGGTCTTCAATTAAATAGTTTTGTAATTCTTTAGCTATGTCTTCCATTGGGCAGAGATCAATCTCTTGTGTCATACCACAAGTTCGACAAATAAAATGGTGATGATGATGATCTGCACAAGACAATTGATAGAGCTTTTCTCCTTCTAGTTCTGTTGATTCTAAAATCTCTAGTTCTGTAAAGAGATTTAGATTTCGATAGATCGTATCAAAACTAATGCCCTCATAGTGTTCTTCCATATAATCGAGTAAATCCTTTGCAGTTCGGTATCGGTCTTCCTGTTCAAAGAAAGTCAAAATTGACTCACGCTTATCGGTATATTTATAGCCCGCATCTTTTAATATAGTTAATGCTTTCTCAATATTCATAGGATCGCCTTCTTTCTCTTCATATTAAGCCATAGCTTTTTCCCGCTAATTGTTAATAATAGGATTAGAATTGAAATCATTACAATCGTTCCTCCAGGAGGAATTTCTAAGTAGTAACCAGAAATTAATCCACCGATAACTGAAATCTCTCCGAAAATAACTGAATAAATGATAGTCTGCTTAAATCCTCTAGCTATTCGTATACTTGCAGCAACAGGAAGTGTCATTAGTGCCGAAACAAGTAATACGCCAACAATTCGAATAGAAGCTGAAATAACTAATGCTGTTAAAATAATAAATAAAAAATGAATTCGTTCAGCATGAATTCCTGAAACTCTAGCATATTCCTCATCGAAAGAAAGCATAAATAATTCCTTATAAAAGATGATGAGCACAGTGACAACGATGATAGCGATAATTAATATTCCATAAAAATCATTCCGACTAACTGCGGATACTGAACCGAATAAATAATTATATAAATCATTATTAAAGCCGTCAGCTAGTGAAATAAAAATAACACTTAATCCAACGCCAGCTGATAAAATGATCGGAATTGCTAACTCTTGAAACGCATGGTAAACCCTACGTAGCCGTTCTATTAATACTGCACCAATAACTGAAAATGCAGTGCCATAATAAAAGGGAGTCAGAAGCAATAAACCAAATTTCTTTTCAACAAATAATCCGAATGCAATTCCAGCTAATGTAACATGGGACAGGCCATCAGCAATGAGTGACAGGCGCCTAACGACAATAAATGAACCTAATAGAGGACCGATTAATCCAATTAACAGTCCAGTATAAAATGTATTTTGTAAAAAGTCATATTGAAAAAATTGCGATAACATAGATAACACGTCCTTAATGGTGATGGGTCACTAATTTTAAATCATGACCATAAAAATGTGACAATTCCTCATCAGAGATATTTGCAAACTCTTCAGTTCCGCCATGAAAATGTAATACTTTATTTAAACATGCAACACCATTAGCATATTTTGTAACTGTACCAATATCATGTGAGACAAGTAAAAGTGTAATATTATTTTCTTGATTTAATTGATTCAGTAATTGATAAAATTTCTGAACATGCTCTGTATCAATACCAACTGTAGGCTCATCTAAAATTAATAATTTAGGATCGCTCACAATTGCTCGTGCAATAAAAATGCGTTGCTGTTGCCCACCTGATAGATCGCCAATATTTTGATCAATATATTCAGACATACCAACTGTTTCAATTGCCTTCATCACCTTTTGGTGCTCAGCTTTTGTGAAAAATTTAAAATACCCAACCTTTGCGACAAGGCCTGTTGCGACCACTTCTCTAACGGTTGCAGGAAATCCGCGGTTAAATGCATTTGATTTCTGAGAAACAAAGCCGATATTATTGGAGTCTTTAAAATGCTTGATGTCTTGACCAAATAAATGAATTGAACCCTGCTGGATCGGAATTAATCCAAGCAGTAATTTAATTAGTGTCGTTTTCCCACCACCATTTGGTCCGATTAGACCTAGAAAATCACCTTCATGAATATCAAGGTTAATGTCATTTAACGCTATTTTATCCTCATAGGCATAGGAAAGGTTTTTAATTGTTACAAGTGACTCTTTCATAAAAGTTAACTCCAATCTTTTGAGAGAATTTATTAATTAGCTAGCCAAATAGCATGTTCTGACAATTTGATTAATTAGCTACGTACGTTGACGTATCATTACTTTATTAAGAATTTGATGAAATTATGAGATAACGTATCAATATAATAATGAATCTTTAATGATTTTAGCGTATTATTAACATTTTGTAAATAGGAATGATTACGGTTTAAGGTAGTCAAAAAAACACCCTAAAGATTAGGTGTATAAATTTGCTAGTAACTAATCTTTAGAGTGTTATGTGTTTAATGTAATGGGAATTGATTTTTATAATCAGTAAATTGATTTACAGCTTGGTTAATTTGTTGTTGTTCAGCACGATCCAAGCTATACCAACCATGTTTAAACATTAAATTAAAAAGATGTCGGTGCTGGTTTTGTGTTTCGGTAAATATTTGCAAAATATTATCGTATAACGCTTGGTTACTCGCTTCGTTCAATGCTGTCGAGTATCCGTCAGTCATATATTTTTCTGTTGCAAGTAAATCATTAAGTATATCGCGATCATTCAGATTCGGTGTTTTTTCTATTTGTGTTTCAGGATTCTGGACTTTACTTGGTTGCATTGCTAATACCTCCATATAGTGTTCTGTTAGTTCGTTTGACTTTTAGTGAAGTTGAGTAACTGATTATAATGTTTTTGATGCATTTTTTCAGTTTGTTCAATTGCTTGCTTAATTTCAGGTATTTGACATTTCTCAGCCAATGCATGAGCTTTTTTTACGACGTTTAAATTCCATGACATCATATCAGTAAGGTATAAGAAATCCTTACTACTTATCATTGTTGGTGGTTGAGGCATTGAGCCATTCGCTTGTTGATTCATTTGTTGCATAAATATATCCTCCTTAAAAGTAATGATACTGGTAATATGGCTAAATCCTTAAAACAATATGCAACACCAATGAAATAGCTCATTCGTTAGCGAGTAATTTATATTTTTGTTCACATATTAGTCAATAAGCAGTTTACTAGCAAAAACGAGCTATCCAACTTATACTATACATATTAGTTGATAACTAAGGAGTGAATATGTTGCTTGAGTTTTATTGTTATCCAAAGTGCAGTACATGTCGTAATGCAAAGAAATGGTTAGATGAAAATAATGTAGAATATCGGGATCTTAATATTGTGGAAAAGACGCCAACTGCCGAGCAATTAACTAAGATCATTAAAATAAGTGAGTTGCCAATTAAACGGTTCTTTAATACGAGTGGCATTAAGTATCGAGAAATGCAACTTAAAGATAAATTGCCAGCTATGACAGAAGAAGAGCAAATTCAAATCTTAGCCTCTGATGGCATGTTGATTAAACGTCCACTTGCATTTGATGGTAATCATGTTACATTAGGATTTAAGATAGAAGAATACGAACAAGTTTGGAAATAATAAAGGAGGATTTTCATGAGTGTTCCAAGTAATTTAAAATATTCAGATGAACATGTGTGGGTTAAGCAAGAAGGCGACAGCTTTCGAATAGGAATTACTGAGCATGCGCAAGATGAGCTTGGGGATATTGTATTTGTTGAATTACCTGAAGTTGCTGATCAACTATCTGCAACAGACACATTTGGGAGTGTAGAGTCTGTTAAAACAGTATCTGAGCTCTATGCACCAATCTCATTAGTTGTAACGGAAGTAAATGAAGAGCTAGAAGATCAGCCAGAATTAGTTAATGAATCACCATATGAGAATGGTTGGTTAATTGTAGCTAAGGCGACTGATGAAAAAGAGCTAGAGCAGTTGTTAACAGCTGAGCAGTATGAAAAGCTTTTAGATCAAGCCTAAAATGAGTCAAATTAAAGGTGACACTAGCTTAAACTTGGATTAGGAGACTTACTTAATCAAGTTTAACCGGCTAGTGTTGATTTTTTTGCGTGATTTTATAGAATTAGACCGGTTGGTAAAAAATTATAAAAGTGCTAAGATTAAGTCAATAAATCTCAATTTAGAAAGATTGCCTTATTGTATCAGTGGGCTTTCCAGAATATTTTGCAAGTTAACTGCGTCTACTTAGTAAATAATTGATAGGAGTGATTAAGTTGAGGAATAGGCAACTTATTATAAAACTCATCTTAACAGTTATAATATTTTTTATTCTGTTTATTTTAGTTAGATGGTTGATTAACATCGAGTTTGTGCCATGGTCGATTGTGACAGATGTTCTGTTATTATTACTCATCCTACCATTAAACTTATGGGTATCTTACACATTGTCTAGTAGGATTATGAATCGATTTTTAAAATGACTTGTCTAGATAAACGGACGAATCGTATCGATTAACTCAATCAGATCTACTTGTCCTGTTATTTGCTTAATCAATTCACCTTTTGGATTGATGATTACTGTTGTAGGTACGCCATGACAATTATATGTACGGTATGTTTCAACTCCTCGATCAATTAATGTTGGTTGTGTTAAATATTCACGGAAATATTTGAGACCAGCGATGGTGCTACGTTCTCTGCCAGAAACATTTATCGTAAGGAATTTTACGATATTCTTATCGCTTGCTTGATAAAGTTTTTCCTTTAACATTAAATCAACACTACACTCTGGACACCACGAAGTCCAAAATGTTAGAACAATGATATTTCCAAGATGATCCTCTAAGTTAAAAATCTCACTCTGATCGTCTAAATAAGGTAATTGAAATATAGGTGCTTTCAAAATCATTCATCCAATTCTATTTTTTTTATAGTATAACATGTATTAGCAATTTTCAAAAAAACAATTGACACTATAAAGATCAAATGCTATGATATCAGTTAATTAAATATAATATTCTCTTATTTAGAGTGGTGGAGGGACTGGCCCGATGAAACCCGGCAACCGTTAAACAATGTTTGTTTAAAATGGTGCCAATTCCTGCAAAGCAAAAAGCTTTGATAGATGAGAGAGCATAGAGACTAGATATAAAAATACGTCTTTCTGTTCTTTCATAAACAGAAAGGCGTTTTTATTTCGTCATTTTAAAGGATGGGGAGTCAAATGATTAAAATAAGTCAACTAACAAAACGATTTTCCTTAGGTAAAAGTGAGATACATGCAGTTGACAAGATTAATTTATCGATTAAGCCGGGAGAAATTTTTGGTGTTATCGGCTATAGTGGGGCAGGGAAAAGTACATTTGTCCGTTTGATAAATCGACTTGAGGAGCCAACAAGTGGATCAATTATTATTGATGATGAGGATATTACGAAATTATCCAAAAAGGAACTACGATTAAGACGACAAGATATTGGGATGATTTTTCAACATTTTAATTTACTTTGGTCACGGACAGTTCGTGAGAATATTGCATTTCCATTAGAGATTGCCGGTATTGAAAAAGCTGAACGTGAAAAAAGAGTTGATGAACTGATTAACTTAGTCGGATTAATAGGGAGAGAAGATGCTTATCCCTCACAATTAAGTGGTGGTCAAAAGCAAAGAGTGGGTATTGCTCGTGCTTTGGCAAATCGTCCGAAGATCTTACTTTGTGATGAGGCTACTTCAGCTTTGGATCCAGAAACAACAGATTCTATATTATCGTTATTAGTGGATATAAATGAAAAATTAGGATTGACGATTATTCTCATTACACATGAAATGGATGTCATTCAAAAGATTTGTCATAACGTAGCGGTCATGGAAAATGGTCGAATTGTCGAACAAGGGGCCGTACTCGACTTGTTTTCAAATCCACAACATCAAGTTACAAAACGATTTGTTGAACAAGTGATGGGTAAACCTGATGAAGAGGTCACTGAAGAAACTTTGCTTCAAACTGTTTCAACAGGAAAACTCTTGAAGCTACAGTTTATTGGCGAGACAACAAATCAATCGTTAATTAGTCAAGTAGCTAAAAAGTTTGATGTGGAGCTAAATATATTACATGGTAATATTAAGCAGACACAAGCCGGTCCTTATGGATCACTGTATGTTCATATAACTGGTCGTGATGAATGGATTGAATCAGCGATTAAGTATATTCAATCAACCACTGTTAAAGTGGAGGTGATTTGACATGACTAATTTGTTTCCAAATGTTGAATGGCTAGATTTAATTGAAGCAACTGGTGAAACACTATACATGACATTAGTGTCGATGCTTGGCACATTAGTATTAGGTCTAATATTAGGATTAGTTCTATACCTTACATCACCGGATGGACTTTGGGAAAATAAATACATTAACTTAATAGTAGCTACTGTAGTGAATGTTTTTCGAGCGATTCCTTTTGCTATTTTAATTTTCTTACTATTTCCATTTACAATGCTATTATTCGGAACTTTCAGAGGAACTAATGCAGCTTTACCTGCATTGATTATCGGTGCTGCTCCATTTTATGCCCGATTGGTTGAGATTGCTTTACGAGAAGTAGATAAAGGTGTAATTGAGGCCGCTGAATCGATGGGAGCAAAAGTTTCAACAATTATTTGGAAGGTTCTGATCAAGGAGTCAATGCCTGCGCTTGTATCTGGTATTACCGTAACGACAATTGCTATCGTTGGCTATACCGCAGTAGCAGGAATGATCGGAGCTGGAGGATTAGGTGACTATGCCTATTACTTTGGCTTCACAAGACGTGATTTTGATATTGTCTTTGTTTGTACTGTTTTAATTATCGTTATCGTTTTCGTTTTTCAATTTATTGGTGATTTTATCACGAAGAAAATTGATAAGCGTTAATATAAAAAAAACAATAAGGGGAGATAATAATGAAAAAGAGATTGTTGGGTATTGTTTTAATTATTGCAAGTTTGTTTCTAGCAGCATGTGGGGATTCAAGTTCTGATGAAAATGTAATAAAAGTAGGGGCGACTAGTGTGCCACACGGGGAAATATTAGAAGAAATCTCTGATCTATTGGCTGAAGAAGGTATTGAGCTTGTGATTGAAACTTACACAGATTACGCACTACCAAATGAAGATTTAGCACGTGGAGAACTTGATGCAAACTTCTTTCAACATATACCATTTTTAGAAAAATCAATTGCTGAGAATAATTATGATATTGTCAATCTTGGTGGTGTTCATATTGAACCATTAGGTATTTATTCAAAAGAGATTACAAGTATTGATCAAATTGAACCAGGTACTGAAATCATTATTAGTCGTAATATCCCTGACCATGGCCGTATCTTATCATTATTTGAAGCAAATGGTTTTATTACACTCGCGGATGATATCGATAAAACGATAGCTGAAATTAATGATATTGTCGATAATCCATATAATTTAACGTTTTCGCCAGATGTAAATGCTGAATTATTAGTTGAAGCATATGAGAATGAAACAGACAAATTAGTGGCGATCAACGCTAACTATGCGATTGAAGCAGGTTTATCTCCAGAAAAGGATGCATTATTCTTTGAAGGAGACGATTCGCAATATGTAAACATTGTTGCTGTACGTACAGAAGATAAAGATGATGAAAAACTACTGAAACTGATTGAAATTTTACAATCTGACGTTGTAGTTGAATTTATTAATCAACAATACGGTGGAGAAATCATTCCAGTTGGAGGTAACTAAAAGTACGTGTGCTCAATTAACTGGCGTGATTGAGAATAACATGAGTTAATTTTAAGCCCCTTTAGTCATTATAAAGGGGCTTTTTTACATGGTAAAATGTTGTTTTTTCAATTTTTGCTCAATTCACTTCGCCTTTGATTCGATATTGTGTTAAGATAGTTACACAAAACTTTCTATACTAATCAGTGTGGAAATGTGTTTACTCTCGGTTGTTAATCTTGATATTAGATTTTAAATAGTATAAGATTGTAATGAGAATAAACTAGGAATGGTATAATTTACTATTCTTTAAATAAAAATTATTTTTTTGGAGGTATAGCTGATGGCGGGATCAACTTTAGAGATCAAAGATCTTCATGTAGAAATTGACGGTAAAGAAATCTTAAAAGGGGTTAACTTAACAGTTAAAGGTGGCGAGTTCCATGCGATTATGGGACCGAACGGAACGGGTAAGTCAACGCTAGCATCCGCGATAATGGGGCACCCTAATTATGAAGTAACTAAAGGTTCAATCTTAATGGATGGCGAAGACGTTTTAGAAATGGAAGTTGATGAGCGAGCAAAAGCTGGCTTATTTTTAGGAATGCAATATCCAAGTGAAATTAGTGGTGTAACAACATCTGAGTTTTTACGATCAGCGATTAATGCACACCGTGAAGAAGGTAATGAAATTCCATTAATGAAGTTCATTAAAGAGATGGACCGTGTTATGGATTTCTTAGATATTGACAAGAATATGGCACAGCGTTATTTAAATGAAGGTTTCTCAGGTGGAGAGAAAAAACGAAATGAGATTCTTCAATTAATGCTACTTAAGCCGAAGATCGGTATCTTAGATGAAATTGACTCTGGACTTGACATTGACGCACTTAAGATTGTTTCAAAAGGAATTAACGAACTTAGAAGTGACGATTTTGGCTGCTTAATCATTACTCACTATCAACGACTATTAAACTATGTTACACCAGATTTTGTTCATGTAATGATGCAAGGACGTATCGTTAAATCAGGTGGAGCTGAGTTAGTTGAGCGTCTAGAAGCTGAAGGGTATGAGTGGATTAAAGAGGAATTAGGAATTGAAGATGAGACGGTTGGTCAAGACGCTTAAAGGAGAGGAGAGATTGTATGTCAGTAGAAATGTTGGAAGGCTACACGACAGATTATATTGAAAGATTTTCACAACAAAACAACGAACCTGATTGGATGAAAACACTTCGGACTGACGCATTAAAGCAAGCTGAACAGCTTGAAATGCCAAAGCCTGATAAAACAAAAATTAATCGCTGGGACTTTTCGACGTTTTCACACGAAGGAGAGGCTAAAGAAATCTCTACTCTTGTCGATCTCCCTGATCAGATTAAAAAGTTTGTTAATTTAGATTCTGATGATCAGAACTTAGTGATCCTACGTAATCAATTTAATAGCTATCAATCATTATCAGATGATTTAAAAGCAAAAGGTGTTATCTTCACTGATATTTTCACAGCATTAAGAGAACATGCTGATTTAGTTAAAAAATATTATATGACTGAAGCAGTAAGTGTCGATGAACATAAATTAACTGCTGTCCATGCTGCATTAATGAATGGTGGTGTTTTCTTATACGTACCGAAAAATGTTGTGATTGAAACACCATTACAAGCAATTTTCTGGCAGGAAGATAGAGATTTAGCTTTATTTAATCATGTCATTATTGTTGCTGAAGAAAATAGCCAGGTCACATATGTAGAAAACTATTTATCTGACCATGAAGAAACAAAAACAGTTGCTAACGTCATTGCAGAAGTATTTGCTATGGATAATGCTTCAATTTCTTATGGTTCTGTTGATAATTTTGCTTATGGCACAACTTCTTATATTAATCGTCGTGGGGTAGCAGGGCGTGATGCGATAATTAATTGGGCACTTGGTCAAATGAATGATGGTAACACGTTATCAGAAAACGTTACGCATTTAATCGGAGATAATTCTTTCTGTTATGCAAAAGCAGTTTCGGTTGGACGTGGCGATCAAGTTCAAAACTTTACTGCGAAAACAATTAATTATGGTAAATCATCTAATGGTCTGATTTTACAGCATGGTGTCATGAAAGATAGTGCGACAGGTATTTTCCACGGAATCGGGAAAATTGAACATGGCGCGACGAAAGCTAACGCAGAACAAGAATCACGTGTCTTAATGTTAAATAAAGATGCGCGTGGTGATGCGAACCCAATTCTATTAATTGATGAAGATGATGTAACTGCAGGACACGCGGCATCAGTCGGTCGTGTTGATCCACTCCATCTTTATTATTTAATGAGCCGTGGTATTTCAAGACGTGAAGCTGAACGCTTAATTATTCATGGTTTCTTAGCTCCAGTTGTTTCAAGTATTCCGATTGAAGCGGTTCGTAATCAACTAACAGATGTTATTGAAAGGAAAGTTTACTAAGATGGATATTCAGACAATCCGTGCTGACTTTCCCTTACTTGATCAAGAAGTTAATGGTCACAGGTTAGTTTACTTGGACTCTGCTGCAACAGCACAAAAACCAATTCAGGTTATTGAAGCAGTAAATGAATATTATCGACTTAATAATGCTAACGTTCACCGCGGTGTGCATACAATTGGCACACGTGCAACAGAGCAATACGAAGGATCAAGAGATCGCGTTAAGCAATTTATTAATGCCAAACACCGAGAAGAAATTATTTTTACTAGAGGTACAACATCAGCAATTAATATCGTTGCTATGAGCTACGGAGATCAAAATTTAACTCCTGATGATGAAATAGTCATCACGCAAATGGAACACCACAGTAATATTATTCCTTGGCAACAGCTCAGTAAAAGAACGGGTGCGAAATTAACTTATATCCCGTTGGAAGCAGATGGAACGATCACGTTGGCTAAAGTCGAGGAAACAATTACTGAGAAAACTAAAATTGTGGCAATTACTCACGTATCGAATGTCCTTGGTACAATTAATCCGATCAAGGAAATTGCTGCTATTGCACACAAGAATGGTGCCGTATTATTAGTTGACGGTGCGCAAAGTGTTCCGCATATATCTGTTGATGTTCAAGAGCTTGATTGTGATTTTTATGCTTTTTCTGGCCATAAAATGTGTGGTCCAACAGGAATCGGTGTACTATACGGTAAGAAATCTTTGCTCGAAAAAATGGAGCCAGTTGAATTTGGCGGTGAGATGATCGATTTTGTTGATCTCTATGATTCAACGTGGAAGGAATTGCCGTGGAAGTTCGAAGGCGGGACCCCAATTATTGCAGGGGCAATTGGACTGAAAGCAGCAATTGATTATTTAGAAGCAATTGGTTTAGATAATATTGCACTACACGAAAAAGAACTTGTTAACTATGCCCTTGAGCAAATTAGCACGATTGAAGGGATTGAAGTATATGGCCCAGCGCAACGTGCTGGCTTAATTACCTTTAATTTAACTGATGTGCATCCGCATGATACTGCGACAGTTTTAGATACAGAAGGTATTGCGGTTCGTGCTGGTCATCATTGTGCTCAGCCATTAATGAAATGGCTCAATGTAACGGCAACAGCTCGGGCAAGTTTTTATTTATATAATACGCATGAAGATGTTGATCGTTTCATTGCTGGATTAAAGAAAACAAAGGAGTTTTTCACCGATGTCTTTTAACAATTTAGATAGCTTGTATCGACAGGTTATAATGGATCATTATAAAAATCCCCGAAATCATGGAACGTTACCGGATAATTCTTTGACGCTTGAGATGAATAATCCAACCTGTGGAGATCGAATTGAAATACACTTAATGATAGAAGATGATCGGATTACAGATGTTAAGTTTGAAGGGGAGGGCTGTTCAATTAGTTTAGCTTCAGCATCAATGATGACAGAGGCGATTAAAGGTCAAAAACTAATTGACGCACTTAAGATGTCAGAATCATTTTCTAAATTAATGCTTGGTGAAATCGATGAGCTATCTGATCCTGATATGGGTGACGCTGAGGCGCTTCAAGGTGTTTCTAAATTTCCGGCACGAATTAAATGTGCGACTTTAGCTTGGAAGGCAATGGAAAAGGCAACAAAACAGAGCGAATGATTTTCCCTAGCAAATTAATAAGGAGGGCTATTCATGGTAAAGAATGTACCTGAATTTAGTGAATATAAATACGGGTTTCATGATAAAGATATTTCAATTTTCCGTACCGAAAAAGGTCTTACTGAACAAATTGTAGAACAAATATCGGAAATGAAAAATGAACCCAAATGGATGCTTGAATATCGATTAAAAGCACTAGAGCATTTTTATAAACGACCAATGCCACAGTGGGGTGGCGATTTATCAGAACTAGATTTTGATGATTTAACATACTACGTAAAACCAACTGAAAAATCAGAACGCTCATGGGATGAAGTACCTGAAGAAATTAAACGGACATTTGACCGATTAGGTATTCCTGAAGCGGAGCAAAAGTATCTAGCTGGTGTATCTGCTCAGTATGAGTCAGAGGTTGTTTATCAAAGCTTGAAAAAAGATCTTGAAGAAATGGGAATCATTTTCCAAGATACGGATTCTGCACTACAAGAGCATGAAGAATTATTTAAGGAGTACTTTGGAACAGTTGTACCATATACAGATAATAAGTTCTCAGCTTTAAACTCTGCTGTTTGGTCTGGTGGTTCATTTATTTACGTGCCAAAAGGTGTGAAGAGTGATACACCATTACAAGCATACTTCCGAATTAACTCAGAAAACATGGGACAATTTGAACGAACATTGATTATTGTTGATGAAGGGGCTTCTGTGCATTATGTAGAAGGATGTACTGCGCCAACATTCTCATCAAGCTCACTACACAGTGCAGTTGTAGAAATTATTGTTAAGAAAGATGCATATTGCCGCTATACGACGATTCAAAACTGGGCAAATAACGTTTATAACCTCGTAACAAAACGTGCCACAGTAGGCGCAAATGGAACGATGGAATGGATTGATGGAAACTTAGGTTCTAAGTTAACGATGAAGTATCCTTCAATCATGCTGATGGGTGAAGGTGCTCGTGGAAATACATTATCAATTGCGCTTGCAGGTAAAGGTCAAGTTCAGCATGCTGGTGCGAAAATGTTCCACCTTGCACCAAATACATCATCAACGATTGTATCGAAGTCAATTTCACATAGTGGTGGAAACGTGTCATATTTAGGACTTGTTCACTTTGGACGGAAAGCAGATGGAGCACGTGCGAATATCGAGTGTGACACGATGATTATGGATAATCAATCATCATCAGATACGATTCCGTATAACGAAATCTTAAATGATAATATTTCACTAGAGCACGAAGCTAAGGTTTCAAAAGTATCAGAAGAACAATTATTCTACTTGATGAGCCGTGGATTAAGTGAAATTGAAGCAACAGAAATGATTGTAATGGGCTTTATCGAACCATTTACAAAAGAACTACCAATGGAATATGCTGTTGAGATGAACAGATTAATCGCCTTCGAGATGGAAGGTTCGATTGGTTAAGACACTAAAATCCTTGATATCAATAGTGTTAACGGTTGGTTGAATTTACAACATTTCATTTTGCCAACTTTTTGCTACGTTCGATTAGCTATGGCTAAAAAGCTTGCTCTTCAAATAAAAAACTCTTGCTGCATGAATACTTGTAGCAAGAGTCTATGGTTGTACAATATATAACGTTGGTGAGTTTGAAAACTTACTAACGTTATTTTTTGGTTCAATGTCAAATAGTGTTGGTAGGTTTTATAATTGAATGAATTTCATAATGACTTAATTAGCTATAAAACACGAACAATTGGGTTACAGGTGACGCGGTGATTTCCACTCTAGGCGGACGCTTTCCGCGGGATCGGCCTCAGCTAATTGATAAAAGCTTTCCAAGCTTTTATCACTGGATCTTCGGACACGATTGTTCCCGCTGGAGTCGCCGCCTGCCGTTCTAATCACTTGATTAGGCTTCTTTATTTACGTATGATATTGTATTTTCATTTGTAATTGTTCGTGTTCTTAACTAGATTTTTGTATTATGAAATTGACTCAATTAGTCGAGAATATATATATTAGCTTTAATAAAGATACAACTTGTTTACCGCAGGCGAAATACACTTGCTTTCCGCGGACACGCTTTTAGCTAACTCAGGCAAGCAAAGTGCGCTTGACTGATTGCAACTCTAATTCAGGAATAATCATTTAAAATTTAAGCTATGCATATGAAGATAAACAAGTGTTAGATAACATTAATCAGGTATTTGACTTAGGGAAGAAATACGCGATCGTGGGTACGAGTGGTAGTGGCAAAACAACGCTTCTCAATATCCTAAATGGAAAGCTAACAGATTATCCAGGATCGGTTAAGTTCAATGGCTATGAATTAAACTCGATCTCAGGTGATAGTTTAAGGGAATCCATTTTATATCTCGATCAGCAGCCATATATATTTGATGGGACAATTCGGGACAATATTACGTTAGATGAATCCTTTACAGAAGGCGAAATCAATCATGCAATCGCAAAAAGTGCCTTACAAGATGTGATTGACCTTCTACCAAATGGAATCGATACATCAATTGGTGAAGGTGGTCGTTTATTATCAGGAGGACAAAAGCAGCGCCTAGCATTAGCAAGGGGTTTGATTAGAGGCAAAAAAATTGAGGCAACCTCTAGCCTTGATCAAAAGAATGCATTAGAAATTGAAAAAAATCTGCTTGAGCAAAATGATCTCACTGTCATTATGATTACGCATCATTTACGAGAAGAAATTCGAGAATACATTGATGACGTACTTTCACTATCATCTTAATCTATAAATATAGGAAAAGAGAACTTATTTCGATTAGTTATATCTAGAAATAAGTTCTTTTTTTATTTTGACGATAACTTGTAAACATAAATTGGTGCTATAATAATTAAAAAGTACAGCTTTGTTTAGATAGGGGTTTTTCAGTTATGCGGGAGGAACTTTATTTCTACTATACGAGTGATTTACATAGTTATTTTGATAATTGGCCTAAAATCATGACTTTTCTAAAAAAGAAAATTGCGCTTAGAGTTAACAAGCAGCAAGATTATTTTTTATTGGATAATGGTGATCATCTTGATCGAGTAAATCCGATTACAGAAGCATTAAAAGGAAAAGGCAATGTTGAGTTATTAAATTTAGCTAACTATGACATTATTAATCTTGGTAATAATGAGGGGATCACACTTACGAAAGCAGAACTTTCAAGTCTATATGATCAGGCAAGCTTTAACGTAGCTTGTGCCAATTTAGAGAGTCAGACAAATGATTCTCCAGATTGGCTAAAACCATATCACATATTGGTTACTGCTTCTGGAATAAAGATTGCTGTAATTGGTCTAACAGCTCCATTTAATGATTTTTATCATCCACTAGGTTGGAGAGCTAATGATCCGTATGAAACGTTAGATAAATATATTGATAGACTTAAGGAAGAAAGCGATCTGATCATTTTATTATCTCACCTTGGAGTAAATCCTGATCGGAAAATTGCTGAGCAATTCCCTGAAATTGATGTCATCATTGGTGGACATACACATCATCTTTTTAAAACTGAAGAACGACATCATCAAGCGATTCTTACAGGGGTAGGGAAATCGGGCTTTTATGTTGGAGAGTTAGCTCTAACGTGGGATCATCAAGAAAAACGTCTGATCAAGAAGCATGCTATTGCTCATCCAATCAAGGATGAATTACCAGACCCACAAGTGCTCGAATTGCTTAAGCGCCAAGAAATAGAGTCTGAGAGAATGTTGCAGAAGGAAGTTACTAGATTACCTCTACCGTTAAAGGTAGATTGGTATGAAGAAACGCTATTAATTAAACATTTAACGAAAACATTGAAAGAATGGACAAATGCTGACGTTGCCATGTTAAATGCAGGTCTTTTACTTAACGGTTTTAAACAAGGATTGGTTACAGAATATGACGTGCATCGTAATTGTCCGCATCCGATTAATCCGTGCGTTGTTGTGGTAACGGGTCAAGAGCTAATAGAAATTGTTCGCGCAGGATTAGCCGAAGAATATCAACGCATTCGTGTTAAGGGTTATGGTTTTCGAGGAGAAGTAATGGGTAAGTTAGTTTATGCTGGCCTAGATTGTCATAGAGATCCAGTGAGTGGAGGTCAGGACTTGTGTGATCACTTAACAATTAACGGTCACTCACTCGTTTTAGATAAAACGTATCGGTTAGCTACGGCGGATATGTTTACATTTGAACATTTGTCTCCATTTATCGCTCAGGCTAAGTCAAAACAGTTTTTCTTACCAGAGTTTATGAGAGATTTGTTGCGACAAACATTGCGACAACTTGCATAGGGATAAATTAGCATTTAAAAAGTTAAAAAATTTGACGATATATAAAAATAGGCTTAATAATTTAATTTAATTATTTATTTAAACGAAGGTTAGGAGACCATTATGAGATTAGTCACAACACGGGGATTAAAAGAAGGACATGAATTGGCCAAGCCAATCTATAATGATAAAGGAAGAGTTTTAGTTCAAAGTCATGTCAAGCTAACACGACCAATTATCAACCGCTTATTAGAATTAGGTGTTACTTTTGTTTATGTAAAAGATGAGCTTTCTGAAGATATTGTCATTCACTCAACGGTTTCAGAACAAGTGAAGGCAGATTCAATCAATACAGTTAAGTCTCTTTTTCACTCGTTTAAAGATACCGGTTTTAAAGAAAGCTCATACTTGTTAGATAAAACTACACAAAAGATGACATCGATTGTTGATACATTAATCAACCAAATTCAATCGAATGATCAAATGCTTACGCTCATGTCAGATATATTTATTAGTGATGATTATTTATTCGAGCATTCTGTTGATGTGACGATTTATACGATTGCACTTGCTAATGAATTAAAGCTTTCAAATGATCAAATTAGAGAAACTGGCTTAGGGGCTTTACTCCATGATATTGGTAAAGTATTTATTCCAGAAGGTATATTAAAGAAGACAAGTCAATTGACAGCTGGTGAGTTTGAGACAATAAAAACACACCCTGAGTTAGGGTTTGAATATTTACGAAAAACAGACTTTCCATTGCTTGTTGCGCATTGTGCGTATCAACATCATGAACGATTAAACGGTTCAGGATATCCGCGCGGTTTAATCGGTGATGAGATCCATACGTATGGAAAAATTCTCGCGATTGCAGACGTGTTTAGTGCGGTGACAAGTGATCGTGTATATAGAGAAGCCATGCTACCACAAGAAGGACTGGAAATCTTATATGCCGGTAGTGGGACATTATTTGATCAAGAAATGATTCGGATCTTTCGAGATAGCATTACAGTTTATCCTAACGGTGTGACAGTTGAGTTAAACAACGGTGCCCATGCCATCGTCGTTAAACAAAATAATAAATTACCTAATCGACCAATTGTACGAGTATTTAGTCATCATGATCAAGTCGTTAAACCATATGACCTAGATCTTGCTAAAGAATTGAATCTAACAGTTGTCGGCTATAAGCTATAAACAATGCCTAAACTATACCCTCCTAGCATATATATAATTTATGTTAGGAGGGATTGTTGTGTGGCGAAGAAACAGACGGTATGTTGGAACAAAAAAAGATATATTTGCGCTAACAACAGTTATTTTTTTCTTAATTGTATTTTTAAGTATAGTCTATGTAAATAATCGTATTAAACCGATATTATTAGAAATTGCTGAAACAAGAAATGAACAGTATGCTAATATGGCAATGGCCGTTGCGATTGGCAATAAAATTAACGATGATTTAGAACTAGGTGAGTTAATTTTATTTCAGTATGATCAAAATGGACGAGTCGTGAGCTATCAAGTTAATTCAGCTCTTGAAGCACAAATTCAACGGAATATTCAAAAACGAGTCGAGCAATTTTTGAAATTACTCGAACGGGGAGCAGTTCCTGATCCAGTCGCTTTAAATGAACTAGATATTACTGATGATGAGATTGACTTAATCCGACAACAAGCGAGCTTAATTGAAATTCCATTAGGTCAAGCGTTCGGTGTACCGCTATTAGCAAACTTAGGACCAAAAATACCTGTTAACTTAGAGGTGATTGGTTTCGTTAATACGAAGGTTGAGACGCTCATTACAGGGATGAAAATTAATAGTATTCATATTGAGCCGATTGTCCATATAAATGTTGAAATTAGAACCGTGATTCCATTCGGCTCTAAAACAGCTACAATCGATCAATCAATTCCAATTGGTAGCGGTGGCTTTAGTGGCGAAGTACCTCTTTATTATAACGCCAATCCGGAAAATGACCTGCCACTTACTATTCCATTACAACCTGTAGAGTAATAGGTAAACGTATCAATTTAGTGTGAATGATATTTGAACCTCTCATGGCTAAAGCCACGAGATTCTTGGGTAGTCCGCTCTACTGAGCAGAATGAGTACATGATGTACCACCAAGCTATCCCCGCAGTTCCTGCGGTTACTGCGATTATGCAGATAGTAGTCTTTTGCCTTCGGCAAGAATATTCAAACTTGCGTTTACATCCCTATCCCATTCACTATAGCAAGAAGGACACTTCCATTGTCGCAAGTTAAGATCTTTAACCTCTTTGTTTTGGTATCCACAACACGAACAGCGTTGAGAGGAAGCGAACGTTTTGCCTACGACAACGACAGTACGTTCATGCCACTTTGCCTTGTATTCAAGCATCGTTCTGAATTGATACCAGGATACTTCGCTAATTGCTTTGGCAAGTTTGTGGTTCTTCATCATGTTAGACACTTGCAAATCTTCAATCGCAATGATGTCGTGGCTTTTGACAATATGCACGGACTTTTCTCGATATAAGAGTTCGGGAAATAAGCAAATATATTTTGTGCAATTTCGTTTAGCTCTCCCGCTTCATTGACACAGTCATCTAAATCGACAGCACAAATGTCATGGCTGACAATAAAGCCTATGCCAGTATAGTCATCCATGACTTTCACCACATCTTCATACGAAGAAAAAGTACTTAAATCATTTGAACTCGCACGACTGCCTGTCCTTGCGTTATATGGTACTTTCATTTTTCTTCTTTCCAGCAACAAAATATATCGTGCTCTTTCATTTCCGCTGGAATACTTTCAATGTCACTCACAGAAAACATACACCTCCTTTGACTTTAATTTGTTTAGCTATTCAATTGTCAAGGAACAATGAGGGAATCTTTCTATCTGTGTGTTTGTCTAATCTGTCTTTTCACTTATGAACCTCTCGACAAGTTTCACAGTTGTAAATATGTCCTTCACCTATATGCGAATAATTTCACCGATTCGAACCCCTTTTTTTAAAAAAAGAAAATCAGTTCTATTTGAATTGACAAAAATAGACGAATATCATATTTTCAAGTGACTGTTTCACGTCTTCGTGATATGATGTTAGATAGGTAGACAGAAGTCGTTCAAGATAAGGAGGAAGTGAAATGGGTGTACGATATGAGAAATTATTTCACTTATTAGATGAACGAAATATGACAACAAGAGAATTAGAAAAACAAGCAGGTTATTCGGGGAATATTACGACACGGATGAGAAGAAATGAATATATTTCACTTGAGAGTATTGAAAAGATATGCAGGACTTTGAATTGTCGTGTCCATGATATTTTAGAATTTGAGAAATAGGAGCGAACAAAATGAATGAATTTAATCGAAACTTACAAACATCAATTAATGTACAAAGACAAGCAAACTTAATCTGGAGTGTTGCGGATATTTTACGCGGACTTTATAAACCTCATGAGTATGGAAAGGTCATTTTACCGATGACAGTGATCAAGCGTTTGCATGATACATTAAAACCAACTCGTGATGCTGTATTAAATGTCGCAAAGAAAACAGAAAATATGAATGAAACTATGCGTAACAAAATGCTAACAAAAGCATCTGGCTATTCTTTCTACAACACAAACCTTTATACATTTGAAACATTGCTTGCAGATCCAGCAAACATTGAAACAAACTTTAGAGCCTATTTAAATGGTTTTTCGGAAAATATGCAGGATATTCTAGCTAACTTTAAATTCGATTTAGAGATTAGTAATCTAGCAGAAAACGATCGCCTCTTTTATGTCATTCAGGAATTTAGTAAAAAAGAAGTTGATCTAGGACCAGACAAGATGACGAGTACAGACATGGGATATGTCTTTGAAGAACTTGTCAGAAAATTCTCAGAAAGTTATAACGAGGAAGCTGGGGCACACTTTACGAGCAGGGATGTTATTTATTTAATGACAGATTTACTCTTAGTTGAAGATCAGGATACTTTAACTGGAAAAGATGTGGTGAAGACAGTTTATGACCAAACGATGGGAACATCACAAATGTTGTCAGCC
Source organism: Amphibacillus xylanus NBRC 15112 (assembly GCF_000307165.1). Classification (NCBI taxonomy): domain Bacteria; kingdom Bacillati; phylum Bacillota; class Bacilli; order Caryophanales; family Bacillaceae; genus Amphibacillus; species Amphibacillus xylanus. The sequence goes on from NC_018704.1 coordinate 860,967, forward strand.
ATGACAGAACGAATTCATGAGATGAATGAAAGTGCAGAAGTTGCAACCTTTGGTCAAGAATTAAACCCTGAAACATACGCAATCGCAAAGGCTGATACGATGATTCGTGGAGGAAATCCAGACAATATGGCATTAGGCAGTACCCTATCAAAAGATGCTTTCGAAGGCTATACTTTTGACTACTGTATTTCTAACCCGCCATTTGGGATTGATTGGAAGAGTGACCAAAATGCTGTAAAGGCTGAACATGAACTTGGTGAAAATGGGCGATTTGGGGTTGGACTACCAAGAATCAGTGATGGGCAATTATTGTTTCAGTTAAACGGGATTTCAAAGTTAAAAGAGACTGGACGAATGGCAATTATTCATAACGGATCGGCATTGTTTTCTGGTAATCCAGGAGCAGGTGAAAGTTTAATTCGACAGTATGTCATTGAAAATGATTGGTTAGAAGCTATTGTACAACTTCCGAATGATTTATTTTATAACACAGGTATTTCGACATACATATGGATTATCACGAAAAACAAAACTCAAGAACGTCAAGGAAAAGTGCAGCTCATTGATGCATCAAAAATGTTTGAAAAGCGTAGGAAGAACATTGGTGAAAAGCGTGTTGATATTTCGGAAGAATGCCGTGACATGATTGTCAAAGCTTATGGAGAGTTTACTAATGATGAATATTACTTAGATGAACGTGTTGTTGAATCGAAAATCTTTGATAATGAAGAATTTGGTTTTACACGTGTCACTGTCGAAAGTCCGCTGAAAGATGAAAACGGAGAAATTGAACGTAAAAAGAATGGGGATCCAAAACCAGATCCAAAACTTCGCGACACAGAGGATATCCCTTTAACAGAAGATATTGATGATTATTTTGAGCGGGAAGTATTACCTTTCAACCCAGATGCCTGGATGGATCGTTCAAAAGACAAGATCGGTTATGAAATTCCCTTTACGAGACTTTTCTATAAGTACACAGCACCAGAACCATCAGAAGTTATTGCTGAACGGATTAAAAAATTAGAAGAGTCAATCGTTGCAAACTTCCAAGCACTATCAGGGAAGGATGTGGAGAATGTTGACTAGGAAAATGAAAGACAGCGGAATTGAGTGGATTGGGGAAATACCGGAGGATTGGGAAGTTTCCAAAATAGGTTCACATTATATTGAAAGAACCGATAAGGTTTCCGACTTAGACTTTGAACCTTTATCGGTTACTAAAAATGGAATAGTCCCACAACTAGAAACAGCAGCCAAATCATCTAATCATAATAATAGGAAGTTAGTTTTAAAAAATGATTTTGTAATTAATTCGCGATCAGATAGAAAGATGTCTGCAGGTATTTCATCTATGGATGGTTCGGTTTCAGTTATAAATACTGTTCTCTATTCTTATACAATAGATAGAGATTATACAAAGTATTTATTAAAGAATTATGCCTTTGCTGAAGAATTTTATAGATGGGGTACGGGAATTGTAGACGACTTATGGTCTACGAAATGGTTAAAAATGAAAAATATATCTATTCCAGTCCCACCAAATGATAAACAAAAGCAAATAGGACAAACGTTAGATCGCTTAACTCAAAATACTAATAATATCATTACACAAACCCAACAATCCATCGAAGAACTAAAAAAATACAAACAATCACTGATCACAGAAGCAGTTACAAAAGGCTTAGACCCGAATGTGGAAATGAAAGATAGTGGGATTGAGTGGATTGGGAAGATTCCGAAACATTGGAGTGTTAGAAAGATAAGTAACTATTTTTCCCAAGTGAAAGATAAAAACGATGAACTTGAGGAGGAGAACTTACTATCCCTATCCTACGGTTCAATAATTAGAAGAAATATCAATTCTACCGATGGTTTATTACCTGCCAATTTTAAAAATTACAATATTGTTGAATCCGGTGATATTGTATTAAGGATGACGGATTTGCAAAATGATAAAGTGAGTTTAAGAACAGGATTTGTAACAGAAAAAGGGATTATAACTTCTGCTTATATAACGATTAGAACGGATCATAAAAATGTAATATTACCAAAATACATTCGACTGTATTTACATTCTTTCGATATTTATAAAGGGTTCTATGGAATGGGAAGTGGTGTGCGTCAAAACGTTACTTATAATGATATTAAAAAAATAGAAGTTATTGTTCCATCTATAAATGAACAACGTCAAATCGTCTCCTACCTAGACGAACAAACATCTCGTATCGATAAATTGATTGAGGACAAAACAAAAATAATCGAGGAACTTGAAGATTATAAGAAGTCCTTAATCTATGAATATGTGACAGGGAAAAAAGAAGTGTAAGGGGGGTAAGTTTCATGCTTGAGAAAAAGGAAATTCGCTTTGAGCAAGATATTGAAACAGTACTAACAAGTGAAGGTGGTTGGCAGTCTGTGTCTTTTGCCGAAACCAACTATGATCCTTCTATTGGAATGGATGCTATTGTCCTGATTGATTTCATTCAAGAAACCCAACCACGTGCTTGGAAGCGGTATGTTTCTATTTATAAAGAAGCTGCGGTAGACCGTTTTATAAGGCGTTTTAATGAAGAAGTAACAACACATGGTCTACTACACGTTCTACGCAAGGGCATTCGTGACCGTGGTGTTCATTTCCGTGTCATTTATTTCCGTCCTGTTTCATCCATCAGTTATGATAACTTGAAGCTATATGAAGCTAATCGTTTTCACTGTATTCGCCAGTTTTATTATAGTGCAAACAATCGTAACTCGATTGACATGGTACTCGCTGTCAACGGTATACCTCTTGTCGCTTTGGAGTTGAAAAATCAATATACAGGCCAAAGTGTTGAACATGCAAGACTACAATTTGAACAAAATCGTGACCCAAGAGAACTTGTTTTTCAGTTTAACACACGGTTTCTCGTATATTTTGCGGTAGATCATTACGATGTCTACATGACAACGAAACTAGCTAGAAATAAGACATATTTTCTTCCATTTAACCAAGGCTCCAATGGTCCAGGAAATGTTGGTGGTGCAGGAAATCCAGCTAATGCTGATGGTTATCCAACTGCCTATTTATGGGAAGAAGTGTTACAGCGCAATCAACTTATGGATATTATCGAACGGTTTATGAACCTAGAAGTGAAGAAGAATATTCTTATATTTCCACGTTATCACCAGCTAGATGTCGTGAAAAAGTTAGTTGCAGATACAAAAGAATATGGAGCGGGTAAAAATTACTTAATTCAACATTCAGCAGGGTCAGGAAAATCGAATAGTATCGCTTGGCTGGCTTATCATTTGGCTTCTTTACATAATCAAGAGGATGAGCCAATCTTTAGCTCTATCATTATCGTGACAGACCGAACTGTCTTAGATAGGCAGTTACAAGATACATTACTCAGTTTTGAACATACGACTGGTCAAGTTGAAACAATCGGGGATAATAAAACGTCCCAACATTTAAAAGATGCTATTAATAATAGAAAGAAAATTATTATTACAACATTGCAAAAATTCCCTGTCATTTACGATGAGATAGATAGTGTGGCTGGACGAAATTTTGCTGTCATTGTGGATGAAGCACATTCCTCTCAAACAGGATCAAGTGCACAAAAGTTAAAGCAAGCTTTAGCAGATAAAGAAGCATCTTTAAAGGAATATCAAGAAATTGAAGAAGAAATTGAAAACCAATCTTTAGATGATCAAGACCAACTAGTGCAAACACTACTTTCGCAAGGTCAGCATAACAATTTGAGCTTCTTTGCCTTTACAGCCACACCGAAAGAAAAGACGATTGAAATGTTCGGGACAAGGCAAAAAGATGGTAGCTATCGACCTTTTCATATTTACTCCATGCGTCAAGCGATAGAAGAAGGGTTTATATTAGATGTTCTTAAAAATTATATGACTTATAAGACCTCTTACCGAATCGCAAAAGAAATTGAAGATAACCCTGAATTACCAAAAACAGAAGCGGTTCGTGCGATTGCTAGATACCAATCTTTTCATCCTTGGGTTTTGCGTCAGAAAACAGAGATTATGATTGAACAGTTCAGAGAAGTAACGAAAAAAGCGATTAACGGTCGAGCAAAGGCAATGATTGTTACATCATCAAGATTACACGCAGTCAGATATATGAAAGAGTTTAAGCAATATATTGAGGAAAAAGGTTATAAAGATTTAGATGTCCTCGTTGCGTTTTCAGGAACAGTCAATGATGATGGAGAAGAATATACGGAACCTAAACTAAATATCACAAAGTCTGGAGAACGGATTCAAGAAAATCAATTGAAAGAAACTTTCCATAGCGATGATTTTAATTTACTGATCGTTGCAGAGAAATATCAAACAGGCTTTGATGAACCATTACTTCACACGATGTTTGTCGATAAGAAATTACGTGGTGTGAAAGCAGTACAAACTTTATCACGCTTAAATCGAACCATGCCAGGTAAAAAAGATACTTTTGTTTTAGATTTTGTCAATACAGAAGAAGATATATTTGAAGCTTTCCAACCTTTCTATGAAGCGACAACATTAAAAGAAGAAATTAATATTAACCTTATTTATGATACACAAAGTAAATTAAGAAAGTTTTATGTTTATAATGATGACGACATTAAACAAGTAATGAAAATAAATGAACAAGCAGGTAATAAACAAGACGAACGATTACTTGGCAGATTATCCAGCCTATTCAAACCAATACTGGGTCGTTATGAGGAACTAGAAGAAGATGTGCAATATGATTTTAGAGTGACATTACGTAATTTTAATAAGTGGTATAACTACATTGCACAAATTGACCGAACTTTTGATAAAGATTTACTAGAGGAAAGTATCTTTACAGGTTTCTTACTTAAGTTTATCCCCAAGGAAAAGCGTGAAAAGATAAGTATTGATGATAAAGTAAAATTAGAATATTACAAATTACAAGAAGACTTTCAGGGAGAAATATCGCTTATAGCAGAAGATGATGGAAGCGGTATGTTAGAACATCCGGGCACTGTAGATGCAACTGTTAAACCGACAGATGAACATGATACATTAGAAGAAATCATCCAAAGAATCAACGAACGTTTCCCAGAAGATTTTACGGAGGGTGACCGTGTCCTAGTAGAAACAATGCACCGAACCCTTAGAAAAAGTGCAGATGCAAAATTAGTAAATATGGCAAGGAATAATAGTGTAGAAATGTTTGAAAATAATTTGTTTAAAGAACAGTTTCAAGACTTTATTATTGAACAGTATACTGAAAATCAATCTGCATATGAAAAATTGTTCGATGCTGACCAATCATACTACAATACAATTTATTCATTCATTGCAAAAGATTTGTATAAGTGGTTAAGGTCACAAACACCTGATAATTATGCTTAAATATCAAATTGTTAATTTAGAGTTAAAGTGGTCCATATTTCATAAAAAGCGGGATGATTAGAGTTGAAGTTATTCAATTAAAATGGGAAGGTCCTTTTCGTATCGAAGATTTAAGGTCACTAAACAACTACGAAAACGGATTATGGCATCTATCAAATTTATGGAAATCACCTTGTCTACGGAGAAAATGTTCTATTATATATTGGACAAGCAAATGAGCAGACTTTTTATACGAGAATAACACAACACTCGTATTGGTTAGAAAATCATTTCATCTTTTATATCGTTAGATTAAGTGGTCAAGTAACTCCATCACACGAAATATGGCATGATAAAATCAGTGCTGTAGAGCAACTATTAATTCATATTCATGCGCCAGCTTACAATACTGCAAACATTAATTCCGTTAATATAGATAAGGTTGGGCATCTACACATCTTAAATGTCGGTAAATATAAAAGTCTTTTACCTGAGGTATCAGGAACTCGTTGGTTGAGAGAAGAGGAAATGTTGACTGAAGATGTTTACAGGTATAAAGGATAATAAGTTATAGTTATTAAATAATAAAACCCGAGTATTGAACACAGTTTGTTCATTACTCGGGTTTTGTCTCCGCCTAAAGCCTGTCACTCCGCATATTTTATTTCCATCACTACTAGCACTCCCCCTTTGGTGGTTATTTTTATTTTTTGCGATAAATAAATTTTCGCCACAAAACCAATAAGTTAAGCTAATCGATAAGCTGAATTAGTATAATATAACTATTGAAAAGGTTTGAAAATCATGTTACTTTATAGTTTAAACGCCGATATGAATGCGTTTTCAATTAAGTTGTGGTTAACTTAATTATAATGATTTGATTTTAATTAATCTCATTGTCAATTTATTTTCAACTTAGTAATTTAAGAGGAAAGGAGCGATAACTTTCAGAGTAATTAAACTAAGGAGAAGGTAAAAGCATATAAAAAGGAGGAAGACGAGTGAAGTTAACTAAACTAAAACTATTGAGTAGTGTATTTTTTGTTGTATTAACTGTGTTAATGTTGTTTGTCCCTGGGAATATTGTGAATGTAAAAGCTGCTAACGGCTTTTATGTAAGCGATTCCAATCTGTATGATGCAAATGGAAATCAATTTGTTATGCGTGGGGTTAATCATGCCCATTCATGGTATAAGGACACGTATACCGAGGCAATTCCTGCAATTGCGGCTACAGGAGCGAATACTATCCGAATTGTATTATCTGATGGAGGGCAATACCAAAAAGATGATATAAACATAGTCAGAAATTTGATTGAAACCGCAGAAGCCAATAATTTAGTCGCTGTACTTGAGGTTCATGATGCTACTGGGTCGGATTCATTATCGGATTTGAACCGGGCTGTAGATTATTGGATTGAAATTAAAGATGCGTTAATTGGTAAAGAAGATACGGTGATCATAAACATTGTCAATGAATGGTATGGCACTTGGGATGGTCGTCTCTGGGCAGATGGTTATAAACAGGCGATACCGAGATTAAGAGATGCTGGATTAACACATACGTTGATGATTGATGCAGCAGGTTGGGGGCAATTTCCTAGCTCGATCCATCAATATGGTAGAGAAGTATTTAATGCAGATCGTTTAGGGAATACAATGTTTTCGATTCATATGTATGAATATGCTGGCGGTGATGATCAAATGGTTAGAGATAATATTAACGGTGTGATCAATCAAGACTTAGCTCTAGTGATTGGTGAATTTGGTCATTATCACACAGATGGCGATGTTGATGAAGATACGATTTTGAGTTACGCGGAGCAGACAGGTGTTGGTTGGTTAGCATGGTCATGGAAAGGCAATGGAACTGAGTGGGAGTATCTTGATCTATCAAATGATTGGGGAGGAAATTATTTAACATCTTGGGGTGACAGGATTGTAAATGGAGCAAATGGATTAAGAGAAACGAGTCAAATTGCTTCTGTTTTTTCAGGAAACAATGGCGGGACTCCTGGAAATGGTGAGGAAGAGACTCCTGGTGATGTAAGTCATTTCGCAAACTTCGAGAATGGTACTGAAGGTTGGGAAGCAAGCAATGTATCTGGTGGACCTTGGGCAACAAATGAATGGAGTGCTAGTGGTTCATATGCTTTAAAAGCCGATGCGCAATTAGCATCTGGAAGAGAACACTATTTATATCGAATCGGTCCCTTTAATTTATCTGGGTCAACATTAAACGCAACGGTAAGGGGTGCTAATTGGGGGAATTATGGATCTGGTATCGACGTGAAGCTATACGTTAAGTACGGAGATGGCTGGACGTGGAGAGATAGTGGTGTACAGACAATTAGAGCGGGAGAATCTATTGATCTATCACTAGATTTATCAAATGTTGATCGCTCAAACATTAGAGAAGTTGGTATCCAGTTTATTGGTGGAAATCATTCATCTGGAAAAACCGCTTTTTATGTTGATCATGTTTATTCACATTAGTAGAAAAGGGAATGCGAACTTAATCCTTTAAAACTTATGATCACATGTAAATAAGAAATGGTTGGTTTTAATGTATATGAGACTAACTCTATTAATCAGTAGTTAGTCTCATATACTTCTACTAGTACGCTTCCCACTTCACCTGACTAGCTTGATTGAAGCGAGCTTCAACTTCAGGCCAGTTAACGAGATTCCACCAATTGTCGATATACTTTTCCCGCTCATTCTTATACTTAAGATAGTAAGCATGCTCTCAAACATCAAACATAAGCAATGGAATCACATCCCACTGACTCAAATTTTGATGTTTTTCTGCTTGAAGAATTTCTAAACGTCTTGAACGTGGCGACCAGACTAAAATTGCCCAGCCACCGCCCTCTACCTTATTTGCTGCTTCTGTGAAATATTGTATGGTGTGTGAAATATCGCCATAAAGTGTTGCTTGGTGATATAGATAAAAAGCTAAAGGAAATACTCAATCAAATTGCTACAGATAATGGTTTCACGATTTCAGAAATTGAAATTGATTGTGACCATGTTCATCTCCTAATTGATTGTAATCCGCAACATTCAATTCCAAATATCATCAAAGCGTTAAAGGGTGTTTCGGCAAGGTTGCTATTTAAAGCGTTCCCCCAGCTAAAAAAGAAGCTATGGGAAGGGAATCTTTGGAATCATTCTTACTTTGTGGCAACCGTAAGTGAACACACGGAAGCGCAAATACGACAATACATCGAAAATCAGAAAGTGAGGTGAAAAGCAATGTTAGTAAATAAAGCATACAAATGCCGTATCTATCCAACCAAAGAGCAGGAAGTATTAATTGTTAAAACGATTGGTTGCAGTCGATTTGTGTTCAACCACTTCTTGGCGAAGTGGAACGAAACATACAAAGAAACAGGTAAAGGATTGTCATACGGAGTATGTTCTTCCGAACTGCCGAATCTAAAAAAAAGAATTACCTTGGCTAAAAGAAGTAGATAGCATCGCTATTCAATCATCAGTAAAGAACCTCGCAGACGCATATTCACGATTCTTCAAGAAGCAGAATGATGCACCACGTTTCAAGTCAAAAAGGAATAAAGTTCAGTTGTACACAACGAAACACACAAACGGAAATATTGCGATAGAAGGAGATAAGATTAAACGCCCTAAACTTGGACTTGTTCGTTTTGCGAAATCAAAAGAAGTAGAAGGTCGTATTTTAAATGCTACGGTTAGACGCAATCCCTCTGGCAAATACTTTGTTTCGTTGTTAGTAGAAACAGACGTGCAACCATTGCCAAAAACAAACAAAGAAGTCGGTATTGACGTTGGGTTAAAGGATTTCGCTATTCTATCTAACGGTAAAGTGTTCGAGAATCCGAAATTCCTACGGAATATGGAACAAAAACTCATTCGTGAACAACGTATCCTTTCCAGACGTGTGAAAGGTTCTTCAAACTGGAATAAACAACGAGTTAAGGTTGCCAGAATCCATGAACGCATTGCAAATGCCTGAACAGACTACTTGCAAAAAATTTCAACGTATATTGTCAAAAACCACGACATCATTGCGATTGAAGATTTGCAAGTGTCTAACATGATGAAGAACCACAAACTTGCCAAAGCAATTAGCGAAGTGTCCTGGTATCAATTCAGAACGATGCTTGAATACAAGGCAAAGTGGCATGGACGTATTGTCGTTGTCGTAGGCAAAACGTTCGCTTCCTCTCAACTCTGTTCGTGTTGTGGATACCAAAACAAAGAGGTTAAAGGTCTTAACTTGCGACAATGGAAGTGTCCTTCTTGCTATAGTGAATGGGATAGGGATGTAAACGCAAGTTTGAATATTCTTGCCGAAGGCAAAAGACTACTATCTGCATAATCGCAGTAACCGCAGGAACTGCGGGGATAGCTTGGTGGTACATCATGTACTCATTCTGCTCAGTAGAGCGGACTACCCAAGAATCTCGTGGCTTTAGCCATGAGAGGTTCAAGATTGGTTCTGCTGAGTTAGACATTGACGGGATTTTACCTGATGGCTCAACAGAAGCCGTTTTCCGTAAAGGCGCATGGGCGTTTGATATTTAATGAATCGACGATTGATTACTCACATTTTAATGTGGTGTGATCAACCGTCTTTTTTAATGAATAACTCAACTGTCAGTTCAATCTCATTACTTGACCTTGAAAAATGTAGGCATATTATTCCCGTAGTCAGTCAATTTCATAATTGTTTACTTATATGAATGAATTTCATAATGACTTAATTGGCTATAAAACACGAACAATTGGGTTATAGGTGACGCGGTGATTTCCACTCTAGGCGGACGCTTTCCGCGGGATCGGCCTCAGCTAATTGATAAAAGCTTTCCAAGCTTTTATCACTGGATCTTCGGACACGATTGTTCCCGCTGGAGTCGCCGCCTGCCGTTCTAATCACTTGATTAGGCTTCTTTATTTACGTATGATATTGTATTTTCATTTGTAATTGTTCGTGTTCTTAACTAGATTTTTGTATTATGAAATTGACTCATATGAATGACTGACCTATAGCTTAAAGCTATATCTAGTGATAAGAAATAGGTATTACTTTATTTGGAATACGATATGGTAGAATCATGCTAATAAACAAACGAGACCTGCGGTGGTATGTCAACAAAGAAATAATTAAATATTTGATTATCAAGGTTCAGATTTCTTAAAAAAGGCATTACGAAACTAGACCAGTAAATATTTGGTAATTACTGGAATTATTTAAAAGGATTTTTGAAGTTTGCTAACTTCATATATTCACGCTCCTTTTTGGCGTGTAGACTTGGTGATTGCGTAGTAGCGCATCCACCAAACGCACTAATTTTCTTGCGGTTAAGACGAGTGCTCTTTTATGTTGATGCTTCGGAACTTCTTGGTATTTCTTCGCGTAATAAGCTTGATACTCAGGAACGTGCCTTCTTACCGAGTTGGCGGCTTCAACCAGGTAATATCTGAGGTACTGATTCCCGTTCCGCGAAAGTGAAGTGTCGTCCGCTGTAAAGCGGCCTGATTGGTGTTTTCGCCAATAAAGGCCTGCATATTTGGCTATCTTTGTTTCATCATCAAATCGCTCGATTTGGCCGATCTCAGCGATAATTCCAGCTGTGAATACTGGCCCAATGCCAGGGATGGTTACAAGCGTTTGCGTCAAGCCAGCCATTATTCTCTCGATTGCTTTATCAATCTCTTTTACCTGCTTTTGAAGTGTACGAATAACTTCAATAGTCGTTCCGAGAATGATATCGATGGAATCTTCAACAACCTTGTCTAAACGATAGGAAGAGCGAACAGCTTTCTGGATGGATTTCGCAACGCATTCCGGATTCCCAAAACGATTTCTGCCCTTTTCCTGAAGAAAAGCAGCCAGATCCTCGACCGGCATTTGCGCAAGTTCATCCAGACTGAACTTCTCAAAAAACAGCTCCATCATGGCATTTCCAAAGACAGAAGAGTCGACCTCCTCTTTGAAAGTGTTGCACTTAAAACTCAAGTGTTGAAGGAAGTGCTGCTTTTCCTTGGTAACCTGATGGACCAGCTGATACCTGGAACGTGTAAGCTGTTGGAGCGCAACATATTGGCTCTCTTTTACCACGGACATTGGCAATCGGCCAAAACGCAGATAATCGGCGATGACGAAGGCATCAATTTCATCGGTTTTGTCCATGTCACTATAACTCTTTTTAAAGTTCGCAATCTGTTTCGGATTCATGACAAAAACCTCTGCGCCAAGTGCTTTGAGAGCCTCGTCATGATGAAGAAACATGGATGGATGAAAACTGTAAACAGACGTGGACTCAAGCCCGAATCTGAGTGTATCAACAGCCTGACCATTCACGCATTCTAAAACGGTATCCCGAAGCTCACTCGCACCAGGAAGGTCATTAGAGACCGTGAAGGATTTAACCTTTTCTCCTTCACCATCTAACAAACAAACCTTGATATCAAAAGAACTAACATCTAATCCAGCAAATAATTTCATGGGGGATTTCCTCCTTTCGATTTAGAATCATTGGTACTTATTTCTTGGACACCCTGAGATATCCCTAGTGTGAACGCCGATCAGCAACCTCGTGTATAAGTACTATCCCTGATTCGAAAGCCGCCCCAGAGCTACTATCATCTAGGTTCGAGGTTCAGGGTGCACAGCCTGCGAGTAGGAAGGTCCGCACGCACACTGGGAAACAGTCTTTATAGTGTGGTCTAGCCACAAGGGGGAAAAGAATTGTCCCAAATGATCCTAAGACCATTATCTAGGAACATCTCGGGACGTCCAAGACTTTTGACTATATTCAGCAGAAAATGCAAGAAAATCTGGGCTCAAATGATAGGGCCTAAACATAATATACGAGGGGGAATAATAATGAAAACAGCAGTGATTGGGTATCCAAGGATAGGAGCTTTACGAGAATTAAAATTTGCAACAGAGCAATACTTTAAGGGAGACCTTACAGAAGTTGAGCTTCAAAAGTCAGCAGCACAGTTAAGAAAAAGGCATTGGGACAAACAGCTAAATAAAGGAATTGATTTTATATCATCAAATGATTTTTCGTTGTATGACAATGTTCTAGATACAGCAGTGTTACTAAATGCGATCCCGAAAAAGTATCAACAATTAAAACTAACTCCAATCGATCAATATTTTGCAATGGCTCGAGGCTACCAAGGTGAGCAGGGCGATGTAAAAGCATTGGCGATGAAGAAGTGGTTTAACACGAATTATCACTATATTGTTCCTGAAATTGAAGATGAGACTAGGTTATCATTAGTTGGAAATAAACCTTTTGAAGAATTTGAAGAAGCAAAGAATAATGGAGTAATTACTAAGCCTGTTATTATAGGTGCATTTACTTTCTTAAAATTGGCTAAATATACGGGTCAAAAACAGGCGAATGATTTTATTGAAGATATAGTGACAGCCTATGTCAACATCATTGAGACATTTGAAAAGTTGGGGGCAGAATGGATTCAATTTGATGAACCATCACTTGTGATGGATTTGACTAAAGAAGATCAAACCCTATTTAAACAACTTTACACAGAGATTCTTGAACGAAAAGGTTCAATCAAAGTACTTCTTCAAACTTACTTTGGCGATATCCGTGATATCTATCAAACAGCAATCGATTTACCTTTCGACGGCTTAGGTCTTGATTTTGTTGAAGGAAGAAAAAACTTAACATTGATTAATGAGTTTGGTTTCCCGAACGATAAAATCTTGTTTGCTGGAGTTATTAATGGTAAAAATATTTGGCGTAATCGCTATGATCAAACAGTATTATTAATTAATCAATTAAAAGTGAAGAGTCCATCGATCGTTCTTAATACGTCTTGTTCATTACTTCATGTTCCATACACTTTAGACAACGAACATAAACTTGCGGATACAGAAAAACAACATTTAGCATTCGCTGAAGAAAAGTTAACTGAATTGATCGAATTATCGGATATTTTAAAGGAGGAAAACTATCAGGATAACTTAGAGTTCAAAACAAGAAAGTTTATCTTTGATAATCGTGATCACTTTGAAAATTTAGTTGTACAGGATAGAGTGAAATCATTAACTGAACAAGATTTTCAAAGACAACCTGCTTTTTCTGAACGGGAACGTCTGCAACGAGAAAAATTCAATCTACCGTCATTACCGACAACGACAATTGGCTCGTTTCCACAAACACTTGATGTAAAGGAAAACCGTGCACGATTTAAAAAGGGTGAAATTTCTTTAGAACACTATACAGCATTTAATAAACAAAAAATTGCAGAATGTATCGCACTACAAGAAGACATTGGCTTAGACATTTTAGTCCATGGCGAGTTTGAAAGAAACGATATGGTTGAATATTTTGGTGAACATCTTGAAGGCTTTATCTTTACTCAAAATGCCTGGGTACAATCGTATGGAACAAGATGTGTGAAACCACCGATTATTTGGGGAGATGTGAGCCGAACAAGTCCGATCACAGTTGAGTACTCTGTCTATGCTCAATCACTAACAAATAAGCCAGTGAAAGGGATGTTAACAGGACCAATTACGATTCTAAATTGGTCATTCCCAAGAGAAGATATTTCGCTAAAAGATTGTGTTTTACAAATTGCTTTGGCGATAAGAGAAGAAGTGCTTGACCTTGAAAAAGAAGGTATTCGTCATATTCAAGTAGACGAAGCGGCTTTAAGAGAAAAGTTACCGCTTAGAAAAAGTGATTGGTACAGTGAATATCTTGATTGGGCAATTCCTGCCTTTCGACTCGTTCATAGTGGCGTAAGACCTGAAACGCAAATTCATACACACATGTGCTACAGTGAATTTTCGGATATTATTGAAGATATTGACCAAATGGATGCGGATGTAATTACCTTTGAAGCATCTCGTTCAGATCTTTCAATTGTGGATGTTTTACGAGAAAATCAATTTAAAACACAAGTCGGACCAGGTGTCTACGATATTCATTCGCCGAGAATTCCAAGTGTACCTGAGATTAAAGCTGTCATCACCCATATCTTAGAGAAGATGCCACTGGAAAAAGTTTGGGTCAATCCAGACTGTGGATTAAAGACAAGAGGGAATAAGGAAGTTGCAGAAAGTCTTAGAAATATGGTTGAAGCGGTTAATGAAGTTAAACGGGAATTATTTCAATGAAAACTTTAGATCTATTTGATTCAAAAAAAGTCTTGTCATTTGAAATCTTTCCGCCGAGACAGCCAGGATCAGTAAATATGATTTATGACACAGTTGAACAATTAACAGAATTAGACCCAGATTTTATTAGCGTCACATTTGGAGCAGTTGGTCAAGGTACACGATCAAAAACAGTTGAAATTGCATCGAAGATAAAGAATCACTATGGGATTGAAAGTGTTGCCCATCTACCGAGTATTAATTTATCTAAAACAGAGGCATTAAATCTAATTCGTGAATTTGAAGAGCAAGGCATAAAAAATATTCTAGCACTTCGAGGAGATATTAACCCGAATATAGCGCCTAAAAATGAATTTAACTATGCGAGCGATCTGGTTTCATTTATTAAAGAACATGGTGATTTTAACATTATTGGTGCTTGTTACCCTGAAGGTCATATTGAATCTGATAGTATTGTCAAAGATATTCTCTATTTAAAGAGAAAGGTTGATGCAGGAACAGATCATTTGATTACTCAATTATTTTTTGATAATGACTATTTCTATTCATTTCAAGAACATGCTGCAATCGCAGGGATAAATGTCCCTATTCAAGCTGGGATTATGCCGGTTGTTAATAAAAGACAAATCGAACGGATGGTTAGTTTATGTGGTGTAAAGCTCCCGAAGAAATTCTTAGCGATGATGCAAAGGTACGAAGATAATCCCGAGGCAATGAAAGAGGCGGGTATCGCCTATGCAGTTGATCAAATTGTTGATCTGATCACTCAAGGTGTGGATGGTATTCATTTGTATACAATGAACAAGCCTGATATCGCCCACCGTATATATCATGCAATTAATAAACTGTTGGTCATATAAAAAGTCGAGGCTGGGACATAACCAGTCTTAGATGAGAAAAATTGCGGAATCAACATTGAATTGTTGTTTCCGCAATTTCTATTTTGTTTTGGATTGTTAGGATTATTTTCATTTTGGATTTTGGCGGTATACTTTCTTAAGTTTACCGCCATTAAGGCAAATGCTAATTCATTTTCTACTTTCGATTTTCCTCTAACGGAAAATCGAGTGAACGACAAATTAGCCTTCAAGAATCCAAAAACTGGTTCAACATCTATTTTGCGTTTTTTATAAATGTCTCCAGTTTCTTCTTCCGAAAGCTTAGTTCTTATATATTCTTTTTGCTCTTCCCACTTTTTATTAATAAACAACCTTCGATTGTTCCCCTCTTTTGCTTTTGTGCAATGAGAGCGTAATGGACAATCATTACAATTTTCAGATTGATATACCCTAAATTCCCTTGTAAATCCATAACGATCTGTACGATTAGAAAAGTACTGGAAAGTTAATTTTTGTCCGTTCGGACAAACGTAATAGTCATGCTCTCCATTGTACTCCCAATTGTCCATTCCTCATATAGTCATCTTTCATACGCATAAAAGTAGTATCATGATCGGTTTTAGAATAACTGTTTCTTTCTCCAAATATAGCCATATCTTGTGTGTATTTCTTCTTTCGATCAATAAAGTCCTTTATTCGTTTCAATGCTTGCTTAGGAAACTTTCTCTCTGAACGAATGCTTTTACGTTCACTTCCAAGTTCACATTCCTCAATTTTCTTATTATAATCGTTCACCGTTTCTTCTAATCTTTCAGCTATTTCTTCAAGTTCAGTAATGGAAAGTTCGTCAGGACTTTCACGTTTAATTTCCGGGATAATTTCTTTTTCAAGTAGCTCATCATATATTTTATTTGAGTTTTCGATTAACTTCTCACTATAATTTTTAACTGCTTTTTCCCATACAACACTCGTATTGGTTAGAAAATCATTTCATCTTTTATATCGTTAGATTAAGTGGTCAAGTAACTCCATCACACGAAATATGGCATGATAAAATCAGTGCTGTAGAGCAACTATTAATTCATATTCATGCGCCAGCTTACAATACTGCAAACATTAATTCCGTTAATATAGATAAGGTTGGGCATCTACACATCTTAAATGTCGGTAAATATAAAAGTCTTTTACCTGAGGTATCAGGAACTCGTTGGTTGAGAGAAGAGGAAATGTTGACTGAAGATGTTTACAGGTATAAAGGATAATAAGTTATAGTTATTAAATAATAAAACCCGAGTATTGAACACAGTTTGTTCATTACTCGGGTTTTGTCTCCGCCTAAAGCCTGTCACTCCGCATATTTTATTTCCATCACTACTAGCACTCCCCCTTAGGGGGTTTTTCATGCATATTTCACTAAAAGTTCATAAAAGATGCTTTGACAGTTTAATATATAGTCGTTATAATTCAATTAATGTCAGAAAATAAGAAATATTCAATAGATTAATAGTGATGGGTTGGATAAACGATCATTGTTAACCTATTTTTTATTTTGAGAGGGGATTTTTATGGAAGAAAGATCACAGTGGGGGTCCCGGTTAGGATTCTTACTTGCAGCAATGGGATCTGCTATAGGTTTGGGTAATATTTGGCGTTTCCCAGCGGTAGCGTATGGAAATGGTGGGGGTGCCTTTTTTATACCATATTTATTTGCATTATTAACAGCTGGTATACCAATGTTAATTATGGAATTTACGATAGGCCATAAATATCGTAGCTCAGCTCCACGTTCATTAAAAAGAATTAGTGGTGGTATGGAGTGGATTGGTTGGTGGCAGGTGATTATCTCATTTGTTATATCCACTTATTACCCGATCATTGTTGCTTGGGCAAGTATGTATGCTTATTTTTCTTTTTCACAAGCTTGGGGAGATAATCCAGAAAAATTTTTCACTAATGATTTCTTAAATATGGCTACTCCTGGTGAATTTGGTGCATTTGTACCTAGTGTGCTGATCCCACTAGTCATTATTTGGGCAATTGTATTTATTATCTTATTTAGAGGAGTAAAAAAAGGAATTGAGCTTGCGAATCGAATTTTTATTCCACTATTATTAATTTGCTTTTTATTAATTGTGATTCGTGCGATTACTTTACCAGGTGCATTATCTGGTTTAGATGCTTTTTTTGCTCCAGATTGGGCTTCAATTATGAACGGATCTGTATGGGTTTCCGCTTATGGGCAAATATTCTATAGTTTATCAATTGGCTTTGCAATTATGATTACATTCTCATCTTATTTACCTAAAAATTCAGACATCACAAACAATGCATTCATTACAGGTTTTTCAAACTCGGCATTTGAATTATTGGCTGGAATTGGTGTTTTTGCCGCATTAGGATTTATGGCTAGCCAGACAGGTCAAGATGTGTCAGACGTTGTTGAAGGTGGGATCGGTTTAGCTTTTATGGTATTTCCTGAGATCGTAAGTCAGATGCCTGCTTCGGCATTATTTGGTTTTTTATTCTTTATTTCACTTGTTTTAGCAGGATTAACATCAATGGTATCGATAAATGAAACATATATTGCTGCACTTCAGGAGAAATTTAATATTTCACGACGAACTTCAGTTCTAATCGGTGTAGGTTTAGCATCAATTATTTCGATATTTTATGCGACACAAGGTGGTTTAGTCTTACTTGATACTGTTGATTATTTTATTAATAATTATGGTGTTGCATTAGTAGGGTTGATAGAAGTTGTTGGAATCGCTTGGTTTGCACGCGAATTGAATAACTTGAAGTCACATGCAGATGAAGTATCGGATCTTAAGATTGGTTCTTGGTGGCAATTTTCGTTACGATTCATTACACCACTTGTATTAGGCTATATGATGATTCAAAATTTGAGAACAGATATGATCCACGCATATGGAGATTATCCGAGAGAATTTTTATTTAATTTTGGTTGGACGATTGTTATTGGAGCGATCGCACTAGGTGCATTTATTACGATTAAAAAATGGCCAAATGAAAATTAATGATATGGGGTGTTCATCTTGTCAACTGGAGCAATTGTAATGATGATCATTGGTATGCTCATCATTTGGGGTGGATTAGCAGCAAGTGTTTTTCATGCGTTTAAATCATCTAAATAATGTTGAGATGAAAAGCGTTGTTAAGGTATCGATAACCTTAACAACGCTTTTATTGTCTTTCAGCTCTTCTTAATGATGGATAGGGATCAAATGCCCATTGATTTTCACCATTGTCTTTATACATTCCATAGTGTAAATGTGGTGGGAACTTTCCAGATGTACCTGGAGGGCCGTATCCTGTCGAACCGACATAACCAATAACATCACCTGGTTCAACAATATCACCAATCTTTATATTACCTTCAAAGCCGCTTAAGTGAGCATAATAATGATAAACATTATTTAAATCACGAATACCAATTCGCCATCCGCCAAATCGGTTCCAACCCTTAATTTCAACAGTCCCGTAAGTAGTTGCTCTTACTGGTGTGCCGTAATCAGCAAAGATATCAGTACCCTCATGAATTCGCCTACCGCCAAATCCGCGAGCATCTCCCCAAGTACTCTTATAACTGTAATTAAAATGCTTAGGTATAGGAAAAGCACGTTGATTTAATTCAATGGTCTGAAATGTCCGATAGATCTTAGCGTTTTGTTTAATCGTCTTCACTGCTAAAGGACGTTGATAATACTGCCACAATGCTTCTTGAATTTGTAATTCCGTAATTCCATAACGAGATAAATAATAAGCTAATGTATATAGCTGATCTTCTGGATCATTCGGATCAATTAATCCATCTGCATTTCCATCTATGCCCATCCCGTTGTGTAAATTAATGGCTATCTCTGAATGGTCCTTGTTAATATTAGTCACGCCATACCACTCAGAATCAGGGAAGCTGATCGATATGATTCGGTCGTCCTGGTGAATGACGCGTTCGTATTGATCAATCGCAGCTAAATAGTACCAAGGGATTTGTGTTATCGCTTCAGTCTTTTTATATAAAGCATACCTTTCTTGATTTGGGTTCTGATTTTCTTCTGCGAAAATTGGATTTGTCATCATTTGAAAGATAAAAAGAAATAAAATAGCTATTTTGATCATTGATAAAACCTCATCTTATAAAGTTAATACGTATAATATGGTCAAAAATAATCGAAAAATAACTGGCAGTTTGATCCAATCAGGTTTAACTTACATTGTTGAAGCTAGCTATTTTATGCTAAAATAGAAATAGCTAAACAAACATTACTAAATGATGTATAACGGAATATATGGAAAGTGAGGTATTGTCAGATGATCGATAGAGTAGAGGTAGAAGGTCGGACTTATCAATTAGTTGAAAATTTTAAAAATGGTTTTGATAAAAATGCATTTATTGAGCGATATAGTGATATTTTAGCAAGATACGATTATATTGTTGGTGACTGGGGCTACGAGCAGTTGAGACTCAAAGGTTTTTTTGATGATCAAAATCCTAAAGCAACATTTGATACAAAGTTTGCAGCAATTGATGATTATTTATTAGAATACTGTAATTTTGGTTGTGCATATTTTATTGTTAAACGAATTGATAAATAGAATAAAAAATACGCTTAGTTTTCCACGAATAGACGTGAAGGACTAAGCGTATTTATTTAATTAATCAAGTTCTTCATCATTGTCAATTTCAATACTGTGTGCCAAGCGACTAGAAGCCGAAGCAGCAATTGCTCCAACAATATCATCAAGGAATGTATTACATTTACCAGATGATTTATCATTCAGTTCTTTCAAAATACCTGGCTTTTGTTTGTCAATATAGCCATAGTTAGTAAATCCAATTGACCCATAGACGTTAACAATTGACAATGCAATAATTTCATCGATTCCGTATAAGCCCTCATCAGTTAAAATTGTTTCCTGAAGTGGTGATTCAAGTTTACCTTGTTCAGCTAATACATCTAGCTGAATCCCTGTAATGACTGCATTTTGAACTTCTCGTTTACTTAATACACGGTCTACATGCTCAATACACTCTTCTAGCGATAATGATTTTTGATAGGGTGATTGTAGATAGTAGACTAGCTCCCCGATATCTTCAAGTGTCACACCACGTTCTTTGATCCATTCACGTGCTTTTCTTTCTAAGTCTGTCTTAGGTTGTTTTTCTGACATATAACCCCATCCCATCTATCAAGTATTTAGTCATATCATAACTAAAACAAAACAACTTTACAAACCAATTCTTCTTATTAGAACTTAATTCACAGTTATTACTTAATATAACCGATCATAGCATGAAACAATCAAAAAAGATATTGAAAGGATTGGCGCACAAGTTTATAATGATTGAAAGGAATTTTCACTTTTTTCTGAAATTTATGTTAATTCACCTTGAATCTATCTGGCACAAGTTGTATAATGTCCACTATAAATAAACATTTGTTTCTCATGTGGGAACAAAGGGGAGGCATTGAAATGGATACGGTAAAAATCGGCTTATGTGGTTTAGGTACTGTTGGTACTGGTGTAGTTAAAGTTTTGCGAGATCATAAAGCAAGAATTAAACATATGCTTGGCTGTGATATTGTTATTGAAAAGATTTTAGTGAACGATATTTCAAAACCAAGAGATGTCGCAATTGATCGTAGTTGGTTAACTTCAGATCCGTCTGAGTTGGTTGATCATGATGAGATTGATGTGATTGTTGAAGTAATGGGTGGAATAGATGGAACGCATGAATTATTGGAACGTGCGTTAAAAAATAAAAAACATATCGTAACTGCAAATAAAGATTTAATGGCTCTTCATGGTAAGACATTGCTTCGACTTGCTAAGGAGAACCAATGTGACATTTTATACGATGCAAGTATCGCTGGTGGGATTCCAATTGTTAGGACGCTAGTTGATGGTTTAGCTTCTGATCATATTGAAAAGGTCATGGGAATTGTTAATGGTACAACAAACTATATTATGACTAAAATGACTAAAGAAGGATTAGATTTTGACGTTGTCTTAAAAGAAGCACAGGAATTAGGCTTTGCGGAAGCTGATCCGAGTGCGGACGTCGATGGCTTAGATGCTGCTCGTAAAATGGTTTTATTAGCTAATTTAGCATTTAAGATGGAGTTAAATCTTGAAGATGTAACGGTTAAAGGTATTCGCCAGGTGACACAAGAAGATATTAACTTTGCTAAAAGTCTTGGATATACAATTAAATTAATTGGCATTGCCGCTATGGATAATTATAAAGCAGAGGTAACAGTTGAACCTACATTATTACCACAAGATCACCCATTAGCTCTAGTAAATAATGAGTTTAACGCTGTTTTTGTGCATGGTGAAGCGGTTGGTGAGACGATGTTCTATGGTCCGGGTGCTGGTAGTTTACCAACAGCAACAGCTGTTGTATCAGATTTAATGGAAGTTGTGCGTCATTTACGTTTAGGGATTAGTGGACGTTCATATATTGAACCTCAATTTAAACGAAAGTTAAAAGCTGATCACGAGAAGTTTTCTCGCCATTTCATTCGATTAGGCGTTGAAGATCAAGCTGGAGCTTTTCAAGAGATTACAAACGTGTTTTCTGAAAATGATGTAAGCTTTGCGAAAATATTACAATTACCAGCTAAAAAGAAAGGACGCGCTGAGATTGTCATGGTAACGCATCATATCAGTCAAGAACAATTACTAAAAAGTATGCAAGCACTTGAAAAATTAACTGTTGTAGATAGATTAATTAGTCACTATCGAGTGGATGGGGAGGAATAGTTTATGGCATGGCAAGGTCTATTACAGGAATATAAAAGCTTTTTACCGATCAATGATCAAACACCGATGATTAGCTTACATGAGGGCAATACGCCACTAATTAAATTAGAAAAATTATCTGAAAAATATGGCATTGAAGCCTATGCGAAAATTGAAGGCGTCAACCCAACCGGTTCATTTAAAGATCGCGGTATGGTAATGGCGATCGCAAAGGCAATCGAGAATGGCGCAAAGACAGTAATATGTGCATCAACTGGAAATACATCTGCTTCAGCCTCAGCTTACGCTGCAAGAGCAGGAATTCGCTCGATTATTATTATTCCAGAAGGGAAAATTGCTCAAGGAAAACTAGCTCAAGCAGTTATGTATGGTGCTGAGACTTATTCAATCGAAGGGAACTTTGATGATGCATTAAGAATTGTGCGTAAATTGGGTGAACGTGATGATATTACATTGGTAAACTCAGTAAATCCATACCGAATTGAAGGTCAAAAAACAGCTGCTTTTGAAATTTGCGACGTTCTTGGTAAAGCGCCAGATTACTTGTTTATTCCTGTTGGTAATGCAGGGAATATTACAGCATATTGGAAAGGCTTCAAGGAGTATCACGAAGCAAAACAAACAGGCTTACCAAAAATGATGGGCTACGAAGCAAGTGGCTCAGCAGCGATTGTCCATAACCGAGTAATCGAACATCCAGAAACGGTTGGTACAGCTATTCGAATCGGTAATCCAGCTAGTTGGAAGCAAGCAGTCGCGGCTCGAGATGAATCTGGTGGGATCATTGATGAAATTACTGATGATCAAATGATTTCAGCGTATCAATGGTTAGCTGAAAATGAGGGTATCTTTGCAGAGCCAGCTTCAAATTCTTCGATTGCAGGATTGCTTAAGGCATTAGAAGAAGGTAAGGTCGAAAAAGGTGCACAGGTCGTCTGTGTCCTAACTGGAAATGGACTTAAAGATCCAGATACAGCAATTGAATATAGTACAATTAAACCTACTGTCTTGCCAAATGATGATGAAATTGTGATTAATGAAATAGTAGGTCGTGAATCAAAATGACCTTTATGATCAAAGTGCCAGCCACTACAGCGAATATAGGGGCTGGCTTTGATTCAATTGGTATTGCACTTAACCTATACCTAACATTGAAGGTAAAGCTCTCAGATAAGCTAGAATTCGTCCACTTATCTGAGCATCTAAATGACTTACCAACTGATGAATCTAATTTCATTTATCAAATTGCAAAAAAGACAGCAGATCGATATCAAGTTGATGTATTACCACCATGTCGAATTGAAGTAACAAGTGATATACCATTCGCAAGAGGACTGGGTAGCAGTGCTACTGCTATTGTTGCTGGTATTGAGCTTGCCAATCAATTACTTCAGTTAAATCTTACCGCTGATGAGAAGGTTTTACTTGCGACTGAAATTGAAGGTCACCCTGATAATGTTGCACCTGCCGTTTTGGGCGGTTGTGTAATCGGTCATTATGATCAAACTGTTGAAACGATTCATGTGCCGATAAATAATTTAACTTTTGTTACGATAATTCCTGATTTCGAACTAAAAACAAAGGATGCTCGTGCTGTTTTACCGAAACAACTTAGCCATAGCGAAAGTGTCAAAGCGAGTAGTATTGCAAATGTTAGTGTTGCAGCTATTTGTCAACAGAATTGGCCAGTGTTAGGTAGATTAGTAAGTCAGGATCTTTTCCACCAACCTTATCGTAAACAATTAATTCCCCATTATGACCAAGTTGAAAAGGCTCTGATAGATCAAGTTTATGGTCTTTACTTAAGTGGTGCTGGACCGACAATGATTGCACTAGCTAGTGAAGAACAAGCTCAAAAAAGCCTAGCTAAGTGGAAAAGGGAATTTCCACAACTGAAGTGGTTAACACTCCAAGCCGTCAATCAAGGTGTATTCGTTAAATAACAAAACAAGGATTCAAATAATATTGAATCCTTGTTTTGTGTTTGGTTTGTTTAATTAGACGATCTGCTCTATTTCACGCACACCAGGTACTGCTGATACGAGGGCACGCTCAATTCCTGCTTTTAAAGTAATCATTGAGCTTGGGCAACTGCCACATGCTCCAAGTAAACGGAGACGTACAATTCCATCATTCACTTCTACGAGTTCAACATCGCCACCATCACGTAGTAAGAATGGACGTAATTTATTTAAAGCTTCTTGGACTTGTTCATGCATCATCCATCTACTCCTTTCTCTCTTGCTTGTTTCAGTATAACATTTATTTAATGAATAAAAAAGCAATTGAGATTATTTCTCGGGAAATAATCAGCGAAATTAGGAAATATAAGGATAACAGAACGGTAAATTTGAATTCATAGTACTTTTTACGTATACTATTGTTTAAGAAAGACGAGGAGGGTAAGGGTTGATGGTTCTCCAAATTACTCAACAAGCTAAAGAGCGTATGATTGAATTGTTAGGTTATGAAGATAATGATCAGCTTAGACTTCGCTTAGGTATAAAGGACGAGAGTTGCAATGGCTTGTCCTATACATTAGGTTTTGATCAGAATTATGATCATCAGTATGATTACTTAACTAATATAAATGGTATTCCAGTAACGATTAAAAAAACAGATGTCAGTGTTATCACAGGTACGACGATAGACTTTAAGCAAAACATGATGGGAGGAGCATTCACCATTGATAATCCAAATATAGTAAAGTCATGTGGATGCGGCTCTGAAAATAATCCAAGCCAACGTCAAAGCGTATCGGAAAAATGAGAAAAACAAAATGCTACCTAATAAAGTTAAATTCACTCTATTAGGTAGCATTTTTAATTAATCAAACATGTCTGTTGAGTGTCTTGGCTGTAGTCTTGCATCAGGCTCGATGTGTGCCATTGCGTTATTAATCGCAGTAGGCCCCTCACCAAAACCAGTAGCAATTAATTTTACTTTTCCTGGATAAGTACAAATATCACCTGCTGCATAAATACCTTCAATATTTGTTTCCATCTTTGAATTAACGACGATGCTATTTTTTTCAATTTCTAATCCCCAGTCTTTAATTGGGCCTAGCTTTGAGATAAAACCGTAATTACAAATTACTTCGTCAACATCAATCGTATGAACCTGATCGCCTCTTACTTCTTTAACGACAACTTGCTCAATACGATCATCACCAATTAACTTTTCTGGAACAAAAGGTGTTAAGATATTTACACTTGATTCAGTTAACCGCTTCACGCTATGTTCATGTGCGCGGAATTGATCACGTCGATGAATTAAAGTTACCTCTTTTGCGATCGGCTCAAGCATTAAAGCCCAATCAACTGCTGAATCTCCACCGCCAAATAAAACAACTCGTTTATCTTTAAATTGATTCATATTATCAACATAATAATGGAGATTACGATTTTCAAACATTTTAGCTTCGCTTAAATTTAATTTTCTTGGTTGAAACGCTCCATTGCCAGCAGTAATAATGATCGTTTTAGAGAGATGGACTTCTTTGTTTGTCGTTAATTTGAAAGTACCATCTTCTAATTTCTCAACTTGTTCTACTGACTCTTCTAAACAAAAAGTTGGATCGAACAATTTTAGTTGTTCTTTTAGATTGTTAACTAATTGTTGGGCGCCGATTTTTGGGAACCCAGCAATATCATATATATTTTTTTCAGGGTAAAGGGCGCTCAATTGGCCGCCTATATGAGGTAGACTCTCAATAATCTTAACACTTGCTTGTCTAAGCCCACCATAAAAGGCAGTAAATAAACCAACTGGACCAGCCCCGATAATCGTTACGTCATATATTTTATTTTCTACCATTTTTTCATCCTTCCTCATTGGTGCACGTATACACAGTTAAAATCCATTTTAACATACTTGTTACAATAATAATTAAAATTAATTTTAGAATCAAGCAAGTCTGTTTGTGATTGATTTTGGTGATTGAAAAAAACAACTAAACCGGCTAAGATAAATATGACAAGATTGTGACAAAAATGATTTTAACAATCGATAGGAGGGTTTAACATGACCCCGCTTAAAATAGTAGTTTTAGGAGCTGGCTATGCTGGCTTAACAGCAATTTTAAAGCTACAGCATGCTAAAATAGAACAATCAATTGAATTGACATTAATTAATAAACATCAATATCACTATCAAACATCATGGCTGCACCGCAATGCTGCGGGCTCCCATTCTGTTAATGATACTATTTTTGACCTTAAAGACATATTAGATTTGCAGAAAGTAAATTTAATTGAAGCATCTGTTACTGACATTGATCCAAAGCAACAAATAATTAAAACTGATAGTGGTGCATATCCATATGACTATTTAATTATTGGCTTAGGTTCAGAAATTGACTCTTTTCAAATTCCTGGACTAAAAGAGCACGCCTATTCAATTACGACACTGACCAGAGCAATGCGCCTGCATCAAAGGATATTAACGATTTTAGATGAATATCGCCAAACATCAATGTCACGTGATCTCCAATTTGTTATTGGTGGTGGAGGCTTTACGGGAGTTGTCTTACTTGGAGAATTAACGGAACAATTACCGATTCTATGTGCTGAAAGAGGGATCGATTATCGTAAAATCAAACTTCTTTCAATCGAATATGAGTCAACTGTGTTACCTGAATTCGATCTCGAATTGGGCGAATATGCTATGCAACAATTAGAAAATCGACGTGTTGAATTTAAATTAGGAACAAAAATTAAGTCATTGAATTCTAATAGTATCAAGATCGAGCGGTCTGGAATTGTGGAAGATTTACCCGTTGATTTATTTGTTTGGACCGCTGGTGTCAGAGGGAACCACTTAATTGAGCAGGCCAAAATCCCAACAATGCTTGGTCGTGTTGAAGTTGAACAAGACTTAACTGTACCGGGATATCCATCAATTTATGTCATTGGTGATGTTGCGCTTGTTAAAGATCCAAAAGGGCGTGCATATTTACCTAATGCTGATATTGCCATTCAAAAGGCTAAAACAGCTGTCGATAACTTATTATTAAAGCTCTCAGGATCTGATGAGATCATTCCATTTGAATTCAAAAATAAAGGGACAATTGCTTCGATTGGTGCTAAAGATGCAATTGGTGTGACAGCTAATGGGAGAAGAATTTTTGGTAGACCTGTTGCTTATTTGAAGAAGTTATCTGATTATCAGTTTTTATATGAAATTGGTGGATGGAAGCTTGTAAGAATGCAAATGAAAAAGAGAAGTAGTATAGATTGAAATGAAATTGGCGACCCTGTCTAGATAGGAAGGGAGTTTAGCGATGAAAAGATTTATCTACTATCTCATCTTAACGTGTGTGCTTGTATTAGCAGCACTCACAACAATTAGTGCTATATCAAATATATCATTATTCGGTATTAATCAAGGGTTTGCTACACATACAAGTCAGCACTATTTCATTCGATCAATTGACTTTGATTATAAAACAGAGGCAATTGCTGCATTTAAATCGAATGAGTATAGCGAGCCAACAGCTATTTAAAAGAGGGTAAATTAAAAGCAGTTCAATGATTAGATAATGTCTTTATGACTATCTAATCATTGAACTGCTTTTTGGTTTGATTTAAAAAAGTGGGTAAGCAAGTAAAGCTAAAACAATACCAGTTAAGCCACCAAAGAAAACCTCGATTGGTTGATGACCTAATAATTCTTTTAATTCTTGCTTCTTCTCATATTCTTTTTTCTTAGACCAGCCTTTTGCTTCTTCAACAAAATATTGAAAATCTTTAACAAGCATATTTAAGACAATAGCTTGTTCACCAGCCTGTCTTCTAATTCCGGTTGCGTCGAACATGATAATAATACTAAATATACATGAGACAGCAAAAATACCGGATGATAATCCGTGCTCTATCCCAATTCCAGTCGTTACAGCAGCAACAGCAGCAGAGTGGCTACTTGGCATACCTCCAGTGCTAAATGCAAGGCCAGGCTTAAATTCTTTCGTTGCAATATAATGGATTGGAACTTTAATTCCTTGGGCAAATAATATTGCAAATAGTGAAATTATAAGTGGGAAATTTTTTAATAGAGCCACTCCTGACACATCCCTTCATCCTCAAATCAATGCTATCGATTATTATAGCACAAGTTTTTTATTTAAGTCATTCAATTCTGACTAATATTTTGGCTTTAAATGAGGCGAAATACTCGGGAACAGTCGATAATATCTGATATAAATCACCATTGCAACTAGGGCAAGACCAGCATCTTTTATTAAAAAGGGGATCATTGAAACCCAAGCTGTCAGATAGCCGACCTCGATTCCTAACCAACTGTTCATCGCTAAATACATATAACTAACACCTATTATGTAATTAACCATTACACCGACTAAGCAAACATAAATAATTGTCGACTTTGTGAAGTTTGATTTTTTTTCAGTTAGATACCCAGTTACGAAGGCAACGAAAATAAATGAGATTAAGAAACCGCCAGTATAGTTAATTAAAACAAATGGACCTCCTTGCATTTGAGCAAAGACAGGTACGCCGATTACACCTAACAATAGATAACCAATCATAGAGAGTGCACCGACTCGTTTGCCAAGCAGTAAGCCAGCTAAAATACTAAAGAATGTTTGCAGTGACAGTGGCACTGACACGCCACCAATCGGAATCGCAAGAAATGGAGCCCAGCTCGTTAGATTTGCTCCAATTGCCATTAAACAAATAAAAATAGCACTATAACATAGTTCCCTTGTTGTTAATTTCATCTTTTCCCCTCCATTGTAAACTTTATTTTTACTAGGTTAACAATTTGTAATATTTGAGAGTTTGTCTAATGACAAACTCAGTTCGAATCATTCATAATCGCTGTTTCTAAAGCGACTTCAATCATATCGTTAAAAGTTGTTTGACGTTCTTGAGCTGTTGTTTCTTCACCTGTTAAGACATGATCTGAAACAGTTAAAATCGCTAATGCTTGTCGATTATATTTTGCAGCTAACGTATAAAGGGCAGTTGCTTCCATTTCCACACCTAAGATTTGATAATTGGCTAATTTTTCAAATAGTTCTAATCCATTATCACGATAGAAGCTGTCGCTCGTAAATACGTTGCCAACTCGTAAGTTCAATTGTTTTTCTAATCCAACCTGGTAAGCATTTTTAAGTAATTCAAAGTCAGCTAATGGGGCAAAATCAATACCACCAAACACCATACGATTCACTTGTGAGTCTGTTGTAGCGCCTTGAGCTAAAATGACATCACGTACTTTGACGTCTTTTTGCAGAGCACCACATGTACCAACACGAATTAGTTTTTTTACATCGTATTCTTGTATGAGCTCATTGACGTATATTGATATCGATGGTACCCCCATTCCTGTGCCTTGAACAGAGATACGTTCATTTTTATACGTTCCAGTATAACCAAGCATACCGCGGACGTCATTATAACAAACAGGATTTTCTAAAAAATTTTCAGCAATATATTTAGCTCGTAATGGATCCCCAGGTAATAAGATTTTATCGGCAATTTCTCCTTGTTTTGCACCTATATGTGTACTCATGATTGTGCCTCCTGTACCTTTTATAGATAAAAGTTAACACAATTATTTTAATATTACAAATTATTTTGTTAGAGCGTTTAAAGCATAAAAATAGAAATATATTAGATTATTTTATGAAATGATAGATAAACTTAACAAATTAGTTCATTTCATGTTAAAATTAGTATATAATAGCTATAAATAATCTATTTTTTTAATAAGATGGATTATTTAAAATGATGATCATAGTTGGGAGGAAAGAGTATGAGAGAGCAAACGTTTACAATCACAGATGATACGGGTATTCACGCGCGTCCTGCAACACTATTAGTAAATAAGGCAGGACAGTATGAGTCTGACGTCCAAATGCACTATAATGGAAAAACAGTAAACTTAAAATCAATTATGGGTGTCATGTCTTTAGGTGTACCTAAAGGGGCAGAAATTAGAGTAACTTGCGAAGGTCCAGATGAGGATGAAGCAATCGAAGGTGTAGCAGCTGCTATTCGCGAACAACTCGGTGAATAATAAGAAAGAAAGATCTATCTCACGTGAATAGATCTTTCTTTTTTTTGGCATTTTATGCTTGATCGATCGTAAAGATTTTATTTAGAGCATAAAATGAAAAAAGCGAGCATTAATCATTAATTTCAAGCATAATACCTACTACTTCGAGCATAAAACCAATTATTTTAATTAAAAACGAAACCTGTTCACTGCATTTAACTCAAACGATCAAGTGCTGCAATAATTTTATCAACACCTACTTTAATGTATGAACTTGGACTTGCTAAGTTAAGGCGCATAAAACCACGACCTTCCTCACCAAAGCTTAAGCCATTATTCAGGCCAACTTTTGCTTCTTCATTCATAAATTTAACTAACTCACCTTGTGTGAGGTTCATCTTTCTACAGTCAAGCCAAAGCAGATAAGTTCCCTCAGGTTCGATGACGTCAATTTTTGTACAATTTGCAAAAGCCTTTTTTACAATTTGTCGATTATGATCTAACAGCTTGATTAAATGACTTAACCATTCATCTCCGTGTTGATATGCAGCTTCTAATGCTGTAATTCCTAATGTGTTTAATGATCCCATCCCATAATTTGAAAGAGCAGAAGCAATTTCTTCACGCATCTTTTTACAAGGGACGATGGCATATGATACTTGTAATCCGGCGAGATTAAATGTTTTTGTTGGTGAATAACAAGATACAATTCTATTGCTCATCATAGTATCGAGCGAATTTAACGGTATGTGCTGATAAGGCTGATAAATAAGATCAGCATGAATTTCATCAGAAATAATTAAGACATTGTATTTTTTCGCAAGCTCTAAAATTTTCACAAGCTCACTTTTAGTCCAAACTCTTCCAACTGGGTTGTGCGGACTACAGAAAAGTAATGCTTTTACACCTTGCTTAAACTTTTCTTCAAGATCATCAAAGTCAATGGTGTATTGTCCATTCTCGAAAATAAGTGGGTTTGTTACTAATTCTCTATCATGATATTTAATGATTTGATGAAAAGGGTGGTAAACAGGTGTTTGAATTAAGATTTTGTCGCCAGGATTTGTTTGAGACAAAATCGTCATATGAATTGTTGTAAGTACACCTGGGCTGTATATTATCCAATCCGGATCAATCTCCCATTTGTGTTGCTTCCTTAGCCAGTTCTTTATTGTTAGGTTCAACTGATTATCTGTTATGGTGTAGCCAAATACACCGTGTTCAATACGCTTAATTAATGCATCTTTGATTGGTTCAGCAATTTCAATGTCCATATCAGCAATCCACATCGGTTGGACATCATCTGAACCAAAGATATTTTTGACTAGATCCCATTTTGCTGAACGCGTGCCTTTTCGATTAGGTAAGGATTTAAAGATTGTCATTATGTGTTCGACTCCTTTTTGAATACTACTGTACTTTACAGTTGGAAATTATTATAACATAATTCTGTTTTATTCCGTATGATTTGTTCGTATCATTTGTATAGATTGAACACATAGTAAATAATAAGGAAAAGCAAAAATATTGTCGTTTATTTTAAAACTGTGTTAGAATATATAATTGTGTATAAAACTATCGGTGAATCCAACGATTATTTGTAATCGTTATTGATTTGTCAATCAAAAACAGGAGTTGTTATTATGTCAGAAAAATTAACAGTAGGTCAAGTATTAACAGGTAAAGTAACGGGTGTTCAACCATACGGTGCATTTGTAGCTTTAAATGATCAAGTTCAAGGACTTGTTCACATTTCAGAAATCACTCACGGATTTGTTAAAGATATCAATGAGCATATCGCAGTTGGTGATGAGGTAAATGTTAAAATTTTAGCAATTGATGAAGAAAAAAATAAATATTCTTTATCGATTCGTGCAACTGAGGAAGCCCCAAAGCAAGCTAAACCGAAAAGACAAGCCCCGGCTATGCAACAAGATGAGCAAGGTTTCAACACATTAAAAGATAAACTTGGTGAGTGGTTGAAGCAATCTGATCTAAATAAATAATTAAAATATCCAGGTCAAGTTATTATTACTTGATCTGGTTTTTCTTTTATCATTATTCGTTAAAATAGACTAGAAATTCACATGGTTTTTTAATCTTCACAATTTTTATTTTTCTTACTTGATTTCAAACCATTATTTAGGTATCTTTAGTTTAGACTATTAATAAGGGGGTCAATTATATGACACATGTACGCTTCGAATACGATAAAGCATTACCGTTCTTCGGACAACATGAATTAGACTATTTAAAAGAGCCTGTTAAATTAGCTCATGAAATGGTGCACAATAAAACAGGTGCCGGAAACGACTTTTTAGGTTGGGTCGATTTACCAGAAAACTATGATAAAGAAGAATTTGACCGAATTAAAAAAGCAGCTGAGAAGATAAAGACAGATTCAGATGTTTTATTAGTTATCGGTATCGGAGGCTCTTATTTAGGAGCTCGTGCAGCAATTGATATGCTGAATCACTCATTCTACAATGTACTATCAAAAGACCAACGTAAAACACCTCAAGTTATATTTGTTGGAAATAGTATTAGCTCAACATATATGAAAGATGTCTTTGATTTGTTAGAAGGCAAAGATGTTTCAATTAATGTTATTTCAAAAAGTGGAACAACGACTGAACCAGCAATCGCATTCCGTATTTTCCGTAAATATCTAATTGATAAATATGGTGAAGAAGAAGCAAAAGGCCGTATCTTTGCAACAACTGATAAGGCAAAAGGTGCTTTAAAGACACTTGCAGATGAGCAAGGTTATGAAACATTCGTTATTCCTGATGACGTTGGCGGCCGCTACTCTGTATTAACAGCGGTAGGATTGCTTCCAATCGCAGTAACTGGTGTTGATATTGACGCGATGATGGAAGGTGCTAAAAAAGCTCAGGATGAATTAGCAAATCCTAATCTTGATGAAAACCCAGCATACCAGTACGCTGCAATTCGAAATGTTCTTTATAATAAAGGTAAAACGATTGAAATGTTAATCAACTATGAGCCAGCATTACAGTATTTCTCTGAGTGGTGGAAACAGTTATTTGGCGAAAGTGAAGGAAAAGACTTTAAAGGAATTTTCCCATCATCAGCTAATTTCTCAACTGACTTACACTCACTAGGTCAGTATGTACAAGAAGGTCGTCGTGATCTATTTGAAACTGTTTTACATGTTGAAAAACCACGTCATGACTTGACGCTTGAGAAAGAGGATCAAGATCTTGATGGTTTGAACTATCTTGCTGGACAAACTGTTGACTTTGTAAATGAAAAAGCATATCAAGGAACAATGCTTGCTCATACAGATGGTCAAGTTCCAAACTTAATTATTCATTTACCAGAACTAGATGCTTATACATTTGGATATATTGTTTATTTCTTCGAGAAGGCTTGTGCAATTAGTGGGTACCTACTTGGTGTAAATCCATTTGACCAACCAGGTGTTGAAGCTTATAAGAAGAATATGTTCGCACTGCTTGGTAAACCAGGTTTTGAAAAAGAAAAAGAAGAA
Source organism: Amphibacillus xylanus NBRC 15112 (assembly GCF_000307165.1). Lineage (NCBI taxonomy): Bacteria > Bacillati > Bacillota > Bacilli > Caryophanales > Bacillaceae > Amphibacillus > Amphibacillus xylanus. The sequence goes on from NC_018704.1 coordinate 894,630, forward strand.
TTAGAAAAACGTCTATAATTGAATTAAACTCGTTAGTGATTCAGTTCGCTAGCGAGTTTTTTTCATATTGGAAGATATATTTATAACTGATTTTTTGCTATGATAGTGATAGTTTTAGAAAGGGGTAACGTATCATGTTAGAAAACCAAGATTTTTTATTAGAACTACTTAATACACCATCTCCATCTAGTATGGAAGTAGAAATTCAAAAAAAGTGGATCAACTATGTGAAAGATTTTGCCGATGAGATTATTACGGATCATGCGGGTAATGCAATTGGTGTTTTAAATAAAGATGCTCAATTTAAAATTTTACTTGCTGGTCACATTGATGAAATTGCACTAGTTGTTAATCGCATTGACGAGGATGGTTTTATTTATTTTGATGAGGTTGGTAGGGTTAATCCGAAAGCTGCAATCGGAATGAGAGTACGAATCCAAGGTTATGGGAAAGAATTGATTGGTGTGATTGGCGTTAACGCTCAACACCTCGGTGGAATTAAAGGTGACTTTGAGCTAAGTGATCTTTTTATTGATGTCGGTGCAAAATCAAAAGCTGAAGTTGAACAATATGTTCAAATTGGCGATTTAATTGTTTATGATCGTAAACCAGAGATTTTAATGGATCGCTATATTGCAGGTCGTGGCTTGGATAATCGTACAGGTGCATTTATTGTAGCGGAAGTTTTACGAAAACTAGCTAATCGTGATGTGAAAGTCGGTGTTTATGCTGCAAGCACAGTTAATGAAGAGACGAATATGGGTGGTGCTTATTTTGCTGCATCGGGCATTGAACCGACAATGGCAATCGCATGTGACGTGACATTTGCAACAGATCATCCGAACGTTGATCGCAATAAATATGGTGCGGTTAAGTTAGAAGGTGGTCCGGTGATTGCTAAAGGTGCGCCAATTAACCGTAAAATTAATCAGTGGTTAGAAAATACAGCTGAAAAATTAGATATGGCAATTCAATATGAGTTAACTCCGCGCTATACAGGAACAGATGCAGACCGAATGCGACTAACAGGTAAAGGTGTCCCTGTCGCTTTAGTGTCATTACCATTGCGATATATGCATTCACCTGTTGAAACAGTTAGTATAAAAGACATCGAGCAAGAAATTGAATTATTAGTTGAATTTATTGCTGGCTTAACAGGAGAAGAAAATCTAAATCCATTAGAAGATTAATTAAAAAATGTAGAGGTCAAATCCTCTACATTTTTTTGTTTTTTAGATTCAATCTTAAATAGTGTTGATAGGTTTCATAATTAGTCGAGAATAACTTTATTTTAGTTTTAATAAAGATACAACTTGTTCACCGCAGGTGAAATACACTCGCTTTCCGCATGCACGGCTTTTAGCTAACTGCGCTTTATAACGTGAGTTATAAAATTAAATATACTTAAAATAAAATAACGTTAATAAGTTTTCAAACTCACCAACGTTATATATTGTACAACCGTTTTTCACAGTATTTAATGGATATATTTCCTCTAAAACCAAAAACAACTGTAACTTTTATCTAGCTTAATAGACTAATTAAGTGTCAATTAATATTTGAGAAGAGGAGAGTTGTTATGTCTGATTTTTTTGTTGTGCTTCAATTGTCATCGTTAATATCTAGTGAAGAGAGTCAAGATGACACTTCACAGTCTTCACAACAAATGCAAAATCTTGGTCCGATTAGTGATCCTTTTTTTCAAAATAAATACGTTAAATTTGCAATGCCACAGTCGTGTGGTGTCAATCAAGAACAAACTAATCAATTCTATGTCTCAAATGATAAATCTTTTGCCGTTATTTTCACAGGACAAATAGATAATGCAATTGAATTACGCAAACATTTACAAGAAAGCGGCTATGTCTTTAATTCAAATAGCGTGTCAGAAATGCTGTTACACCTATTTGTTGAATATAAAGCGCGTGCATTTAAAAAACTTCGTGGAAGGTTTGCAATCGCAGTTTGGAGTCAGGAGGAAAAAACAGTTTATGCTGCAAGAGATCGGTTAGGATTGCAACCACTTTATTATCATATAACTAATGAGTCACTTTATATCTCAAGTAGTAAGAAGTTACTTAATGACAATACGAGTAATACTCAATTAAACCGCCAAGCGCTTCAATATTATTTTAATTTTCAATACGTACCAGAACCTTTTACTTTAGATAAGCGAGTGAATAGGTTAGAGGCTGGTCATTATCTTTTCCACAAATATGATGAACAGGTACAGATTCATCGTTATTGGCAACCGTCATTTTCTCATCTTTTTCTACAACAAGATCAGTGGGTCAAACGTATCCAAGACAGCTTGATTGAATCAGTTAGCAAACAGATGAAATCAGATCAAAGAATCGGTGCATTTTTATCTGGAGGGATCGACTCATCCTTCATAGTATCAATCGCAAAACAAATTAACCCGTCTATTAAAACTTTTTCTGTTGGCTTTGAACAGGAAGGTTTTTCGGAAGTTGATATTGCCAAACAAACAGCGGCCGAACTTGGAATTGAAAATTACGCTAAGATCATTACTGCTGAAGAATATATAAAAAATTTACCGCAAATTATTGCGCAGATGGACGATCCACTAGCTGATCCATCATGTGTACCTTTATATTTTGTCGCCCAAGAAGCACGAAAGCATGTCGAAGTAGCTTTATCGGGTGAAGGTGCTGATGAATTATTTGGTGGTTATCGAATTTATCGAGAGCCACTTTCGTTAAAGGTATTTGATTACATACCGACTAAGATGAAAGAAATGTTGCATCGACTTGCTCAAATGATGCCAGAAGGCGTAAAGGGTAAAAGTTATTTAGAACGCGGGACGATCCCGTTAAAAGATCGCTATATTGGTAATGCAAAAATGTTTGAAAATGATGAACTCAATAGTGTACTTATGCACCATGATCCTAATATTACTTATCAACAGATTACGGAACCATTGTATCAAGATGTGTCTACGTTACACCCGGTTGAACAGATGCAATATGTTGATTTACACACTTGGTTGCGTGGCGATATTTTAATGAAGGCTAATCAAATGTTGGCATCTCACGCTCTAGAATTACGGACGCCATTTTTGGCCGATCGTGTTATTGATCTGGCAATGGGGATTCCTGTTAACTTAAAAATTGCTAAAGGTACAACGAAGTATATTCTTCGTGAGGCTGCAAAAGGAATTGTTCCTGAACATGTCATTGATCGTAAAAAGCTTGGCTTTCCTGTTCCGATTCGCCATTGGTTGAAAAATGAGATGTATGACTGGGCTAAACAAGTGATTAATGAAAGTGAGACGGATGAATTAATTAATAAAGCGTATTTTATCAAATTACTTGATTTGCATCGCCAAGGGAAAAACGATTACAGTAGAAAGATTTGGACGGCAATCATATTTATGATTTGGCATCGAATTTTTGTTAAAGATGATCAAATTGATCATCAATTAGACGAAAAAAGAAAGATTAGTTAAAGAATTAAGCATATATCTTCACAAACTCATCGTTATCGACTATAATATAATTAATTAAATATCGATTAAATCTTCGGGGCAGGGTGTAATTCCCGACCGACGGTAAGCAACATGATGTTGTAAGTCCGTGACCCACTTTCTAAGTGGTTGATCTGGTGTAATTCCAGAACCGACAGTAAAGTCTGGATGGGAGAAGATTAAGAGTAATTTGGCGTAGCCATTTATTTCTTGATACCTATTTTTATCCTAAGGCCCTTTTCTGCTTTAGGATTTTTTGTTTTTTTGGTCAAGAAAGTTACTCTCCCTTCATCAATTTAAAGATTTTAATCGATATTAAAAAGATGAAGGAGGATGTTGATATGAAAAATCAATCATCAAAGTTATTAAAATTAATTATCTTGTCGCTGTTTGGGACGATTTCAATGGTGTTGTTATTTTTAAACTTCCCATTACCATTTCTCCCACCATATCTAAAAGTAGATTTTGGTGAGGTTCCTACTCTATTGGCTGCTTTAATTTTCTCACCAATGGCTGGTGTGATCGTGCAGTTAATTAAGAATTTACTTTATTTATTGTTTACTGGTGCAGCAGATCCAGTCGGAGTATTTGCGAATTTTGTTGCAGGGATCACTTTTGTTATTCCAATTTCAATGATTTATCACAAATTTAAGGGAGATAAAAGTTTGATTTCTGGTCTAATTACTGGAACGATCATTATGACACTTGCGATGGGACTGTTAAATTACTTTGTCCTGCTACCGATCTACAGTAATATTATGGGCTGGGGCGATATGTCTAGCGCCGTCATGTTAAGCACCATTTTTGCTGGTGTGATCCCATTTAACTTGGTGAAAAGTGTGATTGTATCTGTCTTATTCGTACCAGTGTTTCTTAAGCTAAAACCATGGATCAAACAAAAGCATGCCATCTTTAATTAATTATTAAACTTACAAGCCTTTTCTTAACTGAGAAGGTTTTTTTATTTCCTCTTTTTTATAAAAATCAAATGACTGATTTATCCACACAAATAATTCCACTTGAAAAAGAACGTACGTTCGAATAAAATACAATTACAAACATATGTTCTTATTATAGCTTCTTAGGAGTGAATAGACAGATGAGTAGGACGATCTTTTTAGTAGATATGCAATCCTTTTATGCTTCCGTTGAAAAGGTGAGTCATCCAGCATTACAAAACAAACCGGTTATTGTTGCGGGAGACCCAAAACAGCGAAGTGGGATTGTATTAGCTGCATGTCCTCTTGCGAAAAAATTCGGGGTTAAAACAGCTGAATCATTATGGGAGGCAAAAGCAAAATGCCCAGAACTGGAGGTTATTCAACCTCATATGTCTCTATATTTAAAAGTTTCCTATGAAATAACAAAAATCCTTGAGCAATACTCTGATCTTGTTGAGGTTTATTCAGTCGATGAACAATTTCTTGATGTGACAAATACAATTCATTTATTTAAAACGAAAGAGCAGCTAGCAAAGCAAATTCATGATGAAATTTTTGAAACAATAGGTGTCGAGTCAAGAATTGGGATTGGTCCAAATAAAGTATTAGCTAAAATGGCGTGTGATAATTTTGCCAAGAAAAACAGAACAGGAGTAGCGGAATTAAATGAATCTAATCTTAAATCTTTACTTTGGCCGCTTCCAATCAATGCGCTATTTGGTGTAGGAGGTCGGATGCGTGTTCATTTAACTAATATGGGTTTGCACACGATTGGTAACCTTGCTCAATATCCTGTTAAATGGTTACAGAAACGGTGGGGGATTAACGGTGAAGTTCTGTGGCGATTGGCGAATGGAATTGACCAGAGCCCTGTCGTACCAAGAACACATCAAACGCAAAAAGCAATTGGGCACCATATGACATTACCGAGAGATTATGAAGCGCGAGAAGATATTTATGTTGTCATTAAAGAATTATCAGAAGAAGTCGCTCGTCGTGTGCGAAAGCAAAATTATCTTGGTTTGACTGTATCGCTTCAAGTTCAAAGTAATCGGTTTAAAGAAAAGTTAGGTTTTAATCGGCAACTGACTTTGAGAGAGCCTACTCAATTAGGTCGTGTGATTAATGAAACTGCAAAAGTGTTATTTGACAAGTACTGGTTAGGTTATCCTGTTCGAGCGCTAGGGATCTCATTAGCGCAATTAATGCCCAAAACAGAAAGACAGCTGTCGTTTTTTGATGACCCAACTGAAGAAGAACAATTGGCGATCATGATTGATCGAATTAGAGAAAGATATGGCTTAACAGCAATTATGAATGCATCGTCTTTATTAGATGCTGGTCAAGCTCGGATTAGAGCGACAAAAATAGGTGGTCATAATCGTTAGAAGGAGTAAGGAAAGATGAAAAATAAATTAACTGAAGGCTCAAATTTAATCTGGGAGTCAAGTCGAATGATGTTACCAGAGCATAAAGCTTTATTGCGTCAGCATGAAGAGAATCGGTCTAAGAAGCAGCGCCCTGATTATGATGAGCAGATGTTGGCAGCTTTTTTATATGAAATAGAGCTTGCTTATATAGAGAATAGAATCGTTAAGCTAACATATTATGAAAGTGATGCACATCATCAATGTGTGGGACGAATAAGTGACATTGATCGAGACAAACAACAAATTCAGTTCGTTACTGAAACAGAGAAGTTTTACTTTTACTTAACAGAATTGGTTTCGATTGAATAAGAAGTATGGTGATAGTGTTTAAAATGCGTCTAATAGTGGTAGATTAAATTAACAACAAGAACTTGAGGTGAGCAAATGAAGCAGAACAAATTTATTATTTTAGTGACAACAATTACGTTGATTTTGGTCGGTCTGCTTCTGCTATCTTATCAATTACCAACAAAGAAAGATCATCAAGCGGTTGCTGAAGATGGATCATACCGTTCTATGCAGAGTATGGAAAAAACTATCGTAATAAAAGAAGATATTGTACAATTAGATCGAGCGACTGAACAACATCTATTAACAGAAGATGTTATAATTGATAAAGTGGAAGCTTTTATTAATATTTTTCTTCAAGATATTGATCAAGATTATAAGGTAAAAGGCATATCAACTAAAGAAGCTTTAATTGATCGTTATCAAGATATCGTTTCGAAACAAGCTGTTCAACCTTATATTGATTACTATTTTGAAGAGCATGACGGTGGGCTTTACATCGTGCCAACAGAATTACCGCCATGGTTTATTTCAGGTAATCCGTATGAAGTGACGCAATTAGACAATGGTAACGTTGTAATTGAACAAGAAAATGAGATAGACTTGTATGGTCGATACCGAATACTGATTGAATTTTCTCAGGAGGATAATTGGCAAATTGTTAGGATTGAACACCTGCCCGCCGAAGATGAACAACTAGATCTAATTTGAAAGTAGCGATGAAGATGTATGTTTTTCGAGATTATTATAATAATGTGGTTAAGCTATCTTTTGAAAAGAATCCTTTTTCCGAAGAACCGATGCACGTCCTCGTTATTTGTCGATATCAAGACAAATGGCTGTTAACGAAACATAAGACACGGGGTTTAGAATTCCCAGGTGGGAAAGTAGAAGAAAATGAAACTGCGCAAGAGGCAGCTATCCGAGAAGTCAAAGAAGAAACAGGTGCCAATATTGCCGATATTCATTATATTGGACAATACCATGTTGAAGGTAAGGGAGATCAAGTAGATAAAAATATTTACTATGCCCGAATAAGTGAAATCGTCGAACAACCCACTTATTACGAAACAGATGGGCCGGTATTACTCGAAAAACTACCTAAAAATATCAAGCAGAAACGTCAATTTAGCTTTATAATGAAAGATGATATTGTTAAGCGTAGCCTTGAACAAATTAACAAAAAGTTTAAAGACTAAGCGTCTGCCCTAATGGTCAGGCGCTTAGTTATTGCCGCTGGAAAGAAATGATGTTTGAAAAAAGGATAAAATTCAGTTACTTTGACTATAGTAGCAATCAAGTGAAAACATAAAAATGCACCATTAATCTACAGAAATTTTTAAAAATCGCCATAGTTTTGTTGTCAAGTTATGATATGATAGAAAACAACCAAAAGTTATTGGATATAAAATGAGAAATATAGTGTAAGAAAGAGAAGGGAGATTTGACAGAATGACTGCAAATCGTCGATTATTCACGTCAGAATCAGTAACTGAAGGGCATCCGGATAAAATCTGTGATCAAATATCAGATGCTGTTCTAGACGCAATATTAAAAGAAGATCCGCTAGCTCGCGTAGCTTGTGAAACTACTATTACAACTGGACTTGTACTTGTTTCAGGTGAAATTACAACATCAACATATGTAGATATACCGAAAATTGTTAGACAAACTGTGAAAGAAATTGGTTACGTTGATTCGGCATATGGATTTGATTATGAAACTTGTGCTGTGCTCACAGCGATTGATGAACAATCACGTGATATTGCAGATAGTGTTGATCTTGCATTAGAGGCAAGAGAAGGTCAGATGACTGATGAGGAAATTGAAGCAATTGGAGCAGGCGATCAAGGACTTATGTTTGGTTATGCAACAAATCAAACACCAGAATATATGCCATTACCAATTTCGTTAGCGCATAAGCTAGCAAAACAATTAACCGATGTTCGAAAAAATGGTCAACTAGATTATTTGCGTCCTGATGGAAAAACTCAAGTAACGGTTGAATACGATGAACAAAATCAGCCAATCCGGATTGATACAATTGTTATCTCTACACAACATGATGCAGACGTATCACTTGAGCAAATTCAATCAGATATGAAAGAATATGTCATTAAAGCCATTGTTCCCAATGAATTGCTAGATGATCAGACTAAATACATCATCAACCCTTCAGGTCGCTTTGTTATTGGAGGGCCACAAGGTGATGTTGGCTTAACTGGACGCAAAATTATTGTTGATACGTATGGTGGCTATGCACGACATGGTGGTGGTGCATTTAGTGGTAAGGATGCTACAAAAGTCGATCGTTCAGCTTCATATGCTGCTCGATATGTAGCTAAAAATATCGTTGCCGCAGGACTTGCAGATAATTGTGAGGTTCAATTAGCTTATGCTATTGGAGTTGCTGAGCCTGTGTCGATTTCAATTGATACATTTGGAACTGGAAAAGTAAGTGAAGAAAAGTTAATCGAAGCGGTTCGTGACCTATTTGATTTACGACCTGCGGGAATCATTAATATGTTACAATTAAGAAAGCCTATATTTAAACCAACAGCAACATACGGTCATTTTGGCCGAACTGACGTTGAATTTCCATGGGAGCGTTTAGATAAAGCTGAAGCAATTAAAGCGTTTGTTAACAAATAAACTGTTTTAGTTTGATCTGAAATGGAGTGGAGAACATGAATGAGCGTGATTATCGATCGGCTACTCAATTAGCAAAGACAGCAGTAAAAAAGATTATACCTGCTGTTAATGAAGAGTTGCATTATTGGCACACACGTGCCGAAAAAATCCCTAATCCTAATCTTCGAAAGCAAGCATTGCAAAGTATTGAAGCAAAAGCTTTCCATGCTAGGGGCGGGGGAATTTATGCGATGCTAGCTAAAGATAAATGGAGAGAGGCGATTACATTTATAGTCGCCTATCAGACGATAAGTGATTACTTAGATAATCTATGTGATCGCAGTGATTCGTTAGATCCGATCGATTTTCGTTCATTACACCAATCGATGCTGTCAATATTTAATCTTTCAAATGAAACCATAAATTATTATCATCACCGACAGGATCAAGATGATGGTGGTTATTTGGATGAATTGGTTCGAGTATGTCAAAAGCAGTTGCGTCAACTACCTGATTACGGATTAATTCAAGAACAATTGCTTGAATTAGCAATGAAATATATTGACCTTCAAGTTGATAAACACGTACTGCCAGAAGATCGGGTTGAACGCTTGATAAAATCGTTTGAAAACAATTCACTATCTGATCGTACGATTGCATGGTATGAATATTCAGCAGCGACAGGTTCCACATTAGCTATTTTTTGTTTGATAAGCTACGCATATCAAAAAGATCGTTTATCTGCAACAATAATAAGTGATATTTATCATGGTTACTTTCCATACATACAAGGATTACATATTTTACTTGATTATTTAATTGATCAAGAAGAAGATCGTTTAGAAAATGATTTGAACTTTTGCTTCTATTACCCAAGTCATGAGGAAATGGAGCAGCGGATTGTTTATTTTATTGATCAAAGTAAAAAAAGCGTCCGCCATTTGCCAGACGATCATTTTCATCGTTACATATATGAAGGTTTATTAGCACTTTATTTAGCTGATCCTAAAGTACATACGATAAAAGATGGCCAAAGATTAAAAAGAAGATTATTAAAAGCTGGTGGATATAGAGCGAGGTTCTTTCACTGGGGAATTCGCTTTCTTAATCGCCATATAAAAACGACAGATCAAATTTTTTAATTTAATCTGTCGCTTTTTTTTTCGATCGCAATGACAAAAGGTGGATTGTTTTTTTGATTAATAAAGCCATAGCTAATACAATTAAATATTTTCTGATCTAGCTGCTTCACATACTCAAGTAAGGCGTCTTTCTCTTCTTTCCCACCAGGATGCCCGTGATAAACAACACAGACAATGAGTCCACCTAGTTTTAATCGATCAATAATTTGCTGAATCGCATCAATTGTATGGTTTGGTTTAGTAATAACTGATTTATCACTGCCCGGCAAATAACCAAGATTAAAAATAGCAGCACCGATTTGTTGGTTCTCCGTTTGATCAATGTAATACCCAATTCGATCATGACTATCATGAATCAATTCAACATTCGTGATCGATTCGTCAGCTAAACGTTTTTTCGTATTTTCAATTGCTTCTGCTTGAATATCAAAAGCATAAACCTTACCTAAATCACCAGTTGCGCGGCTTAGCATGACGGTATCGTGTCCATTACCACACGTTGCATCAACGACACAATCGCCGGGTTGAACAGCCTGCTCAATTAAGTGATGGGCAAATGGAATCACACGTTTTAACATTTTATTGACACCACCATTCATTTTGAAAAAAATATTTGTCACATATAAGATTGTAATGAAATAGTATAAAAATCAATCGGTTCTTTTTAATTTCAACCGATTGATTAGATAAATACCATTGGTTATTTTACCATAAGAAATAAGAAAACGCATAAAATCTTTAATTGAACAAAGCTTTACTTGACAAATAGAGTTGATTTCACTAAAATACTGTTAAAATATGATGAACGACGATGAGAAGGAATAGTAATCATTTGTGTATGTCTAAAGAGAGGTAACGGTTGCTGAAAGTTATCCATACCGATGATGAACTCACCTTTTATGTTGCGATTGTGAAATTTAAGTAGTGATCGCCGTATTCTGCGTTAAAGAAAACAAAGTGAACATTTTGTACAATGTTAATTTTGGGTGGTACCGCGGGAAAAAAGTTCTCGTCCCAGTTTTGGGACGGGGACTTTTTATTTTTGCGAACTAACGTTCTGAAAAAATATAGCTGTCGTTATAAAGGAGGAATTAGATCATGGCTTATGATCACAAGAAAATTGAAACGAAATGGAATAAGTATTGGCTAGAGAACAAAACATTTAAAACGAATATAAGATCAGAGAAGAAAAAGTTTTATGCGTTAGATATGTTCCCATATCCATCTGGGGCTGGTTTACACGTTGGACACCCAGAAGGTTATACTGCAACTGATATTTTATCACGTATGAAGCGGATGCAAGGTTACGAGGTCTTACATCCAATGGGGTGGGATGCGTTTGGATTACCGGCAGAGCAGTATGCTTTAGATACAGGAAATGATCCTGCTGAATTTACAGACAAAAATATTGATACGTTTAGAAGACAAATTCAAGATCTTGGATTTTCATATGACTGGGATCGTGAAATTAACACAACAGATCCAAACTATTACAAATGGACACAGTGGATTTTCTTAAAGCTATATGAAAAAGGTTTAGCTTATATCGATGAAGTTCCTGTTAACTGGTGTCCAGCATTAGGTACTGTATTAGCTAACGAGGAAGTTATTGATGGTCTGAGTGAACGTGGAGGTCATCCGGTAGAGCGACGTCCGATGAAACAATGGATGTTACGCATTACCGCATATGCTGATCGTCTATTAGAAGATTTAGATGAACTTGATTGGCCAGAGAGTATTAAAGAAATGCAACGAAATTGGATAGGCAGATCTGAAGGAGCAAACGTTACATTTGAAGTTGCTGGTCAAGACAAAACATTTACAGTATTTACAACAAGACCAGACACTTTATTTGGTGCTACTTATGCAGTGCTTGCACCTGAACACTCACTTGTTTCACAGATTACTACTCCAGAACAAAAAGAAGCTGTTGAACAATATATTGAAAAAATTAAATCTAAGAGTGATCTAGAACGAACTGACTTAGCAAAAGAGAAGACAGGCGTTTTCACGGGTGCTTATGCAATTAACCCAATTAATAATAAGCAGATACCAATTTGGATTGCTGATTATGTTTTAGCTAGTTATGGTACAGGTGCGATTATGTCAGTACCTGCCCATGATCAACGTGACTATGAGTTTGCCAAAACTTTTGATTTAGAGATTATTCCGGTACTTGAGGGAGGAAACATCGAAGTAGAGGCGTTTACTGGAGATGGTAAACATATTAACTCAGATTTCCTTAATGGATTAAATAAAGAAGAAGCAATCAATAAAGCAATTGAATGGCTGGAAAGTGAAGGTAAAGGTGAACGTAAAGTAACTTATCGTTTACGTGATTGGCTATTCAGCCGCCAACGCTATTGGGGAGAGCCAATTCCAATTATTCATTGGGAAGATGGTACTGTAACAGGTGTTGATGAAAGTGAATTACCAGTAATGTTGCCTAAGACAACAGAAATAAAACCTTCCGGCACTGGTGAGTCACCGTTAGCAAATATTGAAGAATGGGTAAACGTGACAGATCCGAAAACAGGTATGAAAGGTCGAAGAGAGACAAATACAATGCCACAATGGGCAGGTAGTAGCTGGTATTACTTACGCTATATCGATCCAAACAACACAGAAAAAATTGCTGATGAAGACCTATTAAAAGAGTGGTTACCAGTAGATATTTATATTGGTGGTGCTGAACACGCAGTACTTCACTTACTATATGCTCGATTCTGGCATAAATTCTTGTATGATATTGGGGTAGTATCGACAAAAGAACCATTCCAAAAGCTATTTAACCAAGGTATGATCCTCGGCGAAAACAATGAGAAGATGAGTAAGTCAAAAGGCAACGTCGTAAACCCAGATGACATTGTTGAAAGTCACGGTGCCGACACATTAAGACTTTACGAAATGTTTATGGGCCCACTTGATGCTTCAATTGCTTGGTCAGAAGCAGGTTTAGATGGTTCACGTCGTTTCTTAGATCGTGTATGGCGTCTATTCGTTGATGAAGAAACGGATAAACTATCTCCGAAAATTGTAAACCAAGTAGAGCAAGATCAATTAGAGAAGGTTTATCATGAAACAGTTAAACAAGTAACTGATAACTTTACAAGTCTGAAGTTTAATACAGCAATTTCACAAATGATGGTCTTTATTAATGAAGCTTATAAAGCAGAACAAATTTTGAAAGACTATGTTGAAGGTTTTGTTAAATTACTATCACCTGTTGCGCCATTTATTGCAGAAGAATTGTGGAGTAAATTAGGTTACTCTGAAACAATTGCATATGAGCCATGGCCAGAATATGATGGAGCAAAGCTAGAGGAAAATGAAGTTGAAATTGTTATTCAAATTCTAGGTAAAAACCGTGCGCGGATAATGGTTGATAAAGATGCAACAAAAGAGGAATTAGAAAAATTAGCATTAGACAATGAAATAATTAAAGAGAAAATTGCAGGTAAAACTGTACGAAAAGTAATTGTCGTTCCAGGGAAGCTTGTAAATATCGTCGCTAATTAATAATCAAACAATTAAATTTAATGGGTAAAACCCAAGCAATCACAAGGTTTCTGATTGCTTGGGTTTTTTTCTAAGAAAAAACTTTTAAAAATGCTTGACTTTAGATTTAAAAAAACGTAGAATAACTTTCGTTGCCAAAAAAACAAACAGAAATTATGACGTTAAAAATTGGCAATTGACAAAGCAAATCAGTTTGTGTTACAATAAGTTTGTTGTCGACGAGATTCGACAACGATTGATCTTTGAAAACTGAATCCAAACAACGAAAGATGTTAAGAAAAACAAGTAAGAAGAAGCTAGTGCTTCAAAATTGAGTTAATCGTAACTCTATCAATTTTATTGAGAGTTTGATCTTGGCTCAGGATGAACGCTGGCGGCGTGCCTAATACATGCAAGTCGAGCGCGTGAAATTAAACAGATCTCTTCGGAGTGACGTTTAATGGATCGAGCGGCGGATGGGTGAGTAACACGTGGGCAACCTGCCTATAAGACTGGGATAACTTACGGAAACGTGAGCTAATACCAGATAAAACCTTTTGTCTCCTGACGAGAGGATAAAAGATGGCGCAAGCTATCACTTATAGATGGGCCCGCGGCGCATTAGCTAGTTGGTGAGATAAAAGCTCACCAAGGCAACGATGCGTAGCCGACCTGAGAGGGTGATCGGCCACACTGGGACTGAGACACGGCCCAGACTCCTACGGGAGGCAGCAGTAGGGAATCTTCCGCAATGGACGAAAGTCTGACGGAGCAACGCCGCGTGAACGAAGAAGGTCTTCGGATCGTAAAGTTCTGTTGTTAGGGAAGAACACGTACCATTCGAATAGGGTGGTACCTTGACGGTACCTAACGAGAAAGCCCCGGCTAACTACGTGCCAGCAGCCGCGGTAATACGTAGGGGGCAAGCGTTGTCCGGAATTATTGGGCGTAAAGCGCGCGCAGGCGGTTCTTTAAGTCTGATGTGAAATCTTGCGGCTCAACCGCAAGCGGTCATTGGAAACTGGAGAACTTGAGGACAGAAGAGGAGAGTGGAATTCCACGTGTAGCGGTGAAATGCGTAGAGATGTGGAGGAACACCAGTGGCGAAGGCGACTCTCTGGTCTGTAACTGACGCTGAGGCGCGAAAGCGTGGGTAGCGAACAGGATTAGATACCCTGGTAGTCCACGCCGTAAACGATGAGTGCTAGGTGTTAGGGGGTTTCCGCCCCTTAGTGCTGGCGTTAACGCATTAAGCACTCCGCCTGGGGAGTACGGCCGCAAGGCTGAAACTCAAAAGAATTGACGGGGACCCGCACAAGCGGTGGAGCATGTGGTTTAATTCGAAGCAACGCGAAGAACCTTACCAGGTCTTGACATCCCGCTGACCGCTATGGAGACATAGCTTTCCCTTCGGGGACAGCGGTGACAGGTGGTGCATGGTTGTCGTCAGCTCGTGTCGTGAGATGTTGGGTTAAGTCCCGCAACGAGCGCAACCCTTGAACTTAGTTGCCAGCATTCAGTTGGGCACTCTAAGTTGACTGCCGGTGACAAACCGGAGGAAGGTTGGGATGACGTCAAATCATCATGCCCCTTATGACCTGGGCTACACACGTGCTACAATGGATGGTACAAAGGGCTGCGAAACCGCGAGGTGGAGCCAATCCCATAAAACCATTTTCAGTTCGGATTGTAGGCTGCAACTCGCCTACATGAAGCCGGAATCGCTAGTAATCGCGGATCAGAATGCCGCGGTGAATACGTTCCCGGGTCTTGTACACACCGCCCGTCACACCACGAGAGTTAGCAACACCCGAAGTCGGTGAGGTAACGCTTTTAGCGAGCCAGCCGCCGAAGGTGGGGCCAATGATTGGGGTGAAGTCGTAACAAGGTAGCCGTATCGGAAGGTGCGGCTGGATCACCTCCTTTCTAAGGAAAATCAGGAAGTGGAGACGCCTTGCTCATCGACGTACAGATTGGAGAAGGCCTGACGAGATAAAGGAAATACGATGAACGTAAGTGAATCGATATTGACTTATCGTAGGAAGGCATTCGAAATCTGCTAGTCGATAAGGCGTCGGAGCTAGACTGATCTAGGAACAGCCCTATGGGCTGACTTAACAATTCAGTTGTTTGGTTCAGTTTTGAGAGATCAATCTCTCAAAGGATCTTCTGTTAAAATCGTCACATCCGTGGGACTGCGATTACTCGCCCCATCGAAAACATTTGTGACAACACAGAAGTCACCACATCCGTGTGGAAGCGTACCTTGAAAACTAGATAAGAATAAACAGTAAGTGAACATTCCTTATTTATGAGGATTGAACACGAGCTGTATGACAAGACATCAAATCAAACTTTTAAACAAAGTAAGACCAAAAGTCTTTTTTACTGTGAAGCAATAAAAATTTCAACTTTAGTTAAGTAAGAAAGAGCGCACGGTGGATGCCTTGGCACTAGGAGCCGACGAAGGACGGGACAAACACCGATATGTCTCGGGGAGCTGTACGTAAGCATTGATCCGGGAATTTCCGAATGGGGGAACCCACTACTCGTAATGGAGTAGTACATTTAACTGAATCCATAGGTTAAATGAGGCAGACCTGGGGAACTGAAACATCTAAGTACCCAGAGGAAGAGAAAGCAAAAGCGATTTCCTGAGTAGCGGCGAGCGAAACGGAATTAGCCCAAACCAGTAAGCTTGCTTACTGGGGTTGTAGGACACATCATTAGGAGTTACAAAGTGACGATTTACACGAAGCGATCTGGAAAGGTCCGCGATACAAGGTAACAGCCCTGTAGTGGAAAGATCATCACCTCCGATGTGTATCCTGAGTACGACGGAACACGTGAAATTCCGTTGGAATCCGGGAGGACCATCTCCCAAGGCTAAATACTCCCTAGTGACCGATAGTGAACCAGTACCGTGAGGGAAAGGTGAAAAGCACCCCGGGAGGGGAGTGAAATAGTACCTGAAACCGTGTGCTTACAAGTAGTCGGAGCCCGTTAATGGGTGACGGCGTACCTTTTGTAGAATGGACCGGCGAGTTACGATTTTCTGCAAGGTTAAACCAGAAAAGGTGAAGCCGCAGCGAAAGCGAGTCTGAAACGGGCGAATATAGTAGAAGGTCGTAGACCCGAAACCGTGTGATCTACCCATGTCCAGGGTGAAGGTCAGGTAACACTGACTGGAGGCCCGAACCCACGTATGTTGAAAAATGCGGGGATGAGGTGTGGGTAGGGGTGAAAAGCCAATCGAACACGGAGATAGCTGGTTCTCTCCGAAATAGCTTTAGGGCTAGCCTCAAGATACGTATCCTGGAGGTAGAGCACTGATTGAACTAGGGGCCCTCATCGGGTTACCGAATTCAGTCAAACTCCGAATGCCAGAGATATAGACTTGGGAGTCAGACTATGGGTGATAAGGTTCATAGTCGAGAGGGAAACAACCCAGACCGTCAGCTAAGGTCCCAAAGTATACGTTAAGTGGAAAAGGATGTGGCGTTGCACAGACAACCAGGATGTTGGCTTAGAAGCAGCCACCATTTAAAGAGTGCGTAATAGCTCACTGGTCGAGTGACGCTGCGCCGAAAATGTACCGGGGCTAAACGTATCACCGAAGCTACGGATTGATCTTCGATCAATGGTAGGAGAGCGTTGTAAGTGCAGAGAAGTCAGACCGAGAGGACTGGTGGAGCGCTTAGAAGTGAGAATGCCGGTATGAGTAGCGAAAAAGAAGTGAGAATCTTCTTCACCGAATGCCTAAGGTTTCCTGAGGAAGGCTCGTCCACTCAGGGTTAGTCAGGACCTAAGCCGAGGCCGAAGGGCGTAGGCGATGGATGACAGGTTGATATTCCTGTACCACCTCGTGACCGTTACGAGCGAAGGGGGGACGCAGGAGGATAAGAAAAGCGTGCTGATGGAAATGCACGCCCAATCAGTGAGTGAGTCAGATAGGCAAATCCGTCTGATATTAATCATGAGCTGTGATGGGGAGGGAAATATAGTACCGAAGTTTCTGATTCCACACTGCCAAGAAAAGCCTCTAGCCAGGACACAGGTGCCTGTACCGCAAACCGACACAGGTAGGCGAGATGAGAATTCTAAGGTGAGCGGGAGAACTCTCGTTAAGGAACTCGGCAAAATGACCCCGTAACTTCGGGAGAAGGGGTGCTTCTTTTAGAAGAAGCCGCAGTGAAAAGGCCCAAGCGACTGTTTAGCAAAAACACAGGTCTCTGCGAAGCCGCAAGGCGAAGTATAGGGGCTGACACCTGCCCGGTGCTGGAAGGTTAAGGGAATGCGTTAGTACCTTTGGTACGAAGCGTTGAACTGAAGCCCCAGTGAACGGCGGCCGTAACTATAACGGTCCTAAGGTAGCGAAATTCCTTGTCGGGTAAGTTCCGACCCGCACGAAAGGTGCAACGACTTGGGCACTGTCTCAACGAGAGACCCGGTGAAATTATACTATGCGTGAAAATGCGCATTACCCGCGACAGGACGGAAAGACCCCGTGGAGCTTTACTGTAGCTTGATATTGAATGTTGATGCCATTTGTACAGGATAGGTGGGAGCCAAAGAAGCGTGAGCGCTAGCTTACGTGGAGGCGCCGGTGGGATACCACCCTGATGGTGTTGACCTTCTAACCCAGGACCGTTATCCGGTTCGGAGACAGTGTCAGGCAGGCAGTTTGACTGGGGCGGTCGCCTCCTAAAGAGTAACGGAGGCGCCCAAAGGTTCCCTCAGAATGGTTGGAAATCATTCATAGAGTGTAAAGGCAGAAGGGAGCTTGACTGCGAGACCTACAAGTCGAGCAGGGACGAAAGTCGGACTTAGTGATCCGGTGGTTCCGCATGGAAGGGCCATCGCTCAACGGATAAAAGCTACCCCGGGGATAACAGGCTTATCTCCCCCAAGAGTCCACATCGACGGGGAGGTTTGGCACCTCGATGTCGGCTCATCGCATCCTGGGGCTGTAGTCGGTCCCAAGGGTTGGGCTGTTCGCCCATTAAAGCGGTACGCGAGCTGGGTTCAGAACGTCGTGAGACAGTTCGGTCCCTATCCGTCGTGGGCGTTTGGAAGTTTGAGAGGAGCTGTCCTTAGTACGAGAGGACCGGGATGGACATACCGCTGGTGCACCAGTTGTTCCGCCAGGAGCATGGCTGGGTAGCTACGTATGGAAAGGATAAGTGCTGAAAGCATCTAAGCATGAAGCCTCCCTCAAGATGAGACTTCCCATCTTTTAGAGTAAGATCCCTCAGAGACGATGAGGTAGATAGGTTCGAGGTGGAAGCATGGTGACATGTGAAGCTGACGAATACTAATCGATCGAGGACTTAACTAAAACAAAAAGCGAAAGCGACTGTTCATTCAGGAGCTTGAGCTAGATTAATCAAAAAGCTGAAACGACCGTTTAGCAACGTACGCACTGGACTGATCCGAAGGAGATAAAGGAAACACAACGAACGCAAGTGAGTTGATGTTGACTTATCGCACGGAGGAGAAGGAAGTGGCGCTAGTTGCTGGGAGTGGAAGCTAGGTTATATAGCTGAACCAACCGTTCAGCATTGAATTTGATGACACTTGTCAGGTGCATTTCTTATCTAGTTTTCAGGGTATATAACCTGTAGGTTTAGTGACAATAGCGAAGAGGTCACACCTGTTCCCATACCGAACACAGAAGTTAAGCTCTTCAGCGCCGATGGTAGTTGGGTTTTCCCTGCGAGAGTAGGACGTCGCTAAGCTAAGAAAGCCTCAAGATTTAATTATCTTGAGGCTTTTTTGATGTGTTGGAACTGTGATTTTAACATTGCTAGAGAGTTTTAGTCAAAACGGAATCCCTTATGGGACCTTCTCGAAGCTGAATCTTGTATCACGGAATGTATATGTAGCTAATTTCAATTTATAACGTGAGTTATAAAATTAGACGCATAAAAAACGTTAGTGAGTTTTTTGGACTTACTAACGTTATAATATAGTACAACGACACAACGGATTAGTTCTGTTTAGTAATTTGATCAATTACACTTGCTCGATTAACAACTAACCACAGAAGTGCAGAGCTAATTAGTATTGTAATGATAAAGCTTAGTGGAGTATAGGTTTCTTGAAAGATAAAAAAGTATTCTAAAACTTCAACAATTTTTATCCCGACTGAACGAATAAGCATGCTCAATGGAAATATGAATGTCAGGATAAGCCCATAAACAAATCCAAATCGATAGAAAAATGAACCTAGAAAAGTGAAAAATAAAAATAATGTTAGATGTAGAAGTAAGTCAAAGAGATAGACGTTACCATGCATCAATTCTACGAAGCCTTCCATATTTAGACCGATATAATTGAATCCTTCAATAGAGAAACCATCTGCTATGAGATTAAATCCATACAAATAAAGATAGTTTAATCCAGTCATAATCAAACTTAATGTAAAGCTATAAATATAAGTGGAAATTACAAATGCTTTCCGACTAATCCCGAGCTTGATAACAAATGGGAAAACATTCTTGAATGTGAAAACAGGAAACAAAATCATAAAAATGATGCTAAAAAGAGAAGTGATCCCCGTTAAATGAAAGGTAACATCCCTAAAATTAGATAACAATAAACTTAATAGTAAAAACATAAAGAATAACGACCAAAAGGTCATCACTGGTTTAATCGAATAGCTATAATAATATTGTAAGGTGTGCTTAATTTGATTGAACATTTTGAGCAACCTCCTCTTTTGTAAGATATACAAATAATTCTTGTAAACTAACATGTGAACTCGTTAGATCAGATGTGATGTCTATCTGATCATCGAAAATAATTGCTGATTTTCTACCGAGTAACTCTGATTGATAAATCACATTTTTCCCTGTAATTGCTCGATCAACAGCCTGCTTTGAACCAGAGATGAGCTGATGCTTTGTTGCTAAATCATCTGCTAGTTCTTGAAGCAATACCTCACCATCATGCAGAATAACAACTTCTTCAAACAAATTACTTACCTCATCAATTAAGTGTGTCGATAACACAATCATACGTGGATCTTCTTGATAAGAGGATAGTAACAATTCGTAAAAGGTAGACCTTGCAGTAGCATCTAGTCCGATATATGGTTCGTCGAATATTGTTAATGGTGCATGACTAGAAATACCAACAATAATTCCAAGAGCAGAAAGCATACCTTTTGATAAAGCATGAATTTTTTGTTTTTTCTTCAATTTAAAAATATTGAGTAACTGATTTGCTTCTTCTGTATTCCAATTTGGATAAAAAACTGCAGATAGTTTTAATATATCATCTACTCTAAACTTTGGATAAAAGTTATGATTTTCTTCAATGAAACAAATATCTTTTGTAACGTTGTAGTTATCAAAAGAAGGTTGCTGATTAATTTTAATCTCTCCTGAAGAAGGTCGAAAATGCCCTGCTAACAGGCGTAATAACGTTGTTTTCCCTGCTCCGTTTTTACCTAATAAACCAATAATTTTGTTTCCCGATAGTTCTAAGGATAGCTGTTTTAAAGCTGTCTCTTTACCAAATGTTTTAGTAATCTTATCAATCTCAATCCTCATACTTTAACTCCTCCTCAATCCAATTAATAAGCTGGTCTTTCGTTAACTGAATCATTTTCGCTTCTTCAACTAAAGGAATAATAAAATGATCATAAAATCGTTCTCGTCTTTTTTTGAAAATGATTTCTTTAGCCTCATCAGTTACAAACATACCAACGCCCCGTTTCTTATAAAGTATCCCTTGATCAACAAGTAGATTAATTCCTTTAGCCGCTGTCGCTGGGTTAATTTGATAGTGTTTCGCAAATTCATTTGTCGAAGGGACTTGATCGTGCGCAAGATAAGTTTCATCTGCAATGCTTGTTTCAATTAATTCAGCTATTTGAATAAAAATAGGCTGATCATCCTTCAATCTTGCTGTCAATAAAAATCACCACCTAATCGGTTAGTTACTTATGTAACTAACCATATAACATTAAGGGAACTTTTGCAAGTCAATTTTTCAATAAAAAATGAATGATACCGCCCAAAATAGCTATATTTTATTATTTTGAAAAAAATAACTTACTAAATGACATTTATATATTGCATTATGACATCTGACGTTATATAATAAAAATACCAAAGTTAGGAGAAATGAAAATGAGACTCTTTAAACAAACGAAGGTTATCGATGAAAGAATTGTTAATTTAAAAAATAAAATTTACGCTGAAGTGTTTATTATCGTAACGATCATTTGTAGTTTATCAAGTATTGTGAAATACTTTTTCCTTGATAAAGGGATAGAAGATATTGCAACAGAATTAATCATTTTAATATTTAGCAGTGCTTACTATACCTATCGTTCTATGCAATTGGGGATATTTTCAGCGGAAGTGGAAATCCACGATGCAACGAGTAAATGGCCGAGAAGGAAGAAAAACCTTGTTGGAAGTATAATTGGTGGTGTTGTAATTGCCTTAATATTCGGCATTAATAGCGCAGTACGGTATGGAGACAATTTGGGCCAGAGTATTGAGTATTTTTTCATGGTGACATTTGTTTCACTAATGATCTATTTACCATTTTTAATCATCACTTTAGTTATCGGACACGATACGTTGTATAAAAAAAGTGACGATGTAGTAAATAAAATGATGATCAATTCTGATTCTGGTGATGAAAATGAAGAACATTAAACTTAAAGTAGCTCGAATAGAGCAAGATTTATCACAAGCTGAATTAGCAAAAGAAGTCGGGGTTACGAGGCAGACGATCGGTTTAATTGAATTAGGGAAATATAATCCAACGCTTAACTTATGCTTAGCCATTTGTCATCGACTTGGCAAAACGCTTGATGAACTATTTTGGCAAGATCCAAACTAAAAAGATCAGAAAGAGACATGTGAAAATTGATATGCTCCCCCTAAAGTTAGACCGAAAATCTAACCTTAGGGGGATTTTTATGCGTTCTAATAGTAAATATACTGTTGATGAACTTGAAAGATATATTCAAATGTATCTACATGAAGGATGAAGTTATCGGAACTTAAGTGAAGAAAAAGGTTTGTTGTTAAGTGAAGCGATCTTTAATGATAAGGTACTAAGATACCAAGAAAATGGTCTTGAAGGCATTCAAACGAAGTTGAGAAATAATTATTACAGTAAAGAGTTCAAGGACCTAATTGTTAGAGAGCACATCCAAAAAGGTATACCTATCATTCAATTAGCTCGTAAATATAAAATTCCAGCATAAGAAAAGCCATGTATGAAAGTCATACATGGCACAAAATATTTTGTTTATTTACCTGTCTACTTGACAGGGGGCAGTTCAAACTTGATCTGGCTTAATGATAAATTTCATTTTTAAAATAAACCACCGAGCACAAAAATGGTGTACTCGGTGGTATGAATGTACGTCTAATTGCCATAGCTTAGTTTTTTACTGAATTAAAGATTCACTTTATATCGCTTTATTAAGTGAGATCAATTCTAGTAATCCTTGTGCAACTTCGCTACCTTTATTGCCAGCTTTTGTTCCAGCTCGTTCAAGTGCTTGTTCGATCGTTTCTGTTGTTAGCACGCCGAATAAAACCGGTATATCTGATGTTAGTCCAATATGTGCGACCCCTTTGGCGACTTCATTCGTAACTAATTCATAATGTGTCGTTGCCCCGCGGATCACGGCTCCAAGAGTGATAATTCCGTCATATTTATGATTGTCAACTAATTTTTTTGTGATAAAAGGAATCTCAAATGCGCCTGGAACCCAGTAAATATCAATATCTTCTTCCTTAACCCCATGTCGTAATAAATTGTCAATTGCCCCAGATAAGAGCTTAGAAGTGATTAGCTCATTAAATCGAGCGATCACAATTCCTACTTTTAGATTTTCTCCGTTAAAATTACCTTCAAATATTGGCATATTAATTCTCCTTTAGTTAATTGATAATAGGTGATCAAATTTTTCCTTTTTTGTTCTTAAATAATTGAGGTTTTCCTTTTCAGGTCTGACTTCTAATGGAATACGTTCAACGACTTCGATGCCAAACGCTTGTAATTGTTCGATTTTATCTGGGTTATTTGTGATTAAGTTAACCATTTTAATTCCTAGCGACTTAAGAATTTGGGCGGCAAAGTGATAATCTCGCTCATCCGGTTCAAAACCTAGTGCGATATTTGCATCAAATGTATCTAGACCATTTTCCTGAAGCTGATAGGTTTTCAGTTTGTTTTTTAAACCAATTCCACGTCCTTCTTGGCGTAAATATAAAATGGCTCCGATGCCATTTTCTTCAATCATCCGCAATGCTTCGTGTAATTGTTCGCCGCAATCGCAACGATGTGAGCCAAAGATATCACCTGTAAGACATTCAGAGTGGACACGTATCAGTAAAGGCTCTTGAAGACTTCTAATTTCACCTTTAGAAAGCAAAAGGTGCTCTTTATTTGCTTGATCCTCGAACAGAGTTAAATCAAAGTCTCCATAAGATGTTGGTAGCTTGACTGTTAATTCTTGATTTGCGGTCAAATAAGTCACTAATTCTTCGATACTAATGATTGGCATTTTCCACTCGGCAGCTAACGCTTCTAGTTGCGGTCTTCGTGCCATTGTCCCATCATCGTTTAAGATTTCACATATATAGGTAGCCTGCGGTTCGTTTGCCAGCTTAGCTAAATCAATGGCTGCTTCAGTATGGCCTCTTCGCTCGAGTACGCCCCCTTCTTTTGCGATTAACGGGAAAATATGGCCAGGCTTATGAAATGCTTGCTCGTTGTTAGACAGGTTAGCTAATTCTTTAATTGTTTTTGCGCGATCGAAAGCAGAAATTCCTGTTGAGGTTTCCTTATGATCGACACTGATCGTAAACGCTGTTCTGTATGGATCTGTATTCTCTTCTATCATTTCTGTGAGGCCAAAATGATCCGCAATAGCTTCAGAAATAGGTGCGCAGATTAAACCTCGCGCATGTTTGGTCATGAAATTCACAGTTTCGGCCGTAGCTAAGCTCGCTAAACCAACTAAATCTCCTTCTGCCTCACGATTATCATCATCTACGACAATGATAAGCTTGCCTTGTTTTAAGTCTTCGATCGCTTTTTCAATATGTTTAGTCATTGTAGAAATCCTCCCGTTACTTTATCAGTAAGATGAGCTTGTGCCTTAATATATTTTCCAATCATATCTGTTTCAACGTTAACATACTCACCGCGATTTAACGTTCCTAAATTTGTCTGATCCTTTGAATGTGGGATTAAACTAACAGAAAAAGACCGTGCTTGCACATCTGTGACAGTTAAGCTAACGCCATTAATTGCAATTGATCCTTGTGGAATGATTTCGCCTTGTTGATCTTTAGGATAGTCAAATGTTAAAATCAATGCATTTTCATGGTTCCTTTTTTCGATCAATCGAACGGTTGTATCAATATGCCCGGATACTAAATGACCCTCTAATCTTCCGTGGAAAGAGAGTGCACGTTCCAAATTTACTTGATCGTTTATTTTTAATTTAGAAAAAGTTGTCCGGTAAAAAGTCTCGGGCATGATATCAACGGTAAAGTGGGAATTAGTCTTAGCAATTGCTGTTAGACAAACACCGTTAATCGCCATACTATCTCCAATTTGATAGTCAGCTAATATTTTTTCTGAAGCTTGGCAAGTCAACTGTACTGTATCTGCCTTTCGATTAACTTTTAGGATTTTTCCTTGTTCTTGAATTAGACCAGTAAACAATTTCAACACCTTCTTCCAGAAATTCTTAAGTCATCATGAATGGATTCAACCGTAACATTCGTTAATTCAATCACTTGATTAACTTCTCTTGTGCTTGACATTGCTGGCACGCCGTTGCCGCCAATGACCTTTGGGGCGATATAAGTAATCATTTGATCCCAATAACCACTGTTTAAAAAGCTGTCATGAACTTTCGCTCCACCTTCTACATAGAGAGAGTGGATATTTCTCCTCGTTAATTCTTTGATAATCGATTTGACTGTAGCGCTTTTGAGAACGATTGCTTCAACATGTTTTGGAAGCTTAATGTTTACTTTTCGTTCGGTGAAAATCCAAACTGGACTAGCTTGATTAATAAAAACATTTAGATCGAGTTTGTTGAATAATCGACCGCGCCGATCTAGAATGATCCGAATTGGATGCAAGGTTTGATCTGTTCCCAGCAGAAAAGGATTATCTGTTAAAATCGTTTGACTTCCAACTAAGATCCCTTGATAATGATTGCGCTCTTTTCGAACGTATTGATAAGTATCCTTTCCCGTGATTGCTGTGCGCTTTGAATCTAATGATAGTTTACCATCCAAAGTAATTGCCTGTTTTAAAGTGATATAGGGACGATTTTGTTCATAGAAGCAATTGAAAAAAGGATTCAATTCGCGAGCCTCTGTTTCTAGCACACCAGTAATTACCTTGATGCCATGTTGTTCTAACTTTTTCTTGCCTTTACCTGCAACTAAAGGGTTAGGGTCGAGTTGGGCAATGACCACTTGTTTTATCCCGCTGTTAATGATTGCTTGTGTACAAGGGGGTTGTTTGCCATCATGATTACAAGGTTCAAGTGTAACGTAGAGAATTGAATCGAATCGTTTATCGGGAGCTTTATATGATGAGAGGGCATTAACTTCGGCGTGTTCTTTGCCATATTCCAAATGTGCACCTGATGCAATGACTTGATCATTATTGACAATGACAGCACCAACCAAAGGATTTGTAAATGTTCTACCAAATCCCTTTTTAGCTTCTTGGATCGCTAGCTTCATGTATTTCTCATGCATATATTTTCCTCCTTTCCAAATAAAAAAGCCTTGTGTTCGATACACGAGGCTTTGGTTCATCGACTAAAAGAAAGTATGACAAAAAAGGGTATACTGATCCTGTCATCTTAGCTAATTAGTTTTTTCTTCTCCCATCCAGACTCTAACTGTCGGTTCTAGATTTTCACTAGATCAACCGCAAATAATTGCGGGTCACGGACTTCAAGTTCACACTTGTCACCGTCGGTCGGGAATTACACCCTGCCCCGAAGAAACATATTCAATTCATAAAAAGAATAACATTTAGTTTTTTTTATGTCAACATGGTCATCTGTGTGATAACCGGAAATATGTTGATAAATTTTTTGAATGACGACATCATGGTTGGTATGTTCTCGGTGGTCTACAGGGTCTTTGACTTGAAGGGTTTATTGAATAGACTGGCCGAGTCCAATCTTTTCATCGAACTCTTTATACAATAATAGCCCTGAGTCTGAGGTTAAATTTCCACCGTCAAAATTAACTTTGATCATTTTGTTGAAATTAAGTGACTTTTCGATTACACTTTTCATTATGGAGTCCTCCTTGATTTGTGTTTGTTTAGACACTTATACAATATCAAAGATCGGGCTCCTTTTCACTTAATTAGTGAAAGATCGATTGTGTATTTTTAATTGATTTAACGCAGTTTCTTAGTGGCTTATGGTCGGGCTGTGAATAATCTAGGTTAAATCTCGATCGGAAATATCAGACAGCAGAACGTTTTTCAGAAATTAAACCAGAAATTATTGCGCGATACAATCTAAACGTTTAAAAAATAGAGCTGACAGGTGGAAAAGGACAAGGGATCTATTTATTAAATGAAGAAGAGAATCGAAGCATCTACTTCTCAGGTGACAGCAAAGACAGATTCCCAAATACTAAGCTACAGCTATTAGCCTACAACGAGCGAACCGAAAAGGGTAAAAAACCAGTTCTAGAGATGTCCGATAAGATGAGAGGTGGGTTATATACCGCCGACTACAAGCTTGTTGAGACTGATCAGATCTATCTGAAAACTAAGGCTGAAGTCGAGATGCGCAGTTTAACTGAACTGATGGAAAACGATCTCTTTGAGGCGATCAAAGACCTGAATGCTCATTTAAACTAATCTGACTCATGCTTTTTCAAAAAAACAACGGATGGTCAATATACTGCCCATCCGTTGTTGTATGATAAGTGTAGTAAGAAGGTTAACGATCTAAAATGGGAAGGATGAGCGCACATGAGTAATCAATTAATGGAGGTGTTCGGTGAAGGGAACGTTGTCGGCTATTACAGAGTCAACCACTTAGTCCCAACTGGTACTGGCTATGCGGAATACATCTCTCAAGTGATCGAGGTTAGAGATAATGGCCTAATGACCGTCTATGATGATGAAACGGACAAGAGAATCACATCATTCATAGCAAGTCGAGATCGGGTAGAGGTCACATTGCTAATGGCTGGGGAAATTCCTAATCCAGATTGGTTAGATTTAATCGAACACAATCGAACATTGGCAGAAAGGCTAAATCTACTCGGTTAAAAGTCCCCCCTTGTCACTTGGGGAAAATTATAAAATAATCGGAGGTCTATATATGAGAAAGAAGCTTGGCGAGATTTGTAAGACGACTTTCTATGATTTAGTCGTTGAGTTTGATCCGAACTTGAGTGATGAAAAGATGAACGAGATCATCGATTGTCACTTTGGTGATGAAGACTATATTGTCAGTAGCCAAGGGCGCACATTGAAGGCGATCTGGGAGATCCCTGCAGATGAAGCGGGCTATGAAGTTGAAAATAGTATGTTTTATGTCCTGAAAGATGGCGAGTATGGGACGTACAGTTATCAAAGGAGAGTGGACTAAATGATTAACCAAGCGATTGAGTTTGCGACATTAAGTCATCAAAACCAAACGAGAAAGGGAACAGACATCCCATATATTCTACACTGTCTTGAAGCGGGCATTATTGCCGCTAACATGACAAACAAAGACGGTCATGTCGACAGTGATGTCGTCTGTGCAGCCATTCTACATGATACAATTGAGGATGCGAATGTATCCTATGAAACACTCAAAGAAGTGTTTAATGAAAACATTGCAAACTTAGTCAAAAGGCAGAGTGAAGACAAGTCTAAAGAGTGGATTGACCGTAAAAAGGAGACAATCAGTTTTTTAAAGTCAAATCAGTCTAAGGACGTTGAAATTGCCACACTAGCTGATAAATTATCAAACATAAGATCGATTTTCAGAGATTACGAAGTGGAAAGTGAACAACTTTGGAATAAATTTAATGCCGGAAAAGAATCACAACATTGGTATTACCAATCGATTGCCGAATCATTCTCTCAAGTTAAGGACACAAACGAATATAGAGAATATCGAGACTTAATCAGGAGAGTTTTTGAAGGAAAAGAAACAAATAGCGATTCAGAAAACAAATGATGCCGAAACGACTGTCAGGCGTCTTTTTTTCTTACATTGTTTCATACTATTGTGTCATGTATAATAAAAGTAAGTAAAAAAACTAGGTATAATCATTTCAACTATTCCTGTTGCAATTACAATTTATTTTATCGCTATCTTTTTATCTTGGATCATTGTTTATGTTCATTTAAAATTAGAAATGAATCAGTCATAAGAAAAGATATATGAATAATTATCTGAATTCCAACAATTCTATGAACAAATCAAAAAAGACTTCCCAAATTCATTCACTTCGAGTATATTGATCAATAATCATGTGTTTCATAAAAAAACATAAAAACGCATAATTAAACAAGATTAAAAATTCAGTATATTCAGAAGAAAATGAAAGGTAAGGGGGAGCAAATGAATTTTTCAACAGTGATTGAGTATATTAACAGTATTTTGTGGGGACCACCAATGTTAATCTTATTGGTTGGAACGGGTGTACTTTTTACAATTCGACTAAAAGGGTTACAAGTTCGTCAGTTTAAGCGAGCATTTAAACAAACTTTTGGTGGTTTATTTAAGAAGGGTGATCGAGCGGATGCGGATGGAATGAGTTCGTTTCAAGCGCTGGCTACTGCGATTGCAGCGCAAGTTGGTACGGGGAATATTGCTGGGGTTGCAACAGCAGTAGCGTCTGGTGGTCCTGGTGCAGTATTTTGGATGTGGATAAGTGGATTTTTTGGGATGGGAACGATTTTTGCTGAAGCGATTTTAGCGCAGTTACATACTGAGCGCAAAGATGGCGAAGTGACTGGTGGGCCTGCATATTATATAAAGAAAGGTCTTGGCAGTAAGTTGTTGGCCAGTATTTTTGCGGTACTCTTAATTATCGCCCTAGGATTTATGGGAAACATGGTACAATCAAGTTCGATCGCGGAGGCAACATATACAGCGTTTGGGATGCCGAAGTTTCTGACTGGAATAATCATCGCTGTTATAGTTGGCTTAATCGTCATTGGTGGTGTTGCACGGATTGCTTCGTTTACAGAAAAAATTGTCCCGATTATGGTAACATTTTACATTATCGGTTCGTTGACGATTATTTTTATGCATTATGAGATGATTTTACCTGCATTTCAAATGATTTTTCAAGAGGCATTTAAGTCGTCGGCGGTGGCAGGTGGAGTGGTTGGTGTCTCAATTAAGGAAGCAATGCGTTATGGAGTTGCACGCGGTTTGTTTTCGAATGAAGCCGGCATGGGTTCGACACCGCACGCTCATGCAGTTGCAAAAGTTAAGCATCCAGGGGAACAGGGTCTGACGGCGATGATTGGTGTTGTGATTGATACCGGTGTTGTTTGTACGATGACCGCACTTGTTATTTTAACGACTGATGCTTTTTCAAGTGGTTTGTTTGGAACACAATTGACACAGGCTGGGTTTTCAGCCGGATTTGGCAGTTTTGGGGTAACTTTTATCGCAATTTGTTTGTTCTTTTTTGCAATTTCAACAATTATTAGTTGGTATTATTTTGCTGAAGCAAACATTAAGTTCCTCTTTGGAAAAAAAGGCGTTATGCCATATCAAATACTCGTGCTAATCTTTATTGTTTTTGGCACGAGTATGACAGCTGAAATTGTTTGGGAATTAGCGGATGTTTTTAATGGCTTAATGGTGATTCCAAACTTAATCGCCTTACTTGGCTTGGGCTCACTTGTCGTTAAAGTAACCAAAGATTATGAGGAGAATTTTTTATTAAATAATCCTGCAACATATACAACTGATCATCATAAAAAGAATTAGTACATTAAGCGAATGATGCCTTGGAAAAAGGTGTCATTCGTTTTTGCTGTGCACCCCTAAAGTTAGACCGAAAATCTGCTCTTAGGGGGATTTTTATGCGTTCTAATAGCAAATATACTGTTGATGAACTTGAAAGATATATTCAAATGTATCTACATGAAGGATGAAGTTATCGGAACTTAAGTGAAGCGATCTTTAATGATAAGGTACTAAGATACCAAGAAAATGGTCTTGAAGGCATTCAAACGAAGTTGAGAATTAATTATTACAGTAAAGAGTTCAAGGACCTAATTGTTAGAGAGCACATCCAAGAAGGCATACCTATCATTCAATTAGCTCGTAAATATAAAATTCCAGCATAAGAAAAGCCATGTATGAAAGTCATACATGGCACAAAATATTTTGTTTATTTACCTGTCTACTTGACAGGGGGCAGTTCAGATCTTTTATTAAAAGCTTTGCCATGCGGCGTTTTGTCCAGCGAGTCGACCTGTAATTAGCGCTGCAGTTATATTATATCCACCTGTATAACCGTGAATGTCTAATATTTCACCACAGAAAAATAGTCGTTCAACTAGTTTTGATGCCATCGTTGTCGGATTAATTTCCTTAATAGATATGCCACCACCAGTTACAAAGGCTTTTTCTAGAGGTAGGCTTCCGTGAATCCGAACTTCAAACTCTTTCAAATCAGTAATAATTTGGCGTAGTTGTTCATTCGCAAGGTTTGCAGCTTTTAGTTCTGGATCAAGCTTATTCTTTTCAAAAATATAGAGTAAATAACGTTCAGGTACAATACCTTTGAAAACATTTTTAATTGATTTTTTCGCAGATTGCTCGATTATAGTTCGATAAGTTTGATAAAGCTGCTCTTGATTTGTATCTGGTACTGCATCAATAAAAATACTAACAAACTGATGATCATCTTTTAGTAATTTGACAACAAACTGTGAACATCTAAGGACAGCGGGTCCTGATAATCCAAAATGTGTGAAAATCATGTCCATTCGATGTGAAATAACCGATTTATTAGTTTTATCTTTAACTGTAAGCTTTACGTCCCGTAATGATAATCCTTGTAATGTTTTTTCTTTTATAAATGGCTCATTTGATGTGAGCGCAACTTCTGTTGGGTATAAGTCAGTAATCGTGTGACCTGCTTTTTTCGCCCATGGATATCCGTCACCAGTAGAGCCTGTATGTGGTACTGCTTTACCTCCAACTGCAACGACAATTGATTTTACAGTTATCTTTGATTGATCTGCTAGAATGACAGTATGTGATGTTTCCCCGTAATCAAGTGCAGCAACAGTACTATTAGTCATAATCATCACATCTAATTGCTTTAACTTAGTTAATAACGCTTGAACAACATCTCGTGCAGAGTTTGATACAGGAAACATCCTTCCATGATCCTCTTCCTTTAATGGCACACCTAAATCCTCAAAGAATTCAATAATATCTTCATTATCAAAAACAGAAAAAGCACTATATAGAAAACGACCATTACCTGGTATATGTTCGATAATCTCTTCTTTCGGTAAACGACTTGTTACGTTACAACGTCCACCTCCGGAAATCATTAACTTAGTTCCTAATCGTTTACCTTTTTCGATTAAGATGGTTCGGGCACCTTGTTCAGCTGCTCCAATTGCGGCCATTAAACCTGAAGGCCCACCACCAATGACTGCGACATCATAATTCATCATGTACTTCCTTTCTACAATTATGTGAAAATTGTGCGTAGATTGTTTAGTATTCAATTATACAGTAAAATATATGTTAGAATGAATAGATAAGCAAATTGTTATATTTAAGATAAGATATTTAGTGATTGATTAAATTGAATATGAATAAAGGTGAACTTATGAATAAAAACACAATGATTCGCGGAACAATTCTACTAACTTCAGCTACATTTATTTCGAAATTCTTAGGGATGATTTATACGATTCCATTTGAAAGCTTGGTAGGTGCAACAGGTGGAAAGTTATATGGGTTAGCTTATGGACCTTATACAATTTTTATTAGTTTATCAACAATTGGTATCCCATTAGCTGTATCAAAATTCGTGGCAAAATATAACTCATTGGGAGACTATCAGACGAGCCATCGCATGTACAAGCTTGCCCTAAGATTAATGATGGTAACTGGGGTATTATCATTTCTAGCATTATTTATTGGCGCAAAATGGCTTGCTGGAATTTATATCCCTGATAATTCAGAAGGGATTACAGTAGAAGACGTTACCATGGTAATTAGAATGGTGAGTTTTGCTTTAATTATTATCCCGCCAATGAGTATTACACGTGGTTTCTTCCAAGGGCATCAATCAATGGGGCCAACAGCGATTTCTCAAGTTATCGAACAAATTGTAAGAATTTCATTTTTACTTATCTCGGTATATATTGTGATCAACGTCTTTAAAGGCTCAATTACGACAGCAGTTGGCTTTGCAACGTTTTCAGCTTTCATAGGTGCAGCAGCATCAGCTATTGTATTGGTTTGGTATTGGAGAAAGAGACAACGACATTTAAACAAATATATAGACAATCAATCTATCGTATCGGTACCGATGACAAATCAGGAATTATTTAAAGAGCTATTAAGCTATGCTGGTCCGTTTGTATTTGTTGGTTTGGCAATCCCTTTGTATCAACAAATTGATGCAATTACGTTTATGAGAACTTTGGTCAATTTAGATTATTCACAAGCTGTGATTGACAATAGTTTTTCAACGATAAATTTATACGGTCACAAATTAATTATGATACCGATTACGCTTGCTACTGGTATGTCTTTATCTGCACTACCAACATTAACGAAATCATATGTTGATCGAAATCGAGATTTATTATTTCGTCAAATCAATCAATCATTGCAAATTATTATGCTTTTAATCTTACCTGCCGTGATTGGTATGTCGTTACTATCTACTGAGATTTGGGGCGCTTTTTATTCAGTCAATGAATATACCCCATTAAATGCAGACTTATTAAGTTGGTATGCACCAGTAGCTTTATTCTTTGCTCTATTTACAGTGAGCTCATCCATTTTACAAGGGATTAATCAGCAACGCTTTGCGATTTACAGTTTAGTATTAGGTCTAGTTTTAAAAAGTATTCTTAACGTTCCATTGCTGAATTGGCTAGGACCGACAGGAGCTGTTGTTGCAACTGGCTTAGCATCATTTGCGACTGTCGCAGCTAACTTATGGTGCATTAAAACAGCAATTAATTTTTCATTAAAACAATTGTTTAAGCGCACATTACTGATGTCGATCTTTAGTGGGCTAATGGCAATTGCCGTAATAGTGATGAAGTATATTGTAAATTTCTTTGTCACTTATCAAGATGGTCGATTAGCAAATATCTTTATTTTATTAATAACGGTTACTGCGGGTGCAGGAGTCTATTTATTGTTGAGTTATCATTCAACTTTAATTGAACGTGTTGTAGGGAGCAGAATTCGCTTTTTAGACCGAATTTTTAACAGATAGGATGATTTTTAAATTGCGTTTAGATAAATTATTAGCTCATTCAGGTTTTGGCAGTCGGAAAGATGTTAAACAACTATTGAAGTCTGCACGTGTTACAGTAAATGATAAAAAGGCGAGTTCAGGAAAAATTCATGTGAATCCAGAGCTTGATCAGGTTTATGTCGATGGTGAACGTGTCGTTTATGAGGAATTTGTATACTTTTTGCTTAACAAGCCAGCGGGTGTCATTAGTGCGACAGAGGATTTTAAAGATAAAACAGTAATTGATTTATTAGATCCGATTGATCAGTCAAAATCACCTTTTCCGGTAGGGCGGTTGGATAAAGATACTGAGGGTTTACTCTTGTTGACCAATGACGGGAAATTAGCTCATCAGCTGCTCTCACCGAAAAATAATATTGGTAAGACCTACTACGCGATTATTAATCAAGAAGTAACAGAAGCAGACCAAATTGCATTTAAAAATGGTGTCGTACTTGATGATGGTTATCAAACGAAACCGGCTGAACTAGTTATTTTGACCAATGACGGGACATCTGAAGTGGAGTTAACCATTACTGAAGGAAAATTCCATCAAGTAAAGCGGATGTTTGAAGCAGTAGGGAAACGTGTGATTTATTTGAAGCGTATTGCAATGGCAGAATGGAAGCTAGACCCAGATTTAGGCAAGGGAAAGTATCGTCGTTTAACTGAGGAAGAGATTTCATATTTAAAACAACTGAATTAATGACAAAAAAATAAGCTGACGACAACTGTCAGCATTATAAGAAAATTAACTTATGAGATCTTTACCTTCTTTTTCGTAATTGACCATTTACCTCTACTTGGGCTTACAACAAGATCATTATAGGCAAGAATATTCAAGTCTCTTTGTACGGTACGCTCTGTTATATCAAATTCTTCAGCAATATCAGAAGTTGATACAGGGCCTTCATCGCGAATAAATAAGTAGACTGCCTTGATCCTTGTAAGCATCCTTGTTGTTGGTTGACTCAAAGAACCACTCCCCGGTTTTTTATCTGTAGTCTATTGGTGTTACTTAATCTCATACTATTATTTTACACCTTTTTTACTAATAAGGCTACCTTTGTGACCTATTTTTTACAAACACTTAAAGAGAATTTAATATTTCCTTTTAGTGTTAATTAAAACTTCATGAAGTAAAGGAGCTAGATGCCAATGGGGCAGTTGATAAAATTAGAAAATTATATTTCACGTTATCAAAATGATGTATACCATTATCCAGGTCACTTCATTCGCTTAAAACAGGAAAACTGGAAAAGTTTACTCGATCTATGGCAGCAAAGACAAGAAGAACTAAAATTGGAGTCCACGATAGAGGAAAAGTCAAGTTCATCTATTTTTAAGCGTTTAAATGACCTTTTGAAAAAAGATCAAACTTCTGAAATAGATTATGAGCAAGATTCAATACCAGAAACTGAAGAACAACTTAAACGCTTTTTCTTGGATTCTATTTTTAAATTTCAATTAAATTGGGCTTCAACAACTTTAACTCAGATGTCGTTTTTAGATCATAACTATCATCACGATTTAAGATTAAAGTATTTTATGCAAAGATTCCCTGATACATATTTATTTATGTATCGTCCAGTTTTCAAATTAAAAAATGCGGCGGTTGATGCAGATATAATCATGATTACACCAATAGATGTTCAGGTGATTAATGTCGTAGAAATGTCATCAGATCATACGATTATTGCAGGTGATGATCGATCATGGTTTAGTGAGCATAATCGTGTTAAAGCGAAATTTTTAAGTCCAATGCTCTCATTAAAAAGAACTGATAAAATTATTCGTTCTATTTTTGATTTTTATGGAATAGAGATGCCGATAAAAAAAGTTGTACTATCTAGAACAAATCAGATAAAATTTGATTTAGAGCCATTTCAAACGCAATATATTGATCGTGATCAACATGAAAGTTGGCTTATGCGACAACGGCAATTAAGCTCTCCGTTAAAACATCAGCAATTAAAAGTAGCTGAAGTATTACTAAAGCATTCCGACACAGTTTCTGTTTATCGACCAGAATGGGATCGAAATGAAGGAAAAGAATAAAATCAGGAAAAATTCCTCTTGATCTTTACCCTCTTGATGGGGTAATCTAGAATTGGACTTTTTTTTGAACTTATTAGATTAATAAAATGCTAGCTTAATTGTGAGGTGAATTCCTGTGCAACATGTATTAGGTAAAGATTGGGTAATTAAATCTGCTGGTGGCTCTAGTGGTGAAGCGTACTATGCGCAATCTAAACAAAAGCGTATATTTTTAAAGAGAAATTCTTCACCGTTTCTAGCAGTTCTATCTGCACAAGGAATTGTTCCTAAGTTAATTTGGACAAAACGTTTAGAAAATGGCGATGTCATTACTGCACAAGAATGGCATGATGGCAGAGAGATGCAACCTGAAGTGATCCATCACCCTAAAGTTGCGGAATTATTAGGTCGGATCCATCATTCTGCAGAATTGCTTGACATGCTCACCCGAATGGGCAAAAAGCCATTAAGGCCAACAACGCTTTATCGAGAAATTGAACAAACTGTGTTAGAAAATGATAGAACTAACTCAGATCTAATTATTAATGATGCACTTGCTTGGATGCGAGCACAACTTTCCAAACTTATTCATATAAAACCAGTTGTCTGTCATGGTGATTTAAACCACAACAATTGGCTGATTACTAATAAGGGACAACTTTATTTAATTGACTGGGATAATGCCGCAATCGGTGATCCAGCAATTGATTTAGCCATGCTATTTTCTACTTATGTTGAGAATAAAGAGTGGGATACGTGGTTAATGAATTATGGTGTGAAGGGTAATCGATCATTGTATCTTCGGATTCATTGGTATATGCTCTATCAAGTAATAAGAGAAATACATTCTTCAAATGAAGATGAATATCAAGTACAAAAAGCAAGATTAATAGAAATGCTAGCAAGAGCTAATAATTATATAACCCAATAATAAAGAGATAACTTATATAAAAAGTTATCTCTTTTATTATTTAAATAATGTTATTTGTTTCCTCTGTTGAAATAATTGTTCCGGTATGGGCATCTACATAAAATTCATACTGTTTGTTTTCTTCGTTAATCGTTCGAGTAATCCCACCACGGTAAACAAGATAATTTAAGCCGTGCAATGTGATTTCTTCGCTTTTCATATAGATCCAAGAGCCACTAACAGCTCCGCCTTCTTTAAATTTTTCCTTTGCTATTTTTAGTGCTTGTTCTGCTTGAATAGGCATATCATTAATTTTTGATTTTGCAATATAACCAATTGTAATGCCGAGCCCTAAAATGCCCAACGCCTTCTTCCAATTCATCTACTTCACCTCGAATATTAAAGTTAATGATAGTATACCTTATTTAACTCTAATAAGAAAACAGCTTGGACGAGATTTCTTAAAAAGTGGAAAAGAATTTGATCTTTCGATACAATAAAGCATGAGGTTATAAAATGGGAGGTTGTACATATTGAAACAAGAAACCTTGGATATGTTTAAAACATTGACAGAATTACAAGGAGCGCCAGGAAACGAACACCTTGTACGTCAATATATGCGAACGGAGTTAGAAAAATATTCTGATGAGATCATTCAGGATCGTCTAGGTGGCATTTTTGGTGTTAGAAAAGGTAAAGGACCTAAAGTTTTAGTGGCTGGTCACATGGATGAAGTCGGCTTTATGGTTACTCAAATTACGAAGAACGGTATGATCAAATTTCAACCATTAGGTGGTTGGTGGAATCAAGTCATGTTGGCTCAACGTGTACAAATCATGACTGACAATGGTCCGGTTATTGGTGTGATTGGTTCAATACCACCACATAACTTAACGCCTGAACAACGTGCGAAGCCTATGGAAATGAAAAATATGTTGATTGATATTGGTGCGGATGATGAAGAAGATGCAAAAGCAATTGGTATTCGACCTGGTCAATCGATTTTACCGGTTACACCATTTACACCAATGAGTAACCCTAAAAAAATATTAGCTAAAGCATGGGATAATCGCTACGGTTGCGGTCTTGCGATTGAATTATTAAAAGAGTTAAAAGACGTAGAGTTACCGAATGAGCTTTACTCTGGAGCAACAGTTCAAGAAGAGGTTGGCTTACGTGGAGCACAGGTAGCGGCTAATATGATTAAGCCAGATATCTTTTATGCGCTTGATGCGTCTCCAGCAAATGATATGTCAGGTGATGATAAAGAGTTTGGTCAAATCGGTAAGGGAGCCTTATTACGTATTTTTGACCGCACGATGATCACTCATCGAGGTATACGTGAGTTTGTATTAGATATTGCTGAGTCTAATAATATTAAATACCAATACTTCATTTCTCAGGGAGGAACGGACGCAGGGCGCGTTCATCTTTCAAACGATGGTGTACCTTCAGCAGTTATCGGTATTCCATCACGCTATATTCACACACATGCATCAATTATTCATGTAGATGACTATGCAGCTGCGAAAGAACTAATCGTTGAGCTAGTTAAGCATACAGATGCTAATATGGTGGAATACTTAAGAAATAATAGTTAAAAAAGTGGGGTATCCCACTTTTTTTATGTCTTCGACTATTTTTCGAGGAGGATAAATTATAACGTATGAAAATAATCATTGGTTCACAAAATAAAGCTAAAATAACAGCTGTAAAAAATATATTTAGAACAAGTGAAATTATCGGCATCCAAGCTCCTTCTGGAGTATCTGATCAGCCCATGTCTGATCAAGAGACACTAACCGGATCTATCAACCGTGCAAGGTATTGTCAGGAATCTGAACTAGGTGTAATTGGCATTGGCTTAGAAGGTGGAGTGATGCAATTAAATCATCAGTTGCTCTTGTGCAATTGGGGAGCATTGGTTGATCCATCAGGAAATGTCTATATAGCAAGTGGAGCAAGAATTCCATTGCCAGATCAAATTACTAAAGCTTTGCGATCAGGTCGTGAATTAGGTGAAATTATTGATGAATTTGCGAAAAAAGAAAATGTCCGCCATCATGAAGGGACGATTGGGATATTAACGAACGAAGAACTGACCCGTAGTGAAATGTTTGAGCATGTGGTTAAACAATTAAAAGGGCAATATATGTTGGCAAAACAACAATATAATGTGGATAAAATATGAAGAATAATTCAAAAGATTTGTTATTCTACTTTGTTGTAGTAATATGGTTGTGAATATTTTTTAAGAAAGGAGGCCAATCATGGTTAAAAAAATAATGAGCCTGCTCATCATTGGTTTTACAGTCATGATTGTTTCTGGATGCGGGCTTTCAGAAGAAGAAGTGATTGAAAATATTAGTGAGACGATGCACGAAGCTTTTAATCGTCAAAGTCCTGAACCTAACAAAGACATTGAGAATTTTAAAATATATTTTCCCGAAGATCATACGATTATCGAAGAATCTGAGGGTAATTTGATCTTTGATACACAAGATCAAACTTATATTTTATTTTATAATGTGTTAGAACCACCTACAAGTGATGCATTTTATTTAGCGGAAGAAAGAAGAGGTAATTATCTCTTTTTAGAAAGCTATCAAGATGATGAACGCTTTCTATATGTTAAGGTTAGTGAAGTAGATCGTGATTATGAGCTTCAAGTCGGTATGGGTGGCTTACGCTTAACAGCACAGACAGATTTAAAAGAGTTAGAAGAAACGTTCAATCAAATGGTAGACATGATTAATTCTATTGAATTAGTTAAAATTGAAGAATAATAAGTAATATCATGCAAACTCTAGCTATATTAGCTAGAGTTTTCTTTATTACTTAACTACTGTCTTGTCAGTTGTATAATCTTGTTGTAAAATAAATGAGAATTGAAAAGGGGGAATTAAAATGCAAACATTTCTAAAAAGAAAAAATATTGAATTATCCGCATATGCTTATTTTATTACTGCGTTAAGTTACATGGCATTAGGTTTATTCTCATCTCTCATTATTGGACTTATCATTAATACGCTTGGAGAGCAACTTGAGCATTTTCTTGGTGCTTCTTCAATTAGTGAGTTTTTCATTGAAATGGGTACATTCGCAATGGATGGTAAAATCGTTGGTGGTGCAATTGGGATTGCTGTTGCTTATAGTTTAAAAGCACCACCACTTGTGTTATTTTCTACTTTATTTGCTGGTGCATTTGGTTATAGCTTAGGTGGTCCAGTTGGTGCTTACGTTAGTGTTATATTTGCGACAGAGTTTGGTAAAATAGTTTCAAAGGAAACTAGAGTCGACATAATCGTAACACCTCTTGTCACGATTGTGGTAGGATATGTAGTAGGGAAATTTATTGGCCCGCCGATAGGTGCTTTTATGACTGGCTTAGGTGAAATAATTAACTGGTCAACGAATCAACAGCCATTCGTAATGGGGATTATTGTGTCTGTATTAATGGGCTGGGCGCTAACAGCACCAATCTCTAGTGCTGCGATTGCAATTATGCTATCGCTAGACGGTCTAGCCGCAGGTGCAGCTGTGATCGGTTGTTCAGCACAAATGGTAGGATTTGCTGTGAGTAGCTACCGCGAAAATGGAGTTGGTGGACTACTCGCACAAGGGATTGGGACTTCAATGCTCCAAGTTGCCAATATCATTAAGCGTCCATTGATCATGATCCCACCAACTGTTGCCTCGATAGTTATGGCACCGATTGGAACAGTATGGCTTCAAATGACTAATAACCCATCAGGAGCAGGCATGGGAACTTCGGGGTTAGTTGGTCAAATGATGGCCTTTCAAACAATGGGTTTTACTTTCCCGGTTTTTCTACAAGTCTTATTCGTTCATATTATTGGTCCAGCTCTTGTCAGTCTACTTGTTTCTGAATGGATGAGAAGAAAAGGTTTAATTAAATATGGCGATTTAGCACTTGTATATGATTAAAATCTAGGGGGATTATTTAATTGAAAAGTTTACAGACAGAAGCACAATTCTACGAACTATTAGAAACAGGGAAAACTGTATTTTTATTTACTGCTGAATGGTGCTCAGATTGCCGAGTAATTGAACCGTTTTTACCAGAGTTAGAAGAGACGTTTAGTGATATCACATTTATCTCAGTAGATCGTGATCAATTTATCGATCTGTGTATAAAATATGATATTTTCGGCATTCCTAGTTTCTTAGCTTTTGATCAAGGAGAAGAAGTAGCTCGTTTTGTGAGTAAAGATCGAAAGACTCGTGAGGAAATTGAAGCCTTCTTATCAAAGATAAGTGCAGCCTAAAATCAAAATAAAATTTTAATAAAAGCGCCTAAGGGTGCTTTTATTTTCAACTAAATGAAAGTCATGTTACAATATACTACGAAAATTAAAAGACCTCGAAAAGGGACGATATCATGGCTATAACAACACTTCAACTAAAAAAGAAACTTGATCAGATGTTTTCAGAAAATGAGTGGAGAACATCTTTTAAACGTGACAAGGATCAATATCGAGTTGAATGGAAAGATACAGGCAAAGGTGTTAATATTGCATTACCTAACCTTGTAGCTAAGTATGAAAAGCATGGTGAACAGGCAATTAAAGAGATCGTATCTCATGTAAAATTGTCATTACAAATGATAAGTCAAAAGGCGGAGTTAATTGGAAATGAAAAAAATATTTTCCCAGTAATCCGTAGTACTTCTTTTCCTAAAGAATCTAAAACGGGGAAAAAGTTAGTTTACCAAGACCATACAGCTGAAACACGGATATATTATGCAATTGACTTTGGCCAAACCTATCAATTAATCGATCAGGATTTGCTAGATCAAGCAAATTGGTCAGAAAGTCAGTTGAAAGAAATGGCGACATTTAATTTGAGATCATTACCAATAGATTTGAAAAAGGATACAGTAGCTGGAAATGATTTTTATTTTGTGTCAGCAAATGATGGCTATGATGCAAGTAGAATTCTAAATGAATCCTGGCTAATTGAAATGAAAGAAAGAGTAAAAGGCGAATTAGCACTTGCTGTGCCACATCAAGATACATTAATTATCGCAGATGTACAAAATGATATGGGCTATGATATTCTAGCACAGATGGCGATGCAATATTTTGCTGAGGGACGCGTCCCAATTACAGCTTTATCTTTTCTGTATGAAAATAAAAAGCTAGAGCCAATATTTATTTTAGCAAAGAAAAAACCAATCGATCAAAAAAATAAGCAAAAGGATGAGTGAAAATGTTGATTTACTATAATACAGTTGGAATCGGTGATGTACTATTGATACCTTTAAAGGAAGGGAATCGAGATACGACTGATTTTCGTAAATATGGCGATGTTGTAGAGATTTATGATACAGAATCAAACCAAATTAACGGCTACAATATTTTTAATAGCTCAAAGTACATTGAATTAACAGATGGAAAACATGAATTAACTGAGGAATTATTAAAGCAAATTAATGAGATCTTTGAAAAAAACGGTGCGCCTAATCCATTAGAAGTTGATTTGTCACCTAAATTCGTAGTCGGTTATGTAAAGTCAAAAGAAAAACATAAAAATGCAGATAAATTAAGTGTCTGTCAAGTTGATTTAGGTGATGAAACGGTACAAATCGTCTGTGGAGCAGCTAATGTCGATGCTGGTCAGCACGTTGTCGTTGCAAAAGTAGGGGCGGTTATGCCGAGCGGAATGGAAATAAAAGAAGCAAAATTAAGAGATGTAGATTCATATGGCATGATTTGCTCTAAGAAAGAATTAGGATTACCTACCTCACCAGAAGAAAAAGGAATTTATGTTTTATCAGGTGACGTTGAAGCGGGTCAACCGTTTAAATTTAATTAATTCAGTCAAGCGTAAAAGAGCCGAATTCTTTTACGCTTTTTGTCGTTGAATAAATGACTAACGGAAGATTCTCTTGATAAAGTCTGTTAAAATAAGAAGTAATGATTGTTATGGAAGAGTGAAAGCTAATGAGAGAAAGATTTATCGGTAAAATTAAGCAATTTTTTTCTTCTGAGCAACAAGAGGAAAAACAAGTCGCAATACCAAAGCAAAAAAGTAGTGAAACTATTAAAGCAAGAGTATCTTACCAATATCCGAAAAATGACTCTTTCCGTTTTCCAATGCCAATAGATCAACCGACAGTAGGGGATATGGAACGTGAGACAATAAGGCGTGATCGTCGTTATCACGAACGCCAAATTGAAGCCCCAGTTCCATCTACGAAGCGACCATTTAAGCCATCTGTGGTTGCTTCACCAATTCATGGATTCCAATCATATGAACATGATAATGAAGATTTACTAGATAAGCCAGCATTTTTACGACGTGACCGTGAATCTCGGATCAAGGACAGATTACAAAATGCAGAAGTTGATAATCAACAAGATAATCGTCAAAGTGAACCTGCAGTTGATGTTGATCTAAATGAGTTAATAAGTGAAAAACGTAAGAGTCAGATAACGAGTGATATGCCGTTACTAAAAGAGAAAGTTCAGCATACTGAAACCGAACCAGACGATAAGTTGGAACATCAAGAACCAGTGATTTCAACTAAAGATACAAAACAAGAACAAACATCACGAATACAAGAAAAAATGAGGCCATACAATGTCATCATGACACCTAGTGATAAGCGCCGATTACGTGAAAAAAAGATTCAACAAGTTAGCACAGAAAAACGTGAA
Organism: Amphibacillus xylanus NBRC 15112; assembly: GCF_000307165.1. Lineage (NCBI taxonomy): Bacteria > Bacillati > Bacillota > Bacilli > Caryophanales > Bacillaceae > Amphibacillus > Amphibacillus xylanus. The sequence continues at coordinate 938,184 of NC_018704.1, forward strand.
TTACCAAGTTTACATCTGTTAAATGATCAGCCAACTGGTTTAAATCAAGATCAAGCATGGATTGATGATCAAGCAAAAAAACTAACAGAAACGTTGGCTGAATTTAATGTAAATGCACAAGTAGTTAACGTGATGCAGGGACCTGCTGTCACTCGTTTTGAGATTAAACCTGAAATGGGCGTTAAGGTTAGTAAAATTCGTAATTTAAGTGATGATATTAAGCTAAATATGGCGGCAAAGGATATTCGAATCGAAGCACCAATCCCAGGGAAAAACGCAGTAGGGATTGAAATACCAAATAAAGTGGCTTCACCAGTAAGCTTGCATGAGATTTTTGCTACTGATCAATTCAAAGAAGCTAAATCGCCGTTAACCATTGGATTAGGCTTAGATATTGCTGGGCGACCAGTGATAACGAATATTAACAAAATGCCGCATGGATTAATTGCAGGTGCAACAGGATCAGGAAAAAGTGTTTGTATTAACACGATCTTAACTTCCATCATTTTCAAAGCAACACCAAGAGAAGTTCGATTGTTATTAATTGACCCGAAAATGGTTGAACTGGCATCGTATAATGATATCCCACATCTAGTATCACCTGTTATTACCGATGTGAAAGCTGCTACCCAAGCATTAAAGTGGGCAGTAGAAGAAATGGAAGAACGCTATCAGAAATTTGTTCAGACAGGTGCTCGTGATATCAATCGCTACAATCAAAAGATGCTAGAGCAAAATAATCCTGAAGGAAAAATGCCTTATATCGTTATTGTAATTGATGAGTTAGCAGATTTAATGATGGTCGCACCACAGGATGTTGAAGATTCAATTAGCCGGATTGCTCAAAAGGCTAGAGCTTGTGGGATCCACTTAATCCTTGCTACACAACGTCCATCAGTCGATGTTATTACTGGCTTGATTAAAGCAAATATTCCAACACGAATCGCATTTAGTGTAGCATCTCAAATTGATTCAAGAACGATTATTGATCACGCTGGAGCAGAACGATTATTAGGAAAAGGCGACATGCTATTTGTTGAGAATGGTGCTAGACACCCATTAAGGGTTCAAGGTGCATATGTATCTGATGAGGAGATCGACAGAATTACCGCAGATGCGCGGAAAAGAGAACAAGTAAATTATTTATTCGAGCAAGAGGACTTATTAGAAAAAATTGAACAAGAAGAAAGCGAAGATGAACTCTACGAAGATGTCGTTGCATTCGTACTAGATCATAATAGTGCTTCTACATCACTATTACAGCGTCGTTTTAAAATTGGTTATAACCGTGCTGCAAGATTGATTGATACATTAGAGTATAATGGTATCATATCTGGTCAAAATGGTAGTAAACCTAGAACAGTTCTTATCTCAAAAGAAGACTACCATTCATGATCACCAATTATTAATTTCTAGCAATTGCTCATTTGATTTAGTGCTTGAGTAATCTTATGTTTTCTTATATGATAAACAAAATGACAACAATCTTTAGGATAAGTTAACGAGGTGTTTTACCAATGGAAAAAGAACTTACGAGAAAATTAAATGGCGAGATTGATCGACTAACGAACGAAACATTTAAATTTGATCAGCGCCTAAAAGAGGGTTGGTTTTCAGCTGTCTATTTCTTAAAAACTAAAGAAATAGCTGAGAAAACAAAGCCTAATAATGAAGTTGTTATGCAGTTTTTCCAAAAAGAGAATGCAGTATTGTGCGGTACAGATGAGGCTATCGCATTACTACATACATTTGCAGATAACCCAGAAAATCTTGAGATCCATTCATTAAAGGATGGAGATAAGATTTCTCCATTTGAAACGGTACTAACAATAAAGGGACCTTATCAATCATTTGGTTATTTAGAAGGGGTTATCGATGGAATCCTAGCAAGACGTACATCCGTGGCAACAAATGTATATAATGTTGTAAAGGCGGGACGAACATCAGGTAAGCAGAAGCCGATTATATTTATGGGTGATCGTGATGATCACTACACGCAACAGGCTGGTGATGGTTATGCTGCATTTATTGGTGGATCTACTGCTCAAGCCACACATGCTATGAATGAGTGGTGGGGTAAGACGGGAATGGGTACGATGCCACATGCATTGATTCAGTTATTTGAAGGAGATACCGTTGCTGCTGCCAAAGCATATCATGAGGTGTACCCTGAAGATGATTTAACCGTATTAATTGATTACAATAATGACGTCATAACAGATGCTTTAAAAGTTGCTCGAGAATTTGGCGATACGTTAAAGTGTGTCCGTTTAGATACATCAAATAATATGGTTGACAAATATTTCTTAAGAAATGCACATCTATTAGGTAAATTTGATCCACGTGGAGTTAATCCAGAATTAATCTTTGCATTAAGAAAAGCTTTAGATGATGAGGGTTATCATCATGTGAAGATTATGGCAAGCGGTGGTTTTACAGAAGAGAAAATTCGTATGTTTGAAAAACGAAACGTACCAGTTGATTTATATGGGGTCGGTAGAAACTTATTAGATATAAATATTGGTTTTACAGGCGATAACGTTATCTTAAACGGAAAGCCAGAGTCCAAAGCAGGACGTCAATATCAACCGAACCCAAGATTAGAAAAAGTAGAATATAAAAAATAAATGCTGTTCAAACTGTGAACGAATTAATTTTATGATATAATAATTTATTGGTTAATCATTGTTATTTACTTTGAATGTAGAAAAACCTTGGAGGTACACGTTTATGACTACTTACCATTTTATAGGCATTAAAGGAACAGGTATGAGTGCACTTGCTCATATCTTATATGACGCTGGTAAAAGTGTTCAAGGTTCAGATGTCAACAAAACATTTTTCACAGATGCAGCATTAAAAGAAAAAAATATACCTATTTTTCCATTTGCTAAAGATAATATTAAAGAAGGATTTACGATAATTGCAGGTAACGCATTTTCTGATGAACATGAAGAAATTGTAGAGGCTAAGAGGCTAGGTTTACCGATTTATCGTTATCATGACTTTCTAGGTGAATGGCTAAAGAATTATAAAAGTGTAGCCGTAACAGGCTCACACGGCAAAACATCGACAACAGGCTTATTAGCGCATGTTTTAAGTCAAACACATCCAATATCTTATTTAATTGGTGATGGAACAGGATTAGGGCATCAAGATAGTGATTATTTTGTATTTGAAGCATGTGAATATAAGCGACATTTTTTAGCCTACGAACCAGACTATTTGATTATGACAAACATTGACTTTGATCATCCAGACTATTTTTCAAGTATTGATGATGTCTTTTCAGCGTTTCAAGAAATGGCACATCAGGCGAAACAAGGCATTATTGCTTATGGTGACGATGATCATCTACAAAAAATTCAGGCAAAAGTTCCAGTGGTTTATTACGGATTTAGCGATACAAATGATTTTCAAGCAAAAAATGTGGTTGAAGTCGAGGGAGGAACACAATTTGATGTATATGTAAGACATCATTTTTATGAAACCTTCACAATACCGATGTATGGAAATCATAATGTATTGAATGCTCTTGCTGTCATTGCTTTATGTCACTATGAGGGTATGAACGCAGAAGATATGAAGCATTTAGCTACTTTCTCAGGAGTAAAGCGCCGTTTTTCAGAATATAAGTTGAATGATCAAATCATTATTGATGATTATGCACACCATCCTAAAGAGATTGAAGCAACGATTGAGTCAGTCCGTAAGAAATACCCAGGCTTGAAAGTAACAGCAATTTTTCAGCCCCATACTTATACTCGGACGAAGATATTCTTAAACGAGTTTGCACAAGCTTTATCGCTTGCTGATGAAGTATTTTTATGTGATATTTTTGGCTCAGCACGTGAAGCCGATAAGAAACTATCCATTGAAGATTTGCAAGTTTTAATACCCGAAAGTAAGTTACTTACAATTGATACTACCGATCAGTTAAAATTAAATGAAAATGGTGTATTAGTATTTATGGGTGCGGGAGATATTCAAAAATTCCAAAAAGCATATAAAGAGTTAGTGACAGAATAGTCAATTAAACAACCGCTCAAAAATACATCTATGTTTGTAGTGTTTTTGAGCGGTTTTTATCCATGTATAAATTAGTTAGTTAAGGATCATTTTATAAGAAGAGCATGTTTATTAGTTGTTAAATAGGGTAAATAACACTAAGTTAATAATACATACATATATAAAGGAGACGATTTAATGGAAAACCTTCTATACATCTCAGCAATTATTTTTGCACTAGCATTTGTTGCTTTAGTTGTATACTTAATCAAAGTATTAAAAGAAACTGAACGGACTATGAGTAGTGTTGCCAATACACTTGAAGGTCTAGAAAAACAGATGGTTGGCATCACAACAGAAACTACTATATTATTAAACCGAACGAATGCTTTAGCTGAAGATATTAGTGATAAATCACAACGTTTAAATGGATTAGTTGATAGTGTGACGGGATTAGGTACAACAATTACAGGATTTAATCAGTCACTACAACAATTCTCAAAATCCGTTACAGGTATCGCATTAGATAATACTGAAGAAACAGCCCAACTAGTAAAATGGGGCACAGTCATCATGGAGTTAATCAATAAAAGAAAAAGTAAAAAGAATAACTCAATCTAATAAATCATAAATATCAATGAGGAGGAATGATCAAATGACAAACAACAGTAATAAAAACGATAATATTAATGCAAAAGACTTTTTAATTGGATCTTTAGTCGGAACGTTAGTAGGTGCTTCCTTAGCGCTTTTATTCGCACCTAAATCGGGTAAAGAACTTCGACAAGATATCAATAAAGGTGCTCATGAATTAAAAGATAAAGCGCATGAATTAAAAAACGTAGCTTATGAAAAAACAGACGAACTAAAAAGTTACGCTAAAGAACAAACAGCTCACCTACAAGAAGTAGTTAGCGAGAAAACACAAGGCTTACAAGATAAATATCAAGAAGCTAAAAAGATCGTGAAAAATAAGGCTGAGGATCTACAAGAAAAACTAGAATTCAAAAAAGCTGAAGCTAAAGACAAAGTAGAAGATGCAAAAGATAAAGTGAGTGACAAAGCTGAAGCGGTAGTTGAAGCATCTGAAAAGGTTAAAGAAGCTGTTGAAGAAGCGATAGAAGACGTAAAAGAAAAATAAAGTTCTATAATTTTTGGTGTTGGTGAGTTCTTTTTTCGAATTCGCTGGCACCTTTTTTGTGTTTCCATAGTAAAAGGCCCATAGATTCCTTTAGAATTAAGTTGACGAAAAACAGCAGGTGAAATACACTCGCTTTCCGCGGGCACGGCTTTTAGCTAACTAAGGCAAGCAAAGATCGCTTGCCTTAGTGGATCTTCAGCTCGTGCAGTTCCCGCAGGAGTCTCGTGTATTTCACCTTTGATGAACAAGTTGTATCTTAATTAAACTTAATATAAATTTATTCCCGACTAAATATAAAACCTACCAACACTATTTGACATTGAACAAAAAATAATAAAAAAGAGGCTGGGACATAACCAGTCTTAGATGAGAAAAATTGCGGAATCAACATTGAATTGTTGTTTCCGCAATTTCTATTTTGTTTTGGATTGTTAGGATTATTTTCATTTTGGATTTTGGCGGTATACTTTCTTAAGTTTACCGCCATTAAGGCAAATGCTAATTCATTTTCTACTTTCGATTTTCCTCTAACGGAAAATCGAGTGAACGACAAATTAGCCTTCAAGAATCCAAAAACTGGTTCAACATCTATTTTGCGTTTTTTATAAATGTCTCCAGTTTCTTCTTCCGAAAGCTTAGTTCTTATATATTCTTTTTGCTCTTCCCACTTTTTATTAATAAACAACCTTCGATTGTTCCCCTCTTTTGCTTTTGTGCAATGAGAGCGTAATGGACAATCATTACAATTTTCAGATTGATATACCCTAAATTCCCTTGTAAATCCATAACGATCTGTACGATTAAAAAAGTACTGGAAAGTTAATTTTTGTCCGTTCGGACAAACGTAATAGTCATGCTCTCCATTGTACTCCCAATTGTCCGTCTTAAATGGATCATTCTTATATTTTCTTTTCTGCTCTTTCCTATAACTGTTATATGTAATAAGAGGTGTCCGGTTGCGATTCTCTAAAACATCATGATAATTTTGTTCACTACCATATCCAGCATCAGCGACGATATAGTCAGGTAAATCAAAAAAGTGCTTTTCAATTTTATCTAAAAAAGGAATGAATGTACGTGTATCCGTTGGATTTGGAAAAACATCGTAAGCAAGCGTGTATTGACCTTCTGTTGCGATTTGAACATTGTATCCAGGCTTCAATTGTCCATTCCTCATATAGTCATCTTTCATACGCATAAAAGTAGCATCATGATCGGTTTTAGAATAACTGTTTCTTTCTCCAAATATATCCATATCTTGTGCGTATTTCTTCTTTCGATCAATAAAGTCCTTTATTCGTTTCAATGCTTGCTTAGGAAACTTTCTCTCTGAACGAATTTTTTTACGTTCACTTCCAAGTTCACATTCCTCAATTTTCTTATTATAATCGTTCACCGTTTCTTCTAATCTTTCAGCTATTTCTTCAAGTTCAGTAATGGAAAGTTCGTCAGGACTTTCACGTTTAATTTCCGGGATAATTTCTTTTTCAAGTAGCTCATCATATATTTTATTTGAGTTTTCGATTAACTTCTCACTATAATTTTTAACTGCTTTTTTCCATACAAAAGTAAATTTATTTGCATTAGCTTCAATTTTTGTTCCATCAATAAATATTGCATCATGATCGATGATTTTTTCTTCAACCAATTGACAGCGAAATTGGATGAATAATTGTCGTAATAATTCTTGTACATCTGGATCGACTCGGAAACGATTGATTGTGCGATAACTTGGTTCATAACCTTGTGCAAGCCACATCATACGAATACTGTCTTTGAGGAGAGCTTCGATTTTCCTGCCGGAAAATACTGATTGAGAGTAAGCACATAATGTTATTTTTAACATCATTCGTGGATGATATGAAGGACGACCTGTTTTTCGAAGAAAATTTTCAAAAGCTTCTTCAGGAATACTCTCTACTAAATCATTAATGACAAAAGCAATATCATTTTCCTGAAGTTTCACTTCCAAATCTATAGGCAAAACCAATTGATTCATGTTATAATTTTGATACATAAAGGGCACCTCCGGTAGTTATTGTGTGGTACTTTAATTTTACCAAAAGGTGCTCTTTTTGTTGAATAAAATTATGTATATTGACTGGAACGAAAGACATTTGACTCCAGCGGGAAAAGAACGTGTCCGAAGATCACTGTATCGACTCTGGAGGAGTCGATACAGAAGCTGAGGCCGTTCCCGCGGAAAGCAAATGTCTGAAGTGGAGGTCAATATTTTTCATAAAACAACGGTGTACAGTCTTATACTGAACACCGTTGTTATTTTACTGGGTTTTGTCCCAGCCCCTTTTTTTTGTTAAAATATAATCTCGATTTGATCATTGTTTTCTAGTGGGTCTAAAAATGTTGTCGGCTCGCCATTTTTAAGAATGCGAAGATTTGCTTTAACTTGTGATAAGTCAATCGAAATAAACCTGAACAAATCTTGAAAAATAAATGGTTCATCATCAAGCTTCCGTACAGTAAGCCTATCTCCAGATTTAACGAGATCAGACCTCGAAAGGGTACGATTATCTTGCTCGATGACCGTAACATCCTTATCAAGTGTAATGCGTTGCCCGTTATAAACGACATTGATTGTTTCTTTCATTTGAATGTTTAATACTTGAACAAGATCATCGACAGTTACTTGCTTAGTCGAGCTTAAATTAATTTGATCATTCGGTTTTAAAGTATGCGTTAAGCTACCTGGTCTGCCGTTGATTTCAATCTGACCAGAAAATTGTTCAAGCACTGTATACTCATCATTGATATAGACAACATACTTATCTAAATTGGATAACATTGATTGCTTACCTATAAGATGGAGCCAATCTGCTAATGTCGTCGTATTTTGCACAGTCAGTAAATCATGATCTTGTAACTGATAATCAAGATTTACTTTACGATCATTTACATAGAGACTTGGCTCAACATGGTATACTTCACCATTAAAATGAATGGAAAATTGATCATAATCATCAACAATTTCTCTTACTGTTACATTTGGTTCTTCTCCATCTGCACCTTTTCGAACATGTAAAATATCGCCGTGCTTGATCGGATGATCTACACTAATAGACTCACCATTTAGTTCGAGTTGTGGTGGTTTTCCATATGTACCTGGTAATGTAACTGTGTGGCCATTAAACTTGATCATATACGCCATTCCAGGACGACCATACATTTTATCTATTTCAATCCCAGCAGCGAGTAAACAATCTCCAACGGTTAATTGATTCATGTCAAATAAGCGAACAGCTCGATCATTGACTGTAACACTAATGTAGTGGACAGGGTTTTGCTTTGCTGCGATTCCAATTCCAATCGGTGTAATAAATAAAGGTCCAGATGGAATCTCTACAAGTGCTTCAAAATTTTTGATTGCGTCGATACCTCGCGTTGCAATTCGATTAGGAGGTAAATTTAAGTATGTGCTAATGGCTTGCTCTAACCGTGGAGTTAAGCTTCCTCCACCAACTAACATAATAGCCATTGGCGGCTGATTATTTAGTAAAAGGATTTCATCTGAAATACATTTAGCTAAACTATTAATTGCTGGTTCGATGTCTTTTGCTAATTGGTCTAATGAAACAGTCTGTTCAAATCCAAGTATATCAGTCATATTTGTTGATCCGTGTGTCGTTATATCACGTTTAACTCGTTCTGCCTCATTAAAGTCTAGTAAATAGTGATCGCTGATTGCTTCTGTCATTTCATCGCCAGCCTTAGACACCATTCCATAGGCAGTTACCGTACCTTCCTTCGTTATCGCAATATCACTAGTCCCTGCACCAATATCAACTAAAGCAATATTAAGTCGTCGCATAGATTCAGGTATCAGCACATTAATTGCTGCAATTGGCTCTAATGTTAGTGCCTCCATCTCTAAATCAGCATGCTGTAGGGCTGAAAGTAATGACTCGACCACAACCTTCGGTAAGAAAGTTGCGATAATTTCAACTTCTGCTAGTTTACCTTCTTGATCAATTAAAGAACCGATAGATTGATTATCTAAGCGATATTCAAGTACAGAATACCCGACACAGTAATAGTGCGTATCATTGTTTTGATTAGATTCTTCAATTGCTAAATCATGTTGAGCTTGCTGAACAGCACTGTATTCAAGGAATAAAATATCCTCTTTACTCATAAGTGGCTGTTGTTCAATCTCCTTAGAAATGCTTGTCCGTTTTGTTTTTAATGCACGCCCTGCTGCCGCGACACTGACTTTTGTTAGTTTAATTGAGTGTCGATTCTCGAGTTCTGTTTTGACTTTTTTTATCACGTCAGCTACGAGGGCAATATCATGAATTTGACCGTCTATCATCGAGCGTTTCGAATGTTCTTTCATCACGTAATCAATCAATTTATAACTGTCAACATGATCTTCTATTAACAATCCAATGACTGATCGTGTTCCAATATCAAGTGTAAAAATCATTTCACTCATCATTTTTTATCCTTTCATACCCGATACTCATACTAATCAGTTTAGCATATTTAAATCGTTCTATAAATGAATTGCTTTGATCTTTTTCGTTGTTTGAAATGATAATTCTTTATTTAAGGTGATAGATTAGTTGACTTAATTAAGAGAAAATACAAAATATTTTAACAATATAGTGACAAGTGAGCATTTTTTAGCTATAATGATTTTTAATTCTTATTTAATTAGTCGTGTCAGCTTAGCTAGACGAATTTTTTAATGACAGCATATTGGATAAATAAAAGTAAGGGATTGGGGGACTTATAGTGAGTAAAGCAAAATTGGAACAATTGAGAAGTGAGTTAGACAAGGTTAATCTTGAAATCTTAGAATTGATTAACAAACGAGGCGAATTGGTTAAACAAACAGCACAAGCAAAAGAAAATCATGGTGCAGACAAGAATTATGACCCTGTTAGAGAACGAGACATGCTAGAGTTAATTAAGAAAAACAACACAGGTCCTTTTAAGAATGCAACAATTATCCATCTATTTAAAGAAATCTTTAAAGCAGGCCTAGAATTACAAGAGAAAGATCATACGAATGATTTACTTGTATCACGAAAACACAAAAATGATAATACGATCATTGACGTCAACGGTGCGAAATTTGGTGATGGTGCTCCTCACTATATTTTTGGACCTTGTGCAGTAGAAAGCTATGAGCAAGTCGCACAAGTCGCTGAGCAAATTAAAAATAAGGGATTGAAGATTATTCGTGGTGGCGCATTTAAACCAAGAACTTCACCTTACGATTTCCAAGGTTTAGGATTTGATGGATTGAAAATCTTAAAAGAAATTGCTGATGAGTTTGGTTTAGCTGTTGTGAGTGAGATAGTAAGTCCTTCAGATGTTGAAAAAGCAGCTGAATACTTAGATGTGATTCAAATCGGTGCTCGTAATATGCAAAACTTTGAATTACTAAAAGCAGCTGGAGAAGTAAATAAACCTATTGTCTTAAAACGGGGTATGTCAGCAACGGTGTCTGATTTTATTAATGCGGCAGAGTATATCCATTCACGTGGTAATGGTGAGATTATCTTATGTGAGCGTGGTATTAGAACGTATGAAACTTCTACGAGAAACACATTAGATATCACAGCAGTACCAATTCTAAAACAAGAAACACATTTACCTGTCATTGTAGATGTAACACACTCTACTGGTCGAAGAGATCTTCTTATCCCTGCAGCTAAAGCGGCCTTAGCAATTGGTGCTGATGGTATCATGGCAGAAGTTCACCCAGATCCAGCAGTTGCCCTTTCTGATGCTCAACAACAGATGGATTTTGATCAATTTGATCAATTCTACAACGAAGTAGTCAAAAAATAACAGACACTTAGACCCAAGTTAATTCCGTTATTAGGAATAATGAGGGTCTTTTGTTTTGCTTTGAAAAATAATAACAGACTAGATTCAAATAATTTGCTATACTATAAGGTAGAAAACTGGTCACAAACTGCTTGAATGGCGTATAATTAGTCAGGTTGTCTCAAGTATGGAAAAGCATGAATTATGCTATACTGTAACTATTATAAAAGTAAAATATTTTTAAACGGAGGTTACTGAAATGAACGTAACAATATACGATGTTGCTCGAGAAGCGAATGTATCTATGGCTACAGTTTCTAGAGTTGTAAACGGAAATCCAAATGTAAAACCCGCTACGCGGAAAAAAGTATTAAAAACAATTGAAGAATTAGGCTATCGTCCAAATGCAGTTGCTAGAGGATTAGCAAGTAAACGTACGACAACTGTCGGAGTTATCATTCCAGATATTTCGAATATGTTTTTAGCTGAATTAGCTCGTGGAATTGATGATATTGCCAATATGTATAAGTACAACATTATCTTAAGCAACTCTGATCAAAATATCGATAAAGAAATTAAATTGATTAATAGTATGCTTGAAAAACAAGTTGATGGTATTGTTTATATGGGAAGTAAAATTCAGGATGAGCATTTAAAAGAATTTAAAACGTCACCAGTTCCAATTGTTCTTGCAGCAACAATTGAACCTACTAATGCAATTCCTTCTGTTAATATTGATTATGAAGCAGCTGGTTATGCCGCAACTAAGCTATTAATTGATAATGGTCATAAACAAATTGCCTTTATCACTGGTACTGATGAGACAACAGCAAATATAGCTAAGTCGGTTGGTTTTAATCGTGCGCTAGAAGAAGCGGGTCTATCTGTTAGTCCTGATTTCATTTATTCAGGTGATTTATCTTATGATTCAGGTGTTAAAGCAGTTGAAGAGTTATTTAAGTTAGATAATAAACCAACAGCTATCTTTGCATCATCAGATGAAATTGCCTTAGGTGTAATTCATGGTATACAAGATCTTGGCTTAAGCGTGCCAAATGATGTTGAAGTGATTGGATTTGATAATACACGTTTAGCAACAATGATTCGTCCAACACTTTCAACTGTTGTTCAGCCAATTTATGATATCGGTGCTGTCGCAATGCGATTACTGACTAAATATATGAATAAGGAAGAAGTGGAATATTCTAACGTTATTTTACCGCATCAAATTATTAAAAGAAACTCAACAAAATAATAAACTTTCCGATAATAGAAGTACTAGTCTTTATATGAATTTGTAACATCAGAGAAAAAGATAAGTATTCATGTTGGGGAGAGAGTTTATGAAACGTAGAGATATTTTAACATCATTTGGTATTTTATTTGGACTTCTAATGATTTCCTTTGGTATCTTTTCAAGTGCTGGTTTAAAGGGATTTCTAAGCTTTATCAATATACCATCCTTAATTATTGTATTAGGTGGGGTTATTGCTGGGATTCTGATTAACTTTAATGTCGATCAAGTAAAGCTTATGGGTAAAGTTGTTAAGGAATCATTTAGGAAGAACCATTATGATCTTCCTGAATTAATCGCCTTATTTGAACAGTTATCTGAAAGAGCCCGAAGAGAAGGTTTATTAGCGTTAGAAAATGAATTAGAGGAAGTAGAAGATCCGTTTATTAAGAAAGGTGTTCTGCTTGCAATTGATGGTATTGAACCAGAAGTTATTCAAGATATTATGAATGCTGAAATAATCGCAATGGAGGATCGTCATACTGTTGGACGTAAGATTCTTCAAAAAGCCGGTGAATATGCTCCAGCATGGGGAATGGTGGGGACTTTAATAGGCCTTGTTTTAATGCTTATTGATTTAAATGATCCATCTATGGTTGGTCCTCAAATGGCTGTTGCTTTAATCACAACTTTTTATGGTGTTGTTTTAGCCAATTTAATTTTCTTACCAATGGCTAGTAAGCTTGAAACTAAGACAGATGAAGAAGTCTTTATGAAGCAAATTATTATTGAAGGTGTTATAGGTGTCCAATCTGGGCAAAACCCACGTATTCTTAAAGAGAAGTTAAGTGCATTTTTATCAAGCGATATGAGAAAACGTCGTAATGAATTAAATGAAGATTCGGTGGGTGAGTTATCAAATGAAGCGTCGTGATAAAAACACACAAGAAGGTGGAAGTGCAGGTTGGATGACCACATACTCAGATTTGGTCACATTACTACTATGTTTCTTTGTTTTGCTATATTCAATGTCACAGCTTGATATTGCACGTTTTGAAGCGGTGGCTGAATCATTTCGTAATCGAGTAATTTTCTTTGATGGTTCACCATCAAAGATCGATTTTGAACAGACTGGTGAAAGTGCAACAATTCGCGAACCGAATAAGGATATTGAAAAAGATAATATCCTTGATCCAGATAGAGTTACGTCAAACCAACGTTCGTTGGAGGAACTCTTGAATGAAGTTGAAGGATTTCTAGAAGAAAATCAATTACGAGATGTAATTTCAGCAAATCGAACTGATCAAGGTGTAGTACTTATACTACAAGAACGAATTCTCTTTGATTCGGGACAAGCAGAGTTAAAACCTGACGGGTTACCGTTTTTAGATAAAATATCGCTATTATTAAGTAAAATACCTAACTATGTTCGTGTAGAGGGTCATACAGATAATCGACCGATTTCAACAGTACAGTACCCATCAAACTGGGAATTGTCTGGTGCTCGTGCGAGTAGTGTAATTCGTCACATTCTAGATTCAGGTGAGTTTAATCCTTCGCGATTTATAGCTGCTGGTTATGGTGATACAAGACCGATTGTACCAAATACATCATCAGAAAACTGGCAAAAAAACCGTCGTGTTGAAATTGTAATCTTAGAATTATCAGAAGGTCAAAATTAATAAATATGAACGTATATGAAAAGCAATAGAGCACTTAGCTGTCGGAGATCCGACGCTAAGTGCTCTGTTTTTTTGCTTCAAAGTCAAGTATTGTTGGTAGGTTTTATAATTAGTCGAGAATAAATATATATTAGCTTTAATAAAGATACAACTTGTTCACCGCAGGTGAAATACACTCGCTTTCCACGGGCACGGCTTTTAGCTAACTAAGCAGTTTTCTCTTGCTTTCGTTCCTCTGTAACTGTAAGGGATCTAACCCTTCCTCCTTAATATTAAATGTTTTTCGTATACAAAGAGCGTAGGCTATGTAGATTCTCCTTTAAATTGGTTTTCGTCAACTAAATTATAAAGGAATCTACTGGCCTTTTTCTATGGAAACACAAAAAAGGTGTCAGTGAATTCGAAAAAAGAACTCACCAACACCAAAAATTATAGAATCTGTTTTACGCTAAATATTTATTCACCATTTTCAGGAGTATCATTACTATCTCCGTTATCAGGTTCCTGTTTGTTATCGTTATTTCCAGGTTTGTCGTCTGGTTTATTATTCCCTTTGGAATCATCATTTTTCTTATCTGGTGCTTTATTGTCATTACCTTTATCTTTGCCTTTATCTTTGCCTTTATCTTTATCCTTGTCCTTATCATCATCAAATTTACCATCAATATAGACAGTACTTGGCTCAGATTCTCGTCCGAAGTAATCAACGGCAACGACAGTATAAAGAGCAGGCTTATTACCAACATTTAACTCAGTCTCAATGGTTGATTCAACAAACTTAAATGTTTCATCCTCTGGACTGTTAGCTCGGTACACACGGTAACCAACAATATTGCGACTTGATGGAGCACTCCACTCCAACTTGTTTCCAGATTTAGATAATGATTGTGGAGCACTTGGTGCCTTACCAGTATCCTCTATATCACTTGCCTCTAGTTCTGGGAATTCAATACCTTCCCAGGCAGGGTTATTAATTGGAATCAATTGACTTAAGTCTCCAAATTTATCATAACCCATTTCACTTAACCATTTAGGGTTAAAGATTATACCATCACCTTGGATAAACTCACGTGGTGTTTTATCACCAGGAATGACAGCTTTATCGTCAACTAATACGTAGTTACCTTCAATTAAGCTGTTATCTTCACCACTAGGTAAATATTTTGCATTAAAGATATCTGAACCTACCAATCCAAGCGATTTTGCAACTCCTGAAGGTGGTAAACCAGAGACTAAAGAGAATGATCGTGAAACGATTCCTTCAGGTTGTTTGAATCGATTAGATGGTGCCATTAATTCTGGATCAATTTCTGTAGCTGCGTTAACTAACTGTGCCCAGTAAGCTTGGTTTCGTCCACTATATCCATCATCAAGTGACTGACGATAACCATAACCCATCCATGTTCCGAGTGTGACATTAGGGTTTGTTGCAACAAACCATGCATCGACAAGATCGTCAGACGTACCCGTTTTACCAGCCCAATCGACATTAGGGTATCTTAAGTTTGCTCGAGCAGTACGTCCAGTACCTTTAGCAAGTACATCACGCATAATATCAATAATTAAGTAACTTGTTTGAGGACTAAATACATCTACAGGCTCAACTTCATGTTGATAAACTACTTCACCATCAATTGTTTCAATTTTCTCAATCATATAACCTTCAATAAATTTACCGTTATTACCAAATGTAGAAAAAGCGCTAGTGTTTTCTTCTACTGTTGCTTCAAAGGATCCTAAAGCCATTGATGCATAAGAATATTGACTTTCAGGAATATGATCAAATCCCATTTTTACTAAATAATCTGGTACTGGGTTATGTTTAGATAATAAATCAATATAACCATAAGCTGTAGAGACGTTATATGAATGTGTCATTGCAGTTCTAGCTGTAACTAAACCATAAAATCTACTGCGATTAAAGTTACTTGGGCTCCATGTATTCGTACCGTCAAAGTAATTAAATTTAGCATCAGGTAAAATTGATCCCGGTTGAAGTGTACCTTCTTCAAATGCAGGAGCATAGACAATCAATGGTTTTGCTGTACTACCTAGTTGTCGTCTAGCAGTACCAACAGCAAAGTTAACGTTATCTCGTTCAAAATCACGACCTCCAACAAACGCTATGATAGCGCCAGTTGCGTTATTTCTTAATACAGCACCAGCCTGTTGTTGCTGTACGAGGGGAACTAATTCACCTGTTTCAGGATCTTCGGTCATAATTGTTTTAGTTTCATTATTTTCACGTACAATCGCTGTTTTATCTCGACCATAATTATTATAATTTGCTGTTACTTCTTGAAAAACATCGTAAATCTCTTTGTTGATTGTCGTATGAATTTTGTAGCCACCTTGTGAAATTTCACGAGCGGCTTTAATTTGATATTGTTCATTCAGATCACTATTTGATTTCAACTCTTCAAGGGTATAGCCGTCTTCAAGTGCAAGTTTTTCTTTGAAAATAATTTCAACACGTCTACGTACTTCCTCAGATAAGTATGGATATTCTTCATAAGCGGAAGGTTTACGTTTTGTAAAACTAGCTACTAGGTCAAATTTTAATGCCTCTTCATATTCTGCTTCTGTAATATATCCTCCAGAGAGCATTCTTGATAATACCGTCTCCATCCGATTTAAACCAGCTTCCAGTCCTTCTTCTGATTTAAGTACACCGATGTTTGTGAATGGACTGTAAGCAATTGGACTTTGTGGTAAACCAGCTAAATAGGCTGCTTGGGCAAGATTGACTTCATTTGCATTAACACCAAAAATACCTTGTGCTGCTGTTTGAATTCCAGCGATGTTTCGACCATTAGCATTACGCCCAAAAGGTACAATGTTAAGATAAGCTTCTAAAATCTCATCCTTTTCCAGAAAGTTCTCTAATCTCATAGCTAGAACAATTTCTTTAGCCTTACGATCGAAGGAAACTTCATTTGTTAGAATTTGATTTTTAATAATCTGTTGCGTTAAGGTACTTCCACCAGTCTGGACATCTGATCCTGTTACCTCTTGGAATACTGCTCTTAATATTGCTTTTGGAACAATTCCTTCGTGCGTTTCAAAGTATTCATCTTCAGTTGCAATAATTCCATTAATAATATCTTCTGAGACTTGATCTAACGTTGTAACTTCACGATGAAGATCAGAACTAACTTCTCCTAAATAGACATTATTTGCGAAATAAATCTCAGATGTTTCTTCGTAATTATAAATTGCATTAACCATTTCTTCACTTGGTCGCAAAGGCTCGTCCTTTATGAGTGAGGCGAAATAACCAGCACCGATCCCACCAATAAAGAAGAATCCAAGTAAACCTATGACGATAAAATAGAGGATAATATTCCAAATGACATCATAGGATATTCGGAAGAATCTTTGGATAACACCCTTATCAATAAGTGCAATTACTTTTCGACCAAATTGCTTTAATCTATCTTGAAAATTCATATGATTACCTCCTAAATTTCCAATTAATATTATAACATATTTACCTAGTTGTCATTAGATTTTTGTAAATATTATTTCATTTGATCTTGCGTTTGTCATGAAAATGTGATAATAATAGTTAACAATATATATTTTTTGCGATGAAGGAATCCAGTAGTTTTATTACCGCTACGTTTAAGAGAGCTGATGGTTGGTGTAAATCAGTGTAAGTAATAAAGCGAATTACAATTCTTGAGCTGTTTCTTTTATACATGGCATTTTACGGTATAAAAGACGGTACGGGGTGTACCGTTATCAAATAGAGTGGCAATTTATATTGCAACGAGGGTGGTACCGCGAGTAGATCTCGTCCCTTTTTTAGGGATGTGATCTACTTTTTTATTTGAATTTAATTCTAAAAAGGAGAATGACTAATGGATATTATTAAAGATCTAGAATTAAGAGGACTTGTTCAACAAACAACAGATTATGAAGGCTTAAAAAAGCATTTAGCTGAAAATGTAGTGACTTTGTATTGTGGTTTTGACCCAACAGCAGATAGTTTGCATATTGGTCATTTAGTTCCTGCATTGATGTTAAAAAGATTTCAACTAGCAGGGCATCGTCCAATTGCGCTTATTGGTGGCGGAACTGGCATGATTGGTGACCCGAGCGGTAGAACGAGTGAACGTCAATTAAATGATGCTGAGACAGTAAACTATTTTAGTGAGCAAATTGAGAAGCAACTTGCCAAAATACTTGATTTTGATGATGAAGAAAATGGAGCGATCGCTAAGAATAACGGCGAGTGGTTAGGTGAGTTGAAAATCATTGATTTCTTACGTGATACTGGTAAGCATTTTGGTGTAAATTATATGCTAGCAAAAGATTCTGTTCAATCACGCCTAGAGCAAGGAATTAGCTTTACTGAATTTAGTTACATGATTTTACAATCATATGACTTTATGAATTTATTTGAGCGAGAAAATTGTACACTACAAATTGGTGGTAGTGATCAATGGGGGAATATTACGGCTGGTATGGAATTGATACGCCGGACACGTGATGAAGAAGTAAAAGTCTTCGGTCTTACTGTACCGCTAATTACGAAAGCAGATGGTACTAAATTTGGTAAAACAGCTGGGGGAGCAGTTTGGTTAGACCCTGAAAAAACAACTCCATATGAGTTTTATCAGTTCTGGATTAATACAGATGATCGTGATGTAATCAAATTCTTGAAATACTTCACATTCCTATCACATGCTGAAATCGAGGCTTTAACTGAAGAATTAGAAAGAGCACCAGAGAAAAGAATTCCTCATAAACGCTTAGCAGAAGAGTTAACAATTCTCGTCCACGGAGAAGAAGCTTTACGTCAAGCAGAGCGCATTACTGAAGCATTATTTAGTGGTGACATCAAACAACTAAATGCCGAAGAGATTAAACAAGGGTTTAAAGATGTTCCTAACGTAGAAATGACAAAAGAAGCAAAACCATTAGTAGATCTATTAGTTGAAGCAAAAATATCTTCATCTAAACGCCAAGCTAGAGAGGATATCTCGAATGGCGCGATTTACATCAATGGTGATCGCCAACAAGATCTCCAATACGAATTATCAGATGATGATCGAATTGATGGTCAGTTCACTATTATTCGACGAGGAAAGAAAAAGTACTTCCTAATTAAATTTATCTAACTGAAAAATAGAATTAAATCCTTCAGGAGTTTAAGTGCTAATAACAACTTCTGAGGGATTTTTGTATGCTTAAAAATCTTTTATTATTTTTCTATTGTGGGGATAATAAAGTTATAAAATCATTAGGAGGAAAAATAGTGATTTGTCCTAGGTGTAAAAGTGAACGTATTAATGTTCAAGCAGTCAATCATATTAAAAGTAAGGGTAAAGGATGTATCTACTGGTTATTCATAGGTTGGTGGCTTGAAATGATTATGTGGATATTCTTTACATTGCCATGGTTAGTCATAAAAATAATTAAACCTAAAAATTATTCGCAAAAGATGAGTAAGCATGCAGTCTGTCAGAATTGTGGCCATAGTTGGAGAGTTAGATAAACTTCTAAAATAAAGTAGAGCATACTCGGTTTAAAAAATATATAGTGGTTATTAATAATAAAAAACCTTGAACACCGATTTAAGATGTTCAAGGTTTTGATTATTGAATCTATTAACGTGAGTACCACTCAACGATAAGAGCTTCGTTAATTTCTGCTGGTAACTCAGAACGTTCTGGGTAACGTGAGTATGTTCCTTCTAAATTATCTGCATTAAAAGTTAAATACTCAGGTACAAATGCGTTAGCTTCAATTGATTCTTGAATAATTGTAAGCTTACGTGATTTTTCACGAACGCTAATTGTTTGTCCAGGTTGTACTAAGTAAGATGGGATGTCAACACGGCTACCATCTACAAGGATGTGTCCGTGGTTAACTAATTGACGAGCTTGGCGACGAGTACGTGCTAAGCCTAGGCGATAAACGATATTATCCAGACGTGATTCTAAAAGGATCATAAAGTTTTCACCGTGAACCCCTTTAAGTTTAGCAGCTTTATTGAAAAGTGTTCTAAATTGACGCTCATTTAATCCATACATGAAGCGTAATTTTTGTTTTTCTTGAAGCTGTAAACCATATTCACTTAATTTTGTACGTTGGTTAGGACCATGTTGTCCTGGTGCGTAAGGACGTTTTTCTAATTCCTTACCTGTACCTGTTAACGAAATTCCGAGACGACGAGACTTTTTCCATACAGGACCTGTATATCGAGCCATAGTGCATTCTCTCCTTTATATTAAAATTTGCATAAACAAGATACTGTGTTCCATTATCGCTTGACATTTTATTTTCATGTACCATCGCTCCAGCAGCAGAGAGTTACACGATACACCTTACTAATGAAGTATCTTCAATATTTAGACGACGCGGTAGTCGATTGAAGATGAATTGTAAGGAATAAAATGAACAACCGGTGGTTCACATAGGCTACCTTTTTTACACAAAGTCTATTATATGATTTTCTGCGTATGAAGTCAACAATTTTCAAGTTGATAATTATTGAACATTGATAAGGAAAAAAGTCACGGATATATTTTTAACGCTAATATCGCCCTCAACATTAATGATATCTAAGAGTTTTGATGATTTTAGTCGAAAAATGTAGTAAGTATAAAATACTGTTTTTTTAGTAGGCAATTTGTAATATTTCGGTTATAATGAATAAAGAACAAACAGGATTATATACATGAGGCGGGTGGAAGTGGTTAATGAAATCATATACGCTAACTGACGATCATGAATTATTCATCTATGACCCAAAGCGATACTATAAGAATAGTGAATGGCTAAATGCAATATTAAAACAGATGAAATTGTTGTTGAATGTGAATAGTGTAGCTTTATACTTATTTGACTTTTGGGCAGATCAATATACCTGTGTTCAATCGATAAGTGATGACGAGATAGAATTACCCCATCATCTACCAATGTCGATTCTAAACAAAGTCCATCAGTACAAAAAGTTGTCGACTAAATCAGCTCAATTACTGATGGGAGATAATGAGTTTGAGCGAATTGCAATCGCTAGCTTAGAAGAAGATGGCGATGTATTTGGGTACTTTTTATTTTTCGCCAAAGATAAGCATCAACTTGCGAGTGATAAAAAGCACTACATCACTCAAATCGTGAAAGATATGGAATTAATTATTTATGAAATGAGAAAAGCTCGTCAATCAGTTGCGCAAGCCAATAAGTATGAAAATATGTATAATATCACCCAGAAATTTCACTCATCTATGAACCCGCGAGATGTATTGGCTGAAATAACTGAAATTATCTACTCAATTTATCCTAACTTCAAATGTGAACTATATTTATCAAAAAACTATCAAGAAGATTTATCCTTACCTATAAAAGAATTTATTTATAATGAGCGATATGCTGATAAAGCAAGTGCGCAAGCATTCTTGACAGGAAAATTAAAGATTGAGTCGACGAATGATTCAATCACACTCTATGCTCCCTTTAATGGGAAACAGGGTGTCTACGGTGTCATGCAGTTAACTTCAAATGAAATCAGTCATATACCAAATAGTGAAGTAGAGTTTATTCGCCTATTAGCTAATACTGCTGGTAATGCACTTGAAAATGCTCAGTTATATCAACAGTCCAATTTCTTAATTCAAGATTTACAATTAATCAATACATTTGCACACGAATTAAATAAATTAGAATGTTTAACATCAATTACTCAATTTATTAGAAAACAATTCCGTTCTTCTTTTAACGCTGAAGAAGTAGGTTTTGTATTAATAAATGATCTGGGAAAATATGAAATAGAAGATGCATCAACTTCATTCTTTCATTCTGTAAATAATACTGAACTTATTACATTTTTACTTGATAAAGTGAAGAATGAAAAAGAAGCAATTTTCATTAGTGATTTCAAAGATCGTTTTGAGGATGTTTTGTTACCTTTTAGCTCCGTTATCTTGTTACCAATGGTACAGACAGATCATTTAATTGGAATCATAATTGTCTTACATTCGGATTCATATTATTTTACCTTTGACCAATATAAATTGATGATATCACTTGTGCAGCATTCGACGCTCGCCTTTGACAACATCATTTTACGTGAAAAACTAGAGCAATCTGTCATCACAGATTACTTAACGAAACTATACTCTCGGGAATATTTAGATGAGAAGTGTCAGGAGCATTTGAATGTCGATGAACAAGGCGTGTTCTTGTTAATAGACCTTGATGACTTTAAGCTTGTCAATGATTCATTTGGTCATGATGTTGGAGATATGGTCTTAATTCAAGTATCGAATATTATTCGACGCGAAATTGATGGACAAGGATTTGCTGCTCGGTGGGGTGGCGAGGAGCTTGCAATTTATCTACCAGAAAAAAATATGCAGATGGGAAGAGTCCTTGCAAATAAATTACTTTCATTAATTGAACAGTCTACAAAGCCAAGAATCACCGCTTCAATCGGTCTCGCACACTGGGACCATACAATGAAATTAACGTTAGATGAGCTATTAGATAAAGCTGACCAAGCGCTATATCGAGCAAAGCGTCTAGGGAAAAATCAATATCAAATCATCTCAAATTATTAAAAAACAGACAAAATGAGGTTGTACAATATATAACGTTGGTGAGTTTGAAGACTTACTAACGTTATATTTTTATTTTAAGTATATTTAATTTAATTGCTCACGTTATAAATCGCAGTTAGCCGAACCACCGCGTTCCATGGACACGGCTTTTAGCTAACTCAGTTAAGAAAAGTCACATACGGTTATCGTAATTTTTATAATTTCAAGAAATGAATTTTGATTCACCTCAAGTTTAAAGCAATAGAAACAAATTTGAGTAAAAAATGCAAATAGAAACACGATATGAAGCAGCCATTTAATTTAGAAGTGAAAAACAGCAGGTGAAATACACGAGACTCCTGCGGGAATAGCACGAGCTGAAGATCCACTAAGGCAAGCGCTCTTTGCTTGCCTTAGTTAGCTGAAGCCGTGCCCGCGGAAAGTGAGTGTATTTCACCTGCGGTGAACAAGTTGTATCTTTATTAAAACTAACATAAATCTATTCTCGACTAATTATAAAACCTACCAACACTATTTGACAATGAACCCAAAATGATCACAACCTCATTTTGTTTGTTTTTTCATTCAAATAATTTCAGGAAGATATGCCATAAGCTTTTCGCAAAATTGCTCAAGATGAATCTGATCTTGTTTAGTGAAACGATTCTTTTCTGGACTATCAATATCTAATACACCAATTACTTTTTTATTTTTAAAGAGCGGAATCACAATTTCAGATTGGCTTCGTGCGTCACAAGCGATATGACCAGGAAATTGATGAACATCTGCTACAAGTTGTGTTTTTTCCTCTGCTACTGCAGTCCCACATACACCTTTACCAATATCAATTCTCACACACGCTGGAAGACCTTGAAATGGTCCTAATACTAATTGATCTTCTCTCAATAGATAGAATCCAACCCAGTTAATCCGATCTAAAAATTGATTTAATAAAGCTGCACTGTTAGATAAGTTTGCGATTGGATCTGACTCGTCTTCAATAAGAGCTTCTAGCTGCTTAATTAATAATTGATAATTTTTTTCTAGTGATTGACTGTACTCAATTTGTTCAAACATGGTATAAAACCCCCTATATATAAAAAATTAGAATATATTTGTGCCAAAAATCGATTAATTTTGATTTTTTTTAGCAAAATCTTTGCTGTTCATGGTATGATAATTATAACTATGACATAATTAAGTTAAATTAACAATTAATATTACATAACAGGATTGAATGTCGAGGTCACTGAGGAGGATTAACATGGTTGCCTATATTATAGGGTTCATTCTCATTATTATAGCATTAATTATTACTGGACTTATTTTCAGAAAAATTATTTATGATCGTGTGGATAAATTAGAAGCTTGGAAATTAGATATTATGAATCGAAATGTTACGGCAGAACTTCAGCGAGTTAAAGCGTTGCGACTAGCTGGTGAGACCCAAGAAAAATTTGAATCTTGGAAAGATAATTGGGACCGTATATTAACACAAGAGTTGCCAGATATCGAGGAATATCTTTTTGATGCAGAGGATGCTGCGGATCGATTTAGAGTACCAACTGCTAATAGGATATTAGAAGCAGCTGAGAAAATTTTAAACGATACTGAAAAAGTTATTGAGAATATGTACAGCGAATTAGATGATTTACTTGACTCCGAAAAGCAAAGTCGCAAAATTGCAGAAGAAGTGGTGCCACACATAAGAAGCCTAAGAAATTTATTATTGCAGGATTTATATGCTTATGGGGCCGCAGAAGCGCGATTTGAAGAAGAAATTAACAAGTGCCAATTAAAGCTTGAGCATTTTTATTATGAAACGGAACAAGGGAATTACTATGAAGCGCATCAAATAATTACAAATCTCCAACAAGAACTCAATGATCTTGAGGAACGCTTAGAAACTTTCCCGGCTATTTATCGTCAGTGTAAAGTAGAACTACCGGATCAAATTCATCAATTGAAAAATGGAATTGAGCAGATGAAGGCTGATGGTTATCAAATTGAACACCATAACTTCCAAAAGGAATTACGTGATTTAGAAGAGCAACTTTCTGTATATGTAACACGAATTGAAGAACAAGATGATCAAACCGTTTTTGACTTTGTGGCGACAATCGATGAACGCATTTCAGAAATTTATCACATCCTCGAGGAAGAATCGAAAGCTAGAAATTATGTTGATAAGCATTTGCAGAATTTCGAGAAGTTAATTGAAGAAGTTGTTGATGAGTTTAAATTAACGGATGAAGAAGTAACAGAATTGCAAAAGACATATTACTTAGAGGGCAGCGATCTAGAACTTTATGAGAACTTAGAGAAATGGATCCACCAATTAGAGCGTCAACATATGAAAATAAAACAAGATCTAGCTGATGAACAACAAACATACACAGCATTAAAAGACGAATTGGAGACAAATTATCAAGATCTCCAAAAATTAAAAGAGGTTCATCAAGAATTTAAAGAACAAATTAGTACAATTCGTAAAGATGAGATTGAAGCAAAGGAAAAAATTACAGTACTTAAGCGCGATTTATTTGAAGTGAATCGCCATATTGAAAAGAGTAATTTACCTGGTATCCCTTCATTCATATGGAATCAAATGGATGATGCGAGTGAGAAGTGTGAACGTGTATTAGAGAAATTAGCTGAAGAACCTTTAGATATGGGACAAGTCAGTCATTGTTTAAATGAGGCAACATCATCAGTAGAAACTTTAATAAAGCAAACAGAGACAATGATGGAGCAGGCTTACTTAATTGAACGCATCATTCAATATGCGAATAGATATCGTAGCCAGTATCCAGTTTTATCAGCGCGACTGTCTGAGGCAGAGAAATTGTTCAGAGAGTGTCAATATGAGCAATCATTGGAAATTGCCTCTGAATCGTTAGAGGAAGTAGAGCCAGGTGCTTTGCGACGCCTTGAAGTTAAAATTAATGTGAAGATCCCAAGTTAAGGAGGGAATACAGATGCGAGTTATATCTGTATTTAGTATCGCTATTTTAGCAGTTAGTATTTGGTCATTATTTTTTACTATTTTTCATCTTAATAATGAAAACCAACAAGATACGATAGCAACGGAAGAAATTACAGAAGAAATTCAAGAACTAAATGAAGAAGAAGCGCTAGATGAGCGCGAAAAAATTGAGCAGGAAGTTAAATCAAAAGTAGAAGAATTAGTTCAGACTAATGATCAAGCTGAAAAATCAGTAGACAAAGTAACACATTCAACACAAACTACTGAAAATAAACCGGAGGACTTGGTAGCGAGGGCAAGTAGTCCTTACAACGATATTTTATACGATTTCGAAAAGGACAACCCTGTATCAGTCGATGATTTACTTGATTTACTATCTTTAGTTGAATAATTAAATCCCAGCGTGAGCTTGGGGTTTTTTTATGTCTTAATTTAGAGCATATTTTAACACTCCATATTTTAACACTCCATATTTTAACACTTATGATCTTTCTATTTAATTTATCAATTGATTATGATAAAATAATTCATTGCATAAGAACGTAATAATTCATGATGATCCAATAATAAAGATAAAAGATTGAAGGGGAAAAAGATGATCTATTTTGATAATAGTGCTACAACAGAGCCAAATGAAGAAGTTTTAGCTACTTTTGTTGAAGTGTCAAAAAGGTATTATGGTAATGCTTCATCAGCTCATCAGCTAGGCCTAAATGCAGAACAGTTATTAAGAAAATCTTATCAACATATTAGTCGATTACTATCAGTTAAACCGACAGAAATTATTTACACTTCTGGGGGAACAGAAGGAAACAATTTAGCGATAAAAGGAATCGCGCTTGCCTATCAAAGTCGAGGTAAACACTTAATTACTACGTCAATCGAGCACCCTTCAGTTTTAAATCCATTTAAAGCATTAGAAGAATTGGGTTTTGAGGTTACTTATTTACCAGTCGATCAGTCTGGTATCGTATCAGTTGACGATTTAAAGCAAGCCTTACGTGATGATACCATCCTTGTCAGTGTCATGCATGTTAATAATGAACTCGGGACAATTCAACCAATCCGAGCAATTGGAGAAGTGTTAAAGAATAGAAAGTACACCTTTTTCCATGTTGATAATGTTCAAGGGTTTGGGAAAGTTGAGTTAGATTTAAAAGCAAGTTATGTTGATCTAGCAACAATCTCTGGTCATAAAATTCACGGCTTAAAAGGGACAGGTCTTCTTTATCAGAGGGAAGGTGTCCGACTGTTTCCATTGTTACATGGTGGTGGACAACAGGATAATCGTCATTCGGGAACGGAAGATATTGCCGGGATTGTCTCATTAGCAAGGGCAATGCGACTAATCTTAGAAAAGCAAACTAATCAAGTTATTCAATTAAGACAACTGAATCAATTACTCCGTGAGAGGCTAAATGAAATTGAGGATGTTGTGATTAACACACCAGAAGATCAAGCACCACATATTATCAATTTCTCAATTCCTGGTTTTAAACCGGAAATAATCTTACACGCATTAGAGGAACGTGGAATTTATGTATCAACACAATCTGCGTGTTCATCTAAAAAGGCAGATGAAAGTTCTGTACTAAGGGCTATTCATTTACCACCAAATCAAAGAAATTCAGCCCTTAGAATTAGTTTTTCATATCAAAATACGCCTGATCAGGTCGACAAATTTGTTCAATCATTAAAAGCAATAATTACAGAATTAAAACAGGATATGAGGTAAATAATAATGTTATATGATCATATAATTTTAAAATATGGGGAAATTTCCCTGAAACAAAAAAACCGCAAAGAATTTATTTTTCAATTACATCGAAATGTAAAAAAGCTTCTTAAAGCATTTACTAACCTTGAGATTAAAAGCTCAAGAGACTGGATTACAATTACACTGAATGGTGAAGATCCAGAAGAAATTATTCCGATTTGCCAACGTATATTTGGTATTCAAAATATCAGTGTGGCCATGAAGGTAAGTAATGACGTAGAGTCGATTAAAGAAGCGGCTCTATTTGCGTTGAAAGAAGCAGAAGATGTTAAAACATTTAAAATATCTGTTAGAAGAGCCAATAAAAAATTCCCGCACCGTTCTCCTGAAATGAACCAAATCCTAGGTGCGCACTTATTATCAAATACAGACGGATTTAAAGTTGACGTTCATCATCCAGATTTAGAACTTAAGGTAAATATCCGAGAAGATCACACATTTATTACGTCAAAACAATATCCAGGAGCGGGTGGATTACCTGTTGGATCGTCAGGTAGCACATTATTACAGCTATCTGGTGGAATCGATAGTCCAGTTGCTGGCTATTTAGCGATGAGTCGAGGTCTTAGAATAGAAGCGATTCATTTTCATTCACCACCATATACTAGTGACGGAGCTAAACAAAAAGTACTTGATTTAGCTCGCAAACTTGCAGAGTATGGTCATGATATCAATATTCATATTGTTCCATTTACTGCAATGCAACAAAAAATCCATCGTGAAATCCCATTCGGGTATTCAATGACAGTCATGCGCAGAATGATGCTACGCATTAGTGAAATTGTTGCCTCAAAACGAGGGATTCTCTCGATTGCGACAGGTGAAAGCTTAGGGCAAGTAGCTAGTCAAACCCTAGAGAGTATGCATGCGATTAATGCTGTGACATCATACCCAGTAATACGACCGCTTATTACAACGGACAAAAATGAAATAATTGAGATCGCAAAAAAAATTGACACATATCCGATCTCGATTCGTCCATTTGATGATTGTTGTACAGTTTTTGTACCGCGATCACCAAAAACAAAGCCGAAAAAAGATAAAGTTGAATATTATGAAAATCAACTAGATTTAACTAAAGAGCTAGATGAGCTGTTAGCAAATATTGAAGTTGTTCAGGTCAGCTCTAGTGCTCAAGCGAAAGACACTTTAGATGAATTGTTCTAGTATGGGCGGTAATCTCAGCCTAAGTATGTAACAACTACCAACTAAATTTTTGTATGAAACCTCTGAATCTGCACAATCTAGAAATGCATCAAGGAGGAGGTGAATACAGAAATGGCAAATAACAATAGTAATCAATTACTTGTACCTGGTGTAAGTCAAGCACTTGATCAAATGAAGTATGAAATTGCACAAGAATTCGGTGTAACGCTCGGCCCTGATACAACTTCACGTGCTAATGGTTCTGTTGGTGGTGAAATTACAAAACGTCTAGTACAAATGGCAGAACAACAATTAAGTGGACAATCAAATTAATTTAAATCAATAATAAAATAAAGGATAGTACTGAATTTTAGTACTATCCTTTTCTTCATTTTAAGAATGAATTTCCTCACTTCAGGTCATAATTGAGTTAGAGGTAATCGTTATTTACTTGGATATTGTCCGAAAGGTAGGAACGTTCTCATGATTTGGCTAATATTGATTATTATTTTTCTAGTTATAGTTTTATCTTTAAGTTTATTCCTACCTCTCGTTTGCCAACTTTCAATATATCTCACACATGAGATTGAAATTGAAATTAGCGTAAAGCTGGCGAAGATTCAAGTTTACTCAAAAACAATCGAGTATTCTTTAGAAGCTGTAATAGATGAGATAATTCCAAAACTCTTTAATAAAGAACTGCCAAAATCATCAATTCAATTTAATAGGTTAAAACTAAACCAACTAACATGGTACTCAACGATAGGATTAGAAGATGCAGCGATTACGACATTAAGTGCAAGTGGATTATGGTTAATTAAAGGAATGGCTTGTCAATATATATTTTCCTTAATGAATCAACCAAAGGATTATCAATATCAAGTAAAGCCAAGCTTTGATCAATTCGTTATTCAATCTGAGTGTGAATGCATAATATCAACACCACTTTGGCAAGCTATTTATATGAAATATAAACGACAATAAGGAAAAGGAGATCGAGAAAAATGCATCAACAGCACCCAATTGAAGGGTTAATGTCTGAAACAATGGAACAATTAAAACATTTAATCGATGTAAGGACAATTATCGGTGAACCAATTCAAACAGCTGACGGCAGTACGATCATTCCAATATCAAAGGTTAGTTTTGGCTTTGTGGCAGGGGGAAGTGAGTTTTCTAGTCAACAGAATAGCTCAAACGATGAGAGTCAAGGCAACCAAGGTGAATCTGAATTACCATTTGGCGGTGGTAGTGGTGGCGGTGTATCAATTACACCAATTGCTTTTTTAGTTACCCATAGACAAGGTCATGAAATTATCCACTTGCATGATCGTATTCATTTATATGATAAGTTGTTTGAAGTAGCACCACAGGCAGTAGATAAAATTAAAGAAATGTTAGCGGATCGAAAAAGTGAAAAAGAAGATAGTAGAAAGTCTTAACCCATAGCGCTAACGATACTCTTAAAAAGACTCTTGGTTTTATCAATTGATAAATTCAAAAGTCTTTTTTTACGCGAAGGGTAAATTTAATGTTTTTTTGTTGGTTTATGTTATACTATATTACTGGGTAGAGGAGGAGAGCGAATTTGATTGAACAGCATTTTAATCAATTAGACGTGATAGTAGAAGAACATGCAAACCAAAAAACACAAAATTATTTAGATAGCTTAATTGATGTTTTAGAATTGACTTTAGCTGATAAAGATCAAATATCGGACCAATCTTTGTTTGAAAAAGTGAAGCAACTACAATTTGATCAATTAGAGAAGGATCAAATTCGTAAAGTAATTGAATTAGCTAGCCTCAAAGGACTACAAGGAGCTGTTCAAACGCAACATTTGATTACACCAGATACAATTGCGAGTTATATGGTTTATCTGATTGAAAAGATTTTTCCTAAAAGACAGGAATTAAGGATATTTGATATTGTTTCAGGATCAGGAAATCTGCTTACAGCGGTAATGAATCAGTTAGAACGTACAGTTCATGCCTATGGTAGTGAAGTTGATCCTACTTTGATTGAGTTAAGTGTATTAAGTGCAAATTTACAACAAAATGTGATTGAATTTTTCCATCAAGATAGTTTGCAACCTTTTTTACTAGATCCAGTTGATTTAGTAATTGCTGATTTACCAATTGGTTATTACCCTGATAATGATCGTGCAAAATCATTTAAAGTCTATGTCGAGGATGAACATACATACGCTCATCACCTACTAATTGAACAAAGTTTAAATTATACAAAAGAAGCAGGTTTCTGTATTTTTGTTATTCCAAACTCACTGTTCTCTAGTGATCAAGCAACTCAATTACACGCGCTCATTCATCAGTCGGCTCATGTTGTTGGTTTATTGCAATTACCTAATACGATCTTTAAATCAAAACAAAATGCAAAAAGTTTATTTGTTCTACAGAAAAAGGGGAAAGATACAAAAGCGCCTAAAGAAGCGTTATTAGCACAGTTGCCGTCATTTAAAGATTTGCAGGCAACAGAAAATATAGTCGCTAAAATGAATCAATGGTTTAAAGAGGCAGGATACGATCAATAAAATTTGTTCGAAAATGCCGAAAAATGAATTGCGTTCTAGTTGCATTTTATATTGTTTGTTCGTTAATATAGGGTAGGTAAGAAAAATTGATTAAATAGGTATTTGAAAGGATAGGATAATGTTGTATAAAGTATTATCAATTAATGCTGGGAGTTCGTCGTTAAAGTTTCAATTGATTGAAATGCCAGGAGAAAAAGTGTTAGCAAAAGGATTAGTAGAGCGTATTGGACTTGAAAATTCAATTTTCGGTTTAAGCTATGGAGATAAAGAGGATGAGCAAGTTTTAGACATCCCAAATCATGATAAAGCTGTACAATTACTTTTAGAAAACTTGCAAGCATCTGGTGTTATTAAGTCACTAGATGAAATTGATGGTGTTGGACACCGTGTTGTGCATGGTGGAGAGAAATTTAGTGATTCTGTATTAGTTACAGATGAAGTATTAGAAGAAATTGAAAAGGTTTCTGAATTAGCTCCATTACACAACCCAGCAAATATTACTGGTATTAAAGCATTTAAAGAAGTATTACCAAATGTTCCAGCAGTAGCTGTGTTCGATACTGCTTTCCACCAGACAATGCCAGCTGAATCATATCTGTATAGTTTACCGTATGAATACTATGAGAAATATGGTATCCGTAAGTATGGTTTCCACGGAACAAGTCATAAATATGTATCAGAGCGAGCTGCAGAAATGTTAGATGAGCCACTTGATCGATTACGTTTAATTACTTGCCATATTGGAAATGGTGCAAGTGTTGCAGCAGTTGAAAATGGTAAGTCAATTGATACATCAATGGGCTTTACACCACTAGAAGGTGTAACAATGGGGACGCGTTCAGGAAGTCTAGACCCTGCGCTTATTCCATATATTATGGACAAAACAGGTAAAGACGTTAACGAAGTTCTACAAGTTCTTAATAAAGAAAGTGGAATGTTAGCTTTATCTGGTTTTTCTAGTGATTTACGTGATATTGAGAAGGAAGCAAATGAAGGAAACGAACGTGCTATTTTAGCATTAAACATCTTTGCTGATCGTATCCATCAATACATTGGCTCATACGCTTCAAAAATGAACGGTGTAGATGCAATTGTATTTACAGCTGGTATTGGTGAAAATAGTGTCGTTGTTAGAAAATTAATTTTACAAGGACTAGAGTTCATGGGTGTTTATTGGGATCCAGTTCTAAATGAGACTAGAGGTAAGGAAACAATGATCAACTATCCTCACTCACCAGTTAAAGTATTAGTAATCCCAACAAACGAAGAAGTTATGATTGCACGTGATGTTAACAGATTAGCACTTCAGAAATAAAAAGAGACGGCGGGACACCAATAAAATTGGTTTCTCGCCGTTATTTTTGTGGGATTTTACTTAGATATCATCAATCATCAGAACGAATGACAAGAACATCGCATGGTGCATATCGAACGATATTTTCAGAAACACTACCGATTAAGAAGCGTTCAACTGCATTTAATCCCGTAGCGCCACAAATAATTAGATCAGCTTTAAATGCTTTTGCGACATGCTTAGGAATTCTTACTTTGGGAGAGCCATAGTCGATATGGGTTTTGACGTTTGTGAGTCCTGCTGCCTCTGCTTGTTGTTTGTAATCGTTAAGTAATTGTGTTGCATAAGTTTCAGATCGATTGATCATCGTCTGATCATATGTTTCTGCCGTTGAAATGGTCTTAGTATCGACGACATGCGCAATAACTAAATTAGCATTGTTACGCTTACAAACCATTAAAGCCTTTTTAAAAGCTCTTAATGAAGCTTGTGAACCATCAATGGCAACGACAATGTTTTTATAAGTCTCATCTAATAACATCATAATCACTCCCTGACTTTTATACTGATAATATACCACAACAGCCATAAAACTAAACAACTGTTATAGTCAAACGTAAAAAAATTAACTCAGTTAGCATAAAAATAAGCTGTTTTTAAGCATGAATTGATACTTTACATAATTAACTGTATAATAACACTAATTCAAATTTTAGTGGTACAGATTCTTAAGGACAGGTGATAAACGTGGCGACAAAGCACGAGCAAATATTGAAACACATTGAAACATTAAGCGTTGGAACTAAGATCTCAGTTAGACAAACTGCTAAAGATTTAAGTGTAAGTGAAGGAACTGCTTATCGAGCAATTAAGGAAGCAGAAAACCAAGGATTAGTTAGTACAATTGAGCGAGTTGGAACGATCCGAATCGAACAGAAAAGTAAAGAGAATTTTGAGCATCTGACATTTGCTGAGATTATCGGTATTGTAGACGGCCAAGTATTAGGTGGTCGAGACGGACTTCATAAGACATTACACAAATTTGTAATTGGCGCTATGAAAAAAGATGCTATGCTACGTTATTTAGAAAAGGACTCATTACTAATTATCGGAAATAGAACTGATGCACATCAGCTTGCTTTAGAAAAGGGTGCTGCTGTCTTAATTACCGGCGGGTTTGATACAGCAGAAGATATTAAACGCTTAGCTGATGAATTAAAGTTGCCGATTATATCAACGAGCTATGACACATTTACCGTGGCAACGATGATTAACCGAGCGATTTATGATCAGTTAATTAAAAAGGAAATTGTCCTTGTAGGTGATATATATACGCCATTAAGCAAAACTCACTACTTAAATCGTAATGACACTTTAGCGAAATGGTATCAATTAAATCAAGAAACGACTCACACACGCTATCCAGTAGTTGATGATCAGAATAAAGTGGTCGGTATTGTAACTTCTAAAGATGTAATTGGTAAAGGTGAAGACACTTTAATTGATAAAGTGATGACTAAAGCACCGAAAACAGTCTTTAAGCAAACATCACTCGCATACGCTGCCCATATGATGATTTGGGAAGCGATTGAACTTGTTCCAGTAGTTGAGCAGAATCATCAATTAATTGGCTTGATTTCAAGACAAGATGTTTTAAAAGCGCTACAACATGTGCAACGTCAGCCACAAGTAGGAGAAACGATAGATGATATTGCAACAAGTGGATTTTCAATGCAACAAGATGGTCATCAAATCTCTTTTAAAACAAAGATTACGCCGCAAATGACAAATGCCTTAGGTACTTTATCAAATGGTGTGTTTGTTTCTTTTGTGTCAGAAGTTTGTACGCGACTCATTACAAACATGAAAAAGGGTGACTTAGTAGCAGAAAATATTTCAGTCTATTTTATTAGGCCGGTACAAATAGAAAGTGTTGTCGAGATCATTCCGAAAGTCCTTGAAATTGGCCGTAAATCGGTAAAAATAGATGTTGAGCTTTATCATGAAAAAGATATCGTTGGTAAAGCAGTGTTAATCGGTCAATTAATTGAAAGGTATTAAGAAGGGAAGGTTATTTAGTAAATGAACGTTACAGCTGAAATTAGAGAGAAAATTAAACAAAACGATAAAATAATTATCCATCGTCATGTCCGCCCAGACCTAGACGCTATTGGTTCTCAGGTCGGATTGGCAACGTGGATTAGGGACAATTTCCCTGAAAAACAAGTTTATTGTGTAGGAGAAGATGATCAATCATTAAGCTACTTAGCGACGATGGATCAAATCGAAGATGACACATATAACGATGCACTAGTTATCGTCTGTGATACTGCGAATCATCCACGAATTGACGATGATCGATATCACTTAGGTAAAGAAATCATTAAAATTGATCACCATCCAATCGTTGATCAGTACGGTCATACCAATTGGGTTGATACAGAAGCAAGCTCAACTTCAGAAATGATTTATCAATT
The DNA here is from genome assembly GCF_000307165.1 of Amphibacillus xylanus NBRC 15112. Taxonomy (NCBI): domain Bacteria; kingdom Bacillati; phylum Bacillota; class Bacilli; order Caryophanales; family Bacillaceae; genus Amphibacillus; species Amphibacillus xylanus. The sequence goes on from NC_018704.1 coordinate 972,825, forward strand.
AATTACCGAAAATCATGATCAAGAATATAAGTTAACAACAAAGGTTGCACAATTAATTTATGCTGGAATTATTGGTGATACGGGTCGGTTTTTATTTCCAAGTACAACGCCGAGAACATTTGAAGTTGCATCGGAATTAGTTAAGTATCCATTCGATCGTTCGGAAATCTATCAGAACCTTTATGAACTTGAACCTCACATTGCGAAGCTACAAGGCAGGTTACTTGATCAGTTAGCAATTGATGAGACAGGTGTTGTTGGCATCAAGCTAACGAAGGAGTTGTTAGATAAGTATCAAGTAACTGTAGATCAATCGAGTTCGTTGATTCAAGTCTATGGCAATATTAAAGGGATTAATTGCTGGGCAATGTTTGTTGAGGAAGATGATCAAATTCGTGTTCGGATCCGTTCCAAAGGGAAGAAAATTAATCATGTAGCTGAGCAGTTTAATGGCGGAGGTCATCCTCTAGCATCAGGTGCAACTGTATATAGCTGGGAGGAAGCGGATCAACTTTTAGCTACATTAAAGCAAGTTTGCAGTAAATAATTGATATGCTGGGAAATGCTATTTTGATAATCAATGATGCAAATTGAATCGAAATATTTCCCAGCTTTCATTACCTTGCTTTATCAAGCTCTATATGAATTTCACTGTGTTCATTAATAAACAGATGCTTAACTTTAGCCTGGTAGGAGAAATCATCAACTTTATATGGTTTATTTTCAACTGTGCGAATTAGCAACGGGTAATGCTCTGTCAACGTTGTAACTTCTTTACCGAGTATTACATTTACTTCATTTCTTAATAGCTCCTGTAATTCATGTAAACTAAAACGATCTAGTTTAAATGTTTCAGCATTAGTAATTTTAATCTCAATTGAATGGACAGTTAATTTTTCTTGATACTTTTGATTTAGATCAGACATTTTCTGTTCTAAAGTTTGGTAAGCTAATTGTAACTCTTGTTTCTCTATTCTCAATTGCAAATTTTCTTCAATGCGTTTTTCTAATAGTTGACCGTACATATAAATAAAGACGAAATAACTTAAAAGAGCGCCAACGAAAAGACCAGCCAAAAATCGCTGCCAATTTTTATTCTTATAATATGGTACTAGATGCATTAGCTTAACTCCTCTTGTGTAAACCATTCAATCACAAAAAGTGCAACCTGAACACCGCCCATAGCAGTAATAATGACTAATATTTGCTTAATAATATCAATTGTAGAACCTTGCATAAGCCCACGCTCAAAATTTGAAATAACATCAAACGTTCCACCAATTGCGGCAACAATCGCCCAGATTCTGAGACTTTTTGCGATTCTTGCGATCGATGTTAAGGGTGGTTCCCCACTGGCAAACGCCCCGATACTCCCAATAAAGGCCCCACCAATTATGACACCTAGTGCGAGGAAAAAACATTGAATAATAGTAGCGAAAAAACGTTCTTCCATTGCTTTACTCCTTTATCTTCGTTTCCGAGTCCTTAATTGTGCTATATGACTATATTTCATTGTATGTTTAATCGTTTGTGTCTATGTTTTTATTTTTTTTCAAACGTTGAAACTTCAGCTATAATGAAGTCAGTAAGTTCTTTTTAAAAAGGAGGTCGTTTTCATGTCGTTTGTTCATTTACAAGTTAAAAGTGGCTATACTTTTATGCATAGTACAATAAATTTGGATCAACTAGTTAAAAAAGCCAAGCAAGATAAGATGACGGCGATTGCGCTAACTGATCATAACGTCCTTCATGGTGCGATTGAATTTTATCAAGCGTGTAAAAGAGAGAACATTAAACCTATAATTGGAATGGAAACGAGTGTTGTGATAAACGATCGGGTTAATGAGCTCATTATTTTGGCTAAGAATAATCATGGTTATCAATCTTTACTCAAAATCTCCAGTCTAATTCAAACGAGTGATGTCAAACAAATATCATTTAATGATTTATCAACCATTTTAACTGATTGTCTGATTATTTTACCGATCGGATCAACTAGTTTAAAAGGGTTAATTCAAAATGGTGACATCAACGCCATTCAAGGATTTCTAAATATGTGGCCAGTTAGACCTGTCGTTGGTGTGACTCGCTTTGAGCTCGATTTAATTCAAATATTACATAAAAGTGGTGTAGATTTAGTAGCGCTTGGTGATGTTCGTTATTTAGAACAAACCGACCAACAAGCCTATCGCTACCTTAGAGCAATTGATCAAAAAGAAAAAATATTTGTTAAAGAAGATCAGCCTTATCGACATTTTTTCACTCAGAGTGAAGCAAGCTCATATTTTCAAGCATATCCTGATTTACTCAGTCAAACAGTAAGGATTGCCGAACAATGTGAAGTATCATTTGATCTTGGTCAAAATCATTTACCTAAATTTCCGGTACCAGAAGGCTATTCTTCAGCATCTTATTTAAAACAATTGTGTCTTAAGTCATTAAATGAAAAATATTCAAATCAAATGAGAGAAAAAGCACAGCAACGGTTAGACTATGAACTATCTGTCATTGAGAAGATGGGATTTAGTGATTATTTCTTAATTGTATGGGATTTTGTTCGGTTTGCTAAAAGTAAAGGTATTTTAGTAGGGCCAGGTCGAGGTTCAGCTGCAGGATCATTAGTCGCTTATTTATTATCGATTACTGAGATCGATCCAATTGAATATAATCTATTATTTGAACGATTTTTAAATCCGGAAAGAATCTCGATGCCGGATATTGATATTGATTTTTCAGATTACCGTCGTAATGAAGTGATTGAATATGTAAAACAAAAATATGGACACCAGTCAGTGGCTCAAATCGGCACATTCGGCTCATTTAAAACACGTTCAATTATTCGGGAACTTGCAAAAGCATTTTCATTACCGAAAGTAGATCTAGATTTTATTCTAGGAGAAATACCTGCGCAAGGGGCAGGATCAATTACGCAAGCTGTTAAGGCTTCAAAAGCATTATTAGATTATATTCAAAATCATGATCATTTAAAAGATTTTTTCAAAGTGGCAAGAATATTGGAAGGTCTACCTAGAAATATGTCTACACATGCTGCAGGGGTTATTATCCATGATCATCCATTAGTCGATTTTGTTCCACTAATTTCAGATGGTTCTGGTAATCAACTGACGCAGTTTTCAATGAATGATGTAGAACGAATTGGTTTACTGAAGATGGATTTTTTAGGATTACGTAATTTAACAACGATTGAGCGGATTCTAAAAATGGTTTCGCGATATGATGCTAAAGAGATAGATTTAGAGCAAATTCCATTAGATGATCAGAAGACTTATGCTATTTTTCAAACTGGACAAACAAACGGTATTTTCCAATTTGAATCACAAGGGATGAAAAGAGTATTAACACGCCTAAAACCAACACAATTTGAAGATATTGTAGCTGTTAACGCACTGTATCGTCCAGGGCCAATGGACTTTATTGATACGTATATAAATCGTAAACATAAACGGGAAAAAGTTAACTTTCCTCACAATGATTTAATCCCGATTCTAGCAACAACGTATGGTGTACTGATTTATCAAGAACAAATTATTCAGATCGCACACCGTTTTGCTGGTTTTAGTTTAGGTAAGGCCGATTTATTACGCCGAGCCGTTTCAAAAAAGAATCATGATGACTTACAGGGTTTAAAATCTGACTTTATTAATGGAAGTGTATCACGGGGCTATACAGCAGATCTTGCTGAAGAGTTATTTTCTTGGATTGTCAGATTTGCCAATTATGGATTTAACCGTAGTCACGCAGTTGCATACAGTAAGATAGCGTATCAGTTAGCTTATTTAAAGGCCAATTATCCAGTCTATTTCATTACAGAATTACTAAATACGGTAATTGGTGACCAGTCAAAAACGATCGAGTATTTTAAAGAAGCTAAGCAGAAAAAAATTAAGCTACTCCCGCCATCAATTAATAAAAGTCATTATTATTATCAACCTGATCACGGTCATATTCGAATGGGCTTATCATCGATTAAAGCAATCGGCTATCCAATCGTTAATGAGATTATTCAAGCGAGACAGCAAGGAAGGTTCAAGAGTTTATTTGACTTTTGTATGCGTGTCTCACTAAAAATTGTTAATCGTGGTGCAATTGAAACTTTAATTTTAGCAGGAGCTTTTGATGAATTTGGTATTGAGCGTGCTTCTTTATTAGCATCTGTTGATCAAGCGATTGAGCAAGGTGAGCTGTTTGGTGGACTTGAAGGAGAAGACTCATTATTTGGAGATGCATTAAACTTGGAAGACGATTATCAAAAAGTTGAACCATTTGAATTATTAGAAAAGCTCAGCTTTGAAAAGGAGTTACTCGGAGTTTATATCTCTGACCACCCACTTGAAGTGAATCGTCGTCATTTACGAGCGAATGGAATTATGGATTTCCACTATTTCTATCAACAAGAGCAGGTGAAAGACATTCGTTTTGCTACATTAATCCAAGATATTAATCAAATTCGCACGAAGCGCGGTGATTCAATGGCGTTCGTAAAGCTTACTGATGAGAATTTTGAAGTAGACGGTGTTATTTTCCCTAATTTATATCGGGAAGTAAAGGTGATGTTAAGTGAACAGATGTTTTGTCTTGTAACGGGTAAAAAGGACATCCGTAATGGCAAAGAACAACTAATTATTGATCAAATTACACCACTAGATTTAGCTGAGATCAGTTCGATCGACTCTCATTCAGCTCGTCTATATTTACAAGTAGCTGATGCCGCTAAACTAAAATTAGCTATTCACACATTGGAACGACTAGCTCGACGTCATCCAGGTCCGATTGAAATTATTGTTCATCAGAAAGATCAAAATCAAACATTTAAGTTATCGGAGCAATATTTTATCTCAAATCATTATGAGGTACTAAATGAATTGAAAAAACAATTCGGCACAGAGAATGTTGTGCTTAAATAGATTTCATTCCCTTGATTTACGGAAGAAATGGAACTCAACACTTAGTTAATTAATGAGTTCCATTTCTATTTATTAAGCGGTGAATAAACTGTTTTTTCTAAAAATAAGCTCTTGTTATTTACACCAGGTACTAATTTGGTATAATAGAGAAGTTAATTCAATAAATCGTTAATATACAAAATGATATAGAAAATATGAAGGGTGCGGTTTAGATTGACAAATTTAAGAGAAAAAGCATTAAAAATGCATCGAGATCATCAAGGAAAGTTAATGGTTGAATCAAAAGTAAAGGTAACAAACTCTGAGGATCTAAGTTTAGCATATTCTCCAGGAGTAGCAGAACCTTGTTTAGAAATTAATAAAGGTAAAGAGAATGCATATTTATATACAATGAAAAGTCATATGGTCGCTGTTGTATCAAATGGGACCGCAGTACTAGGATTGGGTAATATTGGAGCTCAAGCTGCATTACCGGTTATGGAAGGTAAGGCTGTCTTGTTTAAAAATTTTGCTAATGTAGATGCGTTTCCAATTTGTCTTGATACCGCTGATCCAGATAAATTAATTGAAACAGTTGAAATGCTTGCGCCAAACTTTGGCGGAATAAATCTTGAGGATATTGCAGCTCCGGATTGTTTTTATGTCGAAGAAGAATTGAAGAAACGATTAGATATCCCAGTTTTCCATGATGATCAACATGGAACAGCTATTGTTACTGTAGCTGGTTTAGTTAATGCACTCAAATTAGTAAATAAACAGACAGATCAAATTAAAGTTGTAATTAATGGCGCAGGTGCTGCAGGTATTGCGATTGTTAAATTACTAAATAAATTTGGTGTAAATCAAATCGTTATTTGTGATTCGCAAGGTGCGATTTATCAAGGTAGAGAGTTTGGGATGAACCCCATTAAAGAAATGATTGCTAAAGAAACGAATCAGCAGATGGAAACAGGTGATTTAAGATCTGTCATGAAAGGTGCAGACGTTTTTATCGGTGTATCTTTAGCTAACTTAGTTGATCAAGAAATGGTTCGTTCAATGAATGATGATCCGATTATCTTTGCAATGGCAAACCCAAATCCTGAAATCATGCCAGAAGATGCCCTAGCAGCAGGAGCAAGAATTGTAGGTACGGGTCGATCTGATTATCCTAATCAAGTAAATAATGTACTTGCTTTTCCAGGAATCTTTAAGGGTGCGTTATCCGTTATGGCAAATGAAATCAATGATGAAATGAAGGTTGCAGCAGTTCATGCGATTGCTGGGATTATTGCTGAAGCTGACTTAACAGAGAACTATATCATTCCGGATCCATTCGATCAACGAGTGGCAGTAGCCGTTAGTCAAGCAGTTGCAAAAGCAGCCATAGAAACTGGAGTTGCTAAACAAATTAAGTAACTTTGAGTTATTTATCAAATCCAGAAAATCTTGATATGAGGGGGACTCAGGATGCCTTTTAAACGTATTTTTAAGAAACAGCGAAAATATGCGACAATTCCAACAGAAAAAGCAAAACAAGATATACCAGAAGGTCTTGTGGAAAAGTGTTCGTATTGCTCTAAGATTTTTTATGAAAAAGAATGGAAAAATAATCTTCGCGTTTGTCCATCCTGTGGAACACATCATAAGATGACGGCTTGGGAGAGAATTGCAAGTATTGTTGATGATATTGACAGCTTTGATGAGTGGGACGCTGAATTAGTCACTGATAATCCACTTAATTTCCCAGAATATCAACAAAAACTAATTTCAGATCAAAAGAAAACAGGCTTAAATGATGCTGTTGTAACAGGAAAAGGCACAATTAATCAATTTGAAGCAGTCCTAATTGTAATGGATCCTTTTTTCCGCATGGCTAGTATGGGAGCAGTAGTTGGTGAGAAAATTGCACGAGCGTTAGAACGAGCAAAAGATGAAAACTTACCTGTAATTATATTTACTGCCTCTGGTGGAGCTAGAATGCAAGAGGGGATGATTAGTTTAATGCAAATGGCAAAAACAGCATTTGCAATTGATCGCTTTGATCAAGCAGGTGGTTGTTTAATTGTGGTGATGACTAATCCAACAACAGGCGGCGTGACAGCAAGCTTTGCTTCAATTGGTGATTATCACTTTGCAGAGCCAAATGCTTTAATTGGTTTTGCCGGACGAAGAATTATCGAACAAACAATTCGCGAAAAGCTTCCTGATGATTTCCAAACAGCAGAATTTCAATTGAAACAAGGTCAAATTGATCGAATTGTTAAACGACCAGAATTAAAGCAGTTCTTAACAACAGTACTTGACCTACACGCTGTAGGGGGTGAACGGACTTGAAATATATTTTAGATTTCGAAAAACCAATCTATGAATTAAAAGATAAAATAGCTGAATTAAAACAGATGGCTGAAGAAAGTGAACTTGATTTAACAGAAGATATCAGTCGTCTTGAGATGAGGCTAGTTAATTTAGAACAAAATGTTTATCAAAATTTATCACCATGGGATCGAGTCCAAATTGCTAGACATCCAGAACGCCCGACAGCGTTAGACTATATTCAAGAGCTTTTTACTGATTTTATTGAGCTACATGGAGATCGTTTATTCCGTGATGATCCAGCAATAATTACAGGTATTGCGAAATATAAAGGATTACCAGTTACAGTAATCGGTCAACAAAGGGGAAAGAACACAAAAGAAAATATTTACCGTAATTTTGCAAGTGCGCATCCAGAAGGCTATCGTAAAGCATTAAGACAAATGAAATTAGCAGAGAAATTTAATCGCCCGATTATTTCATTTATTGATACAAAAGGAGCTCATCCAGGTAAAGGTGCAGAAGAGCGCGGCCAAGGTGAAGCGATTGCTAGAAACTTAAAAGTTATGGCACAACTTGCTGTTCCAACACTGTCAATTGTGATTGGCGAAGGTGGAAGTGGTGGTGCATTGGGTGTTGGAGTTACGGATCATATTTATATGCTGGAAAATTCGATTTACTCAGTAATTTCACCAGAAGGTGCAGCGAGTATTTTGTGGAAGGATGCCACTAAAGCAAAGGAAGCAGCAAAATCGTTAAAGCTAAATGCTAAAGATTTAAAACAAATGAATATTATTGATGATATTATCCCAGAGCCAAAGGGCGGGGCTCATCGAGATTTTCAATTGCAAGTCGCATACTTAGATCTTCATATTAATAAATCATTAAAATACTTACAGGGCCTACCTAAAGATCAGTTGATTGAAAAACGTTGGCAAAAGTATAAAAATATTGGCAGTTTTTAAGTATATTTAATAAAATTATTGTAAATAATTTAACAAACTCAAAATGTTAGTAAAATTATTTCATTTTCACCCCTAAAAGTGTATATTTAGGGGTGAGATTTTGTCGACTTTCATGTATAATCTTTATGGGCGTGATATTAGGATATATCTACATGTTTATGTTAAGCTAATAGATGTAGATTTAAGATTGAGGTGATTATATGAAGAAAATAGCTGTTTTGACAAGCGGTGGAGATGCTCCAGGTATGAACGCAGCTATTCGAGCGGTAGTCAGAAAAGGTATCTATCATGGTATTGAAATATACGGTGTATCAAACGGTTTTCAAGGCTTGATGGAAGGTAAGATCAAAAAAATGGAACTCGGCTCTGTTGGAGATATCATTCAACGCGGAGGTACGATTCTGTTTTCTGCGCGCTCTGAGGAATTTAAAACCGATGAAGGTCAAGAACGTGCCATTAAACAATTGAGAGATAGAGGTATTGAAGGTTTAGTAGTTCTTGGCGGTGACGGTTCATTTACAGGTGCGTTAAAATTGACTGAGAAAGGCTTTCCATGTGTCTGCATTCCTTGTACAATTGATAATGATATTCCAGGAACTGATTTTACAATCGGTTTTGATACAGCATTAAACACTATTGTAGAAGCTGCCGATAAAATAAGAGATACAGCAACTTCTCATGAACGTACATATGTTATCGAGGTTATGGGCCGAGATGCGGGAGATTTAGCACTTTGGTCAGGTTTAGCTAATGGTGCAGAAAGCGTAATCATTCCAGAACGCGACGAACCTTTTGAAAACATCATTGATCGTCTAAATAGAGGACGAGCACGTGGGAAAAAGCATAGTATTATCATTTTAGCTGAAGGTGTCGGTAGTGGGATTGAACTAGGCAAGAGAATTGAAGAAACAGCTAATCTAGAAACACGCGTAACCGTATTAGGACACATCCAACGTGGTGGACAACCAACTGGTGCAGATCGTGTATTAGCAAGTCGTTTAGGCGCTAAGGCAATCGATTTGTTAATTGAAGGTCAATCAGGTGTGATGGTTGGTATTGAGTCAAATAAACTTACTCATCATAAAATCAAGGATATCCTTAATAAGCCACACAACATAGATATGAGCTTGTACAAACTTATGGGAGAACTATCTATCTAAATTTATTATAGATATTTTAGTGTTTTACAAATACCAAGGAGGAAATTAGTAATGAGAAAAACAAAAATCGTATGTACGATAGGACCAGTTTCAGAATCATTAGAAAAAACAACAGAATTGATTGCAGCAGGTATGAACGTTGCACGTCTGAACTTTTCACATGGTGATTTCGAAGAGCATGGTAATAGAATTAAAAACATTCGCGAATCAGCGAAAAAATTAGGTAAAACAGTAGCTATCCTTTTAGATACTAAAGGTCCAGAAATCCGTACTGGTGTAATGGCTGAAGGTAAAGTGGAAATTGTTAAAGGTCAAACAATTAACATTTCTATGGACGAAACTGTTAAAGGTACTAAAGAGCGCTTTGCAGTAACTTATCCAGATTTAATTAACGATGTTCACGTTGGATCAAAAATCCTTCTAGACGACGGTTTAGTTGAATTAGAAGTAACTGCAATTCTAAAAGAAGAAAATGAAATTGAAACAAAAGCATTAAACTCAGGTATCTTAAAAGATAAAAAAGGTGTAAACGTACCTAATGTTAGTGTTAACTTACCTGGTATGACTGAAAAAGATGCTAAAGATATTCTATTCGGTATTGAGCAAGGTGTAGACTTTATCGCTGCATCATTTATTCGCCGTGCTTCTGACGTATTAGCAATCCGTGAGCACCTAGATAAAAATGGTGGTAAAGACATTCAAATCATTTCAAAAATTGAAAACCAAGAGGGTGTTGACAACCTAGACGCTATTCTACAAGTATCAGATGGAATTATGGTTGCTCGTGGGGACTTAGGGGTTGAAATTCCACCTGAGGATGTTCCAGTTGTTCAAAAACTTATGATCCAAAAATGTAATCTAGCAGGTAAGCCAGTTATTACAGCTACACAAATGCTAGACTCAATGGAGCGTAACCCAAGACCTACTCGTGCTGAAGCTTCAGACGTTGCTAACGCGATTTTTGACGGTACAGATGCAATTATGTTATCTGGTGAAACAGCAGCGGGTGATTACCCAGTTCAAGCAGTACAAACAATGCACAATATTGCAATTAAAACAGAATCTGTATTAGATCATAAAGCAATTCTAGCTAAGCGTACGAAATCAACTGAGGTTTCAATGACTGATGCAATTAGTCAATCAGTTAACCACACAGCTATGAATTTAGATGTTAATGCTATTTTAGCTCCAACTGTAAGTGGTCATACAGCACGTGTTATTTCAAAATACCGTCCTAAAGCACCAATCATTGCAGTAACATTTGACGAAAGAGTTAGCCGTGGTCTTTCATTAGTATGGGGTGTTCACTCAATCGTAGGTGACGTAGCATACACGACAGATAAAGTATTAAACGTTGCTATCGATCGTGGTTTAGAAACTAACCTTCTAAAACGCGGAGATCGTGTAGTTATTACTGCAGGTGTACCAGTAGGTGAAAGTGGTACAACTAATATGATGAAAGTTCACATCATTGGCGATGTTTTAACAAAGGGCCAAGGAGTAGGTAAAGGTAGCTCATTCGGTCGTGTTGTAATTGCTAAGGATGCTAAAGAAGCAAATGAAAAAGTAAACTATGGTGACATTTTAGTAACTCAAGCAACTGATAAAGATATGATGCCTGCTTTAGAAAAAGCAAATGGTATTATTACAGTTGAAGGTGGTTTAACTTCACATGCTGCAGTTGTAGGTCTTGATTTATCAATTCCTGTAATTGTTGGTGTTGATAATGCACTTTCAGTTCTAGAAGAAGGTAAAGAAATCACTGTTGACGCTAAACGTGGCGATATCTACAGTGGTAGAGCAAGTATCTTATAATATTAATAACAAGTTATAATAAAATGAAAGAGGGGGGCTAACCCCCTTTTTTCATCTAAAAATATTTGTGTCATGGAGGTGCGGTTATGTTTAGATGGTTGTTTTTACTTTTAATAACAGTACCGCTAATTGAATTAGCCATTATCGTTTGGGCAAGCACATATATAAGTGGTTGGTCAATTATTGGTATGATTATCTTAACTGGTTTCATCGGCGCGACTCTAGCAAAGCAACAAGGAATTGAAGCACTTCGTCGTGCCCAAATTAGCATGCAAAATGGTGACCTACCTAGTGACCTATTTATTGACGGTATATGCATACTGATCGGTGGCATTGCTTTATTAATGCCAGGATTTTTGACTGATTTATTTGGCTTTGCTTTACTTATACCTCTGTCAAGACGCTTATTTAAGTCATGGCTAAAAGCAATCTTCCAAAATATGATTAATAAAAATCATCGAATTATATATCGTCGTTTTTAAATGTTTAGTTGTCCATTTACTATATAACGGTAGACGATCTGATCTAATTGACTACGTTTAATTGATTGAATCGTAATCAGTACGATCGGTGTATACAAAATACCCCAAAGACCAAAATACAAAATGCAAAGATAACCAATGCTAATAATGAAGAAAGAATTCATTCCAATTTGTTCAGAGACTAATTTGGGTTCTAAAAATTGCCTTAAACAAACAATGATGATATATATTACGGCAAGCTCAATTGCGACAATAAATTGACTCGTTACTAAGCAATAAATAATCCATGGCCAAAGTAAAATACCAACTCCAATTATTGGAATAAAGTCAATTAAGCCAAAGGCAACTCCAACTCCAAATGCACGGTCAATATTAATAAAATAAAACCCAATGATAAGCACAATCGTTGTCGCTAAACAGACGAGTAATTGTGCTTTTATATATCCCCAGCCCATACTGAAAAAGTGTCGTGAAAACTCACTTATTTTCTTGACTGCTTTTTTAGGTAGCCATTTTGTTAAATAGTATTTATATTTCTCCCAATCCTTACACAATAGGATGGTCAAGATTATGACGATGATTGTTGAGGACGTCAATTCGATTGTTTGAATAAACGCATTAGAGACAAAAGGGATAAACTGATTAGCTAAGTTATGGCTAATCGTCATTACAAGACTATATAAGTAATCGATTAATTTAATTAATTGACTTGAGAGTTGATCATTTAATGGTGTTGGTAGAAAATCTATATTAGGCAAGGTATAGTTGGTGAAATTATAAATCCATTGTTTGAAGAACTCGATGATTGTTTCAAAGTAATCTGGAATTTGAATGACAATCGCATTAAAAATATCAATTAGGTAAATTAAAATTAAGCTGAAACTAATTGAAATAGTAATCATAAAGCTAAGTAAGCAAATGATTATTGCCATCATCCGATTGACGCGCATTTTAGCTACAATTAATTGAATTGGCTTCTGAAGTATTGCACTGATACCGATGACAAGAACAAAGATAAATAAATTTTGGATCACATAATAGACCGCTGCGACTAATGCTGTAGCTATTAATATAACGAAGAAAAGTCTTAATAACATTGGTTTATACTCTGAAATCAGTTTTATCACCTGCTTGTCTCTTACTATGCTTATAAATTAAAATATGATATTATATAACAGATCATGCTTGAATTTTGCTAATATTTAATTATCTGTGGTAAGATAGAATTTAACTATTAAATCACCTAGACCGAGGGATCATATATGCTAAACTTATCGACATTATTTTTAATTTTAATATTTATTCTTGGCTATATTGGTAAAAACCAATCGATTATGATTGCTGTATACATTTTGTTAGGAATACAGTTGTTAAACCTAAATGACAAAGTCTTCCCGTTTTTACAGCAAAAAGGCATGACAATCGGTATAACGGTTATTACGGTATCGGTACTGATCCCGATCGCAACAGGTGATATTGGCTTTAAAGAGTTAATTGATAGTGTAAAAGGCTATTATGGTTGGATTGCACTAGGATCAGGTATGTTCGTTGCCATTGTAGCACGTGGTGGCCTTGATTTATTAACTAATGATCCTCACTTAACAACAGCACTTGTTATGGGTACAATTATTGCAGTTGTCTTCCTCCAAGGTGTTGCTGTTGGTCCATTAATTGGAGCTGGAATTGCATATATGATCATGCGAATTGTAGACTTCTTTATAGCAAATTAAGAAAGATAGTTTGAGATTTAAATAGTTTGCTAGATTTTGTTGGCTCAAAATGAAATCAACTCAAATTACAGCTGATTACCTTTTAATTTTATTGTAAAAGGAGGAAATAGTATGATTAAAGCGCGAGGTCTTGAAGGCGTAGTTTTAACGGATACGAAGATCACTTCAATTTCGGGAACAAAGTTATCATACGTTGGTTATGATTTAGATGATCTCGTTAACTATGCTACATTTGAAGAAGTAGTCTTCTTGCTTTGGTATAAACGTCTACCAAACCAAGCTGAATTAACTGAATTTAAAGAAAATTTATTCGAAGTGATGGAATTACCAGAAGAAATCTATCCACATATTGAACATATGGATTTAAATAAAATTCATCCAATGTCTGCTTTACGTTCTGTTATTTCATTGTTGGGTGCTTATGATCCTGAGGATTCTTTGACTCACAAAGATGCAACAATGGAAAAGGCACTTCGATTACAAGCGCGCATATTAACAGTGATTACGACACTCTCACGATTGCGTAATGGAAAAGAGATCCTACATCCTAAGAAAGAATATGGTTACGCAGAGAACTTCTTGTATTTATTAAAAGGTGATCCTGTTGATCCAATCGAAGCCAGAGCATTTGATCAGGCATTAATATTGCATGCTGATCATGAATTAAATGCTTCAACTTTTACAGCTCGTGTTTGTGTGGCAACTTTATCAGATTTATATTCTGGTATCACAGCAGCGATTAGTGCTTTAAAAGGAGAGTTACATGGTGGGGCGAATGAGCAAGTGATCAAGATGCTAATGGAAATTGGTGAGGTAGATCGCGCTATTCCCTATATTCAAGAAAAAATTAATAATAAAGAAAAAATCATGGGAATGGGCCACCGAGTTTATAAAAAAGGTGATCCACGAGCCAAATATCTGAAAAAGATGTCAAAGGAACTAACTCGAAAAGCCGGACAAGAGAAATGGTATCAAATATCTGAAATTATTGAAGAATATATTAAAAAAGAAAAAGGATTACCTGCAAATGTTGATTTTTATTCAGCATCAACCTATCATTCTATGGGAATTGAACATGATTTGTTCACACCAATATTTGCTATGAGTCGAACTTCTGGTTGGATTGCTCATATGCTTGAACAATATGACGATAATCGATTGATTCGACCACGGGCAAACTATGTTGGACCTAAAAAGCTTGAATTTATTCCAATATCCAAACGCTAATTATATTAAAATAATTTAGTGATTTGGTTTTAGACTATATTAGGAGGGGTTTTATGGTACAAGGAGAAAAAGTAACAGTTGTAGATGGTGTAGTAAAAACACCAGACCACGTAACAATTCCATTTATCGAAGGAGACGGAACTGGTCCAGATATTTGGGCTGCATCTAGTCGTGTATTAGAAGCGGCTGTTGATAAAGCTTACGAAGGCAAGCGAAGTATCGTTTGGAAAGAAGTTTTAGCTGGTGAAAAGGCGTTTGAAACGACTGGTGAATGGTTACCAGAAGAAACTTTAGAGACAATTCGCGAATATAAAATTGCAATTAAAGGTCCTCTAACGACACCAATTGGCGGTGGATTCCGTTCATTAAACGTCGCACTACGCCAAAAATTAGATTTATTCACATGTCTTCGTCCAGTGCGTTATTTTGACGGTGTTCCATCACCTGTAAAACGTCCTGAAGATACAGATATGGTTATTTTCCGTGAGAATACTGAGGATATTTATGCGGGAATTGAGTGGGAAAAAGGTACTGAAGAAGTTGAAAAGATCATTAAATTCTTAAAAGATGAAATGGGCGTAACGAATATTCGCTTCCCGGAAACATCAGGTATTGGTATTAAGCCAGTTTCTGAAGAAGGTACACATCGTTTAGTAAAAGCAGCGATTGAATACGCTATTAAAGAAAATAGAAAGAGTGTGACTCTCGTTCATAAAGGCAACATTATGAAGTTCACTGAGGGAGCCTTCAAAAATTGGGGTTATGAATTAGCGGAAAGAGAATATGGTGATAAAGTATTTACTTGGGCTCAGTATGATAAAATTGCTGAAAAAGAAGGTCGAGAAGCTGCTAATAAAGCTCAACAAGAAGCTGAAGCAGCAGGGAAAATTATTGTAAAAGACGTTATTGCAGATATCTTCTTACAACAAATTCTTACTCGTCCAAGAGAGTTCGATGTAGTTGCAACTATGAACTTAAATGGTGACTATATTTCTGATGCTTTAGCAGCGCAAGTAGGTGGAATTGGTATTGCGCCAGGCGCAAATATTAATTATGAGACAGGGCATGCTATTTTTGAAGCTACACATGGGACAGCTCCAAAGTATGCGGGTCTTGATAAAGTTAACCCATCATCAGTGATTTTATCCGGTGTATTGATGTTAGAGCACTTAGGATGGAATGAAGCAGCTGATTTAATTATTGAATCAATGAATAAAACAATTAGCTCAAAAGTCGTTACATATGACTTTGCACGTTTAATGGACGACGCTAAAGAAGTGAAAACATCAGAGTTTGCTGATGAATTAATCAAGAATATGAATTAATTATAACAATGCTGACAATGCTAAAGTTGTCAGCATTTTTTCTTAGCAAAATATTATGACATATATGCAGAAAATTTACGGAATATTTACATTGTAAAGGATATTTTACATGGTTTTGATAGCTTTATAATTCACAATTTCATAGTTAAGTTGTATGATTAAGCTAAAGACAATGGGGGTAGAGAAATGAATCAAAGAATACTGATTGTGGATGATGAGGATTCAATCGTTACATTATTACAATACAATATTGAAAAAGCAGGATTTGATACCGCTGTTGCATATTCTGGAACAGAAGCTTTCGACAAGGCGATGAAAGAGTCATTTGATCTCATTGTCCTTGACTTGATGCTACCAGGAATGGAAGGAACCGAGGTTTGTAAACGGTTGAGACAGGAGAAAGTAGATACACCAATTCTAATGTTGACTGCTAAGGGTGATGAGTTTGATAAAGTTCTTGGTTTAGAGCTTGGAGCAGACGACTATTTGACTAAGCCGTTCAGCCCTAAGGAAGTTGTTGCTAGAATTAAAGCTATTTTACGTCGGACAAATAAGCAAGTAGAAAATGATTCCTCGCAACTAAAAGTAGGAGAAATCGTAATTTTCCCAGATCGATATGAAGTGTTACAAAATGGAGAAGAACTCACCTTTACTAGGAAAGAGTTTGAATTACTTGTTTATTTAGCGAAACACAAAGGCAAAGTGCTATCACGCGATCAATTACTTAGTGCAGTATGGAATTATGATTTCTCAGGTGATACACGAATTGTTGATGTTCATGTCAGCCATATTCGAGAAAAAATTGAGCCAGATACGAAGCAACCTATCTATATTAAAACAATCAGAGGATTAGGTTATAAAATGGAGGAGCCTACGTTTGAAAAGATCGAGTAAATTCACATTTGTTATTTTCGTAACTATATTGACCGTTCTTTTTCTAAGTCTCTTATATGTATTCGTTCCACTTGTCCAAGGCAGCGACCGTATTATTGTTGTGTTAGCTTTAATCGGTGCACATGCGGTCATTTTCATCTTAATCTATCAAATATATCTAACCTATTTAAAACCAAATGAGCAAATTAAAGTAGTCTTAGATGAATTAATTAAAGGTAACTATAGTGCCCGTGCCTATGAGAAAAGTCATCATGGCATAGATCGATTAGGATATGCAGTGAATAAGCTTGCATTTAATTTACAAAATTTAAACCGACAGGATAAAATGCATTCAAGACAACTGCATACCGTGATTGATAATATGGAAAGCGGAATTATGCTACTAGATACACAGGGTTACGTTCAATTAATTAATCGCAAATTTACAAATTTATTTGATTTGACCGAACAAGAGGTTAAGAATAAGCTGTACTACCATGTTTTAACCCATGATAGTATTTATCAAGCAGTTCAAGATGCCTTCTTATATGAAGATACAATCAAAAATTCAATCACTTTAACAAAAGGAAATGCAAAGATTTATATTGAGATCGTTGCTGTTCCATTTTTTAATGAAAGTAGAGAATTAAGAGGCCTTGTCTTCGTATTTCATGATATTAGTGAATTAAAACAAGTTGAACAAATTCGTAAAGATTTTGTTGCGAATGTATCGCATGAATTAAAGACACCAGTTACCTCAATTAAAGGTTTTGCCGAGACAATGCTAGACGATGATTCGATTGATCCAGAAATGTTACGGAAATTCCTGACGATTATCTATAAAGAAAGTGATCGACTCCAATCTCTAATTCACGATTTATTAGAATTAAGTAAACTAGAACGAGATGAATTTAAAATTAATCTTAATAGAATAAATTTTTCATCAATTGTTCGTGAGAGTGTTACAATCGTTAAAGATATGGCCAATAAGCGGAATGTTGAGCTAATCTTGGATGTTAATGATGATTTAAATTTAACTGGTGATGAGCAACGTCTAAAACAAGTTATTTTAAATCTACTTTACAATGCAATTAGCTATTCAAAAAAAGATGGTAAAGTGCATGTTTCGGCTTATAAGAACCAACAGTGGTTAACATTAACAGTTAAAGATAATGGTATTGGTATTCCTGAATCATTGATTGGTCGAATTTTTGAACGATTTTATCGAGTTGATCAAGGGCGCAGTCGAGAAACAGGTGGTACTGGGCTTGGCTTAGCGATTGTAAAACATATAGTTGAAGCACATGATGGTTTTATTGAAGTTGACAGTCAGTATGGCGTAGGGTCAACATTTACAATAAATTTACCCATTACACATGGATTAACAAACTAAACGAGTTGAACGACTCGTTTTTTTATTTGCTCTAAACATGTTAAAATACTAATAGCACTGAAAATAAAGGAGACGAATCATGACTGATAAACAAAAACTGATATTAATTGATGGGAATAGTATTTTATATCGTGCCTTTTTTGCCCTTCCTTTATTATCAAATGATAAAGGTGTTTATACAAATGCAGTATTTGGTTTTACGAAAATGCTGATGAAAGTATTAGAAGAAGAAAGTCCAAGTCATATCATGATTGCTTTTGATGCAGGCAAAACGACTTTTCGCCATGCAAAATATAAAGACTATAAAGGTGGTCGACAAAAAACGCCACCTGAGTTATCAGAGCAATTTTTATTAGTGAGAGAGTTGTTAGATGCGAGCTCAATTGTTCATTATGAGCTTGAACAATATGAAGCAGATGATATTATTGGGACTCTAGCTAAAAAAGCAGCTCAAGCTAACTTTAATGTTCAAGTTATTACTGGTGATAAAGATATGCTTCAACTCGTATCTGAAGATGTTCATGTCCAAATTACGAGAAAAGGTATTAGTGAGCTAGATATTTATACGCCAGAATTCCTTGAGGAAAAGCTAACGATTAAACCTGAACAAGTTATTGATATGAAAGCACTAATGGGAGATAGTTCTGATAACATCCCAGGTGTAACAGGTGTCGGTGAGAAAACAGCGATTAAGCTGTTAAATCAATTTGGTACTTTAGAAAATATCTATCAAAACCTTGATCAAGTTAGTGGTAAAAAGCTAAAAGAGAATCTAACAAATCAGAAAGACTTAGCTTTTCTAAGTAAAGAGTTAGTGACGATTAACCAAGATTCACCTGTTGAGATAGAATTAGATCAAATTGCATATAAAGGCTATGATCAATCAAGATTAACAGCATTATTTAAGGATTTAGGCTTTAAATCGTTATTAAGTTCACTTGATGGTGAGTCAAGTGATGAATCAGAACAAACAGAGACATTAAGCCCAATCGATTTGAAGATTATCTCGTCATTTGATGAGGTTAAGCTTACTGGAACAGATGCGTTTACTGTGGAAATCTTAGAAGAGAATTATCATACTGGCGAGATTATCGGCTTTGGACTTGCAAATGATCAAGGAAATTACTTTATTCCAACAGATGTCGCACTAGGATCAGATCAATTTAAACAATGGCTTGAGGGTTCAACAAAGAAAAAGATTACCTTCGATGCTAAAAAAGTAATGGTTAGCTTAAGACGATATGGTATTCAGGTAAAGGGGATTATCTTTGATTTATTACTGGCTTCATATTTAATTAATCCAGCTGAAAATAGTCACGATATTCCAGCGATTAGTCATCGATTAGGTTATCAGAATCTGTTATTTGATGAAGAAGTATATGGCAAGGGAGCCAAAATGTCTGTACCTGAGCAAGCAATTGTTGCTGATCACGTAGTAAGAAAAGCTAAAGCATTATTCCAATTGCAAAAAGATGCTGAGGCAAAATTACAAGAAAATGAACAAGAAAGCCTATTTAAAGAACTTGAATTACCACTAGCATCGATCTTAGCTGACATGGAGTCAACTGGTGTAAAAGTTGACGAAAAACAATTAGAAGTGATGCAAAGTGAATTAAAAGCACGATTAAGTGCAATCGAAACAGAGATCCATGAGCAAGCAGGAGTGGCCTTTAATATTAATTCACCGAAACAGTTAAGTGAAATTTTATTTGAAAAGCTTAATCTTCCGGTTATTAAGAAGACTAAAACGGGATATTCAACATCAGCAGACGTATTAGAAAAGCTTGAGGACAAACACCCAATTATCCCTAGTATTTTACTATATCGTCAGCTTGGCAAATTACAATCGACATATATTGAAGGCTTGCTAAAAGTAATTCATGATGATAAAAAAATTCACACACGATTTAATCAGGCGCTAACACAGACTGGCCGCTTAAGTTCCGTAGATCCAAACTTACAGAACATCCCAATTCGATTGGAAGAAGGACGCAAAATTAGAAAAGCGTTTATTCCAAGTGAAAACGATTGGATTATTTTAGCGTTTGACTATTCACAAATTGAATTAAGAGTATTAGCTCATATTGCTAATGACGAGAAGCTAATTGAAGCATTTAAATCAGATCGTGATATCCATACTCAAACTGCGATGGATGTCTTTAATGTTACAGCAGATGAAGTTGATAGCTTAATGCGTAGACAAGCTAAAGCCGTTAACTTTGGCATCGTTTATGGAATTAGTGATTATGGCTTATCACAAAACTTAAAAATCACTCGAAAAGAAGCGCAAGCATTTATCGATCAATACTTTGTTAGCTACCCTGGAGTTAAACAATATATGGATGATATTGTTCATAAAGCAAAACTTGATGGCTATGTGACGACATTGATGAATCGACGACGTTACTTACCTGAGATCACGAGCCGAAACTTTAATCAACGTAGTTTTGCTGAGCGTACCGCAATGAATACGCCAATCCAAGGAAGTGCAGCTGACATTATTAAGAAAGCAATGATCGATTTAGATCATGCATTAAAAGCCGGGAATTTTGAAGCACGCTTATTACTACAAGTTCATGATGAGTTAATTATTGAAGCGCCAAGAGAAGAAGCAGACAAATTGTTAGAGCTAGTACCGAAAGTAATGACTGAAACGGTCACATTAAATGTGCCGCTTAAAGTTGATGCTTCACAAGGCGAATCATGGTACGACGCTAAATAGAAAGGAAATAGTTATGCCAGAATTACCAGAGGTCGAAACAGTTAGACAAACATTATTAAAACTAGTTAAAGATGAAGTGATTACATCAGTTGATGTGTTTTGGCCAAAGATTATTAAAAAACCAGATGATGTATCAATCTTTAAACAGTTACTAATCGGTCAATCAATCAAGGATATTAACCGAAAAGGGAAATTTCTAATTTTTGAACTAGATCACTATTCATTAGTATCTCATCTACGTATGGAAGGAAAGTATGGTATTTATCCTAAAGAAGCAATTAAGGACAAGCATACACATGTGATCTTTAATTTTGAGAGTGGAAGATCACTACATTATCATGACGTTAGAAAGTTTGGGACGATGCACCTTTTTAACAAGGGCGAGGCTCACCTTGAACTGCCACTTGCGAAGGTTGGTCCAGATCCTTTTGAACCCGGGTATTTATTTGAAGATATTTATCCAAAAATCAAAAAAAGCTCACGAGCGATTAAAAATATTTTACTCGATCAAACAATTATTTCAGGGTTGGGCAATATTTATGTTGATGAGACATTATTTAGAGCAAAAATCCATCCACTACGTCAAGGTACATCATTATCTGAAACAGAAGTTCAATTCATTTTAAAAGAAGCAAAAGATACACTAAGAGAGGCTGTCAAGCAAGGTGGAACAACGATCAGAAGTTATACAAATAGTTTAGGTGAGATCGGGTTATTCCAACAAGAGTTATACGTCTACGGTCAGACAGGTGAGCCATGTAAGACTTGTGGTTCAGAAATCGAGAAATTTAAAGTCTCAAACCGTGGTACCCATATTTGTCCTAGCTGTCAACTCATTTCTTAGTCAATCAAGACTCACACCTTTTTTCATCCACCCATATACTATTTCGAGTTAAGTTATTGTACTTAAGACTTGAAGGAGTTGTGGGTGGAGATGATTGAAATATTCTCCTTATTATTTTTAGGAATCGCAGTTAGTATCGATTGTTTTATGGTTGCTTTTAGCTATGGATTAAAAAAGATGACTCTATCTAAACCGATGATACTCGTTATCGGTATTTGTTCAGGATTAGCTTTTGGAATAGCGATGCTTGCTGGTCAATTATTATCATTATTGATAAATGAAACATTGATTACATTTATCGGTGCCATATTATTGATCGGTTTAGGTATATATAATCTCGTCTCATTTGATCAACCGAAACAAACAGTTGAAAAACAGTATAATATTGAACTTAAACGGTTAGGAATTGTAATAAGTATTTTGAAAAAACCAGTCTTAGCTGACCTTGATCAGTCTGGAGATATTACTGGTTTAGAAGTTGTTTGGTTAGCAATGGCGTTATCAATAGATGCAAGTGCTGCAGGACTAGGTGCTTCACTTGTAGGAATCGATTTAACCGCAATCATTTTTATTATTTTTATGACGGCAACATTTTTAGCTATTGGACTATACATTGGAAGAAAGTTTGCCAAAGAAGAATTAGCTCCATGGGTTCGCTATATTCCTGGTATTTTACTAATTATCATTGGAATAAGTCGTTTTTGGATTGGCTAAGAATAAATTTACCGTAATTATATTTATGTAGGTGATAAAATGACAAAGGTTCTTGGTTTAACTGGAAGTATTGCGACTGGCAAAAGTACTGTTGCTCAACTTTTTATCCGTGAAAATATTCCGATTATTGATGCTGATCAGATTTCACATCAAGTAATCGAACCAAATCAGCGCGCATATCAACAAGTATTGCGTGCATTTGGCGATGATATTTTATCAAGTGATCAAAAAATTAATCGCAAGAAATTAGCCGAATTAATTTTTAACGATAAAGCAAAACGTGACTTACTTAATCAAATTGTTCATCCAATTATAATTGATCAATTAATCGAGGAAAGGGATCGATTGATTAGTGAAGGACATGCGCTCGTTGTACTTGATATTCCTTTATTGTACGAGCTTAACTTAACTAATTTAGTCGATAAAGTTATTGTCGTTTACACGACACGAATGACACAACTTGACCGATTAATGAATCGAGATCAATTGACCAAATTAGAAGCAGAACAAAGAATTAATTCACAGATTTCAATAGAAGAGAAGAAGCAAAAAGCAGATTATGTGATTGATAATAATGGCACCAAAGAAGTGACAGCTGAACAATTTGAACAGCTTTTAAATAGTCTCAAAACAGATTAAATCTTACTAAGTATTAAGATGTAACCGGTTTTACTAAAAATATCGTATTTATCATGAATTGATGCTATAATTAGAACTAGACTATTATACTTATACTCGGTAAATACTTGTTTTACAAATTATTATATTAATGGGGTGTCATACATGGGATTTAAGGAAACACTGAATAAATATTTTAATAATCATTCAGAATCTAGAGATAATCATTGGGACAAGAATTTAAGAACGAAATACTATCGAACAACAAAAGATAAAGCATTTGATACAGTACTTCGCTATTTTAGACAACTTCCAAATTGCGAAATTAACTCAGAATCAGAAAAACATGGTGAAATTAGTATTAACTATAAAGGCAAGCGACGTGCCTTTATTATTGTTACCATCATTATGGTCAAGCCGTATAGAACTGCAGTAGACTTTTCAATTACGACAGAAGGCGGCCTATTTGACTTAGGGTTTAGTCATAATTTAATCCCTAAACTATATAAAGCTTTATCAAAAGAATTACAAGAACTAGATCAACAAGAACAAATCTATTAATTAAAGGTGGGAATGAAAGAATATGCGCTGTCCAACCTGTCAAAATAAGAATACCCGTGTTTTAGATTCTCGTCCAATTGAAGAAGGGGACGCGATTCGAAGACGTCGTGAATGTGAAGAGTGTAGCTATCGATTTACAACTTTTGAACGCATTGAAGAAATGCCATTAATCGTCGTGAAGAAAGAAGGCGTTAGAGAGGCGTTTAGTCGTGAGAAGTTAATTCGAGGCTTAATTAAAGCTTGTGAGAAAAGACCAGTATCTCATGAACAATTAAAACAACTGGCTATAGATGTCGAGAGAGAATTACGTAGTAGAGGCTCTGCTGAGGTAGAAAGTAAAGATGTCGGAGAGCTTGTAATGGATCATTTGGCTCAAATTGACGAAGTTGCTTATGTTCGTTTTGCATCTGTCTATCGCCAATTTAAAGACATTAATGTCTTTTTAGATGAACTAAAAGAAATTATGAATTATTCGAATAAAAAAGATAAATGAGCCATATAGGCTCTTTTTTCTTTGTGCTATAATAGAGTCAACATTAATAAAGGAGGCATACCATGCACCAATCAATTGGGAAAATACTCCCCTCTGATCATTTCACAATTATTAACCAGTGTTCAATTACAGATGATCACTATCAAGCACTCTATCAATTGTATCAACCGATTATTGGTGTGGATGCAACGGCGCTTTACGTTACTTTATATCATCTTATTCAAGCGAATCAAAAGCATAGCCACCATCATTTAATGCAACTACTAGATCGACCATTGACAGTCATCTATCAAGCTCGGTTAAAATGTGAGGCAATTGGCTTGATTCATACATATAAACATGAACTGGAGCACGGTTCGATTTATCACTATCAATTAAATGAACCACTTAAAGTTAAACAATTTTTAAAGCATGATTTATTAACGCAATTATTACGTCATCAAATTGGCCGAATTAAATATCAGGCAATTAAAGAATCTGTTAGTTCAATTTTTGAAGTTCAAGATAAAAATCAGCTAGGCAAAAACGTAACAGCTCAATTCTCTGATGTGTTTAAATATGACGGTGCAGCACAATCATTTGTAAAAATTAATCAAGAAGAAGAAACACAAGCAGAGCCTAATGTTCAGCATCATAACATTGACTGGAAGTGGCTAGAGAAGAGCCTAGCTGATCGAATGTTACCAGTAGAAAGAATTTTAACTGATGACAATATTAAATTAATAGAGCAAATGGGCGGGCTTTATCAGTTATCGACAACGCAACTCGATAAAGCAATCCAATGGGCGCTTACGAGTCAGCATGATTTAAATCGTGAAGAATTTAAGAATGCCTGTCTCGATTTAGTTGAAACATTGCCTGCACAACAAGTGAATATCGTTAATCAGAGAGAACGAATTAAGACGACTGATCAAGAACCGAAGAAATCAAAAAGAGATTTATTTGTTGAACGAATGGAGACAATTAGTCCAAAAGAATTGTTAGAAGATTTATCCAGTGGTCGTCAAGCATCTCAACAAGATCTAAAAATGATTGCTAATATTATGGATGCACAAGGACTTGAGCCGGGCGTTATGAATGTTTTGATTCATTACGTAATGCTTAAAACAGATATGAAATTAACTCGTTCCTATTTAGAGAAAATCGCAAGTCATTGGTCACGGAAAAATGTTAAAACAGTCCAACAAGCGATGACTTTAGCAAAATCAGAAAATAATAAATACCAACAATGGGATCAGAAAAAACAAACAAACTATGGTCAAAGACGAAAGAGTCAAGAAGTCGTGCCTGAATGGTTTAAGAATCGTAAGAAAAAAGAAGATAGTCAACCAGCCGAAGTTACAGCAGATATTGATCAAATTTTACAATCTTTCAAAAATAAAAACTAAACTGAGTAGAGGTGAATAAGCCGTGGAATCCATACAAGCATCTTTAAAGAAGTGGATGAAGGACAATGCGTCATTTCAAGACGTTTATCAAAAAATGCGTACTGATATAATCAATGATCCAGAAATTCAGCAAATCCTGCAAGCTAATCCTCAATTGGATCAGGAATCAATTGATCGACAATTAATTAAACTGTACGAATATCAATCACAAAATAAGGATTGTACTAATTGTCCGGAAAATGGATGTTCAAACAATATTTTACCAGGCTACAAACCACGATTAGAAGTGGACGGGAAGCATATCCATGTTAGCTATGAAAAATGTAAATATACGATAATTAGAGAAGCACAGCAAGAGAGAGCATCACTTATCAAAAGCTTATATATGCCTAAAGATATTCTCCACGCCTCAATTGCAAACATTCACGGTAATGATTCAGCAAGACACCGAGCAATTGTTGAGATATCAAGGTTTTTAAATGAAGCTGGTGAGAAGCTTCCTCAAAAAGGGCTGTATTTCTACGGTCCCTTCGGCGTTGGAAAAACATACTTCCTCGGCGCCATTGCAAATGAATTAGCGGATCGTGGGATTGAATCGATGTTAATTTACATGCCTGAATTTGTCCGAGAAATTAAATCATCGATTAAAGATGATTCAATTAGTGAAAAGATTGATCAATTCAAAAAGGTATCAGTTTTGATGTTAGATGATATTGGTGCAGAGTCAATTTCTGCTTGGTTTAGAGATGAAGTATTAGGCTCAATTTTACAATATCGCATGATGGAAGGATTACCAACATTCTTCAGTTCAAATTATTCACTCAGCCAACTCGAAAAACATCTTTCAACAACTACAAGAGGTGACATTGAACAGGTTAAAGCAGGAAGAATTATTGAACGGATTCATCAATTAAGTATTCCTGTTGAAATTAATGGTGAAAGTCAACGATAAGCTTAGATTTTATTTAGTTAATAGGTGGGGGATTCGTTAATCTCGTCCACCTATTTTAATATCAACCGATATTTAATCATTTTTTTAAAATAACATCCATACAATATAACAGTGTTAGAAGAGATGGATGTGATTAAATGGTGAAAATTAAATTTGATCATGAACTTGACCTAACGATGTTTAAAGACAAGCTGATTAAAGAGCAGCGAATGTGGCGAGTACTAGATGATCAAAAGTTAGAAATTCTTGATCAGGATCATGATAAAACGAGTCAGATGTTAACCCAAATGTTTTATTCTGTTGATCTAAAACCGATGCTTATCGAGATTTTGATCAATCAATATTTTTATTATGATTTTGATGAAATGAATGCAATTTTATCCTTTGCAGCACAAATGCTCTTAACTGACCAATATCGAGATGTAACTTTCTTATCAGACTTAAGAGCAACAATGCAACAGTACTTTACTGTTGATCCAGATCAATCATTCTTCTACTATGATAAACAAAAGCATATATTTTTTGAGCAAGCAGGTTGGTTGTTAGAGGAAGTCGTAGCACGGTCGATTGATGAAAAGAAACAAGAAGAACGTTACCAAGTATTTTTAGAATCGCTTAGGGAGTACGTGAGGGCACGAGATAAGGGACCACTTTGTTTTGTTAAGTGGAGAAATGGTGAAGGAGATATTTATCATGAAAATGGGCATTATTACACAAAAGAAGAACTAAATCGAAAAGTATTAGAAACACCCATTCATATCTACCAATTTGCTCAAAACGAACAGAAGCTCAGTCCTTTTCTGGCACTTAATCCAAGACAAATATTAGTTTATCCAGACAATGAAACGGATCCTGTACTTATATCACTTCAAAACATATTTGATGAACGTCTAGTCATGATTCACAATCACACATTTCCGTTTGAAAATCAAACTTAATAGTTTGACTTGATTTTTCATAATTAAACCTTTATAATCTAAAGCATAATTTGATAACGATAAGTTATGATAAGGACATGATTATTAGTCTGATGTTCAAAAGAGAGGGAAGTCGTGCTGAAATCTTCCTGTTCAATCTACTAATAGTTACCACCTTTGAACTCCATTTTTGAACATAATAGTAGAAAATGGCGTCACTCTACGTTACAGAGCCTATGAGCCAAACAATGGTATGACTTTGTTTGGGAACGAGGGTGGAACCACGAGTTAATGCTTGTCCCTTTGCGTATGACGCAGAGAGATAGGCTTTTTTTATTGCACAGATTTTTATAAATAAAGGAGCGTACACAGAATGGAAAATCAAATTTTAATTACATTTCCTGACGGAGCACAAAAGGCGTTTCCAAAAGGAACAACAGGAGAAGACATTGCACAATCAATTTCTCCAGGTTTAAGAAAGCAAGCTTTAGCAGTAACACTGGACCAAGTGTATTACGATTTAAAAACACCACTACCAGGAGATGGTGAAATCGCGATTATTACAAATAAACAACCTGAGGGCTTAGAAATCATGCGTCACTCAGCAGCCCACGTAATGGCACAAGCGATTAAACGCTTGTATGGCCATGATGTCAAACTTGGTGTAGGTCCAACAATTGAGGATGGTTTTTATTATGATTTTGATTTAGACCAATCATTAACACCAGAAGATTTACCTAAGATTGAAAAAGAAATGCAACGTATTATTGATGAAAATCTTGAAATTAGACGAGTTGAAGTGAGCCGTGCTGAAGCGGAGAGACTTTATCGTGATGAAGGCGATAACTTAAAGCTAGAACTACTTGAAGCTATTCCAGAAGATGAGACAGTAACGATTTATGAGCAAGGTGAATTTTTCGACCTTTGCCGTGGTGTACACGTCCCATCAACGAGCAAAATCAAAGTATTTAAGCTATTGAGTATTTCAGGTGCGTACTGGCGTGGAGATAGTAATAACAAAATGCTTCAGCGTATTTATGGAACAGTCTTTAATAAACAGGCTGATTTAGATGAATACTTGCGCTTACGTGAAGAGGCTAAAGAGCGTGACCATCGTAAATTAGGTAAAGAATTAGGTCTATTTACTGTATCACAAAAAGTAGGTCAAGGATTACCAATTTGGTTACCAAAAGGAGCTACAATTCGCCGTATTATTGAGCGCTATATCGTTGATATTGAAGAAAAACTAGGCTATGATCACGTTTATACACCTGTTTTAGGTAGTGTAGAGCTATATAAAACAAGTGGACACTGGGATCACTATAAAGATGATATGTTCCCAACATTAGAAATGGATAACGAAGATCTTGTGCTTCGTCCAATGAACTGTCCACACCATATGATGGTATACAAAAATCAACTGTACAGCTACCGTCATTTACCAGTTAGAATTGCTGAACTTGGTATGATGCACCGTCATGAAATGTCAGGTGCACTTGCAGGTTTACAACGTGTACGTGCGATGACTTTAAATGATGCACATATTTTTGCTAGACCAGATCAGTTGAAAGAAGAATTTATTCGAGTTGTAGAGCTTGTTCAAAATGTTTATCGTGACTTTGGCATTGAAGACTTCTACTTCCGTTTATCATATCGTGACCCAGAAGATAAAGAGAAATATATCGATAATGATGAAATGTGGGAAATGGCACAAGCAACATTAAAAGAGACAATGGAAGAAATGAATTTGGAGTATGTTGAAGCTGTAGGAGAAGCGGCATTCTATGGTCCGAAGCTTGATGTACAAGTAAAAACTGCGCTAGGTAAAGATGAAACATTATCAACAGT
Source organism: Amphibacillus xylanus NBRC 15112 (assembly GCF_000307165.1). Classification (NCBI taxonomy): domain Bacteria; kingdom Bacillati; phylum Bacillota; class Bacilli; order Caryophanales; family Bacillaceae; genus Amphibacillus; species Amphibacillus xylanus. The sequence goes on from NC_018704.1 coordinate 1,002,072, forward strand.
TCAACTAGACTACCAGGCTGCAGAACGCTTTGACTTATCATATATTGGTGAGGATGGTCAAGAACACAGACCAGTTGTTATTCACCGTGGAATTGTAGGAACGATGGAACGTTTCGTTGCTTTCTTAATTGAAGAGTATAAGGGAGCTTTCCCAACATGGTTAGCACCTGTTCAAGCACGCATTATTCCTGTTTCCAATGAAGCCCATGCTGACTATGCGAAGAAGGTTGAAGATGCACTTCGCATGGCGGGGATGCGTGTTGAGGTTGACTTACGTGATGAAAAGATGGGTTACAAAATTCGCGAAGCGCAAACTGAGAAATTACCATTCGCTTTAGTTGTTGGTGATAATGAGGTAGAAGCTGGTGCTGTTAATGTTCGTCGCTATGGTAAGAAAAAATCAGAAACCTTAAGCCTTGATGCTTTTATCGCAATGGTTAAAGAAGAAATTGAAACAAAATCAAGAAATAATTAAATTTAAGTGGAACTGCCCTTGATTAAGGGCGGTTCTATTTTGTTTGTTTGTTGTCCCTCTGTTTTACGTATGTTATACTATAACTAATTGGGAGTGGAGGGAATTTGATGAAAAACACTAAAGTCATTTGTGAAAAGTGTAATGGTGTTGTAGAATCAGGTGAAGACCTTGTGACAACGACGCTATTTTTACCAGTTGTCGCTTACCATGAAGATTGTTTTGTCGATCACTTAAAAGGTAGTCGAGGCTTTATCCTATCAGGTGTTCCAATTAACGGACTTTATTCAAATATTACTACTATATTGTGTGTTATCCTTGCTATTATCAGTCTTGTGTTTTTTGAAAGTATGGCGATTCTGTTTTTTGCAAGTTTAATTCCAATTGCCTATCGTCTATACTCTTATTTTATTTATGAACGTCCTTTAAAAAACCTTGACAATCATTAAATAGAGTGTTAAGATAATCTAGTGTGAAATTTAAATATGATCAATTGACAAGTAGAGGCACCCGCTTCTCGCCTGTTCGACACATCAAGTAGTTGCCAGGTTATTTAACAGTCGTTATTCTGATTAAACAGGATAAGTGTGGGTGCATTGGTACCGACACTTTTTTTATTTGATTTTATTCAAATAAGAGAGGATAGCATGTTTCGACATGAAACAAACCGTGACGTAAATATGCTTATTTTATCAGAGAATCACACTTAAATGGTCGGATGACTACACTTTAAATTTTTGTCAATCATCACACGTTTTAAATATTCTCGGAGGTGAATGGCTATTAGCAAAGAAATGAACGTTAATGAGGGGATTCGTGCACGTGAAGTTCGTTTAATTGATTCAAATGGGGATCAACTAGGTGTTAAATCTCGTCAAGAGGCTTTAGAGATTGCTGCAACTCGTAACTTAGATCTTGTATTAGTTGCACCAAACGCTAAGCCACCTGTATGTCGCATCATGGACTACGGAAAATATCGCTTTGAACAACAGAAGAAAGATAGAGAAGCACGCAAGAAGCAAAAAGTTATTAACATTAAAGAAGTTCGTTTAAGTCCTGGTATTGAAGATCATGACTTTAATACAAAACTTCGTAATGCACGCAAGTTCTTGGAAAAGGGAGATAAAGTTAAAGTATCAATCCGATTCAGAGGACGAGCAATCACGCACAAAGATCTTGGACGTGATGTGCTAGAGCGTATGGCTGAAGCATGTAATGACATTTCAACTGTTGAACAAAAGCCGAAAATGGAAGGTCGCAGCATGTTCTTAATGCTTGCACCAACAAATGATAAATAAGTTTTATTTTGATGTTTTTAAGGAGGAACAACTATGCCAAAAATGAAAACACACAAGGGCACACAAAAACGTTTTAAAAGAACAGCTTCTGGAAAGCTAAAACGTGCTCAAGGTTATACAAGTCACTTGTTTGCAAATAAATCACAAAAACAAAAAAGAAAACTACGTAAAAATGCGCTCGTTTCTAAAGGCGATCAAAAGCGCATTGATCAAATGTTACCAAGATAATACTGAAGATTGGTTTTTGGTTATATATAGGAGGGAATTATTATGGCACGTGTTAAAGGTGGAACAGTTACACGCAAGCGTCGTAAACGTATATTAAAATTAGCTAAAGGTTACTATGGTTCAAAACATAGTCTATTTAAAGTAGCAAAACAACAAGTATGGAAATCAGGTCAATACGCATATCGTGACCGTAAGCAGAGAAAACGCGACTTCCGTAAATTATGGATCGCACGTATTAATGCTGCTGCACGTCTAAACGATATTTCATATAGCCGTCTAATGCACGGTTTGAAATTAGCAGGTATTGAAGTAAACCGTAAGATGCTTGCAGAACTAGCTGTTTCTGATGCAGCTGCATTCACACAATTAACGGAGCAAGCTAAAGCAGCATTAAATAAATAATAAACTTAAGAGTTGTTTTCTTATCTAAGAGACAACTCTTTTATTTTTATAAAAAAATGATCGTAAAAATGAGGATTGAAATGAAAAAAATATATATGTTGCTTATCATCATCAATCTATGCAGTTTAATCATTATGAAGGTGGATAAGTCACGGGCGAGAAATAATCAGTGGCGCATCCCTGAAATGAACATATGGCTCATTAGCTTACTCGGAGGTTCAGTTGGTACATATATTGGAATGAAGCTTTTTCGTCATAAAACAAAACACTTATCATTTAAAATAGGCATTCCGTTATTGATTTTAATTCAAGCATTGACCTTAATTATGCTATAATAATCTTTAACTGATCATAAACGATAAGCGTTTTTCATAAATATAACCGAAAGGGAGAGGAGGCCAAAATGAAATGGACCAAATCGAACAATATATTGAATTTTTACGTAATACGCATATATTAATTGCACCGTTATTGTTTATTGTTCTTCATGGCGTTCGATCAATATTTTTCATACCTGTTATTGCAATTTGTATCGCAGGTGGAATGATATTTGGTATCATTCCTGGCATCATCCTATCTATTATTGGGTTATTATTATCTAGTATTATTTTTTATGCAATGGCGAAAAAAATGCCCTTCCTAACTAATCGACTAATGAAAATGAAATCAAAAATAAAAACAAATGACAAACAATTAACAGTCGGTCAAATTACAATCTTAAGATTAATACCGTTTATTCATTATCATTTGTTATCATTTTTACTATACGAATCGACCGATGACTTTCAATCGTATGTCAGTGCATCATTTTATACGGTAATACCAATGTCGGTTGTTTATACAACAATCGGTCAATCAGTAATTAATTTTTCACCGCTTGTATCGTTAATCTTATTGGCCAGCTTAACGACTTTATTATTATTTATCTCACGGAAAAAAACCGAACGTGTTAGCGTACGTGAATTTTTGAGATGATCGGGTAACATATTTATTACTTAATTTTATATAAAAAACAGCAGATAGATTTACTAAGAATGAGGGATATAGATGGAGTATAAATTGTTAATTAATTTGATACACGAAGATGCAAAATTACCATATCGTGCAAACGAAGGTGATGCTGGTCTTGATTTATTTTCTATTGAAGAGCAAATCATTAACCCAGGAGAATCAGCATTAGTAAGAACAGGCTTACAAATTGAATTACCTAAAGGGACAGAAGCACAGATTAGACCTAGAAGCGGCTTAGCTTTAAAACACTCAATTACTGTGTTAAATAGTCCTGGAACAATCGACGAAGGTTACCGTGGCGAAATCAAAGTGATCTTAATCAATCATGGTAAAGAAGAGTTTAAGATTGAAAAACATATGAGAATTGCCCAAATGGTGATCGCTCCAGTCCTTAAAGTTGAACTAGTTGAAACAAGCGATCTATCTAAAACAGATCGAGATCAAGGCGGATTCGGCTCATCAGGCAAAACAGGAACTAAATAATCGTTCTGAAAAATTTATTAGCACAAGACGACTAGCAAACTAGCTCAGCTCGTCTTTTTTGTTTATCAGATAATGGCTATCTTTAATGTTTAGTTTAAAAATTGCTGAAAATGTTGAAGAAAATGCGCTAATCATTAAAGTTAGGTCTAAAGAGATTCGAAAAGGTTAAAGATTATGCATTAATCGTAAACGTTTAGTCTATAAAAAGTCGCAAACGATGAAGATTAAGCACTAATCGTTAATGTTTTGTCTAAAAAAAGTTTTAAACGTTAAAGATTAAGCCCTAATCGTTAATGTTTTTCCAAAAAAAGTTTTAAACGTTAAAGATTATGCTCCAATCGTTAATGTTTTACCATAAAAAAGTCGCAAAGATTGAAGATTATGCTCCAATCGTTAATGTTTTATCAAAAAAAAGTCGCAAACGTTAAGGATTAAACCTAATCGTTAATGTTTTGCCATAAAAAAGTCGCAAACGATGAAGATTAAGCCCTAATCGTTAATGTTTTACCAAAAAAAAGTCGCAAACGTTAAGGATTAAGCCCTAATCGTAAACGTTTAGCTATAAAAAAGTCGCAAACGATGAAGATTAAGCCCTAATCGTTAATGTTTTACCAAAAAAAAGTCGCAAACGTTAAGGATTAAGCCCTAATCGTAAACGTTTTGCCTAAAAAAAGTCACAAACATCAAAGATAACGCCAGAATCTTAAACATTTTGCTTAAAAATATGCAAAAACGTTTAAGATACCTCAAAAATATAGACACGCCTACAAAATGTCAAGGTCGCTGCTAATAACAATGCAAAAAAACATAAAACTCCTCACTGTCAATATTCAGAAAAGTCCGTTATAATATCATGAGGAGGAGGTCATACATAATGAATGAAAAATTAACAATGTTTAAAGAATTAACTGAAGCTAAAGGTATTTCAGGTAATGAAAAAGAAGCGCGTGAGGTTATGAAAAAATATATTGAACCTTATGCGACTGAAGTTTTTACAGATCATTTAGGAAGCTTAATTGCTAAAAAAGTAGGTCAAGAGGATGGCCCTAAAGTGATGGTTGCTGGTCACTTAGATGAAATCGGACTGATGGTCACTCGAATTGACGATAACGGTTTCCTTTATTTCCAAACAATCGGTGGTTGGTGGAGCCAAGTAATGCTCGCTCAACGTGTAACTGTTTGTACGCAAAAAGGAGATATTGTAGGTGTGATTGGTTCAAAACCACCACATATTATGCCAGCTGAAGCTCGTAGAAAGCCATATGAAATTAAAGATATGTTCATCGATATTGGTGCAACAAGTAAAGAAGAAGCAGAATCATTCGGCGTTAGACCAGGTGACTCTGTCGTTCCTTACTTCGAATTCCAACCAATGAAAAACGAAAAACTATTACTTGCAAAAGCGTGGGATAACCGAGTAGGTTGTGCGATTGCAATTGAAGTACTAAAACAATTGAAAGACGTAGATCATCCAAACGTTGTTTACGGTGTAGGAACTGTTCAAGAAGAAGTTGGTTTACGTGGAGCTAAAACTTCGACAAACATGATCGAACCAGATATTGGAATTGCAGTTGATACAGGAATTGCTGGAGATACACCAGGAATTTCGCCAAATGATGCCGATGGTAAGATTGGTAAAGGTCCACAAATCATCATCTATGATGCATCAATGGTTTCGCATAAGGGATTAAGAGATTTTGTCATTAAAACTGCTGATGATAATAACATTCCATATCAGTATGCATCAATTGCTGCAGGTGGAACAGATAGTGGTTCAATTCACCTAACAGCAAATGGTGTACCAGCGTTATCAATTGGTATCGCAACAAGATATATTCATTCACATGCTGGCATTATTCATGAAGATGACTTTGACAATACAGTGAAACTAATTGTAGAAGTTATTAAGCAATTAGACAAAGATACAGTACACAAAATAACATTTGATTAATTAGTAAATAAAACCCTGATAAAAAGGCTTTTGCGAATGCCTCTTATCAGGGTTTTTTCATTGATTAGTTAAAAAATCACTAATTAATTCATAATATCCATATTTATTCTTCCGTCTTTAATATCAATGATCCGATCAGCGAGCTGAGCAACCTTTTGATCGTGGGTGATTAAGATAAAAGTTGACTTAAACTCTTCGTTGATTTTCTTCAATAAATTAAAAACGATTTTAGTTGTTTCTGTATCAAGGTTACCAGTGGGCTCATCACCTAAAATGATTTTAGGACGGTTAATTAGAGAGCGGGCGATTGCGGCTCTTTGCTGTTGGCCACCAGACAAATCTGTTGCTTTATTATGTTTAACTTTTGTTAATCCAACTGTTTCAATTAATTCATCAGCCAACTCTAGCGCTTCTTTCGTCACTTTATTATGCTTGATTCGATATGGCATTAAGACATTCTCAAGCACCGTAAACTCAGGGAGCAGGTGATGGAACTGAAAGATAAAGCCGATCGTTTCATTCCGGAGAATCGCCAATTCATCTTTATTCATATTGGCTGTACTTCTACCATCGATGATCACTTCACCACTCGTCGGTGTATCTAGTGTCCCAATGATATTCATCAGCGTTGATTTACCACTACCTGAAGTACCAATAATTGAATTAAACGATGATTCCTCAAAATCTAAATTTATATCAAATAAAACTTGATTCTTTACTTTAGTACCGTAAACTTTTGTAATATTTTTTAGTTCTAGTAGCTTAGCCATTTTTAATCACCTCGATTGGATTCAACTTAGAAGAATTTTTAGCTGGGATAACTGCAGCAACCGTAGTCGCAACAACAGCAATTACAAATGAAATCACGATAAATGGAATATTTAAATTAAATGGCACCAATGCTGTTCCATCAGGATTTTTTACAAAGAATGAAAATGCGTAAGACAAGCCAATCCCGACTGCAACTCCGATCAGACTCCCAACTAACCCTAGCATAAATCCTTGGAATAAGAAGATAAAACTAGCCGTTCGATCCTTAATCCCCATTGCTTTTAAAATACCGAGTTGTTTAGATTTTTGAACAACAGAAATAGCTAGAACTGATGCGATACCGAGTAGCACAGCCAGTAAAACAAATACTTGAATCATATAGCTTGAAATGGATTGACCAGTTAAACCTGATAATAACTGCTCATTTTGATCTTTCCAATTTGTTGTGATTAAATTATCATCCAAATGTGAGGCGATATCCTCCGCTATGACATCAGCCGCAAATACGTCATCAACTTGAGTTTCAATTGCTGAAAGCTGATTTTCCTCATTAAAAAACTTTTGCGCATTATTTAATGGACTGATCATCCAAGATTTGTTCAAACTTGCGACTCCTAAGTCAAAAATACCGACAATCTCTAATTCTACTTCATTAAAACTAGTTGTTAAGAAATTAACGCTATCATTTAAGCTTAGCTCTAAGTCTTTAGCTAAGTTAGTCCCGATCATAATTTCATTTTCACTAGCTGGAATATGTCCTTCAACTAATGAGCTTTCAAAATCATAAATTTGATTGGCTTGTTCAAATTCAAAGCCTCTCATGAGGACAGGGTATGTGTCATCCTCATCTAGCACGATAAAACCAGAACCATCAAATGATTTAGACACAGCAGTTAGTCTTTGATCGTTTTTAAGTTGGTCAAATAATGTATTATCATCTGTAAAATAATTTTGAGTTCCAGCTGCTTCAATGGTAATTTGTGATGAATTCCCAATCGTTGTGTCAACTAAAGAAGCCTGTAAGCCAGTAATTAATGAACCAATAAATATTTGAACCGAAACGCCAATGACAATGCCAATTAGAATAAGTAATGTCTGTCCCTTACTAGATAATAAAAATCGCTTAGCGATACTAAATGCTAGTTTCAATTAAAAAACCTCCTTATGAAGATTTTTTATATCTTCATATGTATGAAGTAAAAAATCTCCGCCTACATCAATATGAGCAGTTGGATTAATCGCAAATGCGCTTCCACCAACTAAGAAGGTTAATTCTTGATCAATGTGTTGTTTGATCGCTTCAATTGTTGATTTTGTCGTTGTTAAATGATAAGTATTTGTCACACTTAGTGAAAGATACTTTGGCTTGATGATGTCGATTGCCTTTAATAATGTAGCATGAGGAGTGAGAGCCCCGATGAAAACAGACTTATAGCCTGCGATTGTAAAGAAATCTGCTACGATTCGAGCACCAAGCTCATGGTGTTCATACTCTGGACACGTCACGATCACACTTTTTTTCGTATCACTCTGCTTTGCTTCTTTAATTACATACGGATAAGCACATTCAATAATCGTTCTGACAATACTACTTCTCACATGCTCACGCCAAATTAATTCATCTGGATCGGAATATTCAGCAATAATATTATTTAATGCTGGTCGCAAAATTTGCTCATACAATTCAACTACAGTGACTTTCTTCTCACTGAGTAAGTTCATGCAGTAAGATAAGGATTTCTCTTTATCTTCATTTTGCAAAAAATGAAGTAGTTTTAGGTAATATTCATTCATAATTCAACGCTCCTTTTAATTAAATAGTGTTCTTTTTGAGGGAAAAAATGCTCCATTTAAAGTAAATAGATCCTGTATCTATCTACCCTAAATGGAGCATATTCAAGCCTGAATTGTTAACCCCGATATTGTTCCATAACTTTTCTAACATAATTCTGTGTCTCACGAAAAGGTGGAATGCCATTATACTTGTCCACATTACCTGGACCCGCGTTATAAGCAGCCAGAGCTAAGCTAGTATTACCATTATATCGATTTAACATTTGTCTTAAGTATTTTGTTCCGCCAAAGATATTTTGTCGCGCATCAAATGAGTTCGTTACACCTAATCCTCTTGCAGTCGCTGGCATCAACTGCATATAACCTTGAGCGCCAGCACGACTCACAGCAAATTGATTAAAGTTTGATTCTGCTTTAATCACAGAACGGATCAACTTCTCATCAATCTGATATGTTTGTGCTGCTTCCTTAATAATTGTATTTAAATCCTTAGAAAGGTTTGCTTCAACTGGTGTTGTAATAGAAGAAGTTTGAGCCAAGATCGACGGACGACCATGAAGTATTTCACGTATAGACATCGCCGATTGTGCTGATATATGTGTTGGCTGATTTAAAGTTTGAGAAAATAAATGATTAAATGAAAGTCCACTGCGCGTTTGATTAACAGGTAAAAATTGATGAATCGTTTGACTTTCAATTAAACTCTGAAGCATTCGAATGTTCATCATAACACTCCTTGTCACAAGTACTATTAAATATCATTTTAAGACAAGTATTGACAATAAGCAACATCAATTGTTTCCATTATAGGTGAATTTATCTCGACATCCAAATAATTTGCTTACATATCATGTTTAATAAAAAAACGACGTAATCCTATGATGAGTAGATGACATGAAAAAAGCACGGGAATTAGTTATTTCCCATGCTTTAGTATCTGTTTAGCTATGCTCCAGCGTGTTGAACCCCTGTTGCTAGTAATTGAACAAGGTCTTTTTTCTTAGTTTGATCAGCTTGTTTCCAAATGAGTTCAAATAGTACACCAAGACCAGGTAACATTTTCTCTTCACCACTTTGAATGGCATCGACAATTGTTGCCTCTAGCTCATCTTGACTATTGTCAGACACATTTGCTAAAATAGCTTTTCTTAAATTCAAATCCATAATTTATCACCTCACATGAAATAATCAGTTGAAAATAGTTTGACCAACTTTAATTCAACTATGTATGATAGAGAAAAAGAATACGATTAAAGGATGAAGTAAATGATCACGTCAGTAAAAAATCAACAGATAAAAAATTGGGCAAAACTAAAACAGAAAAAATATCGCAAAGAACAAGGGTGTTTTATTGTCGAAGGAGAGCATCTTGTTGAAGAAGCATTAAAGAGTGAGTGGGAGGTTGAGACGATTGTCGTTGAATCGACGTTTGAAGCGAGCATTGATTTAACAAATATTCAAGTTGAAACCGTCAGTGATCATGTATTTGCTCACTTAGCACAAACAAAATCGCCACAAGGGATTTTAGCAATTGTTAAAATTAAATCAACACATGATTATGAGAAAAATAGACTCTTATTACTTGATGCTGTTCAAGATCCAGGGAATTTAGGGACAATGATTCGAACAGCAGATGCAGCTGGATTTGATGCAATCATTCTAGGAGATGGAACTGTTGATTTATATAATGATAAAGTTATTCGAGCATCACAAGGCTCAATTTTCCACATTCCAATTATTGAATCGTCACTTGAAGCTGCTATTTTTAACCTACAAGCAGACGGTGTGACTGTTTTTGCATCGACATTAGAGAGAGCTGTACCTGTTCAAACAATTGAATGGCCAAAACAAGCTGGATTAATTGTTGGGAATGAAGGATCAGGTGTTAATCAGACATTCATTGAAAAAGCTGATCAGCTTGTGCACATTCCAATCTACGGCAAGGCAGAATCACTTAATGTTAGTATTGCAGCAGCAATTATGATGTATCAAATGCAACTGAATTAAAAAATAAGCTCCTTAGCATGGGAGCTTTTGTATTATCTAATTCCAGCAGCTTTTTCGACCTGTGCTTGATGTAATGGATCAGGTCTACCATCAACGTGTCGAGTACTATTGCCAAAATAAACATCAAAGTGTCCAGAGATTCCATTGTTAGAAATATACTCGACATCATGAGGCATAAAACTCATACTGGCAGCTAGTTGTCTGCCATCAACCTCAAGAATAATCGCTCGTGTTTTCCACGAAAATCCGCCCCAAATTGATTTAGCTACGTTTGTATCCGCGACGGTATTCGTTTCAGCATCTGCATGATTTGCCCCAATCGTCCTTGTAATATTAAAGCTTTTTCCTGTTTCAATATCAGTTACTTTTGCGGTTTTTCCGATTGTAAAGAGATATTGAGCCTCAGTCCACCAATCTAAATATTCACCATGCTTTTCACTAACAACAGATTTGACGGGAATATGGTGAACCGGTACCTTCAATTGTTGGCCAATGGATAGCATACTTCTTGTCGTTAAATTATTTACCTCTAACAGCTCTTTTTGTGGGATACCATATTGGATACTTAAATTCCAGATGTTATCACCAGAAACGACTGTATGTGTTGTATATGTTACTTTTTTCTCTTCAGTTTGCTGTTGTGTTTCTCCGGTTTGCTCATCTGCAATGATTAATACTTGACCGACTCGGATTAAATCTGAATTTAAGTTATTGTTTGATTTAAGAGCGCTGACTGTAACATTAAACCGCTTTGCAATTGCAGAAAGTGTATCGCCAGCTTTTACAGTATAACGACTTGGTCTCGTTTGTTCTTGATTGATTTCTTGACTTTGTTGTTGAGCGCCAGGGATGGTTAACTTCTGTCCAATTTGCAGTACGACAGAATCTAATTTATTGGCACTTTTGATCGCATCAATCGTCGTGCCAAATTTTTGCGCAATTAAAAATAAACTGTCGCCTGATACGACGGTATAAGTTGTTGCCTTTTGTTCAGTTTGTTCCGCTTGCTCAGGTTGTTGAATTTGTTCAGTCTGCGCTGGAGCAGCTGTATCGTTAACTAATGTAGGAATAATTAGTTTTTGGCCAAGGCGAACTAAATCACTAGATAAATTGTTAGCTTCTTTTATCGAATCAACCGTGACACCATAGCGCTTCGCAAGTACCGATAAATAATCACCCGTCTGAACGGTGTGGTATGCTTTTGGAATAATTAAACTTTGATTAACTTTAATCAGATCTGATTTTAATTGATTAGCCTGCCTGATGTTAGCAATCGTCGAACCAAATCTATTTGCAATCTTCCAAAGTGTGTCCCCGGATTTCACTTGATAATGAATCGAGTCGTTCTGGATTTGTTGACTTGTTTTAGGTGCTGACGCTGCAGAAACGGAATGGTTAGTAAGATTCATTAAAGGAATAGAGGTCAAGGCAATACCACCAATGATCACTTTCATCATTGATACCTTTATATTTGGATATTTCTCTTTAATAATCTTTTTCGCTTGCGTAATAAGATCTTCTTGATTTTCTGCTGATGAGATAAACTCATTGGCAAACTCGTAGCTTGGCTGATCTAAGTAAAGTAGAATTTCATACTCATCACTAGCTTGATTGATCTGCCTGAGTTCAAATCTTTGTATTTGAGTCATATGAGTTGCTCCTTTTTATAGTTATCGCCAATAGTTTTAGATAGAATTTAGATTTTATTCTTTTATTAGAGATCTCGAAACTTAGAATATTGTCTAATTTTTAAAAAAAGTTGCAAAATCATCCGAACTTTTCTATAATGATATGCATATATGAAAAGCATTGAAAGAGCCAGTAAGCTTTTTACTGATCAATGATACAGGGATGCCTTGCCGCGACTGGAAGCAAGCACATTGATAAAAAGCTGAAGTTTCACTCTGGAGCTGACGTTCGGGACCTTGATAGAACAATCAAGTAAAGAACGTTCCGGATTATGTCCGTTACAACAATCAAGTGGGCAATTAATTTTGCCAACTAGGGTGGTACCGCGAAATTTACAAACCTCGTCCCTTTTTTTGGGATTGAGGTTTTTTTATTTTTATTAAAAAAGTGGAACCAGTTCATAAATTTTTTATTTAATTCAAGGAGGTTGTCTTAATGAAAGAGAAATTAACAGCACTGCAAACTGAAGCGCTCGAACAGATAGAACAAGCAACATCTTTAGCTGACTTAGAAAAAGTTCGTGTCGCTTACCTAGGAAAAAAAGGTCCAATCACAGAAGTGCTAAGAGGGATGGGTAAATTATCACCAGAAGAGCGCCCAGTAATCGGTGAGCTTGCTAATAAGGTACGAGGTGCAATTGCTGATGCGATTGAGAAGGAAAAGGCTACTTTAGAAGAAGCTGCATTAAATGAGCGATTAAAAACGGAAACAATCGATGTTACATTACCAGGACGTCCTATTCAAGTTGGAGGCCCGCACTTACTAACACAATTAATTGAAGAGATTGAAGACCTCTTTATTGGAATGGGCTTTGAAGTCAGAGAAGGACCAGAGGTTGAGACTGATTATTATAACTTTGAAGCATTAAATATTCCTAAAGATCACCCAGCTCGAGATATGCAGGATTCATTTTATATTACTGAGGAATTGTTGATGCGTACACATACCTCACCAGTTCAAGCACGTACAATGGGTGAATATAAAGGAAGTAAGCCTGTTAAAATGATTTGTCCAGGAAAAGTTTATCGTCGTGACTCAGATGATGCGACACACTCACACCAATTTACGCAAATTGAAGGTCTTTACGTTGATAAGAATGTTCGCATGAGTGATCTCAAAGGTGTTCTTAATCAATTTGCTAAGCAATTCTTTGGACCAGAACGAGAAATTCGCTTACGCCCAAGCTTCTTCCCATTTACAGAACCGTCTGTTGAGATGGATATCTCTTGTAAAGTTTGTCAGGGAGAAGGCTGTTCTGTATGTAAGCAGACAGGCTGGATTGAAATATTAGGTGGCGGTATGGTTCATCCAAAAGTATTAGAAATGGCTGGCTACGATCCAGAGGTATACAGTGGATTTGCGTTTGGAATGGGACCGGATCGAATTGCGATGTTGAAATATGGTGTTGATGATATTCGCCATTTCTATACAAATGATCGTCGCTTTTTAGAGCAATATCATCAAGCTTAAACGAGGAGGATTAAGATGCAAGTATCTTTAAATTGGTTGAAAAAATATGTAGATCTAGATGGTTATACACCAGATGAATTAGCAAGCCTGATTACAAAAGCAGGAATTGAAGTTGATGGTGTTGCTTATGTTGCAGAGAAAAGCACGAATGTAGTTGTTGGTCATGTGCTCTCTTGTGAGCAACATCCAAATGCTGATAAATTAAGACTATGCCAAGTAGATGTAGGAGAAGAGACATTACAAATTATCTGTGGAGCACCGAATGTAGCACAAGGACAGAAAGTTGCAGTTGCTAAACCAGGAGCGGTACTTCCAGGTAACTTTAAAATTAAAAAAGCCAAATTACGTGGTGTAGAATCACATGGAATGATTTGTTCACTTCAAGAATTAGGTATCAAAGAAGACTACCTGCCAAAAGAAATTGAAGATGGCATTTATGTATTTAATGAAGATGCTGAAATTGGTGCGGAAGTTACTGATTATCTAAACTTAGATGATGCAATTCTTGAATTTGATTTAACACCAAACCGTGCAGATGCGTTAAGTATGATCGGTGTTGCTTATGAAGTAGCAGCAATCCTTGATCGTGAAGTTCGCCTTCCAGAAGAAGAGGTTGAAACAATTGACGAAAAAGCAACAGATCACGTGACCGTTAAAGTAGAAGCAAAAGAGGATAATCCATACTACGGTGCGTTTATTATTAAAGATATTAAAGTAGGTCCTGCACCAAGCTGGATGCAAAATTATCTCATGGCAGCTGGAATTCGTCCGATTAATAACGTTGTCGATATTACAAACTACGTATTACTCGAATATGGTCAACCATTACACGCATTTGACTTTGATAAATTTGGATCAAATGAGGTTGTTATTCGTCGAGCAACTGATCAAGAAAAAATTGTTACGCTTGATGGTGTTGAACGAAAGTTAACAACTGAGCATTTAGTCATTACAAACGGATCTGAACCAACAGCAATCGCTGGTGTTATGGGTGGAGCAGATTCAGAAGTAACTGATGAAACAACAACTGTCTTACTGGAAGCGGCTTACTTTGATCCGAAGCGAGTTCGTATCGGTTCGAGAGATCATCAATTAAGAAGCGAATCAAGCACACGTTTTGAAAAAGGAGTAGATCCAAATCGTGTGAGAAAAGCAGGACTTAGAGCAGCGCGCTTGTTAGCTGAATATGCAAATGGAACGGTGCTCAGTGGAGTTAGTGAATTTGATGAACTAGATCGTTCAGAAAAGCAGATCACAGTAACAGTTGATCGCATCAATAATCGCTTAGGAACAGACATTCAAGCAAGCGAAATTGCGGCTATCTTTGATAAGTTACGCTTCAAATATGTTCAAAACGATGACACGTTTGATATTACGATTCCAACACGTCGTCAAGATATTAGCATCTTTGAAGATATCGTTGAAGAGGTTGCCAGAATGTATGGCTACGATCACTTGCCATACACATTACCTGAAGGGGGCCAACAGGCAGGAAAGTTAACGAAGAACCAGCAATTGAAGCGTTATGTAAAACGATTCATGGAAGGTGCTGGCTTAATGGAGGCAATCACATATTCGTTAACGACAGATGAACGTGCGAAAATGTTAGTTAGCCCAGAGGTTGCAGCAATTTCTAAAAGTGCTGTTCGTTTATCAAGACCAATGACAGAAGAACATAGTACATTAAGACAAAGCTTACTTCCAGAAATGTTGCACGTTTTATCATATAACGTAGCTAGAAAACAACAAAACTTAGGCTACTATGAAATTGGTAAAATCTTTATCGGAAAAGAAGATAAAGTGACATCACAGCCTGAAGAAAAACTGCGCTTAAGTGGAGCGATTACAGGAAAATGGCTCACACATGAATGGCAACAAGAAACAAAAGCAGTTGACTTTTACGTATTAAAAGGAATACTGGATGAGCTATTTGCACGTCTGAACATTACAGCAACATACAAACAAGCTGTAATTAATGAAATGCATCCAGGTCGTACGGCTCAAATTTATGTTGGTGATGTAGCAGTTGGATTTATTGGGCAAGTACACCCAGTTGTAGAGAAAGATTTTGATCTAAAAGAGACGTATGTGTTTGATCTTGACTTAGACTATCTATTCTCAATTCATAATGATGAACCAACGTTTAATAAAATCCCACGTTATCCATCAATTAAGCGTGACATTGCATTAGTTGTTAATGAGTCAGTTACAGCAGCTGAATTAGAAGCAACGATTACAGAAGCAGGTGGCGAGTGGCTTCAGAATGTTCATGTCTTTGATGTTTATCAAGGTAAAAATCTAGAAGCAGGGAAAAAATCAATTGCATTTAGCCTACTATACTTCAACCCAGAGCGAACGCTTAAAGATGAAGAAGTTGAAGCTTCATATGAAGTAATTGTAGAACAAGTTAAAGCTAAACACGATGCAGAATTAAGAGCATAATAAATTATAAAAATGCGTGGTTTTGACAGAACAAATGTTAACTGTCATCGCCACGCATTTTATCGGTTGTACAATATATAACGATGGTGAGTTTGAAAACTTACTAACGTTATTTTTATTTTAAGTAAGCATTTATCATATAATCAGAATAGTTTTATTCACACATACAACAACGGTCGAATTGAAGGGATTAACAACCAGATCAACGTACTAATAATTAGCAAATATTCTCGACATTAAGCCCGAGCGTCTTAATTAAAATTTCCTCTCATCAGAATTGCCCAACATATCACTCACTAAAAATAAACAGCAACAGTCTTATTTTAAATAAGCTGTTGCTTTGTTTGTATTGGCAAAATGAACTTTGGCGATATTTTGTAAAAATGCTTCACCTTTATCACGAATAATATAACTGGCGGCTTGATCGACTTTTGCTGATGCGCCTTTAGGTAAAGTGAAACCAACATTTTTACTTAAACGATCCATCTCTTGGACAAATCTAGCACGTGCTAGGATTGAAGCGGTCGCTACTGCAATTGAATGACTCTCTGCTTTCGTTATAAAGTAAGTTGATTCTGGTAATTGCTTATTTTCTTTTTTCAAATGATTGATATAAACGCCTGGTTCTGAGAATTGATCGATTAAAATTCCATCAGGTTTAGTTGGAGAAATCTTTTTTAATAATGAATTGATTACCGCATCATGCATCATCGTTTTCATTTTACCTTGGGTCCAACCACGTGCTTGTAATTGGTTATACTTTGGATTTGGTAATACCATTGATGAGTAAGGAATCTCACAAAGTAATATATCTTGAGCTATTTTCTCAATACTTTGGTCGGTTAAATTTTTTGAGTCACGTACACCAAGCTCGCGCAGTAGCTCAATTTGATCACTTCTGACATAGGCCGCGGCTACTGTAATCGGTCCAAAATAATCACCCGTTCCAGCTTCGTCAGAGCCGATAATTGATTGTGTAAATAAGCTCGGACTAGGGCTGTAATGATGTGTTTGAGCCGCTTCTGAATTGGACTTCTTCTTAGTCGCTTCTTTACCATCCCAGCGGCTAGCTTCCTGTTCAGAATTTCCGCCTTGAAAAAGGACTTTTCCAGATTTATATGCAGTAATCGTTGTTTGATTAACTTTAGCTGAAAAAAGAGCGTGCGGTGGTGTTTGTTTAAGTGAGGATTGGTAATACTCTTTCATCTTATTTATTGTTTGTTCGGAAACTATTTTTACAACATGCCCCATACGCTCACCTCGAAAATGAATATTTTGTCTATTATATCAAATAAACCGTTAATAGAATAGTTCCATAAATAAGCTGTTCATGTTAAGATAATGTGTAGAGTGAATAAAAGGGGGAATTAGTGTGTCCCATGTACAAAAAACACGAACAACTGTTGAGATCTATGGCCGCACTTATACGATCGTTGGCGACGCAGACAAACATCATGTCCGTCTAGTCGCAAGTATGGTTGATGATAAGATGAAAGAGATTTATCAAGCTAATAAAAGTCTAGATACGACTCGATTAGCAGTTTTAACAGCAGTAAATACGATGCATGATTATCTTAAGCTACAAGCAGATTATGAAGAACTACTAAAAAAAATAGAAGAGAAAGAGGAACATTAGACTCATGTTAGATTTAATTTTACTTGGATTACTCGTTTTAGGTGTTTTTCGTGGCTTAAAACGTGGTCTTATCTTACAATTATTTCATTTTACAGGCTTTTTTATCGCCTTCTATATCGCAACAAAATTCTACGACAATTTAGCTAGTCATTTAGAAATGCTCATTCCTTATCCAAGGATCTTGGCAGAAGATTGGGCCTTCTTTAGTGAATCATTATCACTTGAAAATGCATACTACAATATGATCTCATTTGCTATGTTATTCTTTATTGCAAAAGTAGCAATGAGCATCATCAGCTCAATGTTAGACTTCGTCGCAGAATTACCTGTGTTAAACATCGTTAATGGTGGACTTGGTGCGTTATTCGGTTTTATCGAACAATATCTCATTTTATTTATCGTTATTTACGTTGCATCTCTATTACCACTTACGATGATTCAAAATTTATTAGAAAACTCAAGTATGGCACGATTTATGATTGAACAAACACCTGTTTTTTCAGAACAAATCAAAACATTATGGTTTGAACATATCATTAACAGTTAACCCTTGACCTAACACGTACAAGGGTTTTTCTTGTAAAAATATTGGAGGACTGAAGATGAATCCATTAAATAAAAAAGATTTGATCCAATTATTAGAGGAAATTGCACTCTATTTAGAATTAAAAGGTGAAAATCCATTTCGAATCTCTGCTTATCGAAAAGCAGCTCAAGCGCTTGAATTAGATGAACGCTCATTAAGTGAAATTGAAGATTTTTCTCAAATTAAGGGAATTGGTAAAGGGACTCAAGAGCTGATTAATGAATTTATTGAGTCAGGGCAATCTAGCTTACTTTCAGAGCTTAAAGCAGAAGTGCCAAGCGGATTAATTCCATTGTTAAGACTACCAGGATTAGGCGGTAAGAAGTTAGCTCGACTCTATCAAGAACTTAATATTACAGATCAAGCGAGTCTATTAAAGGCCTGTGAGGCAGGAGAAGTATCTTCATTAAAAGGCTTTGGTAAAAAGACTGAAGCAAATATTTTGCAAGCGATTAAAGAATCAGGCACACGTCCTGAACGATTACCAATTGACTATATGCTCTCTTTAGCTAGAAAAATTGAAAACTATCTTGAAACAATTAAAGAAATAGAGAAATTTTCAATCGCAGGAAGTATAAGAAGAATGCGTGAAACGATTAAAGACCTTGATTTTATCATTGCAACGGATCAACCAGAGAGTGTGAAAGCATCACTATTAAATATGGAAGCAATCAAACAAGTGATTTCACAAGGCGATACGAAAGTCTCAGTAACTCTTGCAGATCAATATGATGTAGCTGTTGACTTTAGATTAGTGACTGCTGATCAATTTGCAACAACACTACATCATTTTACAGGCTCGAAAGACCATAATGTTGCCATGCGTCAAAGAGCTAAAGAACAAGGTGAGAAAATTAGTGAGTATGGTGTTGCGGATTTATCAACTGGAAAAGTCACGACATTTGAATCGGAAGCAGACTTTTTCAAGCATTTTGGTTTAAATTATATTCCACCTGAATTACGAGAGGCTAAAGGGGAACTAGAAGCATTTACTGAGGAAGTCTCATTAGTTTCTGAAGACCAAATTCGTGGTGATTTACACATGCATACGACTTGGAGTGATGGCGCTCACTCCGTTGAGGAAATGATTAAATTTTGCCTTGATAAAGGCTATCAATATATGGCGATTACCGACCACTCAAAATTTTTACGTGTCGCAAATGGATTAAATGAGGACCGATTACGTAAACAACGAGAGGAAATCGAACGTTTACGAGCGCTATATCCTGACATTACCATATTAGCCGGTGTCGAAATGGATGTCTTGCCAAATGGTGAGCTTGATTTTGATGACCAATTTTTACAAGAGCTCGATTTTGTAATTGGCGCGATTCACTCAAGCTTTAATCAATCTGAAGCAGAAATTATGAAACGACTAAAAGCAGCGATGGATAACCCTTATGTAAAAATGATTGCCCATCCATCAGGGAGATTAATTGGTACACGTGAGGGATATGCTGTCAATCTTGATGAATTAATTGATTATGCGAAAAAGACTCATACAATGTTAGAATTAAATGCAAACCCGAAACGTTTTGATTTATCAGCAGAATGGGTGAATAAAGCACAAGAAAAAGGTGTGCCGATTGCAATTAATACAGATGCACATAATAAGAAAACATTAAACTATATGACAGAAGGCATCAAGGTAGCTAGACGTGGTTGGCTAAAGCCTGAAACAGTTGTGAACACGTGGTCTATTGATGAACTTCAGAACTTTTTTAACAAAAAAGAAAACTAGGTGATAAGATGAATAAACGGATTTATCAAATATTAGATTTTGATAAGGTGATAGAGCAATTAGTTGAACACGCGGCAACTTCACTCGGAAAAGAGCGTGCACGTCAACTAAAACCTGAGACAGAGCTAACAAAAGTTGAACTGCTCCAATCAGAGACAGATCAAGCAGGTCAAGTAATTAGACTTTATGGTGACGTACCATTTGGTGGGATTACTGATATTAAACCAAGCCTAAAACGGGTTGAAATTGGCGGCGTTTTGAATGCCCAAGAATGTTTGCAAATAGCTGAAACAATTTATGGGGGTAAACAATTAAGAAATTTTGTTGAAAATATTGATGAAGAAGAAGTCGCGATACCAATTATTCGCGAATTGGTTGGTCAAATTGAGCTTTTAAATCATCTTGAACGTGAAATTAAGAGTTGTATTGATGATAATGGACATGTTTTAGATGGCGCATCAAGTAAATTACGCCAAATCCGAATGAAAATTCGTACAAATGAAAGCAGAATCCGAGACCGACTCGATAGCTTAACAAAGTCAAAGAGTAAAATGCTCTCTGATGCAATTGTGACGATTCGAAACGACCGTTATGTCTTACCTGTTAAACAGGAATATCGAGGTGCATTTGGTGGGATTGTTCATGATCAATCTTCATCTGGACAAACACTATTTATCGAACCACAAGTAGTCGTTGAAATTAACAATCAGCTTTCAGAAGCAAGGGCTCAAGAAAAAGCTGAAATCGAACGGATTTTAAGACAATTATCTCAAGAAATTGGCACACATCATCCATATCTAACGCATAATGTTAAAATTTTAACGCAACTAGATTTTATTTTTGCCAGAGCAAAGCTAGGTCGTTCGATGAAAGCAGCAATGCCTAAAATGAACGATCAAGGAATAATAGATATTAAACAAGCACGCCACCCATTATTAAATGAAGATGAGGTTGTAGCGAATGACATTCTTTTAGGTGAAGATTATCACGCGATTGTCATCACTGGACCAAACACCGGTGGAAAAACCGTCACATTAAAACTAGTTGGTCTAGCTACACTGATGGCACAATCTGGTTTACAAGTGCCTGCTTTAGATGGTTGCCGTCTAGCAGTATTTGATGAGGTATTTGCTGATATTGGTGATGAACAATCAATCGAGCAAAGCTTAAGTACCTTTTCATCTCATATGACACAAATTGTGAAGATTTTAAAACAAGTCAATCATAAAAGCTTAGTTCTATTTGATGAACTCGGTGCAGGAACAGACCCGCAAGAAGGGGCAGCACTTGCAATGGCGATATTAGATTATGTAGTTAATAAAAAAGCTCGTGTTATCGCTACGACGCACTACCCTGAGCTTAAAGCTTATGGATACAATCGTGACGGGGTAATAAATGCATCAGTGGAATTTGATGTTAAATCACTCCAACCAACATATCGTTTACTAATAGGTGTTCCTGGTCGAAGTAATGCATTTGAAATCTCCCGACGATTAGGGTTAGATGATCAAATTATTGAAGCTGGAAAGCAATTAATCGGTACAGATACTAAAAGTGTTGAACATATGATTGAGTCGCTAGATACAGCACGACGTCAAGCTGAGCAAGATTATGATGATGCAGAACGCACATTACAAGAAGCAGAAGCTCTACGTGATCAATTAAGAAAAGAGCTTGAGAAGTTCGATCAAGAACGAGAGCGACTATATCAAAAAGCAGAAGAAACCGCTCAAAAAGCGATTGAAAAAGCACGTCAAGAGGCTACAGAAATTGTTGAGTCAATTCGCCAAATGCAGCATGGTGCAAGCTTGAAGGAGCATGAATGGATTGAAGCGAGAAAACGTCTTGATCAAGCAGCACCAAACTTAACTGATAAAAGACAAGAAAATAAAGCATTACACACCTCAGCAAAACAGACCTTTGAGGTTGGTGATGAAGTTAATGTATTAACACTTAATCAAAATGGTACAATTATTGCGATTAATGCTGACGATGATATCCAAGTACAAATTGGCGTCATGAAGTTAAAAGTTAAAAAGCGTGATTTAAGATTAATCAAACGAGAAAACCCAATCGTTGCAAAACCACTCGCAACTGTTAAGGGTTCTCATTATCATGTTAAACCAGAACTTGATTTACGTGGTGAACGATATGAAGATGCATTAGCAGAATTAGAAAATTATATCGATGATGCGATTTTAGCCGGTTATCAGAAAGTCACGATCATTCACGGAAAAGGGACTGGAGCACTTCGAAAAGGTGTTCAAAGCTTTGCGCAAAGTCATCCAAATATTAAAAGCTCACGTGTTGGCGGGATGAATGAAGGTGGAAGTGGCGTTACAGTTTTTGAGCTGAGCTAATTCATTGCGTCGAAAAATAAAAAAATGTAAAATCAAGTGTAAGTTAAATTAACCTACTTGCATCAACTAGCGTGGCTTAGGCAAAACTAAATATGAGCAGTCTACTAGCCAACAGATGCCCTAGGTGGTATACTAACTACTAATTATGATCCAAAGTGATTACAAGGAGGAATATTGATGGCAATTATCAATGCAACAGATGCAAGCTTTGCAAAAGATACAGGTTCAGGTCTAGTTCTAGCAGACTTTTGGGCACCATGGTGTGGACCGTGTAAAATGATCGGACCTATCCTTGAGGAATTAGATGAAGAAATGTCTGATAAAGTTCAAATCGTAAAATTAAATGTTGACGATAATCAAGAAACTGCAAGTAAATACGGTGTAATGAGTATCCCAACATTAATTCTATTTAAAGATGGAGAAATTGTAGACCAAGTTGTTGGTTTCCAACCGAAAGAGCTCCTTCAAGCACGTATCGAACAATATGTATAATTTTATTAAGAT
Organism: Amphibacillus xylanus NBRC 15112; assembly: GCF_000307165.1. Classification (NCBI taxonomy): domain Bacteria; kingdom Bacillati; phylum Bacillota; class Bacilli; order Caryophanales; family Bacillaceae; genus Amphibacillus; species Amphibacillus xylanus. The sequence goes on from NC_018704.1 coordinate 1,024,917, forward strand.
CACATTTACTCTTTGAGTGGTGTGATCTTTTTCATTAGGCCAAATCAAGCGAACGGTAATATTTAAAAGGACTTATGTTATAATTATTTAAATACTATTTACTTGTTAATAATGGAGTGTTAGAGTATGTCAACAACGACTATTCAAGAAAAATTAGCCGTTTTACCTGCAGAACCAGGTTGCTATTTGATGAAAGACAAAAATGGGACGGTTATTTATGTCGGTAAATCAAAAAAACTAAAAAATCGTGTACGCTCATACTTTACTGGAGCAAACGATCAAAAAACACAACGACTCGTCCAAGAGATTGTAGATTTTGAATATGTGGTCACATCATCGGAAATTGAAGCACTAATTTTAGAAATGAACTTAATTAAAAAATATGATCCACGCTACAATGTGCTACTAAAAGACGATAAAAGCTACCCTTACTTAAAAGTAACAAACGAACGCCACCCACGCTTAATCATTACTCGAAAAGTAATAAGAGATAAAGGGAAGTATTTTGGGCCATATACAAATGTGCTAGCCGCAAGAGAAACGAAAAAATTATTAGATCGGATTTATCCGTTAAGAAAGTGCAACAATAAGCCAGGTCAATATTGCCTGTATTATCATTTAGGCCAGTGCTTAGCCTGTGCAGATACACCACCATCTGAAGAAGAATATCTAGCGATTGTAAAGGATGTCGTTTCATTCTTAAATGGAGATCATCAAGCTATTAGGAAGCAGCTACAAGAAAAAATGCAAATAGCTAGTGACGATCTTAATTTTGAACGAGCCAAAGAGCTTCGTGATCAGATTCAGCACATTGATGTGATCATGGAACGCCAAACGATGATTCTAAGCGATCGGATTGATCGTGATATTTTTAATTATAGCTACAATAAAGGCTGGATGTGCGTTCAAGTCTTTTTCATCCGACAAGGTAAGTTAATTGAACGAGATGTGTCAATTTTTCCTTTTTATAATGATGCAGAAGAAACATTTGTCACATTTATTGGTCGATTTTACTTACATCACAATCATATTCGACCTAAAGAAGTACTCGTTCCAGCCCCAGTTGATTATAAGCTATTATCACAATTACTTGAAGTCGATGTAACGATTCCGTATCGAGGTAAACGCAAAGACCTACTTGAACTCGCAGGTAAAAATGCGAAAATTGCCCTCGAAGAAAAATTCTCTTTAATTGAACGAGACGAAGAACGAACAATTAAGGCAATTGAACGATTAGGTGAAAAATTAAATATTCAAACACCAATCCGGATTGAAGCATTTGACAACTCGAATATTCAAGGAACAGACCCTGTTTCAGCAATGGTCGTATTTATCGACGGAAAGCCGGATAAAAAGGAATATCGAAAATACAAAATTCGAAGCGTTGAAGGCCCTGATGATTATGAAACAATGCGAGAGGTCATTAGACGTCGTTATACGAGAGTTTTAAAAGAAAATTTACCACTGCCAGATTTAATTATTGTTGATGGTGGTAAGGGACAAATGTCAGCAGCTCTAAGTGTACTTGAAGATGAGCTAGGACTTGATATCCCATTGTGTGGTTTAGCAAAAGATGAGCGTCATAAAACGAGCGAGTTATTATATGGCGACCCTCCAACAGTGATTAATCTTGATCGAAAATCACAAGAATTTTATTTAATTCAACGAATCCAAGATGAAGTACACCGCTTTGCAATCACATTCCACCGCCAATTAAGAGGCAAAAGTGCATTTAAATCAATCTTAGATGACATACCTGGAGTGGGCGTTAAAAGACGCAATCTATTATTAACACACTTTAAATCAATTACTGAAATAAAAGATGCCCCACTTGAAACAATTAAACGCCTTGGAATCCCAGAGCCAACAGCCAAGATGATTCAACAATATTTGAATGAACATGACGAAACATAAAATAAGCGCCTAATCATTATGATGATAGGCGCTTCATTTTTATTTATGATTCGATTAACGGTAGTGCTGAACGCGTAATTCTACGAAATTTTTTCGAGGTTTTTCTTCGTCAACACATTCACACTGAAAGGAGAGAATTTGCTCCATCGCCGCAGCTAAAAAGCCAGCCTCTAGTCGATAATCTGTTGCAATGCCTAAGCGGTGTCGTTCTGTGATCACGCGTGTCTGTAATTTAAAGATGTGCTCTGCTCTTTTTTCTTTAATTAGCTCCAAAGTTCCCCAACCAACTTTTTTAAAAAACTCACTAATCTGGTCAATCGACTCAAATGACTGTGCACGTGCTAAATTCTTACCCATAACATATAGGATAAGAGGAGCATCCTTTCCAAGCAGATCAGGCAAAGCAACATACCTTAACAAATCATAACCTGAGCCCGTCGTTTCGATTTCATTTACGATTTTATCTATCTGTTCAATATTTCTTTGCATAACAAAAGCCCCCTAAATATATACCTATAATCATTATCACCTTTACAGGGCTTGTTTGCAATATCTTTCATTGTTGCGACTTATGTAAAATGCAATTTTTTAAAAAACTATTTCAAAACTTGTTTCATTCACCTTCACAGAAACAAAACTACAACATAAAATACCATGACTACATGTATTAATACCCTCTAAAGCCGCAACTTTAATGACAGCAAGGAGGGGTCTAGACTTGAAAGAACACGACTACAAGCCGAAGCAAATATTAACGAAACGTGAGAAAGAAGTTTTCGAATTACTCGTACAAGATAAAACGACGAAAGATATTGCAGATGAACTATTCATATCCCAAAAAACTGTAAGAAATCACATTTCTAATACAATTCAGAAACTTGGTGTAAAGGGGCGAGCGCAAGCTGTTGTTGAGCTTTTGCGTATGGGAGAGCTAAAGCTCTAACAAAAACCGACTTCTTTTTAAGGAAGTCGGTTACTTTTTAATTTATTATTCTAATATACTTAAATCAATGTTAATTTCTTCACTTACATCATTGATTGCTTTACCTAAATCTTGTATAGTCAATCGACTTAAGTTACCTTCACCCGTATGACCAAGCTGTCTGACATAAACATCATCAATTTTATTAAATCTTCCTGTTGGACCACCAGTCATGACTAAATTCGTACCCAAATTAGGGTCTTCTCTATTATCTAGAAAAAGAAGATAGGTTTCACCAATTTCGAGAAGTGGATCATCACTATATCTCCAATTTGGTCCACCGACTTGTAAAACTTCAATTTCATCATCATAACCAAGTTCGTTATGAAGATAGTTATTAACTGTTGCTTTATAAACAGAGTGTTCTTGCGTAAAGAATTCATGATGTTCAACTTCTATAACTTCAACGAGCTCAGTTACTGTGAGCTCAGCGATAATTTCAGCTTCTTTAGTTAGTTCCCTAAGTGAATAGGTCATTCGTGATGGATAAACAATAGTTGGTTCTGTATTTTCATTAATAGTTGAATCTTCTGTATGATTACACCCAACAAGCAATAAACTAACGACAATAGCAATGAATAAATAACTTTTTCTCACAAAGCAACCTCCTAAATTATTTTAATAATTTATATTGTTTGCTGCATTTACCTCATCTACACTAGGTCTATTAATTTCAGTGGTAAGTTACTTGTTATTTAATTTAAAATTAGTAATGTCTCTTCTAATATTAAGGTTTTATACTTTAATAAGATAAAGATCAACAAGTATGATATGACTTGATGTGGTTAAAGAGCCTGTGTTCAAATGTAACGGAATAAAAGCTCTCAATAGAGGGACGAGGGACTACTGTAAATACAAAGCGGTCTTTGAATAAGATAAAGGATTATTATTTAAGTTTTCTGTATTATTCTATTATACTTAAATCAATGTTTAATTCTTCATTGCGCTCGTTTAATGTTTGGATTAATTCACGTTCTGTCAATTCTTTCAAACCATTATCACCGATAGGATTAACTTGTCTCACAAATACATCACCTACTTTATTATACCTTCCTTGGGGTCCACCGGTTATTGCTAAATTTCTTCCTAGGTAAGTATCTTCTCGTTCATCTAAAAAGACAATATAAGTTTCTCCCACTTCGAGTAATGGATCATTATCAAATTGTCAATTAGGCCCACCAGGTTGTAAGAACTTGATTTGTTCTCCGTAACTAAGGTCATCATAAAAGTAACGGTTAATTTTTGCCTCGTATATTGTGTATTCATGAGTTGTCCATTCATCAAAACTGACTTCTACAACATCAGCAATATCTGTTATTGTGATATTGGCAATGATATCTGCTTCTTCTGTTGCTTGTTCAAGGGTAACTTCTCGTAATGCCCCTTGAACAATTTGTGGCATTACGCTTTCATTAGTTGTTGAATTTTTTTCATTACTACATCCGATGATTAATAATCCAATGAAAATAAGAAGTATTAAACTATTTTTTCGCACAGGTTAACCTCCTAATGAATTTTTATAACTAATATGAATTGATCCAATCAACCGCATTAAGCTCATCAACACTAGGCGTTTTAATCCATCTAGTTGTAGGATCTGGGCGCATAATCTGGTAAGCATTATTAAAATGAGCTAGTCCGAGTACATGGCCAAATTCAATAAGCATTCTCTAAAGCTTTTTTTACCATCTCTGTTGTCATTGATCGCGAAAAAGAGTAACCAATCACTTTCTTAGTGTGCAAATCTAATACAGATGCAAGGTAGCACCAACCATGACGAAACGTATGAATATAGGTGATATCGCCAACCCATTTCTCGTTAATCGTTGTCGTGGAAAAATCCCTGTTGATGATATTTTCCTTTTCTACAACCTTTTGTTTACTAGCGGTTGGTCGAAATTTCTTTACAGTGATAGACTTAATCCCAGCCTTTCTCATCAGGCGTTGAACGCGTTTTAAACTGATTGAATAGCCTTGTTTTCTAACGCCTTGTGAAATCTTAGGTGCACCGTAGCGTTTTTTACTCTCTTCATGAATGTGTCTGATTTTATCAGTATATTCACGGTTTTCACGATCACGATTTGATTCTGTTTTAGTTAATGATTCATAATAGGTAGACCTTGGTATATCAAGCGTTTGACACATTGTAGCGATAGGATAGTCATCTTTGTGTTCTGAAATAAACTCTGTCAGTTCACTGTTGTTTACTTTCTTGCGAATATGGCCATAGCCTTTTTTAAGATTTCAAGCTCCTGTTTTAAGCGAAGGTATTCTTTTTGAATGGCATCGACTTCTTTAGGTGTCACTTCTTTGCCATCAACACCTTCAACTGGAGTAAAGTCCTTGATCCATTTATAAATAGTAACTTCAGAAACGCCATATTCGCTACTTAAATCCTTTACAGAACTTCCAGAATGATAAAGATCAACCAACATTTTTTTGAAGTCATCATTATACCGATGACCATGTTTTCTTTGATTCATTGTGACACATCCTCCTTAAATTCATTGTATATAATTTAACTTAGATGTGTCCATGAAACTATACTAGCATCATAGACACTAAACGCGCACCTTCACTAGCAACATTTTTCCCCATAGTCCAACTCTACTAACAAACATAATAAACCCCCAATTCAAACTTCAGAGTACCTTCTGTCCTTAAATAATGTTATGATACAATGAGAAAATAAAATCTTAAAGGAGGCGAGGTAACGGTGGAATGTGAAGGAAATTCAATTGCTATGATAGAGCGAAATATACGATACATAAACGGTATAATAAAACATAAAGGTAGAGAGATTTTAAAAGACTATTCGATTACGACACCACAGTTTATTGCATTACAGTGGTTACTAGAAGAAGGAGATCTGACAATCGGTGAATTGTCGCACAAATTAAATTTAGCTTTTAGCACGACAACGGACTTAATAGATCGAATGGAGCGGAATAAGTTAGTTGAACGTAAACGAGATGAGAAAGATCGACGTGTTGTAAGAATTCATCTCTTACCAGTCGGACATAAAATTATTTGTGAAGTGATAAAAATGCGCCAAATTTACTTAAGTGAGGTACTATCAGATGTAGCAACTGATAAGGTGGATATGCTCGATGAATTATTAAAAATTTTACTAGAAAAAATGAAAAAAGATCTTGAAAATAAATAGAATGTTAGAAAATGAGGGATAAAATTGGATCAACCAATAGGAGTGATTGATTCAGGGGTTGGTGGTCTAACTGTAGCTCGTGAATTAATGCGTCAATTACCAAAAGAACAGATTATTTATTTAGGCGATACGCTTCGCTGTCCGTATGGTTCACGACCGGAACAAGAAGTGATTCAGTTTACATTAGAAATGGTAGACTTTTTAATGCAAAAGAAGATTAAGTTACTCGTAATCGCGTGTAACACAGCAACTGCATTTACATTAGACTTATTAAAGGAAAAGCTGGATATTCCGGTAATTGGTGTTATTCAACCGGGTGCTAGGGCAGCAATTAAGGTGACAAAGACAAAAGAAGTTGCAGTCATTGGGACTGAAGGGACGATTAAAAGTGAAGCATATCCACAGGCGCTTCAACAAATTTCATCGAAGATTTCTGTTAGTAGCTTAGCTTGTCCTCAATTTGTCCCGTTAGTAGAACGTGGAGATTTTTCAAGTCATGAAATGAAAGAAGTTGTCAGCGAATCATTAGCTTCGTTAAAGCAGGTAAAGAATCTTGATACATTGATACTAGGCTGTACTCATTACCCGATTATTTCTGATCAGATTCAATTAGAGATGGGTAACCAAGTTCAAATTATTTCTTCAGGTGAAGAAACAGCTCGAGAAGTGAGTACGATACTATCTTATAACCAGTTGGCGTATCGAGGTGATCGACAGCCTCAGCATGAATTTTTCACTACAGGATCCGCTCAACTGTTTCAACAAATCGCAAATGTTTGGATGGATGAACCGGTGGAAAATGTTAAACACGTCGTCATTAATCAAACTATTGATAACAAGTAGTTTAACTACTTGTTTTTTAATACAAGCAGGTCTAATTTATAAAAAGGGCTCGTATACATATTAGTACAAACCATCTAGAGGAGGGTACGTATGAATATACGAGTACTAACGAAACGAACGATGCAACTTTTATTAATTGTCGCTACTTTATTTTTTGTTATAGGGTGTAATTCATCAAAGGAAGACGACTTAGAGGATATGGATGCACCGCAAGATTTGGTAGAGGACGAGCTGACTGAGGATTCGGAGGAGGATGCGTCTGATTTATCAGCTGAAACTGTTTCACGAAGACTGTATTTGTTAAGTAAAGAAGGAGTAGTGGTACCTCATACATTTGAGTTACCAAAACTAGAAACAAATGAAGTTGCTGCGCAAGCTGTTGAATATTTAGTAGAAGGTGGACCGATTACGAATCTATTACCTAACGGCTTTGAAGCTGTATTGCCTGCCGGTACTGAAGTACTTGGTTTGAATTTAGAGGAAGATGGTACATTAGTAGTCGATTTGTCTGAAGAGTTTTTAGAGTATGATGGCTCTAAGGAACAACAAATTATTCAAGCGATGACGTATACACTTACGGAATTTGATAGTGTAGAACGTGTGAAGTTATGGGTGAATGGATTTGAGCAAAATTCAATGCCTGTAAATGGAACGCCAATTCGCGACGGCTATAGTCGTGCAAATGGAATTAATATTCTTGATACAGACGCAGTCGATTTAATTAATAGTGAGGCAGTTACAATCTATTACCCAGCGCAAATGGGTGCAAACATGTACTATGTTCCAGTTACGCAACATATTGAGTCTGATGATTTAAATCGTGGTATCGTTGAAGCACTACTAAGTGGACCGACTTATGAATCAAAATTACTTCATGTGTTTAATCCGAATATCGAGTTAATCGATGTGAGCGTTACAGATGAAGGAATTATGACAATTGAGTTTACTGAGGAAATCTTAGCTGATGTAAATGAAGCTTATATTGCTGATGAAGTAATTGAAACATTAGTTTTAACTTTAACGGATTTACCTGATGTAAATGGTGTTTCTATTAGTGTTGAGAATGTTGAACAAATTTTTAATGAACACGGCATTCCATATAGTGAACCAGTCACACGCGAGTCATTTGTTCCTACTGGTCGTTTCTAAGCTGATTTATCAGCTTTTTTTTTACCCTTTTTTAAAAAACTTTCGAATGAAATTATCGATTGAGCTAAAAATATGTTACGATTGTTTAGAATAGGAGGATTGTCAAATGAGACCAAATAATAGAAATTCAAATGAATTACGACCAATATCAATCATAACAGACTTTATTACACATCCTGAGGGTTCTGTTTTGATTTCTATAGGTGAAACAAAAGTAATCTGTAATGCGAGTATTGAAGATCGCGTACCACCATTTTTACGAGGACAAGGTAAGGGATGGATTACAGCTGAATACGCGATGCTACCGCGAGCAACTGAACAACGAAACATCCGAGAATCTTCCCGCGGTAAAGTTTCTGGACGTACAATGGAAATTCAGAGATTAATTGGCCGTGCTTTAAGAGCAGTAGTCGATTTAGATAAGATCGGTGAAAGAACAATTTGGGTAGATTGTGATGTTATTCAGGCAGATGGCGGCACACGTACTGCATCAATTACTGGTGCATTTGTTGCTGTTGTACTTGCTTTAGGGAAACTGCTTGAGCAAGAGGCAATTGAAGAACTGCCAATTACGGACTATTTAGGTGCAATTTCTGTTGGAATTTTACCAGATGGTGAAGCAGTATTGGATTTAGAGTATGTTGAAGATTCTGAAGCTAAGGTAGATATGAACATTGTCATGACAGGAAAGAATGAATTTGTCGAGCTTCAGGGTACTGGAGAGGAATCAAGCTTCTCTTATCAGGAACTAGAGAAAATGCTTGAACTAGGCAAGAAAGGTATCGAAGAAATTTTCCAAATTCAGAAAGATGCTTTAGGAGAACTAGCTGAAAGGATCGGGAAAAAAGAGGGAAAATCATGAAAAAGATTTTAATAGCAACTAAAAACAAAGGAAAAGTAGATGACTTTAGAGCAATTTTTGATCAAGATCGTGTTGAAATTATTTCATTATTAGATCTTGACTCTTCTATTGAAGATATTGAAGAAACAGGTGAGACTTTTTCGGAAAATGCTATCTTAAAAGCAGAGGGAATTGCTGAACAGATGAATTTACCTGTTTTAGCAGATGATTCTGGTTTATCAATTGATTATTTAGATGGACGTCCAGGTGTTTATTCGGCACGTTATGCAGGAAGCGATAAGGACGATCAACGCAATATTGAGAAGGTATTAAGTGAGCTAGAAGGTGTACCTTTAGAAAAGCGTGGAGCATCGTTTATTTGTGCTTTGGCTTTTGCAGTACCTGGTAAGGAAACTATCGTTAAGTATGGGAAATGTAGTGGTGTCATTGTTGAAGAGCCGATAGGAGAAAATGGATTTGGCTATGATCCTATTTTTATGCCCGATGGCTATAATTTGACGATGGCACAATTATCACCAGAGGAAAAAGGACGTATAAGTCATCGTGGTAAGGCATTAAAAGAAATGGCAGCTTGGTTAGAATTAGAGGGGAAAGAAGGTTTTGACTGATGCCAAAAGTTTTAATTGTTAGTGATAGTCATGGTTGGATGAAGGAATTACTGAATCTTAAAAATCGCTACCAAGATGAAGTTGATCAAATGATTCATTGCGGCGATTCAGAATTGGATTATCATCAATTGCCTATTCAAGGATTTAAACGAGTGGGTGGTAATACCGATTTTGATATTGATTTTCCTGAAGAACTTGTTTTTGATGTTAAAGGGACGACTTTTTATGTTGCTCATGGTCATATGCATAATATTAATTTCACCTTAGACCCCATTACATATCGTGCAAGTGAGCTTCATGCAAGAATCATTTGCCATGGTCATTCGCATCGTGCTGGTGCAACAAAAATTGGAAATCAGCTTGTCATTAATCCAGGGAGTATTCGTTACCCACGTGGTCGAAAAGAAGAAACTTATGCTCTTTTAGAATGGAATGATGCCAATGAGTATGAAGTACACTTTTACCGACTCAATAGTGAAGAAGTTAAGGATCTAGCTTTTTCAACAAAATTGGTTTAGTCATTTTTAGTAATAATTTCAAGAGTTATTCAGTAATCAGTAATATAAATTCTGATTATTGAGGTGAACAACATGGATGAGCGTAAAGAGAAAGAACGCAAAGAAACGAAAAGCGATCCTAGTAGAGTTGCTGTTGCATTTATCAAATAAGCAGCAATATTGATTGTTTTTTTCGGGATCTTATGGTTCCTTATTAATTATATTTTGTAGTGTTTAATTTTTAGTAAATCAAGCCGTGGTCAATAGACCCGGCTTTTTTTCTTGTTTATCGGGAGTTGTGACCAAGTTTTAAAAAACAAGCATATCACCATGTAAAATGACGTCATTAAGCCAAGCCTAAAAGCGTATTGATAAAGGGAAAGGAGTGATATATTATGGTAGATTTACTAAAAGAATATCTAATTGAAGATGCATTAGTAATAATCCCTACTTTGATGATTTTAGGGAAAATTATTAAAGATACTCCGAATATTCAAGATTGGTTAATCCCTTATATCTTACTTGTAATAGGTGTTGTATTTGCGGTTGGGATGATTGGTTTTAGTTTTGACAGTGTTATTCAGGGGATTTTAGTGAGTGGATCAGCAGTTTTTGGTAATCAACTGTACAAACAAGTAAAATGTAAAAGTGACGATCCTGAAGAATAAAAAGTGACGCTTGTATAAAAAAATTCCACTAACAAATTATGGAAGAACAAAAAGCCTTGCAAAATCAATATTTGCAAGGCTTTCCTAATGATAAAAAAGAAAGTTGTATTTTAAAAATGGCACATGTTTGTCACACGATAAAAGAATTAAGTTTTTTGGTAAAAGGAAAAACCCTCACAAACTCAATGTTTGTAAGGGTTCTTAGTAGCGTCCCAGGAGCGATTCGAACGCCCGACCGACGGCTTAGAAGGCCGTTGCTCTATCCTGCTGAGCTACTGGGACATAATTGGAGCGGGTGAAGAGAATCGAACTCTCGTCATCAGCTTGGAAGGCTGAGGTTTTACCATTAAACTACACCCGCATAATTCATATTTTTTTCGTCTGTTTTAACGGACAAGATTTATTATAGTCACTTTTCAATCTGTTGTCAATTACTTTTTTCATTTTTATTTAAAAAATTAATAAAATCTTACCTGACATAGATTATTATAGCAAATTTTTTTAAAATGAAAACAAATTTTTGCGTTAATTATTTAAGGTGTTTTGTTGTTTTGATTTAAAATTTTATTAGAACTAACCTTATAATCCCGTTGATTCGCTAATTTGTCAATTTGAATCGATTAATAAATTATTCTATGATATTTTTACAGAAAGGAAGTGAGCAATGTTTATCAATCAACGCGTAATATCAAATGAGCTAAGGACACTTCGATCTTTAAATCTGCGGAGTGCCTTATCAAAGGATGAGTATCAATATTATTTGAGCTTAGAAAAAGGATTGGAAGGGGAGAGAAAACTAGATCAGCGATTAGAGGAATTACCGGAGGAGGTTTTGATTTTACGAGATTTAACTTTGGAAATAGGTCATTCAATTTTTCAAGTGGATACGTTGTTGATTTTTGAAAATCAACTTTATTTATTAGAAGTGAAAAATTTAGAAGGTGACTATTATCTTGATGGACAACTATTTAAAAATATATACGGTAAAGAAATTCGCAACCCACTGCTACAGCTGAATCGCTGCGCCTCACTCCTAAGACAATTTCTTCAAAGCGTTGGTTTTAATATTAAAGTCAACGCGAGACTTGTTTTTATCAACCAAGAGTTCACCCTGTATCAAGCCCCGCTCAATACAGAAATGATTTTCCCCACACAAATTAACCGCTTTATTAAATCGTTAAAAAGTGAATCTCATCAGTTAAGTCAAATGCACCATAAACTGGCTAATCAATTATTAACCAAGCGACTTTTAACTAATCGGCATGAAACTCGCTTTAGCTATGATTTTGATCAATTAAAAAAAGGTGTAATTTGTTTTGATTGTTATTCTTATATGGGTAAGTTTAGTCCAAATAAGTTGAAGTGCCAGCATTGCAAAAAAGTCTCTTCAAATATTGAGGCAGTCCTAGCTAATATAGAAGAGTTTCGTTTTCTTTTTCCTGAGAAGAAGCTAAGGATTAATAATATTTATCAGTGGTGCGGATCGGGAAAGCTCGTTTCGATTAACACAGTTAGAAAAGCTCTAAATAAAAATTATATTTTAAAGCGACTTGGCCCAGCGTCATATTATACTGAGTATGAGGAAGCGGCTAAATCAATGTAACTATGGGTTAACTAGGAATCTTCAACGTTTGGGTCGAAAAATTGCTCAAATGTTGAAGATTCCGCTATAATCTTTATTTTTTTGTCATAAAAACTGCTGAAACATTAAAGATTTGCTTAAAATCGTTAACTTTAGGCTTAGATAAATGCTAAAACATTAACGATTCTGCCCAAATCATTAACGTTTCGCCATAAAAAGATCACAAAGGTTGAAGATTCCGCTGTAATCGTGAACCTTTGACAGGGAAAATTGCAGAAAGGTTAAATATTCGGTTAAATCGTAAACGTTTGACAGATAATAAAGCCGAAACGTTAAGGATTCAGCCCAAATCGTAAACCTTTGGCTTAGAAAAGTGCTGGAACGTTAACGATTCCACTCAAATCTTAAACTTTTCTCCCGAGAAGATGCTCAAATGTTAATGATTCCACCCAAATCGTGAACTTTTAGCCACAAAAAGCGCACAAATATTAAAAATCTCGCCACAATCATCAACCCTCAACCCAAATTTAAACCGATTCGTTAAAGATCTCACGCTAAACTAAAAAGCATCGCCTCAAATTAAGAGACGATGTTTAAAAACGGATGGATTACATAACATCAATTTGCTTTGCAGGTTTAAAACTTAATGCTCGACTAGTTGATCAACTGATACGCTGATTTTTTCCTCGGGGTTGTCTAATGGGTGTATCGTTGCTAATTCTTGATCTTCATCGACGTGCTCAATAAAAACCTTCTGACCTTGATAAGTAACATGCACCATATCAGGTATCATCACAATTTCTTGGGCTCTTACAGCATCCATATTTTCAACTCCTTTAGTTTAATCATTAATAATATTGACTAATCAAATAAAAACATACTTGATTATAGTTGTTCTTTATTGCAGGTGTAATTCAGAATAAGCTATAATAGTGTAACTATTGAATTGAAATTATTTTCATGAAATAGTAAATTAAAGACTATTGTAAAAATAATATACATAATATTTTCATCAAGAGGGAAGTAACAAATTGGCGATTGGTTTGAATTTTCTTTCAAAGGGAAGAATAACTTTAAGACAAAGATGCTTTTAATGAAAGGAGGGTTATAATGCGGGAACGACATGACAATATAGTTCTATTTCCTAAACAAAAGAAAAATCTTGAGGAAAAAGCTTTTCATGCAATGCACGAACGAAATTATGAAAAAGCGATCGATTACTTTCAAGAGCTGCTAGACTTCGGAATTACTGATCAAGCGATATTGTTAGGGAAATTGACGAGCTTAATTGAACTGGGAAGACAAGATGAAGCTGAAGAGCTATGTGAAGACTTAATCGCAAGAAAAGATGAACATTACTTTTCATACATAAATGTATACGCCACTTTGTTGTTTCAATTTCATAAACATAAAGATGTAGCAAAATTATTGGAAGAGACTTTAAGCACTGAAAAAATTCCTTCTATATTAAGAAGTCAGTTTGAAAAATTATATGAAGTAAATCGTCCATTAGTAAATGAACAAATTGAACAAGAAGAAAAAATTACAAAACGTGAATTAATTGAGGCTTTTCAGGCGAATGACAGTTTAGCACAGTGGCATTTAGTTAATCATTTACAAAATGCTGATATCACACCTTACATATCATTGTTCGAAAAAATGTTGATAGATCAGAAAGTAAACCCAGTGATAAAAACAGTCATTGTAGGCTTGTTACAAGCAAAATCAATTGATCAATCGTTTAAAGTGATTAAATTTAATACTGAGGTAGAAATTAATCCTAGTACGTTTCCATTTAAAAACGATCACCCGTTTCGAATTGCCTTCGGGGAAGTAATGGAAGAGTATGAACAACAAAATCCAACTTTTTATCAATTGTGTGAACAATTAATTGATCGCTTTTTCTATGTATTGTATCCACTAACGCCGAAAATGTCTGATTTAATGTTAACTAGAGATGCCATGATTGCAATCGTCGAGAGTTCGTTTGAATCCAAATCTCAACTGACAGAAGAATATTACTCAAAAGAGATATTGACGATGGCAAATCAAATTATCGAACTAGAAAAAATCTACTTTTCAATAATAGAAGAATGAAGAATATAATCTGAAAATGACCTAAATCTTTGTTAATTCTAATTGTTGAATCGCAACATGTTTGTGGTATAATGGAATGGTTGTAATTTGCGTTCGGAATCGTCTCATTTTGTAGAACCATGAATGAACGGCAAATAGAATTTATATACGTATTAATGGAGGGAATAAGAATGACAGCTACATGGGAGAAAAAAGAAGGTAATCTAGGAACCCTAACTGTTGAAGTTTCAGCAGATAAATTTAATGAAGCATTAGACCAAGCATTCAAAAAGGTAGTTAAGGATGTACAATTACCTGGTTTCCGTAAAGGAAGAGTTCCACGAGGACTATTCGAACAACGTTTTGGCGTTGAATCATTGTATCAAGATGCAGTTGATATTGTTTTACCAGAAGCTTACACAACTGCCGTAGAAGAAACAGGAATTTCACCTGTAGATCAACCATCAATTGATATTACTCAAATTGAAAGAGGTCAACCACTAATCTTTACAGCAGAAGTAACTGTAAAACCAGAAGTAAAATTAGGTGACTATAAAGGCCTTGAAGTAGAAGAAGAAGACACTACAGTAACTGACGAAGATGTTAATGCTGAAATCGAAAAAGAGCGTCAACGTCTAGCAGAATTAGTTGTAAAAGAAGAAGGAACTGTTGAAGAAGGCGACACAGTTGTTATCGACTTTGAAGGCTTTATCGGTGATGAAGCATTTGAAGGTGGAGCAGGTAAAAACCACTCACTAGAAATTGGCTCAGGTTCATTTATTCCAGGATTTGAAGATCAATTAATCGGTAAAGAAAACAATGCTGAGACAGAAGTAAATGTTACTTTCCCAGAAAATTATCACGCTGAAGACCTAGCTGGTAAAGAAGCAGTTTTCAAAGTAACAATTCATGAAATTAAAGCTAAAGAATTACCAGAATTAGATGATGAGTTTGCTAAAGATGTTGATGAAGACGTTGAAACATTAGCAGAACTTACTGAAAAAATTAAAGAACGCCTAGAAAATCAAAAGAAAACAACTGCTGAGAACAAAAAACGCGAATCATTAATTAATCAAGCTTCTGAAAATGCAGAAATCGACATTCCAGAAGTTATGATTGAAAATGAAGTTGACCGTATGTTACGTGAATTCGAACAACGCATTCAACAACAAGGTATGACTCTTGAAATGTATACACAATTCTCAGGTCAAGATGAAGACCAACTTAAAGAGCAAATGCGTGAAGATGCAGGCAAACGTGTTCAAACAAACCTTGTTTTAGAAGCTATCTATGAGCAAGAAGGTTTAGAAGTTACTGATGAAGACGTTGAAAAAGAATTTGAATCAATGGCTAACATGTACAAAATGGAAGTTGAGCAAATTAAACAAATGCTTGGCGGAAATGTTGACATGTTAAAAGAAGATCTAAAATTCACTAAAGCAATTGATTTCTTATTAGAAAATAGCAAAGTTAAATAATTTATAAAAACAGAGAAAACAAGGAGCAACAACTCCTTGTTTTCTCTAACTCATAATAAATATACTTACATAAGTGACACCCTAATACTTTTCACTACGTTTTTTTACATACATATGTTATTATACACAGACTTTCTTTAATTCGTTTAAGCTTTTATCAATTGGGAAAGACTAAAATAAGGACAAGAAGAGTAAATATTTTAAATCTGTTTTCTTATTTGTTATGATAAGTTAAAGCTAAAATCTAAACTTTGGAAATATAAAAATAGAGAATCAAGATTGTCTATCCAATAATAGTGAAGGTTAGTTTCTATAGAGAGGTGAAGAATTTTGTATAAGTTTAATGAAGATAAAGGACAACTTAAATGTTCTTTTTGTGGTAAAACTCAGGAACAAGTTCGTAAGCTAGTAGCTGGACCTGGTGTTTATATTTGTGATGAATGTATCGATCTTTGTGCTGAAATAGTTGAAGAAGAGCTAGGCATCGATCAAGATATTGAATTTACTGATGTACCCAAACCACAAGATATTGCTGCAATTTTAGATGAATATGTAATCGGCCAAAATAAAGCGAAAAAGAGCTTATCAGTAGCTGTTTACAATCACTATAAACGTATTAATACATTAGATCATCGAGACGATGTGGAATTATCAAAAAGTAACATTGCCATGATCGGACCAACGGGTAGTGGTAAAACATTACTTGCCCAAACTTTAGCGAGAATTTTAAATGTTCCATTTGCTATTGCTGATGCGACATCACTAACAGAAGCAGGTTATGTTGGTGAAGACGTTGAGAACATTTTACTTAAATTGATTCAAGCAGCTGATTATGATATTGAAAAAGCTGAAAAAGGTATTATCTATATTGATGAAATTGATAAAGTCGCACGAAAATCAGAAAACCCATCAATTACTCGAGATGTATCAGGTGAAGGGGTACAACAAGCGCTCTTGAAAATTCTTGAAGGTACAACAGCAAGCGTTCCGCCACAAGGGGGACGTAAGCATCCGCACCAAGAGTTTATTCAAATTGATACAACGAACATCCTATTTATCGTTGGTGGGGCATTTGATGGTATCGACCAAATCGTTAAAAGCCGTCTAGGTAAAAAGGTTATCGGTTTTGATGCAGAGGCTTCTGAAAGTGAATTGACAAAAGCTGAATTACTACAAAAAGTGCTACCAGAAGACTTACTGAAGTTCGGTTTAATCCCTGAGTTTATTGGACGATTACCGGTTATTTCGAGCTTAGAGCCGCTTGATCAAGATGCATTGGTTCAAATTTTAATAAAGCCTAAGAATGCACTTGTTAAGCAATATCAACGTTTATTCCAAATGGATAATGTTGAATTAGAATTTGACCAAGAGGCACTTGAAGCAATTGCAGAAAAAGCAATGGAAAGAAAAACAGGTGCACGTGGTCTACGTTCAATTATTGAAACAATCATGTTAGATGTGATGTTTGAATTACCATCACGATCAGATATTAAAAAGTGTATCATTACTAAAGGAACAATTGATACTGAAAATGGTCGTCCAACTTTAATCACGCAAGATGGCACAATTGTTTCAGAAGAAAAACCAAAAGAAAGTGCTTAATTAATGTTAAAAAATCCCTTGTTGTGATAAAGCAAGGGATTTTCCTTTCTAGCTTGACCAATAGATGGAGGTTATCAAAATGAGTGAAGCAAGCCGATTAACGATCCCGTTACTTCCATTAAGAGGGATGGTTGTATTTCCAACAGTTGTGATGCATTTAGATGTTGGTAGAAAAGCGTCTGTAGAAGCGCTTGAGATGGCTATGATGGAACAAAGACAAATCTTACTTGTTTCTCAGAAGGAAAGTGCGATTCAAGAGCCGAAGAAAGAAGATTTAAATTCAATTGGAACAGTATCATATGTAAAACAAATGCTTAAATTACCAAACGGAACAGTTCGAGTTTTAGTAGAAGGTACAAGTAGAGCTAGAGTTTTATCATATAAACAAGAATTGCCGTATATGTCAGTAGAAGCTGAAACTCTGCCGGATTTACCATTATTGGATGAACCGAAGCGGATTGCTTTAGTACGAACATTAATGTCACAATTTAAAAAATACGTGGGCTTATCAAAAAAACTCTCCACTGAGACATATAGTAGTTTGATGGATATTGATGATTTATCACGCTTAACTGATGTGATTAGCTCACATTTACCATTAAAATCTACAATTAAACAGCAATTATTAGAGACGATAGAGGTAGAAGTACGAGCGCAAGACTTAATTGAGTTAATTTCAAATGAACAAGAAGTCCTTCGACTTGAACAAAAAATTGATCGCCGTGTGAAGAAATCGATTGAGCAAACACAGAAGGAATATTATTTACGTGAACAAATGAAAGCGATCCAAAAAGAATTAGGTTCTCGAGATGGGAAGTCTGGTGAGATTGCTGATCTACAAGAAAAAATCGAACAAAGTGGAATGCCAGATCGGGTCTTAAAAGTCGCAATGAAAGAGCTCGACCGTTATGAGCGAATTCCACAAACATCTGCGGAAAGCTCAGTAATAAGGAATTATTTAGATTGGTTAATTTCATTACCTTGGACTGAAGAAACAGAAGACGATCTAGATATTAACCGCGCAACGAGTATCTTAAATGAAGATCACTATGGTTTAGAGAAAGTTAAAGAACGTGTCTTAGAGCACTTAGCTGTTCAGCAGTTAACAAATAGTTTGCGCGGTCCTATATTGTGTTTAGTTGGTCCGCCAGGTGTAGGAAAGACATCACTCGCGAAATCTATTGCCCGGGCAATTAATCGTCGTTTTATTCGGATCTCACTAGGTGGTGTCCGTGATGAAGCTGAAATTAGAGGACACCGTAGAACGTATGTTGGTGCAATGCCAGGTCGGATTATTCAAGGTATGAAAAAAGCAGGAACGATAAATCCGGTTATCTTGTTAGATGAGATTGATAAGATGACCAATGATTTTCGTGGTGATCCTTCTGCGGCTATGCTTGAGGTACTAGACCCGGAACAGAATCATCAGTTTAGTGATCACTTTATTGAAGAATCGTATGATTTAAGTAATGTCATGTTTATTGCTACAGCGAATAATTTACAGACGATTCCAGCACCTCTTCTTGATCGAATGGAGATTATTTCAATTGCTGGTTATACTGAAGTAGAGAAATTACACATTGCTAAGGAGCATTTGATTCCGAAACAAATAGCTGCACATGGATTAACAAAAGGGCAACTGCAAATTCGTGATGAAGCGATTACACAGTTAATTCGTCGTTATTCCCGAGAAGCAGGCGTTCGTCAATTAGAGAGACAAGTCGCATCTGTTTGCCGCAAAGCAACTAAACTATATGTATCAGAAGAGAAAAAACGTATTATCGTTACGAAAAAACAGTTAGAAAATTTATTAGGTAAACCGATCTATCGTTATGGTATGATGGAAACTGAAGATCAAGTTGGTGCTGCAACAGGTTTAGCATATACAGCTGCAGGTGGCGATACATTATCGATTGAAGTGAGTATTGTTCCAGGTAAAGGTAAGCTTGCTTTGACAGGTAAATTAGGTGACGTGATGAAAGAATCTGCACAAGCAGCTTTAAGTTATGTTAGATCACGAACAACGGAACTTTCAATTGATCCTGATTTTTATCAAACCCATGATATCCATATTCACGTTCCTGAAGGGGCAACACCTAAAGATGGTCCGTCAGCAGGTATTACAATTGCAACGGCGCTTGTCTCAAGTTTAACGAACCGACCAGTTAGACGTGAAGTTGGTATGACAGGTGAAATTACGCTTAGAGGTCGTGTATTGCCAATAGGTGGGCTAAAGGAAAAAGCTTTAAGTGCACATCGAGCTGGACTTTCAACAATAATTTTACCAAAAGATAATGAAAAGGACTTAGTCGACATTCCAGACAGTGTTCGTAAGAGTCTTGACTTTATTCCAGTGAGTCATCTAGATCAAGTATTAGAACACGCACTTAAGGAGGTGTAGAATGAAAGTAACACAATCAGAATTTACAATTAGCGCGGTCTCACCAAATCAATATCCAACTGAAAACTTACCTGAAATCGCACTAGCAGGTCGTTCTAATGTTGGGAAGTCATCATTTATAAACAAAATGATCAATCGAAAAGCTTTAGCAAGAACTTCTTCAAAACCAGGAAAAACCCAAACATTAAATTATTATTTAATTAATGAATTCTTTTATTTTGTTGACGTTCCTGGATATGGTTATGCGAAAGTTTCTAAAACAGAGCGTGAAGCTTGGGGTAAAATGATGGAAACCTATTTCTCTGAACGTGAACCGCTTCGCGCAACGATTTTAGTCGTTGATATTAGACATAAACCTACAAATGATGACGTGATGATGTATGATTTCTTAAAACATTACGACATTCCAGTCATTATCATCGCAACGAAATTAGATAAAATTAAAAAAGGACAAGTTAACAAGCAAGTGAAGTTAATTAAAGAAACTTTATCAATCGAACCAGGAGATCAAGTTATCCCATTTTCATCCGAAACAGCACAGGGGAAAGAAGCAGCCTGGAACGCGATTCAAGCATATTTAGCATAAAAACGTCTAGCTTGTAAAAAGTTTTAGTTGATATTGCTGAGAGTAGCAATATAAATTAAACTCTTTAAAAACTATCCTTCAAGCAATTTTAAAATCCAATGCAAATAAAAACAGGAATCTAGTATTAAACTGGATTCCTGTTTTTATATTTTAGCTGTATTTTAGACTTATCGTTTTTTAAATAATAAATAAACACCAAATACAATTAAGCCAACTGGCCAGTAATCCTCGAGAACTTTGATCAATACATCAACAGAATCAGAAAATGGATTATTTGTAAGTGAAATGATCATAAATAAACCAATCAATAATAAAAATAAACCAGGATATAGTCCTGTTTTTGTTTTCTGATAACGCAAAAGAAATGCAATCCCAAGGATTACTGCATAGACACTCCAATGATCAAGCCAATTAGGGTACAGTGTCAGTGCATGGTAGTGAATACCGAATCCTAATGCAAGAATACTAGGAAAAAGCTTATCATAATCTCGCTTTAAGTAACTATGTATGAGTAAACTAATTCCGAAAATAATTAATAAGCTTGGCCAAGTTGTTAAAGGTTCAAGAAATGGGATAGATAATTGCTCTAATAAATAGTAAAAACCAATCCCAATTAATAAGTAAGCAACCATACTGTTTTGTTTACGCAAGTTAATCACCTAACTTTTTTTAAGGATTTTTCCAAACTGATGGGGTTAATCATCGTATATTTTACCAGATTGATAGTAATTTGCCCAATTAGTTAAAATATAAGATTCATATTTTTATTAAGAAAATCAGCTTTTGATAGGGATGATAAGCATATTATTGTGTAAAAATCATATATCTGATATAGAAGACGTGTACTGTTGTAATGATTGATAATACTACATTCCGATTAAATTATATTTAATTTGTTGTAAACATCCTCGACGTCTTTAAGCTGAGAAATGAACGTATTCTGACTTAAATCGGAACTGCGGAATTTTTAAAGAAGGAGGAAGGGTGATGGCAGATAAAGAAGTAAGGCCATTTCATTTTGATTTAACTGAAACGTTATATTTTCATAGAAATGAAGGCGTCTCAGAAATGTTAGGAATTGGACTTGATCCGGAGATTACAATTGAATCACATCCAGATTATGTGTCAATTCGTGGAATTATTGCATTAACAGGAGAGTATTTACCTGTATTTGTTGATGATGATCGAGATGTTGAAGATGAAGAGGAAATTCAAGCGCGTTACTTTAAGCGAGTAGAGCGTGATGAGGACGGCATTTGTGATTTTCTTCATCATTTTCCAATTGATATCTCGATCCCTCATGAGCGAATTCGTCAGCTATCAGACTTAACTGTAAGTGTGGATCACTTTGATTACAAAATTCCAGATCCTCGAAAAATGATATTGGAGGCTACGATTGAGATAGGTGGTCTTGAATATGATCGACAGGTTGAAACAGAAGAACCATTAGATGAGGTAATTGAAGAAGTTATCGAAGCAGTCGATGAAGTTACTGAAGAAGATGAGCGTGTTGAATTCGATCTAAAAATTAAGGAAGAAGAGCCAGAGCCTGTAGAAGAGGAAGAAATAGATGTAAAAGAGGAAAAAGTAGAAGTTGAAGAAAAGGTTCTGCCATTTAAACCTCGTGAAGAAGTCAAACCAGAAGTGAGTGTCACGGTAGATAAAAAAGAGGAAGTACTAGAAGAAGCGCGTACAGCATCGTTTGATGATGAATTTGATAGTGATGATGTTGAACAAGAAGAAGAACGTATTGAGCATCCAACATACTTACTTGATTTATTTGAACAACCTGATGAAGCTGAAGAACGCTTCTCCCAATTAAAGATTTACATTGTACAGAATGATGATACGTTAGAAAGCATTTCAGAAAAATATCAAGTAAATTTAACGAAATTACAACGAATTAATCGTCTTGATACGACTGATGTTAATCAAGGGCAAATTTTATACATTCCTAATTAAATATAAGAAAAATAAGTGTGGAAATTATTTTCGACACTTATTTTAATGGATTTATATTGTATTAATTAAATTAGATCTAAGTATATTAGCATATATACCCCAATAAAAATGCCTAATAGTACAATATCTAATAATGAAGGGAATAGAATTGCACGAACGATTTGTACAATTGTGATTGGAACTAAACTTTTCTCGATAATTATGAGATACTCACGGTATTCTGGTGGGATTCTGAAACGTCTGTTACGAAACATTTTCTCACCCTTTCATTGACCTAATGGTGTATTATATGCATGAATGACCGGATGTTATCACTTTTTTGAGTTAGTATATTGACTTTTCATGTGGTTATTGGATAAAATAACTGTTAGATTACAAATTAACTAATAACGATGAAGAGGAAGAGTATGCGAATAAAGCTTTTAGAGAGGAAATCAAATGCTGAAAGATTTCTAAGTCATTTATCGCAGAAGGTAGCCTTGGATGTTGTTTAGCTGAACGTCTCTGATCAGTAGGTTAAACCGGTTTAAAACCGTTATCAATCAATTGAGTGTACAGCTTATTTATGCTGTAAACAAAGGTGGTACCACGGAATGATCAACCCAATTCGTCCTTTTTCTATATGGATGAGTTGGGTTTTTTAATGAAAAAAATTGAAGTGTTTAATTAATAGGAGGAATAGCAAATGACAGAACAACATAATTTGCCACCCAAATATGATTCAGCCGCTGTTGAAAAAGGTCGTTATCAATATTGGGTAGAGGGTAAATTTTTCGAAGCAACAGGAGATCCAGATAAACAACCTTTTACAGTTATGATTCCACCGCCAAACGTAACTGGAAAACTACACATCGGTCACGCATGGGATACGACTTTACAAGATATCATTACAAGAATGAAAAGAATGCAAGGCTATGATGTCCTTTATCTACCTGGAATGGACCACGCAGGTATTGCGACACAAGCACGAGTTGAGGCGAAGTTAAGAGAAGAAGGCGTTAGTCGTTATGATTTAGGCCGTGAAAAGTTTGTTGAAAAAGCTTGGGAATGGAAGCACATTTATGCTGATCATATTCGTGAGCAATGGGAAAATCTCGGTTTAGGTTTAGATTATTCTCGAGAACGCTTTACTCTTGATGAAGGATTATCAGAAGCGGTAAAAGAAGTTTTCGTTAAATTGTATGAAGAAGGCTTAATTTATCGTGGTGAATATATTATTAACTGGGATCCATCAACACAAACGGCTCTTTCTGATATTGAAGTTATTCACGAAGAGGTACCTGGACATTTCTATCATATGAGATATCCGCTTAAAGATGGCTCTGGTTATATTGAAATAGCTACAACACGCCCAGAAACTATGTTAGGTGATACTGCGATTGCAGTCCATCCTAAAGATGAGCGATATCAACATCTAATTGGTAAGAAAGCAATTTTACCAATCGTTGGTCGTGAGATTGAGATTATTGCTGATGATTATGTTGATCGTGAATTTGGTTCTGGCGCAGTAAAAATTACACCAGCACATGATCCAAATGATTTTGAGATCGGTAACCGTCACAATTTAGAACGTATCCTCGTGATGAATGAAGATGGTACGATGAATGAAAACGCTGGTAAATATCAAGGCTTAGATCGATTTGAATGCCGTAAGCAAATTGTTAAAGATCTTCAAGAGGATGGTACGTTGTTTAAGATTGAAGAGCATGTCCATTCTGTTGGTCATTCAGAGCGAACTGGCGTTGTTGTAGAGCCATATTTATCAACACAATGGTTCGTGAAGATGAAGCCACTTGCTGAGGCAGCTGTTAACATGCAGCAAGATCCTGAGCAAAAGGTTAACTTTGTCCCAGAACGATTCGAAGGTACTTATTTACGTTGGATGGAAAACATTAGAGATTGGTGTATTTCTCGTCAATTATGGTGGGGACACCGCATCCCAGCATGGTATCATAAAGAAACAGGTGAAGTATATGTTGGTAAAGAAGCACCAGCTGATATCGAAAACTGGAAGCAAGATGAAGATGTTCTAGATACGTGGTTCTCATCTGCATTATGGCCATTCTCAACATTAAATTGGCCAGATGTAGAGAATGAAGATTTTACACGTTATTTCCCAACTGATACACTCGTTACAGGCTATGATATTATTTTCTTCTGGGTAGCGAGAATGATTTTCCAATCGAAACATTTCACTGGAAAACGTCCATTTAAAGATGTATTGATTCACGGATTAGTGCGGGATTCAGAAGGACGCAAAATGAGTAAGTCATTAAACAATGGTGTCGATCCAATGGATGTAATTGAAAAGTATGGTGCTGACTCATTACGTTACTTCTTAGCGACAGGCTCATCACCAGGCCAAGATGTTCGTTTCCAATGGGAAAAGGTTGAATCTACTTGGAACTTTATTAATAAAATTTGGAACGCTTCACGCTTTGTAATTATGAACCTTGATGGTTTAACAACAGAATCAATTGATCTTAAGGGTCAGAAAAATGTAGCTGATGAGTGGATTTTAACACGATTAAATGAAACAATTGCTCAAGTTAACCGCCATAGTGAACGTTATGATTATGGTGAGGTAGGTCGTTACCTGTATAACTTCATTTGGGATGATTTCTGTGATTGGTATATTGAAATGGCGAAAATCCCACTCTATGGAGAAGATGAGCAAGCGAAGTTAACCACAAGATCTATTCTCGTTTATGTATTAGATCAAATCTTACGTATGCTACATCCATTCATGCCATTTGTAACAGAGGAGATTTGGCAACATATTCCGCATGAAGGAGAATCGATTACTCAAGCGAGCTGGCCGAAAGTAAACGAGGAGCTTACTAATGAACAAGCTGCAACTGAAATGAAGCACCTAGTTGATATTATTCGCTCAGTAAGAAATATTCGTGCAGAAGTTGATACACCAATGTCTAAACCTGTAGATTTAGTCATTAAAGCGAATAATGAACAAATCGCTGATGAATTAAAAAATAATCAACATTATCTAGAGAAATTCTGTCATACAGGCAATTTGACAATCGCAGTTGATGCGATTGCACCAGATGAGTCAATGTCAGCAGTTGTTTCAGGCGCTGAATTGTACTTACCTCTTGCAGGGTTAATTGACTACGAAAAAGAAATTGCACGTCTTGAAGCAGAATTAGTCAAATTAAATAAAGAAGTTGACCGTGTTCAGAAGAAATTAAACAATGAGAGTTTTGTTAGTAAAGCTCCGGAAAAAATAGTCGCAGCAGAAAAAGCGAAAGAACAAGAATATTTAGAGCAACGAGAAAAAGTTGTTAATCGATTAAATGAATTAAGGAAGTAAGTGGAACTCGGCTACCCAAAAACAGGGTAGCCAGTTTTTTTTGGCTAAATTATGACTTTTGTTATATACAAAGGAAACATATTCCTTTTTTATGAGTAGTTTGGATTGCGAATTTTATGATAAACTACTATACTTAGTATGAACAAAACGTATTCACTCAATTGAGCGTTTTGTTAGCCATAATTGAGGTGAATTTATGATATCAAGGAAAAAACAAATAGCAGTATGGGGAATCTGGTTGTTTATTTGGCCACCGATCATTACAACGCTATTTTATAAATATTATCCAACGGAGACATTCGATTTATCTAATCTAGTAATCTTTATCTTATTAGCACTTACTACGGCAGTATTTCCAATTCAAATAAATAAATCGTCAATTTTTCCGATTTTCGGAGTTAGTTTAGCGGTTTATTTACTGTTTGGTTTATATATTGAAGTTATGTTTACGCAAGTTGCAGTTGTCTTTGTTATTCTTAAACTAATCAAAAATAAATGTGAACATCATCGTGTGGCATTAAATTCACTGTCTTTTTTATTTGTATCGATTTTATCAGCAGCAAGCTATCAAATTGTAGGCATATATATCCCGTATCGTCTGATGTTTTTAAATGTTAATATCATTCAGATTCTAGCTTATATGGTTACTTACTTTTTAGTTAACCAGTTGATATATTATTTGATTAAGTGTTTTTTTTATGGAAAGAAATCATCATTTTTAGATGAGGGTTTTTATTTCTTGTTGATCAGTATGACATATACTTTGCCAACAGGTATTTTAACTGTCTATCTCTATAAAATGTATGACTTACTCGGTGTTGCAATCATTGGAGTCTTGATGATTACGACATTAATTAGTTTTAAACTTTATTATCGAAGCGTTAGAACAAATCGTTACTTACAGATTGTCAATGATATGGCCAAAGAACTAGCACAGCAATTAACTAAAGGTTGTGTAGTCCATACGTATTTGGATAAATTAACAAATCACTTTTCTTTAGGTAAAATTGCGCTTTACGATCTTATTGATGAAGAGAAGTTTCAATTGACACACTTTTATGATAAGGGTAAAGTTATTGAAATTGAGGCAAATCCGTTTACGATTGATCGTCAATCATTTATCCGCGAACTCATTAATAATGATTCAAATTATGTTTATTACAGACGGGCTAAGGAATGGCAGTTTTATAATTTACCAGATTTAAATAAAACGGGCGAAAGTTTACTAGCGATGCCGATTAAACGTGATAATCAAGTCATTGCGATCTTAATAATTATTAAAAACAAACGAGATGCTTTTGAAGAAAGTCTCATTTCAACCCTTTCAGTTATCAATACTTATTTCGGAATTGCGTTAGGAAATGCTAGATATTATGAGGAAATTAGAAAAGATAGTAAAACTGATCACTTAACAGGCTTACCTAATTTAAGACACTTTGAATATGATCTTAGAAATTATCAAAATCATTTGGCAACGACAATTAACTTTACTGTAAATACATCAATAATTATTCTCGATCTTGATCACTTTAAAAAGATAAATGATCAATACGGACATGAGTGTGGCAATGAATTATTAATTAAAGTCGCAGAATTATTAGATTTATTTTTTACAAATAAGGGAACAGTTTATCGGTATGGTGGTGAGGAATTTATTATTTTCTTACCAAATTATTCACATGAGAGTACATTAGATTTGGCAGAGCGAATTAGAAAGCAGCTTGAACAGACTGAATTTATATGTCATAACTATATGGTATTAAATCGTCCTGAAATTTCGTTAAAAATGACAGCAAGCCTTGGAGTCGCAAGTTATCCAGAAAAAACGGATGACATTAATGAATTACTCCGCATTGCCGATCGTGCGATGTATCTAGGGGCAAAACGAGAAGGTCGAAATAAAGTAGCGGCGTATCAGTCTTAAACTTAGTTTATGAATAAACTTTTAATCCTTGAGTCTATCAGCTACAATTTAGTTAGATAGTAGAGAGCAAAGGAGTTGACGAGTATGTTTTCTTCACTCGAAGCATTGGATCAGTTTTTTGAAGCGCGTGAAACGGTTGGTATTAAGCCAGGGTTAGATCGAATGGAGCAATTATTAAACGATGTGCAAAATCCGCAACTTAAAGTACCTATGATTCATGTTGCAGGAACAAATGGTAAAGGGTCAACAGTCACATATTTAGCATCAATTTTACAAGAAGCGGGTTATCAAGTAGGGACATTTACTTCACCTAGTTTAACTAATCGACAAGCAATGATTCAGCTAAATGGTGAACCGATTTCAGATGAAGTGTTATTATCGTATGCTAATCAACTTGCACCTGAATTAACGAAATTAGATCAAGAAAACAATCCTGCAAGTCTCTTTGAAATAATTGTCGCGATTGCATTTATGTTTTTCGCCGATCATTCAAGTATTGCAGTAGTTGAGACAGGCATGGGTGGATTAGAGGATGCGACAAACTTAGTCGATCCAATTGTTTCAATTATTACATCAATTGGATATGATCACACAGCCTTTCTTGGCGAGACAATTGCAGATATTGCTAAGCACAAGGCTGGGATTATTAAGCCTAATAAACCAATTATCGTAGGGAAGATGGTTCCTGAAGCAGCAGAGGTTATTAAAGAAGTATCAATAGCGAATCATGCACCACTTCATCAACTAGGTACTGATTTTCAAGTGATATGGATTGAAAATCGACCATACTATAAAGATGAGAATCAAACGATTCCACTAAGGCTACGATTGTTAGGTGAACACCAATTCTTAAATACCGCGCTTGCGATAAAAACCATTGCGCTATTAAATGAAATGAATCGACCTATTTCTAAAGAACAAATAAAGCTTGGCATTAGGCAAGCTCATTTACCAGCTAGATTCGAGCAAATTTCGGATCATCCAGTTATTATTATTGATGGCGCGCATAATTTAGAAAGTATTCAAGCCTTTCTTGATACGGTGAATAAGTTATATAAGAACGTAGAGAAACACTTAATTTTTGCAGCGTTTAGAGATAAGCCGATTAAGGAAATGCTAACAGCGCTTGAACCACATTTTGATCAGATGAGTATCACGACATTTGAACACGCGCGTGCAGCATCAGCAGATCAGCTCTTTAACATCTCCAATCATCAAAACAAGCAAAAGTTTGATGATTGGAAAGAGTTACTAAATAGTGTTCGTCAAGATAAGTTAACGAAAAAAGTGACTTTTGTCGTTGGTTCACTTGATTTTGTTGGTAAAGTTAGGGAATATTTTAAGTAAATAGACTTGATTCTTCCATAAAAAACAATTATACTAAAATTTAAGCAAACACAATCGACGAATACAACATGATAATATTGACGAAATGGTTACCAAGAAATTTATGACATCATTATAGATAGATGCAGATAAATTTATCTTACGGTAACCTTTTTCTTTTATATAAAGGAATTGATGCCATGATAAAAAATAACACTATTAACAACCAAGATGGTCTAACCTTAGTAGAATTACTAGGGTCTATTGTTATTTTATCGATTATAGTTGTATCTTTTTTAGCTTTCTTTATTCAATCAGCGAAAACAACAAAGGTGTCAGAGGATATTATTGATGCCTCATATATTGCTCAGCAAGAGTTAGAAGCAATTTATCATTTATCGACTGATCAAGGCGTTGATCAGCTCGTATCATATTTGCAAGCGCAAGGTTACACTCACCTTCGATCTGGCGAAACTCACGAATTTTCTATTCACATAGATACATATCGTGTCGATGTAAAACTTTATCCCGTTTATCATGATAGTGGAGATGTGATTGAAGATTTACACACGCTTTTAGTGAAGGTGTTTGATTCAGAGAATAGGCAGAGTGCCCAAATGGAAACAAAATTCTTTTTTAACGAGGTAGAGGTTGATGAGGGATAATCAGCATGGGATAACATTAGTTGAATTATTAGGTGTGCTGGCGATTTTATCAATCATTTTACTCCTAATCGGATCAGCACATATATTCGGTCAAAAGCAATTAGTTTATCAAACTGATGAAGTAAATCAACAAAATGACGTTAGACTAGTCGTAAGTCAATTAACAACGGATTTTCGATCAACGACGGCAGATAAGTATATTGAGGATGCTGAGGGTTATCATTTAGGCTCACATGTTTACAAGTTCAATGAATCTTCGGTTTTCCGTAATGGGGAAAAGTTAAGTGATAATATTGCTAGATTTGAGTTAGCGCCAATCAAAGATGATGCAGATGTTTTAGTCGGTGTCGATATTGTTATAGAGAGTCTGTTAGGTGGTCAAGGTTCTCAAACGACAGTTGAAACAGCTATATACTTTAGAAAGTAGGTGAGTGAGGTATGTTCAGATCCATCCAGCGGAAGCAAATATTTAATAGTGAGTCAGGCGTTAGTTTAATCGTAGCTGTGATGACTTTATTTGTATTGTCCATTATTGGGGTAACTATCGCAACTGTTACTTTTGCAAATATTAAGCTATCAACTACAGATCGGGAGTATCAATCGACTTATTACATCGCTGAAGCAGGTGTGAATCAAACCTACGCTGAAATAAAGGACTTAATTATCTCAAGCTATAACAATACCAATACTGAAGTTGACTTCTACGCTGCAGTTGAACCTGTTTTATTGGCAGATATAAATAATTCTGTCCTTACTAATTTTGAACCTAGTTTTGGCGAGAAACCTACAGCTAATATTTCTATTACGAAAATTGATGATGGAAACCCACGGACTTATCGGATAAGTTCTGAAGGACAAATTGGTGAACGTCACCGAACAGTATCAAAGGAATTCACTGTAAATTGGATACCTAAAGCTGGTGGAGGTACACCGATGCCTGCTCTTCCAGAAGGCGTCGCCGCGATCATTAAAAATAATGTTAATTTAAGTGGTAGTGGTACGATTGATGGTGACCTATATTTAGATACAGAGCTAAATAATCGAATTAAAGTAGATGGTGGTGCAGGGATAACGGGTGATATATATGTAAAGGATCCGAATAATGATGCGATTTTTGATATGCCTGACTGGATGACAAAACCAACGCTCAATTACTTTGGTTTCGAATTTGATTGGGAGAAACTAGAGCGATTTTTCGATAGTTTTCCTACTGCTCCTTCATTACCATTACATGAAGATGTTAAGATTGTTGCTGGTAGTAATCAACACGACGTAATTAAAAATGGTAATCTATACATTAATAACTATTTGATAAGGGATGAAAATTTTGTCCTTAACTTAGATCAGAATTATCATTTCAATCGTGCAACATTTGGTGGTAACTACACATTGAAAATTAATATTGGAAATAGTGATCGGGTATTAGTTTTTGATGAACTTCATTTAACTAATGGTCACATTGAAATTATCGGTACGGGTAATCTCACCATCTTTGTTAAGAATGAGCTTAAATTCGGTTCAAGACCTAGATTGAATTTTGGTGGTAGAACAGATCAACTAACGATTTATTATGAAGGAGCAGAAAAAGTAGATTTTACAACAGTGGATATCAATGCGAATATTTTAGTTAAACGTGCTGATGTTACTTATGGCGCAGGTGGAGGTAGAGAAGGGCTATTAGTCAGTGGTGGTAACTATGTCTCTGTTGCTAATGGAGCAGAAATGGATTCAATTATTGTTGCTCCATTTGCTAAAGTTCATCTTTCAGGTAATAAAACTTTAGGCGTTGTCATAGCTGAAGAATTAGAAATAACCGGTGGTACAAAATTAGAATACAAGCAAGTTGATACGTCAAAATTCCCATTCGACTTCATTACAGTACCGAACGAGCCTTCTAATCCAGGCAGTGGAGATAGTGGAGATCTATTAATACCAAAACCAAATATAGAATAATTTAATTAAAGGGGGTTAAACAATGGCTACTCGACAAAAGCGTAAGCTTGGTGATATTTTAAAAGAGGCTAATCTGATTACAGAAGCTGAGATTCTTGAAGCTTTAGAGAAAAAGAAGGATCGCCAGAAATTAGGTGACGCGCTAGTTGAACAAGGGTACATTACTGAAAAGCAATTAATTGAAGTATTAGAGATCCAGTTAGGAATTGCCACTATATCTTTATATCGCTATCCAATTGATGAGCAATTGGTTGAATTAGTTCCAAAAGAAGTTGCGCGTTCAAATATTTTAATTCCACTTGAGTTACAGGATCATACGTTAACCGTAGCAATGAATGATCCATTAGACTATTTTGCTATTGATGATTTAGAACTATTAACTAGCTATAATGTCAAACCAGTAATGGCGACAAAAGAAGATATTTTACAAGCAATTAATAAATATTATGATAAAGGAAAAATTGATCAAAATGATGATGACCAAGCACCAGCAATTCAAATTTTAGATCAAATCCTTCAAACGGGTGTAACTTTAAGAGCAAGTGATGTTCACTTAGATCCAACTGAGGCGAATGTAAATGTTCGGTATCGTGTTGATGGCACACTTCGTAGTGATCGTACCCTCCCTAAACGAATTCAAAATGCGTTAATTGCTCGCGTGAAAATCTTAGCCAATTTAAACATAACTGAAACGCGTTTACCTCAAGATGGTCGAATTCGTATGGTTATTGATGGAAAGCCGATTGATCTACGTGTTTCAACGCTACCTACTGTATTTGGCGAAAAAGTCGTTATCCGAATTCTCGATCTAACGAATATTTTTAAAAAACTAACAGAATTAGATTTTAATCAAAAAACGCTTGAGCAATATTCAGAAATCATTAAGCGTCCTTCAGGATTAATTTTATTAACGGGTCCAACAGGGTCAGGAAAAACAACAACACTTTATGGCTCAATTAATGAACTCAATCAAGAAGGTGTTAATATTATTACAGTTGAAGATCCAGTAGAGTATCAACTTGAAGGAATTAATCAAGTACAGGTTAATTCAAATGTAGGCTTAACTTTCGCGGCAGGATTACGTTCAATTTTAAGACAAGACCCTAACATTATAATGGTTGGTGAAATTCGAGACAAAGAAACGGCAGAAATCGCAATTCGTTCATCTCTGACAGGTCACTTAGTATTCAGTACTTTACATACTAATAGTGCGATTGATGCCATTCCACGATTATTTGATATGGGGATTGAACCGTACTTGGTCGTTTCATCATTAACAGGGGTTATGGCACAGCGTTTAGTGAAAAAGATATGTAAAGATTGTAAAACAACACGCCCAGCTGCTCCATTAGAAGCCGAGATATTCGAAAAACGAGGTATTGAAATTAGTGTGCTATCTGAAGGAAAAGGCTGTAACAGTTGTCGTGGCACAGGTTATCGTGGAAGAATGGCCATTCATGAATTATTAATTATTGATGAAACGATTAAAAAGATGATGCTTGAACGCGTCAGTATGAGTGAAATTAAAGAACATGTAAAAGAGCAAGGAATGGCGTTCTTAATTGATGATGGCTTAGCAAAAGCTAAACAAGGCTTTACAACATTAGAAGAAGTCATGCGTGTAGCAATTGTAGAATAGGGGGACTTTGAGTTGGACAGACTAACAAATATTTTAACGACAGCATTTGAAAAAGGTGCATCAGATATCCATCTAACAGTCGGCTCAGTACCGGTGTTTCGTGTTGATGGTCAATTAATCGCACATAATGATACGGTGATTAAGCCAGAAGATACTAAAATAATGGCCCGTTCAATTTTAACTGATGAACTTTGGGAACGACTACAGAGGGAACGAGAAGTCGATTTGTCGCATGGCATTCCAGGTGTATCACGCTTTAGAGTGAACATTTTTCATCAGCGTAATAACCTATCAATAGCATTTCGTGTGATTCCAAGAAATATTCCCCAACTTGAGGAACTGAAATTACCTGAAGTTTTGAAGGACATCGCTAAAAAACCACACGGACTTGTATTAGTGACTGGACCAACTGGAAGTGGTAAAAGTACGACTTTAGCATCTATGATAGATTATATGAATCGTACGATGAGCCGTCATATCATTACGTTAGAAGATCCAATTGAGTATTTGCATAAGCATAATAAATCGATCATTGATCAACGAGAAATTGGTTTTGATACAACTTCATTCCAACTAGGTTTAAGAGCATGTTTAAGACAAGATCCAGATGTGATTTTAGTTGGTGAGATGCGAGATTTAGAAACGATTTCAACTGCGATTACAGCGGCAGAGACAGGACACCTTGTGCTTGGAACTCTCCATACACAAGATGCTTCATCAACGATGGATCGAATTATCGATGTTTTTCCATCTCATCAAAAGGATCAAATTCGAATTTTGCTTGCAAATGTACTTGAGGCGATTATTTCTCAACGCTTGTTCCCGTTAGCGCAAGAAAGTGGTCGTATCGCGAGTACAGAAATACTAATTAATAATTCAGCGATTAAGAACTTGATTCGAAATGAGAAAATGCACCAAATCCCTAATATATTGCAAACATCGAAGGAACATGGAATGCACACAATGGAAATGGATATCCGTCAGAAAGTTGCTGAAGGATTGATTAGTCAAAAGCATGCAGAACCATATTTAACTAAACCATACTAAAATGAGGTGAAATCAATGCCTTTATATGCTTATCAAGCACGGACAATGGATGGAAAGTTGACAAAAGGGAAAGTTAAAAGTAATAGCGAACAAGAAGCACTATCAGAGCTTCAACAGTTGGATCTGCTTGTTTATCAAATAAAAAAACTTAACCCCATTCTATATGGCGAAATTTATATTGGAAATCCGGTAAAGAATAAAGATTTTGTGATCTTTTTACGACAATTTGCAACGTTAGTAGATGCAGGGATTTCCTTAGTAGACTCGATGGAAATTTTAGCAGAGCAATCAAATAGTAAACCACTTCAAAATGCTTTATTAGAAACTAGAGACGATTTAAGAGAAGGTATCGCACTATCTAATGCACTAGCAAAACATAGTAAGATCTTCCCCGAATTGTTGATTAGTATGATCAATGCTGGAGAGGTAAGTGGCCGGCTTGATGAAATTTTAGATCGCATGGCTAACTATTATGAAAAACAACACCAATTAAAGAAGAAAATAGAGACTGCGCTAACTTATCCAATTGTTATTGGTGTGTTTGCAATGCTAATTTCAATGATCCTACTTACATTTATTGTGCCAGTATTTACGGATATGTTTTTGTCATTTGATCAAGAGATACCAGCATATACAGCTTTTGTACTAAAGATTAGTGGCTTTTTCCAACGTTATTGGTGGTTGATTCTTTTAGTTATAACCGCAGTTGTTGGAACTATTGGATTGCTTAATAAACAAGAAAAGTTTGCTTACTATTTTGATCATATTAAGTTTAAAATCCCGATTTTCGGTTCGTTTATTCAAAAAGCAGTTCTAGCTAGAATGACACAAACATTAAGCTCATTATTAAATAGTTCTGTGCCGATTATTCAGTCGACAGAAATTACAGAAAGAGTGATTACGAATCGCGTTGTAAAAAGAGTATTGCAAAATTGTAAAGTGGCTTTAGAAGAGGGAGAGTCGTTAGCTAAACCAATGGTAGAGCATTGGGTATTCCCGAAGCTGATTACACAAATGATCGCAGTAGGAGAAGCTACCGGTGCACTTGATGAAATGTTATTAAAAGTCTCTGACTTTTACGAACAGGAACTTGATGAAGCATCAGAAAAGCTCAAAGCATTAATTGAACCAGTAATGATTGTCTTTCTATCATTTATCGTTGGTGCGATAGTTTTAGCTGTTGTTATCCCGATGTTTTCATTATTCCAATCATTCTAAATATTATCTATTATTTTCAAAAAAATGCTAGACTTTTTGAAATGATATAGTATAATAATGATAAATATTTCAGAAACGATGAGAATTCATCTTAATTTGGGCACTTTGATGGATTTGAGTTAGTAGTGCAACCGGCTGACATCATAAAGGTTATTTATGTTGTGAGTCTTTTTTTTACATATAAGACCTTTATGTTTTGCACTAATATACAAAAAATTATCAAGGAGGAACAAAGCAATGATCAAAAAGATGATTAAAGAAGAAAAAGGTTTTACGTTAGTTGAGTTACTTGCAGTTATCGTTATTTTAGGTATCATCGTAGCAATCGCGATACCGGCGATTGGGAATGTGATTAATAAAGCTGGTGATGAGGCTGACAAAGCAGAAATTTCAATGATTGTTGATGCAGCAAGACTTTACGAGGTTCAAAATGGTGAATTAACGGAAACAGGAGTTACTGTCAAAAAACTTATTGATGAAAAATATATTGATGAAAGACAAGGAGATTTAAAAGATTTACATGATAAAGTAGTATCAAGACGTGCATCAGATGGAGTAATGTTATTTGATGGAAAAGAAGTTGGTGCTGAAGAAACCGGTGGTGAAGGTTAATTCAATATTTCTAATTTTAATGGTGATTTAACACTATTGACAATTAATTTACAATCGAGACTCCTCCCCGTGAGGGGTCTCTCGTTATATAAGGAGCTTGTTATGGAAATCGCTTATTATAGTTTGTTTTTCATCTTAGGAACGGTCTTTGGCTCATTTTTCAATGTAGTCGGTTTAAGAGGTCCGAAGGGTGAGCGCTTTACCAATGATCGCTCATATTGTCCGAATTGTGAGAAACAATTACAATGGTATGAATTAATTCCGGTCGTGTCTTATATATTATTAAAAGGTAAATGTCGCAGCTGTCAGATAAAGATTAGGAAGCTCTATCCAACGATTGAGCTGTTGACAGGTTTGTTTTTTGCGATCAGTTACTGGCGCTTCCAACTTAGCTTAAATTTATTACTTGCGCTCATTGTTGTGTCATTGGCAATGATTATTGTGGTTACCGACATTACATATTCAATTATTCCTAATAAAGTTCTGTTGTTTTTCTTGCCTATCCTTGTGATCATGCGAATCATCTTGCCGTTAGATCCATGGTGGTCACCGATATTAGGAAGTATCGTCGGCTTTGGTTTATTATTACTTATCATCGTTGTAAGTAAAGGTGGCATGGGTGCTGGTGATATGAAATATTTTGGTTTATTAGGAATTGTTTTCGGTTTTCCACAAATTTTATTAGTTTTTTTCTTATCAACGCTATACGGTGCTGTCGTAAGTGGACTTTTGTTGTTAATGAAGAAAGTCTCAAGAAAATCCCGGGTACCTTTTGGTCCATATATCAGTTTTTCGGCAATAACAGTCATCTATTTTGGTGAACAGATTATTAATTGGTATTTATCATTATTTAGTTAGAATTCTATCGATACTAGAGGATGAAGAATATGAGCTTATTTAACAAAGAACAGGTATTCGTCTTGTTTACAGAACGGACAATTCGCTATTTGACTTGGTCAGGTCGTCAGATGAGTCAAAATGCGGATTATGGTGAATTTATTTTAGATTCATTAATTATTGAAGATGGCCGAATCATTAATTTAGACTTGCTTAAGTCAATGTTAATAAAATTAATTGAGCAGAAGAAATGGAAACGTAGGAAAATATCATTTATTGTTCCAGACAATTTTGTCACGATGCGACAAGAATCAATTCCCAAACAGCTAACAAATGAAGAAGTAGCCGCTTATATTAAACTTCATATGGAGGGAAGTATTCGGCTACCGTTTAAAGATCCATATTTAGATTATCACCTCCTTTCTGAAGGTGAGGAGACTAATCAAATTATGTTATTTGCTTATCCTTCTGAACACCTAAAACCATTTGATCAATTATTTGAGGAAATTGGTTTACAGTCACACGTAGCTGATATTTCTTATTTAAGTACTTACAGAGCATATTTACAAGCAGATTTAGCTACTAGAGATGAGCATTTATTAATGGTCCAATGGAATAAATATGACTTAACGTTGACTGTCTTTCATCAACATATTCCAATGTTTTCACGTCATATTTATTTTTCAAATGCACCAAAAGATTGGCGGAAAGATGAAGAGAGTAAGCAGTTAGAATGGCAATCTAATCTCGTTACATTACCAGAGTTTGTTGAGGAGCAGATGATTCCAATTGAACGGTTCATGGACTTTTACAGATATTCTGTTATGAATGATGAAGGCCAAATAAATCAACTGCTTTTAACAGGAGATTTTCCAAATCATGCATTAATAGAGCAATCCCTATCAAATCGATTTGATCTACCAGTTAAGAAAATTGCTTTACCTCATGATCTGCCGACCAAATTTTGTTCGCTTTACGGGTTAGGATTGAGAGGTGAACGATTTGAATTATAATGGTGATCGTTCTTTGATTGTGAGGTTAAACCAATGATTGAAATTAACTTTTTTGAACGCAAAAAGAAAAATTATAGCCCATTAATTTTAGTCGCTATATTTATTGTTGGCTTATTAGTAATCGGTGCATATGTACTGATAATGAATAGTAACTTACAAAGCCAATATCAAGACAATATATCAAAAATTAATCAACAGCAATCGCTTGTTAGTGAATTAAAACTAAATCAAATACTTTCAAAGCAAGTAAATGAATTAACAAATAAATATGAACAATTAGATAAAAATCAATATCCAACTCCATTTCTCTATGAAACTATTAGAGATTTACTACCACAATCTGATGGTCTTTATCTGTATGATTATACTTTTTCAATTGATGGGGGACTTACCTTATCAGTTCAATTGACCGGATTAGACCAAGTGACTGAATTGACACGGAATTTAACCGAATTAGCTTTTGTCACTTCAGTTGATTTGCAGACGGTAGACTTAGTTAATCAAAATGAGTCACTTTATATAGCAAACATTGAAATAGGGATTGATCGTGATCAGTTAAGTGAGGTGACGCAGAATGATTAAATGGAATCGCACTTACACGCTATTATCAATTCTGATCGTCTTGTTCTTAATTCTGATTTGGTATTATAGCCAGCTCTACTTACTTGAGCCAGCTAGAGAGTCGATCCGCGATTCAGAGGTAACTTTAGCAGAGCATCAAGTGTTACTTGATTTAGCGGATTTAGGCAAATTATCAATTGAGTCGATTGAAAGAGAAGCTGATTTAATTCGCGTCAATCTTCCAACAGAGAAGAATCTCGATCAAATTATTGTCACACTTCAAGAAATTGAACGTGAAACTGGTGTCATCCTTGACTTGGTCAATTTATCAGATTCAGAATTAAAAACGGACCTAGATTATTACCCTGATGAAATCAGTGCTGTTCGCTATCAAATTGATTTCACTGCAGAAACCTTTGCAGAGTTCGAAGCATTTTTACTGGCGTTAAATGATCAGGAACGTGCAGTGGAGATTGATGAGTTGAAAGTCCAACAAACATCGACAGAAGCTGTATCAGGATCTGTTGCAATTCGTTTCTTTTATGATGATGGTGTCAAGATTAATTAAACAATTAGATAATTTCCCGATAAGTAACCGGCTCTTGTTGTCAAGAGTCGGCTTTTTTTTCACTCCTTTCATGCTAGAGTAGAAAAAGATTAACTAGATTGGAGTGAGAGAATTGGATTCGAAATATCAAATAACATATCGACGTTCAGATGATCAAGAAAAAGAGAGTAGTGCTTATCAAGAAACAGCAGCAAGTGTTACCAAATTAGAGACATATCAATATGGACAAAGCTCATCAAAATATAATCGAGAACGCAAGCGATGGTGGACAAAGTTTATCCTCACAGTTAGTTCTGCCGTCTTAGTTGGTACTGTGTTCGGTTTGATTCTAGTATCAATTTTTCGTCAACAAGGTGAAGGTCAAATAGTTCCAGATGATTTATTTCAGCCTAATCAGGATCAAGCGGTGATCACTGATGTTGATGAAGAAGGTGAAGATAGTGATGATATTGAAACTGATGTAGGTCGTTTATCAGCCTTCGTCATTCAAGCGGGCGCATTTCAAAGTTTGGAGCAAGCAAAAATAGCTCAGGAGAACTTTTTGCTTGAAAAGTATCCTTCTGTTATTTGGGAAACTGACACAGACTATCGTGTATTTTTAGCAGCCTATCCGACCAAAGAAATCGCCAAGCAAGTCGGAGAGCAGTTTATTGATGGTGGATTTGATGTCTATGCACGCGATTGGCAATCTGATTCAGTATCTGTTAGTCAAAACGAAGCAGAATGGCTCAATCAGTTTAAGTCTTTATGGCAAGATTCTTTAGCTGGTTATTCGGATTCAATCAAACAGGAATGGCTTGAATGGTTCAATGTTGAAGAAAAACAATTATCAGAGGAGCTTAACGATTTTTGTCAGCAGGTCAAAGCAGTGCTAGCTGAATTTAATGAGAGAAGTCGTCCATATGATTTATTAGTGTTGTGGTACCATTATCAACAACTGGCCACGTAATATGAAAAAAGTTCTGAACGATTGTTAAAGGACGCTATTTTTCACGTCGATTTTATCGTTTAATGATTGAAAAGCTTAAAATCCTATTGAAACTACATTTGTTTCATAAAAAAGGGACAGTTGTCTGAATATACAAAACATATACAATAGAGGTGAATACTGTTTGAAAGGGGGTCTTTGATGACAAAACTTCATGTCAAAATGAAGGATATCCCAAAGCACGATCGTCCACGAGAACGACTAATGAAGTATGGTGCTACGGCTCTATCAAATCAAGAATTGCTAGCAATTATTATCGGGAGTGGGACAAGAAAGGAGAGTGTTCAAGATTTAGCAAGACGTGTCTACTCTCATTTTGAAGGATTAGAATTGTTACGCGAAGCTTCATTAGAAGAACTAATGACGATTAAAGGTATTGGGATGGTAAAGGCAGTCGGAATTTTAGCAGCAATTGAGTTAGGTAATCGGATTAATCAATTTAAAGTACCTGAACGCTATGTGATTCGCTCACCGAAGGATGGGGCTGATTACGTCATGGAAGAATTACGCTTGCAGAAGCAGGAGCACTTTGTAGCGTTATTTTTAAATACGAAAAATCAAATCATCCATCGGCAAACGATTTTTATCGGGTCTTTAAACGCATCTATCGTCCATCCTCGGGAAATCTTCCGTGAAGCGGTTAAACGCTCAGCTGCCTCAATTATTTGTGTGCATAATCACCCTTCTGGCGTGCGCCTACACAGTAGTTAATTGAAGTGGCAATAATGCTTAGGATTCCTTATAAGATTCTATGACCAGCATCTTACTTCTAGCGGAAACGTGACTGAAGGAAAATAGCATGATGTGATTGGTCAAGTGATGTATGGTTAAAGCTAGACTGCTTGAATTCTAGACTGATGCTTTTAGGGTGGAATCATGTTAATCATGATGAATAAGATAAAAGTGATACGCCAGATTGCTTTTATAATAAGGCTTATTCAGCAATCCTTAAGTAAAGGAAAAAGTCGAACGGAAAACCTAACCATCACGTATCTTCACTTAACTAAAGGTAGGGATTACCTAAGTCGTATTATACTTACGATATGGTAACGGAGTCCCCATAGTACTCAACGTTTGCAGTAATGTGTTTAGCATGGGGAAGGGGGACAGGTTGGCAATATGAGACTTGATCAAGGTGTTATGAATATGACAACTAAACCTTTAAAACAATTAGCAATAATGAAAGATCGAATCTCTAGTAAGCGCGTAATTAAAGACTGTTATAAGCTCTTAAAATACGAACAGACCTGGTTTCTAGCTTGTAACAGGCTTGGTTACACAAAGGAACAGGTTTTAGCGACACAATTAGCTCTAAAGTTGAATAAGTCAACATCTCAGTGGTTTAGCCAATTAGCTAATGCAGATTTAGAGATTATTAGTGAGACTTGTCTGTTCTTACTTGACGAGATTTTTAGTACAGATCAAATACCACCTCAAATACAATTAACATCAATTGATCAAATCAACGAGATTAAGCAGCAATTTCACAAAGTTAATTGGATGATAACGATTGAGACATTTCATATTGATCGATCTGAACTTAAAAAATTACTGAATTTATTAATTGATGATTTGCGTTTTAATGGTTTACTTTCCTCTGTAATAGACTGGCTTCAACAACATGATAATCCTCGTTTTCAACAATTCGCAAGGGAAATTTTCCTCTCATTTTATCTAACCAATCTCAAAGAGCGAAATAAAGATCTGCCAATGATCTATGAAGAGCAGAAGCTGCATATCGGATTTTCCACAACTAAGCAGCATATTAATCACCTTTATCAACAACTATGTTCTAGTTTAAAAAATAA
Source organism: Amphibacillus xylanus NBRC 15112 (assembly GCF_000307165.1). NCBI lineage: Bacteria > Bacillati > Bacillota > Bacilli > Caryophanales > Bacillaceae > Amphibacillus > Amphibacillus xylanus. Next base: position 1,066,780 of record NC_018704.1, read on the forward strand.
CGATAACTGTTACTTCAAACATTTCTCACATCCACTCATTTTAAATAACTATCAAATTAAACAAGATAAAAATATGAAAAGTCTACGTATTGAAGTACCTCAACAGCGACTGATCGAATATGCAAAGCTGTTTCAATATGGAGATTTTCATAATCAAGTGCCGAAAGCGAGAGGAGGATTAGTTCATCGATCGGTATTTGAGATTCACTCAGTTTATCAAGCAGAATTAAATCAAATAGCACGTAAATACCGCTATGCAGACAATTTTTCTTGTTTAGGTCAATTGGCTTATTTTGCACAATTAAGTTTTGTTAAAACGATCGCTCTTAAATATAGTTGTACGATGAGACAAGCGAAAGTAAGAATTAACGAGCTTAAATTGCCTCGCTTACGCATCCAAAGGAGGAAGGACAAATAACTTGTTCAAGTGATTATTGACAACTGGCGAGCCGTATACATCGAAATGGTGTACGTACGGTTCTGAGGGAGGTTAGCGGTTGTAACATCAAGATAGCCGACCCTACGATCCATCTCCATCCCAAGAAGATATCCATGTTACAAAAAGACTTGCTGATTGTGGGAGAATGATTGGCATCGAACTTTTGGATCACTTAATTATTGGTGATCATCGATTTGTCTCATTAAAGGAAAAAGGATACGTCTAACACTATCTATTTCTGACTAATTCTCGTATAATTAAATATGCAAGTAATGACAACTAGCGCCTTACGCTAAGAATATTTCTTGCGTAAGGTGCTTCTTATTATGGTAAACTTATAGAGAATTTAAAATTTCCACTCGTAATTTTTAAAAATCTGTTTAATATAATTATTTTGGTTTTTTGACGTTTAGGTTGTTTTTTAGTTATCTCGTGAGCGTGGTCAATAAAGTGTATTGATTCTATCTTAGAGAGGACGATTAGAGTGGCGAATTTTAGTTTAAGTCAGGATTTAGGAATTGATTTAGGAACAGCAAATACACTGATTTATCTAAAAGGTAAAGGTATTGTTGTGAAAGAACCAACTGTTGTCGCGATTAATAATCGCAGTAAAAAAATTGAAGCAGTTGGAAGTAATGCACGTCAGATGATTGGTCGATCTCCAGGTAATATTACAGTAGTTCGTCCAATGCAAGGTGGCGTGATCGCAGATTATGATACGACTGCTATTATGATGAAGTATTATCTTAAGTTAGCCCAGCAGTATCGCTCTATATTCGCTGGTAAAGTAAATGTGATGATCTGTGTACCATCAGGTATTACAATGGTAGAAGAACGTGCAGTTATTGATGCGGCTAAGCAAGCGGGGGCAAAGCATGCGTATTCTATTACAGAACCATTTGCAGCAGCGATTGGTGCTGGACTACCAGTTTGGGAGCCTACTGGTAGCTTAATTGTCGATATTGGTGGCGGAACGACTGAAGTTGCTGTTCTTTCAATGGGTGGTATCGTAACAAGTACATCGGTAAGAATCGCTGGCGATAATATGGATGATGCGATTATTCAATATGTTAGGAAAAAATATAGCTTGATGATTGGTGATCGAACTGCCGAAGAAGTAAAGATTCAGTTAGGATCGGCTAATGGCCATGCAACCTTACCTGAACTAGATGTTCGTGGACGTGATTTATTAACTGGTTTACCTAAGACAGTTATCATGACACCTGATGAGGTTACAGAGGCATTATTAGATACGATTCACGCAATTATTAAAGCAATTAAGGATGCTTTAGAAAAAACACCACCAGAACTTGCTGGCGATGTAATGGAACGTGGAATTTTACTATCAGGTGGAGGGGCGTTATTACAAGGTTTAGATAAATTGATTGCTGAAGAAACAAACTTGCCAACATTTGTTGCAGAAAACCCACTTGATAATGTTGTGATTGGAACTGGCAAAGCCCTTGAGTATATCGATCAATTTAAATCACATGCTAATCATTCATCTGATTTTTAGTTTTAATTTATTGGAGGATTTGTGATGTCTTTTTTTCGAAGAAAGCGTTTATTTTCGATTTTATTAGCATTAATCATTTTAGTCGGCTTAATAGGTTTTTCGTTAGTTGATCGAGACCAAAAGACGACTATTGAAGAATTTTTACAGGATACTTTCGGTTGGGCCCAAAGTATTGTTTTAAAACCGATTAATTATGTGACTGATATTGTTTCAAATATCGACGATATGAAAAATATGTACGAAGAAAACCAAGTATTAAAGGAAAATTTAGCACAATATCAAAAAGTTTTATATGAGGTACAAGAGCTTAGAAAAGAAAATGATGAATTAATGGCAATTGTTGAAAAAACCGAAAGTATTCGAGACTATACACCCATTCATGCTACTGTCATTGCAAGAAGTCCAGAAGAGTGGTTTAAACAAGTGACGATTAATAAAGGTAAGCAAGATGGTGTAAGAAAAGATATGGCGGTCATTACTGCAGAAGGTATGATCGGGAAGATTCAATCAGCTTCTCAGTTTACATCTAGTGTTCTATTGTTAAATGGTTTTGATCGTTCAAATCGAATTGCTGTTAATGTAAAATTACCAGATAGCGAAGAAACTGCACGTGGATTTATTCTCGGTTATCACGAGGAGAAAGAACAGTTGTTACTAGAATTCACTGAATACTATGATGAAATACCTGAAGGAGAATTTGTCTTTTCTTCAGGACTTGGTGGTGTTTTTCCAGATGGATTAGAAATTGGTCAAATTAAAGAGGTTACTACTGACCAATATGGTTTAACTCAAATAGCTTACGTTGAGCCGTCTGCAAATATGAACGACCTACGTCATGTTATCATAGTAGACAGAGATATTGAGTCAATTTTGGATGTAGATGAAGGAGAGGCGGATGATTAATGTCTAGAATATACATCCCGCTAATACTCATATTACTCATTATTTTACAAGGAGCGACAGCTAATTTTATTCCTAATAGTGCTTTGGAAGCGGGTTTGATCATAGTTATTCATGCGGTATTTCTATTTTTAGTCATGATTAAGCTCTACTATGATCTAGAAACAACATACTATGCTCTGTTAGGCGCTGTTTTTTCAGGGCTTATTATTGATATTATTTATACCGATATAATAGGTGTATATATGTTTTCTTATGCATTGATGATTTATTTTGTACATGGGATGCGTAAATGGCTACAATCAAATTTTTATGTCGCTTCTTTATTAACATTAATTAGTGTAAGTTTAGTTGATTTTTTACTATATTTACTATATTACTTCATTGACGTTACTCAAATGGAAATCAGCGAATATTTCAAATTCCGCATGTTTCCAACTTTAGCTATAAATCTGGTTTTGTTTTTTATCTTTTATTTGTTTTTCAGAAAAGTACTTATCAGATGGTCTAACGATCGATTTGAGGGAGAGAATTCTACGAGTAATTAGCATTTGATAGATTTAATAGAATAGGAGGAGCAAACTTGATGGGGAAAAATCAACATATTATAATTAAAGGAACACGAGACGGCTTGACCCTTTATCTTGATGATTCCTGTTCTTTTGATTACTTAATCAACGAACTTGATCAGATTCTCGCGCAAGATGAGTTAGATACTGAAGATTCATTAATTCGAATCAATATTCAATTAGGTAATCGTTACTTACATAAAGAGCAAGAAGAAATTTTACGTGAACTCATTCGGAAGAAGAAAAAGTTAGTCGTTCAAACCATTGAATCAAATGTTATTCTTAAAGAGGATGCAATTAAATGGAAAGAGGAAAATGAAGTTCGTATCATCGCTCGAACGATTCGTTCTGGACAAGAGGTGAGCATCACAGGTGATTTACTTTTAGTTGGTGATGTAAACCCAGGTGGTACGGTTAAAGCGACTGGGAACATCTTTATCCTAGGTAGTCTACAAGGGATTGCGCATGCTGGTTACAACGGAAATTTACAGGCTGTTATTATGGCTTCCTACATGAATCCTGTCCAACTTAGAATTGCAAATTTATATAGCCGCTCACCTGATTACGAAACAGAGGGTGTATATATGGAATGTGGTTATGTTGATGATTCAAATAAAATTATGATTGATCGACTACAAGTCGTAGCGAAGAAAAGACCTGAATTAAATGGGTTTGAGAGGAGTGTTTTAAATGGCTGAGGCTATTGTTATTACATCTGGAAAAGGTGGCGTTGGAAAAACGACAACTACAGCTAATTTAGGAACAGCACTTGCGCTGATGGATAAAAAAGTTTGTTTACTAGATACAGATATTGGCTTGAGAAATTTAGATGTTGTGATGGGGTTAGAGAATCGGATAATTTATGACATCATTGATGTTTCATTGGGTAGATGTAAATTAAAACAAGCGTTAATTAAAGATAAACGCTTTGACTATCTTTATTTATTACCTGCTGCTCAAACAAGTGATAAAAATGATTTAACACCAGAGGCGATGATTGATATTATTGCTGAGTTAAAGCAGGAGTTCGATTACATATTAATCGATAGCCCCGCTGGAATTGAGCAAGGCTATAAAAATGCTGTTGCAGGCGCTGATCATGCAATTGTTGTGACAACACCTGAAAAATCAAGTGTTCGTGATGCTGATCGAATTATTGGTCTTTTAGAGCAAGAAGATATTGAACCACCAAAATTAGTCGTTAACCGGATTCGTAACCATATGATGAAGACAGGTGACATGCTTTCAGTGGACGAAATCATCCAAGTATTGGCGATTGATTTGTTAGGTATTGTTGCTGATGATGATGAAGTCATTAAAGCATCAAATCATGGTGAGCCTGTTGCATTCCAACCGAATACAACAGCGTCTATTTCATATCGTAATATTGCGCGCCGAATTCTAGGTGAATCGGTACCACTACAATCATTTGAAGAAGAAAAAGGCATGTTCGCGAAAATGAAGAAATTTTTCGGTGGCGGCCGCTAAATATTTTATACAGAACTAAAAAACACAGAATCTAGCTGCAAAGTTAATTCTGTGTTCTTTTGATTTATGGGAAAAATATCTATATTAGAAGTTGAAATGGACTGATTGATTTAACTCATAATTTTCACTCACATGAATAAACTTGTACAAATGTGCTAATGAAGGTTGTGAGTCATGATGAAACGAAATATTGATGAAGTTAGACGATCTTTAGCAAAGCGGAAAGCTGAAAAATTAAGACGAATCCAGAATCGCCCCGCTAGTCGATCTGTTAATCCGGCGCCGGCAACAGCAAATCCAAAACATCCACTAACAGAACAATCAACGCCTCTGTTTGTTAAACAATTGATTGCTTCGGGAATCATCTTCTTGGTCGTGCTATTTTTTAACCATTTCGCGACACCAGAAAGTAATGTCCGACAATGGGTGATGGGACAGATGCGTGAAGATTTTCCATTTGCAACTGTTAACGTATGGTATCAAGAGCAATTTGGATCGCCATTGGGATTTTTTATGGATGAATACCGACCACCGGTATCGAACCATGATGTGCTTCCTGTAAATGGTGTAATCAATTCATCATATGACCTAAACGGGAAAGGCGTTATGATCGAAGCGATTGATCAGCCTGAAGTCTTTGCGATCGAACAAGGTACAGTTATTTTTGCTGGAAATGATGCTCAAACGAAAAAAACAGTTGTGATTCAACATCCTGATCGGACAAAGTCGACATATGGATTTTTAGAAGACATTGAAGTAAGGCCGTATCAATTTGTCCAAGCTAGTCAATTAATAGGGATAACATCTAGTGAATTGCCTGTATATTTTTCGATTCAAAAAGGTCAGGAATATCTAGACCCAATTGAGGTTATTTCAATTAATGGGCAAAATTAACGATCGTTTTATATATATACATCCGACATTTTGGTTTATTGTTGTTCTTTCGATATTGACAGGGATGTTCTATCACATTTTAATTATTTTTATTATTGTCACTTGGCATGAACTTGGACATTTTTTTATGGCGAAGTCTTTTAATTGGGAAATTAGACGAATTACACTTTGGATATTCGGTGGTGTAATGGAAACTGATGAACATTTAAACAAGCCATTAAATGAACAATTTCTCGTTACAATCGCAGGCCCAGTTCAACACCTATTGATTTTTCTTATTATATTATTATTAAAACAGACAACTCTTCTACTTCCAGAGCATCTAGCATTTGCTTATCAATATAATCTATTGATTTTATTCTTCAATTTTTTACCGATTTGGCCACTTGATGGTGGTAAGTTATTGAGTTTTATTTTTCATATTGTATCTCCATTTAAACGAGCACATCAATATACATTAATTTTTTCCTTTATGAGTATCTTTATCTTTCTGATTTGTATGATTAAATGGAGTCAAGCATTAGTTAACGTAGCTGTATTGATTACTTTCCTATTCTGGGAAAATAAATTAGAATGGAAACGGAGACTATATGTATATCAACGCTTTTTACTCGCTCGAATGAATCAACATATTAAAGAGAAAAAAATGCAGCCACTACTGTTTTTAAGTCACGTTAAACTAAAATCAGTATTTGAGCATTTTTATTTAAATAAATTTCATCCAATTTTAATTCGAGACAAGCAAATCATAACAAGTGAACTAGACTGTCTAAACTATTATTTTAATCAAGGTCAGTATCATGCAACGCTATCTGACTTAACGCAGCAAACAAAGAAATGAGGACTAAAGAATGCTCGATCTAATTTTACTAACAAAAACAACAGAAAAAATTGGTCTTGTACAAAACAAACATGACATTTTAGAGTTAGCGATCGATCGGCCAGATCAATCACAACAATTGGGTTCAATTTTTTTAGGAAAAGTGGTCACAGTTGACCAAAGCTTGCAAGCTGTGTTTGTCGATATTGGACAAGCTCAGCTTGCTTATTTAGAGAAGAAAGAAATTCCGCAATTTCGTAAAGATCAGACACAATCCATTGAATCTTTGTTATATGAAGGACAATCGATCATAGTGCAGATTATTAAAGATGCTTATCAAGACAAAGGTGCACGTCTAACGATGAATATCACGATAGCAAATCACGCCCTCGTCTATTTACCATACGGAAATTATCTAGCTGTATCAAAAAAACTAAAACAAACACAAGCAGATCATTTAAAGGAGCAGCTCGCACCTATATGTGAAGCGGAAGAGGGGCTTGTCATTCGTACTGCTGCTGAACAATATTCGATTGATCAGCTTGCTGATCAGATTAGTCAGCTAAGATTATTTTGGCAAACTTTATTAACAAAAGCAGATAAACAGCGTCCACCTCAAATGATTTATGAAGATCATCTCATTACAGATCGGTTGATTAGAAAATTTTCCTTTGAGCAAATTAATCAAATTTATGTTGATCAAGCTGTAATTGCCAATCAGATTAAAGCCCGTTATCCTGAACTCGAACATAAAATAAGCTGGGAAAAACAGATAGACTCAATTTTACATATGCCTGTCGACGCACTTTTTCAGTCTATTATTCAAAGTGAGGTCGTTTGTGATTCAGGCGTTACTTTAGTTATTGATCACACTGAAGCGTTAACTGTGATCGATGTGAATTCATCAGGATTTACAGGAAAGATGAATCAGTATAATTTTTCTTATAAAGTAAATCAGATTGCTTTGAAGGAGATTGTTAAGCAAATCCGCTTAAGAAATATTTCAGGTATGATTGTCGTCGATTTTTTACGTATGAAAGATAGGAAATCTCAGCAGTCAATCGTTCAACAGTTTAAGCAAGCGGTTAATGTTGATCCAGTTCGGACTCAAATTTACGGTTTTACTGATTTGGGGTTATTTGAGCTAACGAGGAAACGTGAAGCACCTCCACATGCCTTAAGTTTATCGAAGCGATTAATTGAGCTTAGAGATTTTACGCTCGAGAGTAAAGTTTATCAGTTGGAGCGCAAGCTGATTGCCACAACTGATGAAGCTGTGCTTGTAGAGGTAACAAGAGAGTTTCGAAAAATGTGGGATCAATTGATCGACAGCAAAATCTTTAGTCAGCACGTACAAACAGAGGTGAATTTTTTAGAATCTAAAGGGGTTAAAGATTATCATATTAAGCGCTCTGGATCGTCTGAATTGATCAACGAATTTATCTATGAAAATAAAAAACTTAAAGTTGACAAGCTGAATTAGAACGTGGTATTATCTTAATGTTATACAAGGCAAGTAGCACCCGATGCTACAACCGCACAGAACAGGTTTTAAGCGAAAGTCCGCACCTGTGATGGCGAGTCTTAGTTACTTTAGGGAGGTGCAATATATGTACGCAATTATTGAAACTGGTGGAAAACAACTTCGTGTTGAGGAAGGCCAAGAAATCTACGTAGAAAAATTGGCTGCTGAAGCTGGCGATTCTGTAACTTTTGACAAAGTTCTTTTTGTAGGTGGTGACGATGTTAAAGTTGGTGCACCATTTGTTGAAGGAGCAACAGTTACAGGTAAAGTTGAAAAACAAGGTCGTCAGAAGAAAATTACTGTTTATAAGTTCAAACGTCGTAAGAACTATAGCCGTAAGCAAGGTCACCGTCAGCCTTACACAAAAGTGACAATTGAAAAAATCAACGCATAAGGTTGATTCTAATGATTAAAGTTAAAATTAATCGAAACGATTCTGGAAATATTACTGCTTATGAACTGAGCGGGCATGCCAATAGCGGACCTTATGGTTATGATTTGGTCTGTGCAGCTGTTTCCGCGGTTGCCTTTGGTATGACAAACGCAGTGATTAAGTTAACTGAGATCGAGCCTATAATTGATCAAGGCGGTCAAGGTGGTTATTTAAAAGTCGTTCTTCCTGATAATATAACAGATCAAGCGCTTGAAAAAGCAGGTCTATTACTTGAAGGAATGTTAACAAGCTTACAAACCATTGAACGTGATTATGGTCAATATATATCCATCTCTGAAAAATAGGGAGGTGCAATTCAATGTTACGTTTAGATTTACAATTCTTCGCATCTAAAAAAGGTGCAGGTAGTACGAGAAACGGTCGTGACTCTCATGCTAAGCGTTTAGGCGCAAAACGTGCTGATGGTCAAGTCGTTACAGGTGGATCTATCCTTTATCGCCAACGTGGAACTAAAGTTTACCCTGGTGCTAACGTAGGTCGTGGTGGGGATGATACATTGTATGCAAAAACTGATGGTATCGTACGTTTTGAGCGTGTAGGACGTAATCGTAAGCGTGTAAGTGTATACCCAGTTGCACAAGAAGCATAAAACAATAAATAAAAGCTTATCTTAAAATGATGAATTTTTAAGATAAGCTTTTTTTGATGGAAAATATATTAATCTTTAACGTTTGATCTAAAAAAGAGCTCAAAGGTTAAGGATAAAGCAGTAATCATAAACGTTTGATCTAAAAAAGAGCTCAAAGGTTAAGGATAAAGCAGTAATCATAAACGTTTGATCTAAAAAAGTGCTCAAAGGTTAAAGATAATGCGGTAATCTTTAACGTTTAAGCCAAAAAAGTGCCAAAAGGTTGAAGATACGCCTATAATCTTAAACGTTTGGTTCGAAAAAGTACTCAAATGTTAAAGATATACCCGTAATCATAAACGTTTTGTCCGAAAAATGTCCCAAAGGTTGAAGATACCGCGTTAATCATTAACGTTTGAGCCAGAAAAGTGCCCAAATGTTGAAGATACCGCATTAATCTTAAACGTTTGGCCCAAAATGTTTCCCAAAGGTTGAAGATTTTCGCTACTCAATATCTACTACTTAGAATTTTGCTCATAGAATTGACACGATTAAATTAATTTTTACGAAAGATGAATTGTTTGTTATAATTTTCTTATTATAACGTAGGTGGTGCGGAAAATGAATGAGCGCGAAGCCATTGATTTGTTAAAACATTATCGACATCGGTACGCAAACTTTTTGCAATTAATCATTAGTTACGCTCAACTTGGGAAACTAGATGTTGTTCAGGAAAAAGCAGCAGATTTAATTAAGATTATGGGAGAGGATCAGAGATTTCACAATTTACCATTGCCGAAAACAATTGTTACGATACTGCAATTAAATAGTGAAAAATCCGGTTTAGAATGGACGCCTATTGTTGATTGTGAAAAGAGTCCAATCACAGATGATCAACAAGTATCTGAAATAATCAATGAAATTCATCAACACATCAATGAACAAACAATGAATTTATCAGTTTATCATGGTACAATAACATTTCAACAAAAGAAATCAGAACCGTTTAAACTATTGTTCGTTTGTGAAGGTAATTTTCAGGAGAAAAATCAAACGATAGCAGCTTTAGAAAAAATCGATCGAATTGAGATAGAAGAAGCAACAAATGAAAAATTAAGTTTTAATTGGACTGCACATGAATAAAGAGGTGGCAATATGTTTGTAGATCAGGTAAAAGTATACGTAAAAGCCGGAGACGGCGGGAATGGACTAGTTTCATTCCGAAGAGAGAAGTATATACCATTTGGTGGACCATCTGGTGGGGATGGTGGAAATGGAGCCGATATTATTTTTGAAGTTGATGAAGGATTAAATACATTGATGGATTTCCGTTATCAGCGCCATTTTAAAGCAAAACGTGGTGAGAATGGTATGAGTAAGGGTAAGCATGGTAAAAATGCTGAACCGATGATTTTGTCAGTTCCACCGGGGACAGTTGTTAAAGATGAAGCAACAGGTGAGTTTTTAGCAGACTTAACTGAGCATGGCCAAAGAGCATTAATTGCTAAAGGTGGCCGAGGTGGACGTGGAAATATTCGATTTGCTAGTGCAAAAAATCCTGCACCTGACATTGCTGAAAACGGTGAACCAGGTGTTGAGCGTGATATTATTATCGAACTGAAGTTAATTGCTGACGTTGGTTTAGTTGGTTTTCCAAGTGTAGGAAAGTCAACATTATTATCTGTTGTTAGTGCTGCGCGCCCTAAAATTGCCGATTATCACTTTACAACATTGGTACCAAATTTAGGTGTTGTCGAAACCGAGGATAATCGAAGCTTTGTTATGGCTGACTTACCTGGATTAATTGAAGGGGCCCATGCTGGTGTTGGGTTAGGGCATCAATTTTTACGTCACGTTGAACGGACTCGAGTTGTTGTTCATGTAATTGATATGGCTGCAACAGAGGGGCGTGATCCTTATGAAGATTATTTAGCGATCAATGAAGAATTAAGGGCTTACGATCCATCGATATTAGAACGACCGCAAATTATTGTGGCAAATAAGATGGACATGCCAGATGCACAAGAACATTTAGAAAGATTTAAGGAACAACTTAACGATTCACATCCGATTTTCCCAATTTCCGCATTTACGAGAGAAGGATTACGTGATTTGTTATTTGCAATTGCTGATCAGCTTGAACAAATTCCGAAAAATACTGAACCAATTGAAGAAATTTCAGAGCACGTTGTCTATAAGCATCAAGAAGAACAAGCTCCGTTTGAAATTACACGTGATCCAGATGGTACGTTTGTGTTATACGGTGAAAAAATTGAAAAGCTATTTAAGATGACAAACTTCGACCATGAAGAGTCAATTCAAAGATTTTCAAGACAACTACGTACAATGGGTGTCGATCAGGCCTTACGTGAGCGTGGTGCTAAAGATGGGGATACGGTAAGATTGTTGGAATATGAGTTTGAATTTATTGACTAGGTTCGTTCTGTTGATTTCACTGTAGTGGGGGAATTTGGCCGTGGAAAATGAACGTAAAACATTCTATTTGGTTCGTGGGGATTTTCTACCAGAAGCGATGCGTAAGACTTTAGATGTTAAAGAACAATTGGAACGTGGAAAAGCTAAGTCGGTTTACGAGGCGGTAAAAAAAGCAGACCTGTCTCGTAGTGCATTTTATAAATATCGCGATGCAGTTTTTCCACTTCAATCAATCCAGCATACACAAATTATGACGTTGTTTTTTCATTTAGCTGATCAATCAGGCACGTTATCACGATTATTAGATATCGTGGCAAAAGCTGGTGGGAATATTTTAACGATTCATCAGACGATTCCGATACATGGCAAGGCTAATGTGACCTTGTCTTTAGATGTAGAACACTTAACTATTGATCTAGATCAATTAATTATTCAACTGAAGGAAGAAGAATATGTCGAACGAGTCGATATTTTAAGTTCGGGTATGTAGAGAATTGGATAGGGGGAGATCCGGATGCCATATGCCGTTGGTTATTTAGGTCCAAAGGGGACATTCACACAAAAAGCAGTCGATGCTTTATTTCCTGATCAAGATGCGGTTAGCTATCAAACGATACCCGCATGCATTGATGCAGTTAAGCATGGTCATGTAAAATATAGTGTTGTACCATTAGAAAACACACTTGAAGGCACTGTTAATTTAACGCTAGATTATTTAATCATTGAAAAGAGCTTAAAAATTGCCAGTGAACTAGTCGTGCCTGTTGAACAACATTTTATGGTTCATCCAAAGCATAAAGATCGTTGGCAAGAGATGAAATTTGTTTATTCACATCCACATGCACTTGCTCAATGTCACCAGTTCTTAAATAATGACATGCGACATGCGACTGCTGAAACCTTTGCTTCCACTGGAGCTGCGGCTAAATATGTGAGCGAAAATCCAGATTTAGAAATCGCCGCAATTGCAAATGATCAGGCGGCGAAAGAATATAATTTATCGATTGTTAAAGCAAATATTCATGATTTTGCTAATAATGAAACGCGATTTATTGTTCTTAGTAAAAACGGTAGCGAGATAAGCATGGATGGATTAGTGTTAAAAGGTTATAAAACCAAAGTGATGATTTCGTTACCAACTGACCATGCAGGAGCTCTTCATCAAGTGTTATCTGCATTTGCCTGGCGACGAATCAACTTGTCAAAAATCGAATCGCGCCCAATGAAGACAGGGCTTGGACGCTATTATTTCATTATTGACATCGATCAAAAAATGGATGATATTTTAATTCCAAATACAATTGCAGAGATAGAAGCGATTGGCTGTCATGTAGAGCTACTTGGGAGCTATCCTTACTATTCAATCTCAAAATAACTTAAAAAAACACTGTGTGAATGATCAAGTCACACAGTGTTTTTATTCTTTAACGATAAAACCTTTTTGCTTTAATGCTTGGTAAGCTGCATCAAGCTTTGCTTCAGATTCAGCCTCTAGCGTATGAAGGTGGATGCCGTCTGTTAATTCAGATAGATAAGAGGCATTTTTGTCATGGATATCTTTAATAAATTGCTTCACATCATGACGATCACTTACCATAACTTGCGCTCTAAGTTCACCGTAAAATGGATGCTCGACGATGACATCTTTTACTGTTACCCCTTGATCAACAATACAATCTAATTCTTCTTTCGTTTGCTCTGGTCGGTGTTTAACGACAACGACCCGTTCGTACTTTTCAATATCATTTATGTCTTTCAATAATAAATAGCCACGACTAGTTGATATGATTGTAGTGTTTTTTGCTTTTAACAAAGAAATATCTTGAACAATAACTTGGCGACTTACGCCTGCTCGCTCTGCAAGCTCACTTCCTGTTAACGGTTCTTCACTATTACTCAACCACTCTATAATAGCTTCACGTCGTTCTTTTCCAATTAGTTTTTCTTTTTTACTCATTAAAGCCACTCCTATTAATAATCAATAAAAATCCCTGTATTGAGTTATTGCTTATTATTTTCTCATATTTTGTCTTAAATGACTACCTTTAGTGATCTAAAGAAAAGAAGAAAGAGATTTTTTTCAAAAAACAATCAACATTTCTAGGTGATTGCATATGTTGATAAGGACTAATACTGTTATTTGCCTATTTTGTAGCTAAAAAAAATACTACAGATTTAGGCTTTATCAGTTAAATTATAGGGTTATTTTATTGTGTGACTAGCGGCCAAATGGTCATTAGTACACTTCAATATAGAAAGGAGTCAACCAAGTGAAAATTCATATTGTTCAAAAAGGAGATACGCTTTGGAAGTTAGCAAAGCAGTATAATGTTGATTTTGAAGCGTTAAAAGCAGCGAATACTCATCTCGCCAATCCAGATATGATTATGCCAGGAATGAAAATAAGAATCCCAACTGCAAAAAAACAAGTAGTTCAGTCTAAAACGGGCACTGCTCCTAAAGAAAAAGTCATGACACCATTCAAACATGTACCACAAAAAGCACAACCAGTAATTAAAGAAGATGACAAAAAACCTAAGCAAAAAGTTGAAAAGAAAATCCCATTACCAAAATTACCACCAGTATCAATTCAAATGCCTAAATTACCTAACATTTATGCTAATCAATACAATATTGATGTTGATTTTGATATTGATGATCACGATACAACAATAAAAGCAGAGCAAACAACACATCATCATCATCCAGTTCAACCTCAGCCAGTGGAGCAAGAACCAATCAAAGAACAGCCTGTAGAACAACCAGTTGAACAACCTGCTTATTGGCCACAACCAAATATGATGTGGATCCCATGCTTACCATGTCAAATGATGCCGTGTCCACCAAAACCTTGTTTCCCTAATGGTATGAACTTGTGCGATGTGTATCAAGATCCAAATATGCTATATGCAAATTATGCTTATCAAAATGCTCAATGGCAAGTTGCGCAAGCAAACCAAATGTATGGCAATAATCCAAATACACAATGGGGCGAATTAGATGTAAACGATCATGATGATGACGATAATGATAACAATAATGACGATTTTGACATGAATAATAATTATTATAATATGCAGTACCCAACACAATGGCCAATGCAACAAATGGGATATCAGCAAAATCCATACTATTACCCGGGGAATGGATATCAAGGATATGTAAATTATGCCACGTATGCACCAAGAACTAATCCATATGGAGATAACGAAGAAGAATAATTAATCATTTAAATGAGTAGCACAAATATGTGTTACTCATTTTCTTATGCTAAAAAATTTTAAGAAGATTGCATTAATAATGCAATTAAGTAATAATAATATGTGAAAAACATTTCTATTTATATCAAAGGAGTTTTCACCATGGAGCGCAAAGTAGACTATTTAGTAAATTGGTTACGTGAACAAGTGGAACAAGCAAAAGTAAAGGGACTTGTCGTTGGATTAAGTGGTGGACTTGATTCTGCTTTAGTAGCAAACTTAATTAAGCGTGCTGTTCCTGAACAATCACTAGCCGTGATCATGCCTTGTGAAAGCCAACAAGAGGATCTTGATCATGCAGAAGCGGTTGTTAGTCAAACGAATATTAACAGTTTAACGATTGACTTAACGGATAGTTATCAAAATCTCTATCAAACGATTAATCACCAAATCAAAACAAATGCAACATTTAATGAACAATTTGATCAGCTGGCGCGTGCGAATTTAAAAGCTCGTTTGAGAATGGCGACATTGTATACAATTGCGACAAATCATCAATATTTAGTTGTCGGTACTGATAACGCAGCTGAGTGGTATACGGGATACTTTACTAAGTATGGCGATGGTGGTGTCGATATTAATCCACTTGTACATCTAACCAAAGGTGAAGTAAAAGAAATGGCTGAATACTTGGGTGTACCAGAGGCTATTACACAAAAGCAACCAAGTGCAGGGCTTTGGGAAGGGCAAACTGACGAATCTGAAATGGGTACAACATATTTATACATTGACCGCTATTTAAAAGGTGAGCAGATTCCGGATCATGATCGAGAAATTATTGAGCGCATGCACAAACGTTCAGAACATAAACGTAAAATTGCTGCAACTCCTGATAAGTTTGAGTAATTTACGTAATATATGAATCGACGTCTAGATGATTTTTTTAAGATATTCTTTACATTGACAGAATCAAGTATTGACTTAATGTGATAAAATATAAGCATAGTTTATTTATTTTTTTATGTGAAAGGGGTTTTATTAATGGCTGGACATTCCAAGTGGAAAAACATTCAAAGAAGAAAAAATGCTCAGGATGCCAAGCGTGGAAAAATATTTATGAAAGCAGCGAAAGATATTTATATTGCTGCTAAAGAAGGTGGAGCAGATCCTGAGACGAATCCAGCTTTGCGTTTAGCAATCGATAAAGCAAAGGCACAAAACATGCCGAATGAAAATATAGAGCGTAATATTAAAAAGGCTACAGGAACACTTGATGGTGTAAGTTATGAAGAAGTGATTTATGAAGGTTATGGCCCTGGTGGATCAGCTGTCATGGTAGAATTATTAACAGATAATAAGAACCGTTCTGCAGCTGAAGTTCGTCACGCTTTCTCAAAGAGTGGTGGAAACCTAGGAGAGAATGGCTGTGTGTCATTCCTGTTTAATCGAAAAGGTTACTTAGTTATTGAACGCTCAAAAACGGATGCTGATGAAGATACAGTTATGTTAGCAGCAATTGAAGCTGGTGCAGAAGAAATGGAAACAACAGATGAAGTATATGAAATTTATACTGAGCCTGAGAACTTTAAAGAAGTTCGTGATGCTTTAGCTAATGAAGGTTTTGAGTTTGATACTGCAGAACTGACATTAATTCCGACGACGTATACTCAATTAAGTGAAGATGACCAAGCTAAGATGGAGCGACTCATCGAACGATTAGAAGATTTAGATGATGTTCAAGATGTTCATCATAACGCTGAGTAGAGTTAAAGATTATAAATATAAACGATAAATTAGAGTCAGAGCAAAGATAAGGGATAATAATATCAATTATTTTTGCTCTGTTTCTATTTATTTGGTGTAAAATATTTTTTTTTGTCTATCCTATAAAGTAAATACACACTTTATATGAGGTGGATAAATTGAAATATTTAATTGGTTTAAATATTTTCTTAGTTTTAGCGATTCTCATTTATAATGGTCAATTTAATCAAGAGAGCACAGAATCTGATGAAAATGATGTAATTTTAGTAAGTAATCTTGAAACTGAAACGTCACCGTATCCTAATGATTTGGCGACTATTGAAATAGTATTGCAATCACAATATTTAGACGGTCGTATGGATACAAAGACATATACTGAAACAATTACAGCGATGGAAGATTTCTGGTACGCTTATGAAAGTTACCAGTTGATTGATCAAAGAGTAGGACAAATGGTTTTTAGAGAATATATAGATGATATTTCTCCTTACTTAAAAGAAGTGGGTTACTTCGGTTTAGCCGATAACCAATTGGTTATTTATGAAGGAGAGCCACAATATAATCAAAATATTGAAACTGTTTTTGATTTAGATATTAATATGTTATCAGAAGCAGAGCAAAAGCAATTGGAAAAAGGGATAAAAATTGATTCGAAAAGTACCTATCAAGAAGTTATTGATGTGTTTCGACATCAAATACCTAGTAAACAAGTTCACGGTGAGCCTGAATAATCAGGCTCTTTTTTCTGTTTTTAAGGTGTTTTCTAGGCGAACATACGATTGTGTGGTAAAATAGTTTTTAAACAGGTATAGTAAAACGTTAGGAGCGGATTTAGTGTGATTGCTTATGTTAAGGGGAAACTAGTTGAGGTAACAGAAGGGGTTGTCATTGTTGATGTTAATGGCATTGGCTATGAGATTGTTTGTGCAAATCCCTTTTATTTTCAAGATAAAATAAATCAAGATGTTAAAATAAATACATATCATCATGTTCGTGAAGATGCGCAGATTTTATATGGTTTTAGAAATCAAGATGAAAAAACATTATTTAGTCGTCTCATTACAGTGTCAGGGATTGGGCCTAAGAGTGGTTTATCAATTGTAGGCCATATCTCGGTTGATGATTTTGTCATTGCAATTGAAAATGAAGATGAAAAGTTTTTAACGCAATTTCCTGGTGTCGGTAAAAAGACTGCTCGTCAAATGATTTTAGATTTAAAAGGCAAGTTACCATTTGAAATTAGACAAGGATCTGACCAGATGATGAACTCACTAGTTAGTATGAATGATTCAGTCAATCAACAAACAATAGATGAAGCGATAGAGGCATTAAAGGCTTTAGGATATAGTGAACGTGAGTTAAAATCGATTACGCCACAATTAAAACAATCAGGTAAAGTCAATGCAGATGAACTGATTAAATTAGGCTTAGCATTATTAATCAAATCGTAATTGAGGTGAGAATTGTGGAAGAAAGAATGGTTACTGGCGAGCAATTTGAAGATGAAGAAGAAATTGAATTTAGTTTAAGACCGCAATGGTTAGCGCAATATATTGGACAAACGACAGCTAAAGAAAATTTAGCCATTTTTATCGAAGCGGCAAAATTAAGGAACGAGCCGCTTGATCATGTGTTGTTATATGGACCTCCTGGTTTAGGGAAAACAACGATGGCGTCGATAATTGCCAATGAAATGAATGTCCAATTTCGAACGACTTCTGGACCAGCAATTGAGCGAGCAGGTGATTTAGCGGCAATCTTATCGTCGCTTGAAGTTGGAGATGTGTTATTTATTGATGAAATTCATCGTTTACCACGTGCAGTTGAGGAGATCCTATACCCAGCGATGGAGGATTTCTGTTTAGATATTGTGATTGGTCAGGGCCCGTCAGCTAGATCTGTCAGGCTTGATTTACCACCGTTTACTTTAATTGGAGCAACGACTAGAGCAGGGCTATTAACTGCTCCTTTGAGAGATCGCTTTGGGGTATTAAGCCGCTTAGAATATTATGAAATTGATGATTTACGTGAAATTGTAGAGCGTACAGCGATGATTTTTGATATGCCAATTAATAAAGAAGCCGCACTTGAAATAGCAAGGCGCTCACGTGGTACACCACGGATTGCCAATCGTTTGTTTAAACGAGTACGTGATATTTCTCAAGTGAAGGGTGAGACGTCGATTTCATTAGAAACTACTCAACATGCACTACGCATGCTACAAGTTGATAAGATTGGCTTAGATCATATCGATCATAAGCTGTTAATTGCGATCATTGATGCATTTCAAGGTGGACCAGTAGGCTTAGATACTTTATCTGCGACAATAGGTGAAGAGCCACAAACAATTGAAGATGTTTACGAACCATTTTTACTACAAAATGGTTTTATACAGAGAACACCTCGTGGACGCATCGCCACTGAAAAAACATATCAACATTTTAATCGTCCATTACCGAATCAAATGGATTAATTTAGTTATAGGAGATAATTATGAACATAGAAGAGTTTGATTTTGACCTACCAGAACATTTAATAGCTCAAACACCATTAAAAGATCGTACAGCATCTAAATTAATGGTATTAAATCGGAATGATAAAAGTCTCGAACATCGCCATTTTAGTGATATACTTGATTATCTTAAACCTGGCGATTGCCTAGTTTTGAATAATACTAAGGTTCTTCCGGCAAGACTATATGGTGTAAAAGAAGATACAGGTGCTAAAGTAGAAGTGCTATTATTACACCAAAAAGAGAATGATCATTGGGAAGTTTTAGTGAAGCCAGCGAAAAAAGTAAAGCTTGGTACAAAGCTAAGCTTTGGTGAGGGAAGACTAACAGCAACTTGTACAGAAATCCTCGAGCATGGGGGGCGAATTGTTCGTTTTGATTACGATGGTATTTTCTTAGAGGTTTTAACTGAGTTAGGTGAAATGCCATTACCACCGTATATTAAAGAGCAATTGGCTGATCAGGATCGTTACCAAACGGTGTACGCAAAAGCTGAAGGTTCAGCTGCAGCACCGACGGCTGGATTACATTTTACCAATGATTTACTTGAAGAAATTAAAGCAAAAGGAATTGAAATAGCTTTTGTTACATTGCATGTTGGATTAGGGACATTTCGACCAGTAAGTGTTGATCGGATTGAAGAGCACGATATGCATAGTGAGTATTATCACCTATCAAGTAAAGAAGCTGAAAAAATTAATCGCGTGAAAAGTCAAGATGGTCGAATTATCGCAGTTGGGACGACATCAACCCGGACCCTTGAAGCGATAGCTAGTGAGAATAATGGAGAAATTGTTCCGACAAGCGGATGGACTTCGATCTTCATTTATCCGCCATATCAATTTAAGGCGGTTGATGCGATGATTACCAATTTCCATTTACCAAAGTCCACATTGATCATGTTAATCAGTGCTTTAGCAGGTCGGGAGTTTATTCTCGATGCTTATCATGAAGCGATTAAGCAAGAATATCGATTCTTTAGCTTTGGCGATGCAATGTTAATTGTTTAATATTTTAACAAGAAAGTAGTGAGAGAATGACAGCAATTAGATATGAATTAATTAAAACATGTAAACAAACAGGTGCACGTCTTGGTCGTGTTCACACACCACACGGTTCATTTGAGACACCTATATTCATGCCAGTTGGTACGCTTGCAACTGTTAAAACGATGAGTCCTGAGGAATTAAAAGAAATAAATGCGCAAATTATTTTATCTAACACATACCACTTATGGCTTAGACCTGGTGAAGATATTATTAAAGAAGCGGGTGGATTACACCAATTCATGAATTGGGATCGTCCAATTTTAACTGACTCTGGTGGTTTTCAAGTATTCAGTCTAAGTGATTTACGCAAAATTGAAGAAGAAGGGGTTCATTTTAGAAACCACATTAGTGGAGAGAAGCTATTCTTAACACCAGAAAAAGCAACTCAAATTCAAAATGCCCTTGGTTCTGATATTATGATGGCGTTTGATGAATGTCCACCTTATCCAGCAGAACATAAGTATATGAAAAACTCTGTTGAACGAACAAGTCGTTGGGCTGAGCGTTGTTTAGAAGCACACGAACGTCCTGAAGACCAAGGCTTATTCGGTATTATTCAAGGAGGAGAATATAAAGATTTACGTAAACAGAGTGCACAAGATCTGACATCACTTGATTTCCCAGGTTATGCAATTGGGGGACTATCAGTAGGTGAACCAAAAGATATAATGAATGATATTCTCGAATTTACGACACCACTATTACCAAGTGATAAACCACGTTACTTAATGGGGGTTGGATCGGCAGATTCACTAATTGATGGGGCGATTCGTGGTATTGATATGTTTGACTGTGTCCTACCTACTCGTGTTGCACGAAATGGTACATTGATGACATCACAAGGCCGTTTAGTTGTCAGAAATGCTAAGTTTGCCCGTGATTTTTCACCATTGGATCCAAATTGTGATTGCTACACATGTAAAAATTATAGTCGCGCATATATTCGTCACTTGATAAAAACAGATGAAATTTTCGGATTACGACTTACTACTTATCATAATCTTTATTTTCTGTTAAACTTAATGGAGCAAGTACGTGAAGCAATAAAAGCAGATCGACTTGGTGATTTCAGGGAAGAATTCTTTGAAAGTTATGGGTTTAATAAACCTAACGCAAAAAATTTCTAAAGGAAGGCAGGTGAAATATAAATGGAAAACTTAATTCTTTTAAATGCAGGAGCTGAACAGGCGCCATCAATCTTCAGTTTATTACTACCATTTATCATAATGGCAGTTGTATTTTACTTCTTATTGATCCGCCCACAGCAAAAACGTCAAAAAGCAGTAAATCAAATGCAAGCAGATTTGAAGAAAGGCGATAAAATTGTTACAATTGGTGGCCTTCATGGTGTGATTCATGCATTAGATGAAGCAACAATTCAAATCGACGTAGGTGGTGGTCGTAAGCTTACATATGACCGATCAGCTATTAAAAATGTTGTTGAAGTAGAAGAAACAACAGCAGAATAATTAACAAGGTAGTTAGCAAATTGATGCTAACTACTTTTTTTATGCGGATTATTCAAAACTTTATAACTCACATAAGAGAAAAAATAATACTCGAATTTCATTTTTAAAATAAAAATGAGTAATTGTGAACAATTTTCGAACTTCATAATAGTTATATTTACTATCGTGATGAAACAAAGTAATATTAAACGGAATATGCATTCAATTAAAAATATGAGAGGGGAAGTATAATGGAACAACTTATCCAACAAGTTGAAAGTTTACAATTGTTAAATCATTTTATATTAACATTATTGATACTAATACCTATGATTTTAATTGCTAGAACAGTTGTTGCAGGCACTCGATATTCGCCAATTTTGATCATTGTTATTTTTGGCTTATTAATGGGCTTTATTTTAGTCGTAAGTGGTGTTGCAACTCCTGGATTAAAAGAATTTCCAGTCTTAGAACTAGTATCACAAACAACAAATATAGCCTTAATTGTGACATTCTTTGTCGGAGGTCAGGAGATTAGAAAAATATTTGGAAATAAATCTTTTGAAACAGAAGAACTACTCATACATAATGAAGAAGAAACTGTTTTAGGGACAACTAGAACTCAATTAGTTCTGACGGTACGTTCATTCTTACTGTTAATTGGTATTGAAGCAACGGCTCGCTTACTCTTAGGTTTAAACCAAAGTAGTCTAAGTAGTTACTATCCAATTTTAGCTTATTTAGGATTGGTTGGAGCAATTATTTTAATTGATAATAAGGCTAAAATCATTAATAAACCGTTGTATATTCGTAAAGGTGTACTTGAGATCATTGTCATTGTAGGAATTTTAATTGCCTCATATCATTTATCACAATTTATTAGAGATTTGGTATCATTACCATCGATATTCTTTGCAATGGTTATTTCTACAGCATTAGGTGCAGTTTTTTACAAGTATGTATTTGGTCCAACGATCAAAGCACTATTATTCGCAGGTATCCCTGCTGTACTAGCTGGTACATTTACAGTCGGTGGTTCAAGAATTATTGAAGTATTTGAAATGGAA
The DNA here is from genome assembly GCF_000307165.1 of Amphibacillus xylanus NBRC 15112. Classification (NCBI taxonomy): domain Bacteria; kingdom Bacillati; phylum Bacillota; class Bacilli; order Caryophanales; family Bacillaceae; genus Amphibacillus; species Amphibacillus xylanus. The sequence goes on from NC_018704.1 coordinate 1,089,429, forward strand.
GGTACGGCCGCAGTTTTAGGTTATGGATTCTTTGGCCAAATCTTCTGGATGTTCGGGGGAATGGCGCTGTTAATTTACTTTGGTAAAACAAACGCTGTTCGTAACTTAGCACCAGGAATGGCAGGCGCATTATCTCACACTGGTTTAACTGGTGCGTGTACAGCTGGTGACTTAGGTGATCGTGCTGCTAATCGTGCACCAATGCTTGTTAATATTCCTTTTGCTATGCATATCTTTGTATTCTCAATTCTTGGTATAAGTATGAATCGTGGTTCATTACTAATTATACCGTCGATCATTATGTTGTTAATCGGTGTCGTCTTAGTGATACTTGGACTACGAAATATTAAACAAACTAACTCAGACGATCGTGCCGAAATGAAATCATTGCTTCAGTTTGGTTTTGGATGGCAAATTATTGCGATTTTCGGTGGTTTATTACTATTAAGTTTAAGCTCAATGGGTCTTGAGTTTAGTGTAATGGCTAAAGCATCCGCTATTTCGCATTTTGGTTTATTTGCGGGAGTTCAAGAGGGAATGTTCGGAGCTGAAGCGGCTGGCTTAATTACATTTACGTTCTCAATGACGTTCCTCGTTCACCCATTTGTTTTCTATATGTTTGGTAAGGCAATGGATAATGATGAACAAATGCCTAAATTACCTGTATTAATCTTGTCGATTATTGGTTTATTAGGAATATTTGCATCACTATTCTTAATTTAAAGTTTATTAAAAGAGGATGGGGCTATTAATACCCATCCTCTTATTTAATTTGATCCTCTATCACCTGCAATGTTAACACCAAAAATTGCCCCTATCATTGTAACAATTAGAAAACCTAAGTGTGTAAGCCATTGAATCATTGAGAAATGTTCACCGTATCCTAAGTACGAAAATAAATAAATAACAAAACTATAACTTACACTTAACATTAGTCCAATGATCCAACCTTTTTGTTTAGCTTTAATTCCGCTCACTAATCCGCTAATAAACATAATTAAACAACTTAAAATCATCGCTAGTTGATTTAATAAAGGGTTGGTTAGTGAAGTAAAACGTAAAAAAATAGCGAGTATCATACTTGTTATAACCAGTAAAATAATAATAGATAACCAGCCATACATGACGGCAGTTAAACTTTTTTTCACAATATCTCCTCCCCGGATCTTGTCCACCTCTCTACCACTACTATATGAGTGATCCAGTTAAAATAGACTGTCTATCCACTTCAACCTAAATAATTTTATTTAATTAGGGGAAGTTAATTGTTACGATAGGTAAGATAAAAGTAGGTGCTCATTTATGTGGTTGATTATTAGTCGGACTTTTATAATCTATTTCTTTGTTGTATTTTTCTTTCGTCTAATGGGAAAGAGAGAGATTGGTGAGCTAAGTTTACTTGATATTGTCATTTCAATTATGATGGCGGAACTCGCGATTATTGTAATAGGCGATACATCAAAGCACTTATTTGCTTCAATTGTTCCGATGTTAGTTCTAGTAGTGATCCAGCGTGTAACTGCATATATTTCATTAAAAAGTAAAAAATTTCGCGATTGGTTTGAGGGTAAACCATCCATTATCATTTTAAACGGGAGAATTGATAAAAAAGAGATGCAAAACCATCGGTATAACTTTGATGATTTAATCTTGCAACTTCATGAAAAAGGAGTGAAGTGTGTGCAAGACGTGGAGTATGCAATATTAGAACCTTCAGGAAAACTGTCTGTATTTCCAAAAGAGAAACCAGAATCAACCGGATTTGTCCATCTTTTGATTGCAGACGGTGAAATCATGGAGGACTCATTAAAAATGATTGATAAAACGAAGGAATGGTTAAAAGCTGAATTGAGTAAACAAGGTTTTGATCAGATTGAACAAATTCTTTACTGTACGCTTGATGGTGCGAACCGTTGGTATATTGATCTAGACACAAGTAAACGCTAATCATAAGGATTAGCGTTTTTTAAATAAAGGTTTTAATTCTTCAAAGGTAATGATTTTTAATCCAAATACAAAAATAAGATAAATCATACATAATAGAGCGATTATTAGAGATAAACTTGAAAAATTCACTTGGTAGTTTGGCAATAAACTCATTAGTCCTTTGCCAGAAAAATATGTTAGGCAAACTAGACATAGCATTTTTATCATATTTACTAAACCAAAATCATAACCAATCAACTTTTTTAAGCTGCCATAATGCAATAATGTTGTTAATATCGCAGTTACAGCTAATGCTAACGCAGTTCCAAAAATTCCGAATGCAACTTGTGACGTAAACAGCACTAAAATAACATATTTAATAATTGTGGAGATTAATGTATTCCACATCGCTACTTTAGCATAGTCAAGTGCTTGTAAAGCTGAGTTCAATGGGAATTGTAAATAGACAAATAAATAAAATGGTGCTAGGAATTTTATTAAATGACTTGCTTGACTACTACCGTACATTAGCTCGAGAATTGGTTCGGAAAATAACAGTAGAATGACAGTTGCAATTGCTCCTGATGCGAATGAGATCCGAATGGCTTGGTTAATCCGGTAATGAACAGTTACATGAGCACTTCTTGCATCTGCTTCACTAATATTAGGAATTAATGCGATCGCTAGAGCGTGTGTAATAAAAGTAGGAAAGAATAGTAACGGCATAGCGAATCCAGTTAACAGTCCATATTGTTTTGTAATAAAGGTTGTACTAAAACCAGCAAAGGCAAGACTTTGAGCCACTAAAATTGGTTCTAAAAAACTCGATAATGCACTAATTAAACGACTCCCTGTACTTGGGATTGCAATTGAAAATAATGATCGAATCGTTTTCTGCCCACTCTTTAATGAGATTAAAAATTGATTTCTTAAATTTTTTGCTCGCTTAAATTTAAAATAACTTAATAAATAGAGGAATGAAATTAATTCACCGACAATCCCCGAAATCATGGCGCCAACTACTGCAAATTCAATACCATAAGGAATTAAGAGGTTAACGAAAAAAGAGATAGTCACAGTACGCACGATTTGTTCAATCACTTGTGCGTAGCTTTGAGGCTTCATATTTTGTAAGCCTTGAAAATAGCCTCGTAGTACTGAGGTCAAACCGGTAATTGGGATCATCGGTGTCATCGCCATTAACGGGTAAACTGTTCTTGTATCAGTTAATAAATACTTAGCGATATATGGTGCTGTGAAAAGAATAAGTGCAACAAAAAATAAACTCAAAAGACTAGTTATAATAAGTGATGTGATTAAGATGCTTTTTACTTGTTTTTGATTATTTTTTACATTTGCTTCTGCTACTCGTTTTGCAATAGCTGTCGGTAATCCTATTTGAGATAACGTAAAAACGAGAAATAAGGTTGGTATCGCCATATTGTATAAACCAATACCTTCTTCTCCCATTAATCTCACCATAAGGATTCGATTAAAGAAGCCAATAACACGTGTGACTAGGCCCGCGCCAATTAAAATGACTGTTCCTTTTAAAAAAGATTGCTTCGACATAATTCTAAAATCCTACCTTCTCAAAGTTATAAAATTCATATACAATGAATTATATGCACGGTAGCTGTACAAGCATGACAAGTTCGTTAATTTATCTTAGAGGAGGGCATAAGATGATTGAAAAACATGTTGAGGATTGGAAACCGCTAATACATAGGGTAATTGAAAGTAAAGCAGCCGAATTTCGACTATTAGGATATGGTGACGTCACAACTGAAGCTGTTTGGAATTGTTTATTAAAAAAGGTCTGGCGGAAAGAAAAAGTAATGAAACTTCATCAAGTCGTCGAAGATGTTTTTCATTTAAGTGGCCATCACTATATGTCATACATAACAATGGAAACGTATCAATCAGATGATTTAATGGCTTCAATTGCTGCAGTTACGAATATGGAATAAATTATTTAGCAGTAAACCAATACAAATTAGTGCCAATGACTTTAGTATTTTTGGTTTATTTAGGAGGAAAAAGCGATGGTTAAGAAAAATCGTCTGATTAGTTTTGCTATTATCGTTATTACATTAGCAGTAGTGATCGGCATAACAATGTTTGATGCGGCAGCTGATTTAAAACTAGGACTAGATTTACAAGGTGGCGTCGAGATACTCTACGAGGTTGAGCCGATTAATGATGGGGAAGAATCAGATGAAAATCAAGAGATAAATCTCTCTGTGTTAGAAGCAACGGTACAATCATTACGCCAGCGTGTAGATGTATTAGGTGTGAATGAACCGAATTTTACAATTGAAGAACCTAACCGAATTCGGGTTCAATTGGCTGGGATAGATAATGAAGAAGAAGCCCGTGAATTATTAGCTACATCAGCAAGATTGTCATTTCGTGATGTTGAAGGTAAAGAGTATTTAGATGGATCAGATTTAGTTGAAGGTGGAGCACGACAAGATTTTGACCCAACGACTAATCAAGCGATTGTCTCTTTACAGTTAAAAGATGGTAATAAGTTTGGGGCAGTGACTAGAACAATTTTAGAGGATCCTAATTTACCAAATATATTAGTGATCTGGCTTGATTATGAAGAAGGCGATGATTTTTATGTAGAAGCAGAGAAAGCTAACCCGAAATTTATCTCTGCACCAATGATTCGCAATGTTCTTAATGAAACCAATGTGCAAATTGACGGTGGATTTACCGTCCAATCTGCGCAACAGTTAGCTGATATTTTAAATGCAGGTTCGTTACCGGTTAACTTAGTTGAAGAATATTCTCGTTCTGTTAGTGCACAATTTGGAATTGATGCTCTAAATGAAACTGTGTTTGCTGGTGCAATTGGTATATTATTAATATTTATCTTTATGATTGTTGTTTATCGATTACCAGGTTTTATTTCAGTGATTACTTTAAGTCTGTATGTTTATTTGGTGATATTGGTATTTGGTTGGATGAATGGTGTCTTAACACTTCCTGGAATTGCTGCTCTAATATTAGGGGTAGGAATGGCTGTTGATGCGAATATTATTACCTATGAAAGAATGAAGGAAGAACTTATTCTTGGTAAAAGCATGGTCACAGCGTTTGAATCGGCTAACAAAAACTCACTATCGTCGATTATTGATGCAAACCTGACAACGCTGATCGCTGCAGGAGTACTATTTGCATTCGGTACAAGTTCTGTTAAAGGTTTTGCAACATTACTGATTGTCAGTATTGTCTTAAGTCTCTTTACTTCAGTTTATGTCTCACGATTCTTATTAGACTTATTGGTTAAGAGTCGCGTAGTAAATGATCGTTATTCTTGGTTCGGATTAAGGAAATCTGCAATTAGAGATATTAGTGATACTTCAGAGGTAGAACCAAAACTATTTGGTAAAACATTTGATATCGCTGGTCATTGGAAGAAGTATTTATTAATTGGATTAAGTTTAGTTGTATTGGGATTGGGATCATTCTTAATTATGGGACTAAACTTAAGTGTTGATTTTACATCAGGAACTAGAATTGATATTACTAGTGATGAGTTTTTAACTGAAGAAGTGATAAGTGAAGAATTTAGCCAATTAGAATTGGAATACCATTCACTATCATATTCAGGAAATGATAACGAAATCGCAGTTATTCGTTTCAGTGAGCCACTTGATCAGGAAACAGTGGCAGAAGTAAGAGAACATTTTGATTCAGGTTATGACGCTGAGATAAATGCTAGTACAGTCTCACCAGTTGTAGGTCGAGAACTTGTTCGAAATGCACTAATGTCACTTATGATCGCATCAATATTTATAATCATTTATATCGCGATTCGCTTTGAATTTTATTCAGCTGTAGTTGCTGTTTCGGCATTAGTTTTTGACGTTGTTATAATGATTTTAGTTTTTAGTATATTTCAAATTGAATTTGATGAAACGATCATTGCAGCTATTTTAACAATAATCGGTTACTCGATAAATGCAACAATTGTTAACTTTGACCGAATCAGGGAAAATATGAAGGCTGAGAAGAGAATACGCTCATATGAACAGTTAAGAAATGTTGTTAATAAAAGCTTAAGTCAAACATTCTTTAGAAGCCTAAATACTAGCTTAACAATTATTTTCACAGTAGTTAGTATTTTGTTCTTAGGTGCAAGTGCAATTACTAACTTCACAATTGCATTACTTGTTGGATTAATTGCGGGTATGTTCTCTTCAATGCTAATCGTAGGTCCAATTTGGGCAGCGTGGCGTGGTAAGTCAATTAAGGAAAAACCAATCGTATTCGAGGAGAAAAAACGAATGACTGGACCTCAAGTTTAATTTTGTTTAAACATGACGATTTGGTGGAATAGATATCTATATCAGATTTTAATTTGATTTAATTGATAAAATTGTAAGAGGTGTGCAGTATGAAAAGCCAGGTTTACATTATTTCAGCTCTTGTTTTTGCTTTACTTATTGCCGTTTTTGCGGTGATTAACGTTGAACCTGTATCAGTAAATTATTTATTTGTCACAACTGATTCACCACTCATTATCGTTATTTTAAGTTCAGCATTATTCGGCAGTTTAATGACTGGAGGATTTAGTATTTATCACTTGATTAAGTTACGCAAGCATATGAGATTATTAGAAAAAGAAAATAGAAATTTAAAGACGAATCAAGTATTTCAATCACATATTGAAGCTGATGAAATCGATGAGATTGAATTGATTGAGGAATAACCTTAAAGGATGGAATTTATAAGATCATTGAACCCCTCGACTTACTTTAGTATAATAGGTAGGTCAGGGGTGAATTTATGTTAGCGAGTCAAATGAAGTGGAATTTTACATATATGGAAGATGATCGCAAGGATCAAGTTGATTCTGAGGTTAATATAGTAAAACAATTGTTAAAGAACCGTGGAATTACTGGAACAAAAGAAACGAACCAGTTTTTAAATCCCCAATTAACTGATCTACATCAACCGCATTTGTTAAATGGTCTAGTAGAAAGTAAACAACGAATCGAACTAGCAATTGATGAAGGTGAAAGTATTTTAGTCTTTGGTGATTATGATGCTGACGGTGTAACAGCAACAACGATATTAGTAGAAACATTAAATGAGCTTGGCGCAATGTGTGACTACTATATTCCTAATCGTTTTACAGAAGGCTATGGTCCTAATCCAGAAGCATTTAGACAAGCCAAAAATCAAGGGTTTAGTTTAGTTATTACAGTTGATACTGGAATTGCTGCGTTCGAAGCGGCTGATACTGCAAAAGAAATTGGATTAGATCTTATTATTACAGACCACCATGAAATTCAAGAAGAATTACCTACTGCGTATGCTATTATTCACCCAAAGCTATCTGAAAACTATCCTTTCAAAGATTTAGCTGGTGTAGGCGTCGCGTTTAAATTAGCGGAGTATCTGTTAGGTTATTTTCCAACTCAATTTCTTGATTTGGTTGCCATTGGAACAATAGCCGATCTTGTTCCTTTACTTAGTGAGAACCGAATTTTAACAAAGTATGGTTTGGATTCCTTAACAAACACAGATCGTCCTGGTTTGCGAGCCTTAAAAGAAGTGGCTTCAATAAAAGGTGAAGTAGACGAGCAAGATATTGGCTTCGGTATTGGACCACGATTAAATGCAGCCGGTCGATTGGAAACGGCCTATCCTGCTGTTCAATTATTACTTACCCGTGACCCAGAAGAAGCACAAGCTTTGGCTACGGAGATTAATTTAATTAACCAAGAACGCCAAGAAATAGTAAGTGAAATTGTTGATGAAGCAATAGAAATGGTAAATCAAACGCAAGATATTAATCATTCTGTAATTATTGTTGCTAAGGAAGGCTGGAATGAAGGCGTTCTAGGTATAGTAGCATCGAGATTGGTTCGGATCTATCAACGACCAGCTATTTGTTTAGCGCTAAAACCTGAAGATCAGATTGCAAAGGGTTCTGGTCGTAGTATTGCTGCATTTGATCTATTTGATAGTGGGATGAAAATACAAGATCAATTTATACGGTTTGGTGGTCATGCTCAAGCGATTGGATTAACAATTGAACTGGATAAAGTTGATGAATTACGCACACTATTAAATAATGATGCGGCCAATCAGTTAGCACCAGAAGATTTTAAAGAGCAATTGAATATAGAGCTAAGTCTTGATATTGATCAATTAACGTTAAGTACTGTAAATGAGATTAATCAATTAGCTCCTTTTGGAATGGGGAACCCTAGGCCTTATTTCTACTTGAAAGGCCATCCGCAAGAACTGAAACAAATAGGTGCGAAAAACAATCACTTAAAATTTACATTGGCGCAAGACGATCAAAAATTATCAGCAATTGCTTTTGGTTACGGTGACTACTCTTCACGCATTTCACCACATGATCAATTAGAAGTTGTTGGTGAATTACAAATCAATGAGTGGAATGGCACGCGTTCATTACAATTGCTCGTCAAAGATTTTCAGGTTCAAGGCTATCAGCTTTTTGATTATCGAGGCTCTAAATTTTGGCATAATCAAATTCAACATTTATTTGACCAAGAATATCTGTGTCTCCAGTTTCAAAATCATCCGATTGAATCTGAATTAGAAATAACTCAGTTTGATCAATTAGATCAGAATCAAATTCCTGAGGTAACAGATTTAGTTTTACTTGATTTACCAAAAGATTTAAAGCAATTATCACAATTATTATCAAAAATCAAACCAAAAAATCTGTATGCATGCTATAATTTAGCAGGGCAGAAAGATTGGACTGCTTTTCCAACGCGAGATGATTTTAAATGGTTTTACGGTTTCTTAATAAAACGTAAAGCGTATAATCATAAATTGGAACAGAAACAAGTGGCTGGCCATACTGGTTGGCGAGTAGAAAAGATTGAATTTATCATAAATGTGTTTTATGAACTAAAGTTTGTTAAAATAGATAATGAAGTTGTTTCATTAAATGATTCGGTAGAAAAACGTCAGTTAACTGATTCAACATATTATCAACAAGGATTAAAACAAAAAGAATTACAGGAAGTACTCTATTATTCAAACTATCAACAATTGAAGTCATGGTTCATAAGTCAAGTTGAAGATAGAGTCAAGGAGGAAGAAGTTAATGGATTATAAACAATTTATTACATTGGTCGAAGACTGGCCAAAAGAAGGCGTTCAATTTAAAGACATTACTACGTTAATGGATAATGGTGTAGCTTATAAATCAGCTGTAGATGAAATCGTCCAATATGCTAAAGATAGACAAGTTGACATTATTGTCGGCCCAGAAGCTAGAGGATTTATCGTAGGTTGTCCAGTTGCATATGCATTGGAAATTGGTTTTGCGCCTGTTCGTAAAGAAGGTAAATTACCACGTGAAGTCATTAAGGTAGATTATGGTTTAGAGTACGGTAAAGATGTGTTAACCATTCATAAAGATGCAATCAAACCAGGACAACGTGTTTTAATCACAGATGACTTGTTAGCTACTGGTGGAACGATTGAAGCAACAATCAAGCTTGTAGAAGAACTAGGCGGGGTTGTAGTTGGTTGTGCATTTTTAATTGAATTATCATATCTAAATGGACGAGATAAGCTTGAAGGTTATGATGTTTTAACATTAATGGAATACAATTAAGAGACATTTTGGCGTACCTTGAATAGGTGCGCTTTCCTTTTATATTAGTTATAGTTGCTCTTATCATTTATTTAATCTAATATATTATTAATTAATATAATCTTGAAATGTTTTTCTAAATTGAGCTAAAATATAAAGAACTCATACTTTTTATAAGAATAATATGTAAAACAATCGTAAATTGATTGTCTGATTTTTTAAATAATGCAACTTATTAATACAAGAATTAGGGTGATTTAAAAATGTCAAGAGAAAAGATATTGACACTGGAGGATGTTATCGAGATTGCATCATATCTCTCGGACGACGATATTAAACTGATACGTCGTGCTTTTGAGTATGCATATAAAGCTCATGAAAATCAATATAGACGTTCTGGTGAACCGTATATTATTCACCCTGTTCAAGTTGCAAGCATTTTAGCTAAGTTAGGCTTAGATGCTGAAACAATTGCAGGTGGTTTTTTACATGATGTTGTTGAAGATACAGATAAGACATTAAAAGATATTGAAGAAGCATTTAATGAAGAGATTGCAATGCTTGTTGACGGTGTCACGAAGTTAGGGAAAATTCAGTATAAGTCACAAGAAGCACAGCAAGCTGAAAATCACCGAAAAATGTTTATTGCAATGTCTAAAGATATACGGGTCATTTTGATTAAGTTAGCAGATCGTGTTCATAACATGCGCACGCTTAAATATTTACCACCAGAAAAACAGAGAAGGATTGCAAATGAGACGTTAGAAATATTTGCACCACTTGCTCATCGTTTAGGTATCTCCGCAATCAAATGGGAATTAGAAGATGTTGCTTTAAGGTATTTAAATCCACAGCAGTATTATCGGATTGTTAACCTGATGAAACAAAAACGTGAAGAACGTGAGAATTATATTGAAGAGGTTATGATTGAAGTTCAAAAGCAACTAGAACAAGTTAATATAAGAGCTGAATTCTCAGGAAGACCAAAACACATTTATAGTATTTATCGAAAAATGATGTTACAAAATAAACAATTTGATGAAATTTATGATTTATTAGCAGTAAGAATTATTGTTAATAGTATTAAAGACTGTTACGCAGTGCTTGGTATTATTCATACGTGTTGGAAACCAATGCCTGGCCGTTTTAAAGATTATATTGCGATGCCGAAACCTAACCTGTATCAATCACTTCATACAACCGTAATTGGACCAAAAGGTGCACCTTTAGAAGTTCAAATTCGAACGAAAGAAATGCACGAAATTGCTGAATACGGAATTGCAGCTCACTGGGCGTATAAAGAAGGTAAATCTGTTAAGCCAGGTAAAGGCAATCCAGAAGAAAAGCTTGCTTGGTTTAGAGAAATCCTTGAATCGCAAAGTGAAACGAATGATGCAGAAGAATTTATGGAGTCACTTAAAGTTGAATTATTCGCTGATATGGTCTATGTGTTTACGCCTAAGGGAGATGTTATTGAATTACCTAAAGGCTCAATTCCAATTGACTTCGCTTACAAAATTCACACTGAAATTGGTAATCATACGATTGGAACCCGAGTAAATGGAAAGATGGAGCCGTTAGATTATCAATTGAAAAATGGTGATATCGTTGAGGTATTAACATCGCAACATTCATATGGTCCATCTCGAGATTGGCTGAATATGACACAAACTTCTCAAGCGCGCAATAAAATTAAGCAATTTTTCAAGAAGCAACAACGAGAAGAAAATGTGATTAAGGGTAAAGAACTAATTGAAAAAGAATTACGAAATTTAGGCTATGACTTGAAAGAAGTTTTAAAAGAGGAAAATCTACAACGCGTAGCTGATCGATTTAACTTTATTAGTATCGATGATATGTGGGCAGCTGTTGGCTATCAAGGTATTACAGCCTCTCAAATTGCCACTCGGTTAACAGATAAATTACGAGAGCAAAAGAAAGATTTAAGCTCAACGTTAGATCAAGTTCAGAAAAAGCCTCTATCAAAGCCACACCGTAGGAAAGAAACAGGTGTAGTTGTAGAAGGCGTCGATAATTTACTTGTTCGCTTAGCTAAGTGCTGTAACCCTGTACCTGGTGATGAAATAATCGGCTACATTACTAAGGGACGTGGTGTGTCAGTTCACAGAAAAAACTGTCCAAATTTAAATGATGATGACATTAAAGATCGATTACTACAAGTTACTTGGGAAGCTGGTAATAGTGAGACAAAGCAATACCAGGTAGACTTAGAGATTTCAGCTTACGATAGACGTGGATTGTTAAATGATATTTTACAAACTGTTAATGAATTAGGTGCTAATATTGTTGGTGTTAATGGTAAAACAGATCGAAACAAGATCGCGATGATACACTTATCAATCCTGATTAACAATATTAATCACTTGAAAAAAGCAGTTGATCAAATTAAGCAAATTAAAGATGTGTATACTGTTAAACGTGTTGTTCAATAAAAGGAGATTTATAAGATGCGAGCTGTTATTCAAAAAGTAAGTCAAGCAAGTGTAAAAGTAGAGAATAAGATCGTTGGGCAAATTGATCATGGGTTTGTCGTATTGTTAGGTGTCACGCATAATGACACTGAAGAAGATGCTGAGTATTTAGCTAAGAAAATTTGCCATTTGCGAATTTTTGAAGACGAAGCAGAGAAGATGAATCTATCCTTGTTAGATGTTCAAGGATCAGTTCTTTCTATCTCGCAATTCACGCTATATAGTGATACGAGAAAGGGCCGCCGTCCAAGCTTTACAGATGCTGCTAGACCTGAACAGGCTAATCAATTATATGAATATTTCAATCAACAGATTGAATCGTATGGTGTTAAATTAGAAACAGGAGAATTCGGTGCAATGATGGATGTGTCGTTGATAAATCAAGGTCCTGTAACAATTATTATTGATAGTGAACAACGTTAAATGTAGATAGGTATGATTAAGTCATGCCTATCTTTTTTAATTTGCGAAAGTTTATTGATATGAACTTTACAAAAAGTTAACAGATACTTAATAATGAATTTATACTCCAACGCTATAATAAATACAATAGAAGTATTGAGACTTTAAATAATATGAGTACTTCTTCTAAAGAGAGTGTATATGTATTCATATAGTTATAAAAGGGAGTGGAGTCATGCGATATAGTACAGCAATGACAAGTCGTACTGATAGACAAGTAACAAAGCCAAAGGTATATGAAACAATTGATTTAAATTTATGGTACCATGAAACTAAAGCATTAAAAAATGTAAACTTACCAATTTATGAAAAAGAAGTGACTGCAATAATTGGACCTTCTGGTTGTGGGAAATCAACATTATTAAAAACTCTAAACAGGATGGTTGAACTCGTTCCATCTGTTCGTATTTCAGGTAAAGTAGAGTATCGTGGACGTTCAATCTTAGGTAAGGACTTTCAAGTTGAACAATTGCGAACTAAAGTAGGAATGGTTTTCCAAAAACCAACACCTTTTCCTAAGTCAATCTATGACAACGTCGCTTACGGTCCGAAAATCCACGGATTAAAAGATAAGAAACAGCTGGATGAAATTGTTGAACGTAGTTTAAAAGGTGCAGCAATCTGGGATGAAGTAAAAGATCGCTTAAAAGACTCTGCGCTTGGGCTTTCAGGAGGACAACAACAACGACTTTGTATTGCGCGTGCATTAGCCATTGAACCAGATGTAATCTTAATGGATGAGCCAACATCTGCGTTAGATCCTAAATCAACTATTAAAGTTGAGGAATTAATTAACGAATTAAAAGAAAACTATTCAATTGTAATTGTTACTCATAATATGCAACAAGCAGCACGAATTTCGGACCGTACAGCATTTATGTTGAATGGTGAATTAATTGAGTATGATGAAACTAATACATTATTTTCTACACCAAGTGATCAAAGAACTGAAGATTATATTACCGGTCGATTCGGTTAATTAGGAGGAAAATAAAATGGCAATTAGACGACAGTTTGATCTTGAACTAGAAACTTTACAACAAAAGATTGTTGAAATGGCAAAAGCGGCACGTAACCAGCTTGAAAGAGCGGTAAAATCTATTTATGAATCAGATTTAGAACTAGCTAAAGATGTTATTGAAGCAGATGCTGAAATTGACCAGTTAGATTTGGATATTAACGATTCAGCCATTTTATTAATAGCAAAACAACAACCAGTAGCTTCTGATTTAAGAAAGTTAATCGTAGCCATTCGAATTGCTACAGATTTGGAGAGAATGGCAGACAATGCTAGAAACATTGCCCGTTCTACATTAGCTCTAGGTGAAAATCATGATATTGAAATTGATTTAGCATTAAAAGATATGTGCGAAGTAGCATATGAAATGTTAGACTTGGCAATTAAAGGTTACAAAGAAGAAGACTATAAATTAGCGAAGCAATTATCTGAATTAGATGATTCGATAGACGATATGTTTGATCAAGTTTTAGAACGAATGTTAGATTTTTCAGCAAACAACCCGCAAAAAGTTCAACACGTTATGCATATCGCCTATACAGCTCGTTACATCGAGCGCTTTGGTGATCACTTAACAAATATTGCTGAAAGTATTCTATATTTGGTTAAAGGTGAAATATTAGATCTCAATGAATGAGCACTATAATTAAAATGGTCTCGCCCGATTAATTTAGGGTGAGACCATTTTAATTTATTATTAATTGTAAAAGTAATTTTCCAACCCGATAATAATACCGCGGCTAATATCATCTTGATAACCAGGTGATTGAATCAACATTTCTTCAGATTCATTTGAAAGAAAGCCAAGTTCTAAAAGAAGACTCGGTCGTTTTGAATTGCGCAGAACAAGATAATCGCCTGTTAAAACACCTCGATCATTTGCCTTTGTTGTTTCAAGTATACCTTGATGAACAAACTCTGCTAGTGCTAAATCGGCTGATTTTCGATAGTAAGTATTTATGCCGTTTGCTGATGGATATTGTGGCTCACTATTGTAATGAATACTTAGAAAAACATCAGCACCGTGATAATTTGCTAAGATTGCTCTTGGTGTAAGCGCATAATAGTAGTCATCACTTCTTGTAAGATGAACTTTTGCACCTAGCAATTCTAGTTGATCTTGCAAATGTTTTGCTGTATTTAATGCGAAATTCTTCTCGTAGTTATTATGAACACTAATCGCTCCAACATCATAGCCACCATGACCAGGATCAATTACTATTACTTTATTTCTTAATGGTGTTTGGTTTAAATTAATTTTTATTTGTTCGTTAAGTATCCAAGAAGGGATGTAGCCTTCAGTATCTTGAAAATTGACTTTAACCCAGTCATTTGATTGTTCAAGTACTACAACGCTATCGCCCTTTGTTAAAATTGATAAAATCTCTGATTCAGTTGTTGCCGCTTCTCTTAAATGAAGCTTATCAACAGGAATTTTGAAATCGAATGTAGATGAGATGTTATTTTGGTTGTTAGTGTCGTCTGATGTAGTATCAGAATTGGAGGGAATTGTGACGGTTTGGTCGTCAGTAATCGTCACATAATCTCGACTTACCCATCCTGTTCCTCCATTATAATCAATTGCTACCCACTCATCTGTTTCATCCAGAAAAGTATATTGCTCACCTTGATTGACGTGTCCAATTAGTTCATGAGCTGTACTAGGACCAGTTCTAACTCGCAACTCGTCAACATCGATAGAAACTACTTTTGCAAAGCTAATAGACTGAGATAAAGTAAGCATGGATATAATGATGAATGTGAAACTTAAAACTTTAAAGACTCTTTTCATATTATGTATAGGTCAATGAATAATTAATTTGACCATGTCTCCTTTCAAAACTTGATATTTTTTTAGTATGTCGAATTAATTTCATCGTACCACAAATAATCACTAATTTTAAAGTTAAAAAGAGAAAAGCTTAAGATCTTTAGTTTCAACTTGACATTATTAGCTGTAAACAGTAATATTATAAACAATTCAAATAATTTAGGGTTATTAAAATCAATGAAGGAAAAAGTAGTTAAAATATGCGGATTAAGAGAGGAGATCTATTAGCTGAGAGGATCTCTATCAGGCGTTTTAATGAAAGACGATCTGGAGATGCTTTGTTGAACATAAGTAAGCAAAGCCGTTTACAAGCGTTAATTGTTTAAGTGGGATTAATCAACTAATTAATTCAACTAGGGTGGCAACACGGGTATACGCTCGTCCCTTATTTTGGGAGGCGTATTTTTTGTTGTCAATTTTTTTATATGTAAATTTAATTGATGAAAAATGGAGGAAATGATTATGATTAATTTACCTAGAGGTACTCAGGATATTTTACCTGGGGAATCAGAGAAATGGCAGTACCTTGAACGAAAATTTATTGAACTTTGTTCGCTTTACAATTACCAAGAAATTCGCACACCTATCTTTGAACATACAGAGGTCTTTCAACGTGGCGTCGGGGATACGACAGACATCGTTCAGAAGGAAATGTACACTTTTACTGACCGTGGGGATCGACAACTAACTTTAAGACCGGAAGGAACAGCCTCTGTTGCACGTGCATATGTTCAGCACAAATTACATGGACATGTTAAACAACCACAAAAATTGTTCTACCATGGACCGATGTTCCGTTATGAACGTCCACAAGCAGGAAGAATGCGTCAGTTTGTGCAGTTTGGCGTTGAAGCATTAGGTAGTGCTGATCCAGCTATTGATGCGGAGGTCATTGACTTTGCGATGACGCTGTATCAAAGTGTTGGGTTAAAATCACTGCGACTTGTTTTAAATACGTTAGGTGATCAACAAAGTAGAGAAGCACATCGTGAGGCACTGATTAACCACTTTACACCGGTTAAAGAAGAATTGTGTTCAGATTGCCAAGTTCGTCTAGAGAAAAATCCATTACGCGTGCTTGACTGTAAAAAGGATCGTAATCATGAGTCAATGAAGACAGCACCTAAGATTCTTGATTATTTAACAGAAGATTCTAAAGATTATTTTGAACAAGTGAAAAAATATTTAGATGAACTAGGTGTTGAATATGTTGTTGATCCAAATCTAGTTCGTGGATTAGATTACTATAACCATACAGCATTTGAAATTATGAGTGAGGCTGAAGGATTTGGCGCGATTACAACACTATCTGGTGGTGGCCGATACAATGGTCTTGTTGAGGAATTAGATGGACCTGATACACCTGGAATCGGTTTTGCTTTAAGTGTAGAACGATTATTAATGGCACTAGCAGCTGAAGGAATTGAATTACCTGTTGAGCATGCATTAGATTGTTATATCGTTGCACTTGGTGAAGAAGCCGAGTTAAAAGCAAGTGGTATAATGAAATCATTAAGAATGGCTGATATTAAAGTAGATAAAGACTTTTTAGGCAAGAAGATGAAAGCACAATTTAAAGCAGCTGACCGAGAAAATGCAAAATTTGTTCTCATTATCGGCGATCATGAATTGGAACAAGGCATTGTTGAAATTAAAGATATGTCAAATGGTACACAAGAACAAGTTTCATTTGACGCAATTATTAACTATATAAAAGAACGAATATAAGGGGGTAATCCGTATGATTGAAACACGACATTTAGCAGGAGCATTAACAAAAGCAAATATTGATCAGCATGTTACTTTAAAAGGATGGGTTCAGAAACGACGAGATTTAGGTGGCTTAATTTTTATTGATTTAAGAGACAGATCAGGCATTGTTCAAGTCGTCTTTAATCCTGCTCTATCTGAAGAGGCGCTAGCAATTGCTGAAACAGTACGAAATGAATATGTTTTACAGGTTGAAGGTACAGTTGTTGCTCGTGCTCAAGGAACGATTAATGAAAAAATGAAAACAGGCGAGATTGAAGTTACTGCAGATAAAATTTCTATTTTAAACGCATCAAAAACACCACCAATAAATGTGTTTGAAGATAAAGAAATTAGTGAGGATACACGTCTAAAATATCGATATATTGATTTAAGACGTGAGTCGATGCAAAAAACGATTAAATTACGTCACAAAACTGCTCAAGTGATTCGTCAATTTTTAAATCAAGAGAGCTTTTTAGAAATGGAAACGCCAATGCTGACTAAGAGTACACCAGAGGGGGCACGAGATTATTTAGTGCCAAGTCGTGTACATCCGGGGCATTTTTATGCATTACCACAATCACCACAACTATTTAAACAGTTAATCATGGTGGCTGGATTTGAACGTTATTATCAATTTGCTCGTTGTTTCCGTGATGAAGATTTACGCGCAGACAGACAACCAGAATTCACTCAAATTGACATTGAGACATCATTTATGACGAGTGACGAAATTATGGAAATGTCAGAACGTATGATGCAGTTAGTTATGAAAGAAATTAAAGGTGTCGCGCTTCAATTACCATTACCACGAATGACTTATGATGAAGCAATGTCTCGATATGGATCTGATAAGCCGGATACGCGCTTCGGTTTAGAACTCGTTGATTTATCAGATCTTGTGAAGGACTCAGATTTCAAAGTCTTCGCAAATGCTGTCATTAATGGCGGTAAGGTAAGTGCAATTAATGTGAAAGGTGAAGCGGCATCGTTCTCAAGAAAAGACATTGATAAACTAACTGATTTTGTGAAAATTTATGGCGCTAAAGGCTTAGCTTGGGTTAAAGTTGATGAAAATGGTTTCTCAGGACCGATTGCTAAGTTCTTTAATGAAGAAGCACAAGCATCAATTAGCGAACGCCTAAACGCATCAGCAGATGACTTACTATTATTTGTCGCTGACCAAACACAAATTGTTTATGATAGTCTTGGTGCATTAAGACAGAAGCTTGGAAAAGACTTAGGCTTAATTGATGAAGAACAGTTTAACTTCCTATGGGTAACAGATTGGCCGCTACTTGAATATGACGAAGATAACGGTCGTTATGTTGCAGCACACCATCCATTTACTTTGCCAGTCGCAGAAGATATTGACAGACTGTTAGCAGAACCAGAGAAGGTTAAAGCATCTGCTTACGACTTAGTTCTGAATGGATTTGAATTAGGTGGAGGATCTTTAAGAATTTATCAGAGAGATCTTCAAGAAAAGATGTTCAAGGTGTTAGGTTTTTCAGAGGAAGAAGCAAATAGTCAATTTGGCTTTTTACTACAAGCGTTAGAATATGGTACACCACCACATGGTGGAATTGCCTTAGGATTTGATCGTTTAGTCATGCTCTTAGCTGGTAAGACAAATTTACGTGATACGATACTATTTCCTAAGACAGCTTCTGCTTCAGATCCGCTAACAGAGGCGCCAAGTACTGTAAGTCAAAGCCAATTAACGGATTTACATTTATCGGTTTTAGAACCAAAAAATAAACACGAATAATAGGTGTAAACCCTTTCATAAACCTTGATTCATAAAAAAAGATGTGATAACATAAATGCATAAGTTAAAGATAACTTATGAGTTAATCCTGATGTGTTCGTTGAATTTATTATGTTTTGACCGAACATTATAAATTCGGGAGTCTGACTGTTTCGTTATGGCTTACAAGCCTATTTAGTAGGACGTAAAAAGTAATGAATAAGACACCCACCTGCTTACGAGCGGGTTCAAAACTTTTTTTAGGAGACGGCACGATCGGGATTAATACATAGATATAAAAAAATTACGCATTCACTCAATTTGGTGAATGCGTTTTTATGTTTAGAATGTGTTTTTGATTAAGTTAACGTGCAACCTGCTCTAAGTTACCGTTTTTGTCCATAACGAATGTAGGCATTTTCGTATCATCATCATCTTCAAAAACGACCATTTTCCGGGCGCGGTCCATAATTTGCAGAAATGCTTGATAATCTTCTTGAATCGTTTCTACTTGTTTTTCTAATGATTTGACTTGCTTTTTAAGTTGTTCATTTTCGTTTAGTAGCTCACGATGCTCTGTTTCTAGTTTTTGATAGTTTGCATGTTGTTGATTAGATTGAATGTTTTTATGTTTTAATTCAATTAAAAAATTTATTACATGATCTAAATCTAGTAATTGTGTAGAGTTAACTGCTTGCTCAGTTAATGAACTAGTATTCTTGTCATCTCCAACTGATACTGTTGGTTGATATAACTGAGCTTGTGATATTTTTTTCTTTTGTGCTAATAGTTGCTTTCGTTTGTTTTCTTTTCGTTGTCGTTTAGCAATATCTACGGCTTGTTCATAGTTTTGTCTAACTTCGGCATTCCATCTAAATCCACATGCAGCTGATGTTCGATTTAACTTGTCACCAACTTCTTCAAAGGCGTTTAATTGAGTACTACCTTGTCGGATATGTCGTAAAACCGTTTCAGCTAATAAAAGGTCATCCTCATGTGACCATGCATCTTGTCTAACCTTTGCCATACTCTCACTCCTGACTACTATTATTTTATTATTATTTTTTAAAAGATCAGTAGGCTATCTATAAGGAAAGTATGGTCAATGTTTGTTAAATTTATTCATAATTATTAATTTGATCATATATTTGCTTTAATGCACGTTCAAATTTACCTGTTTCAACTGGTTGATAATACTTTTTATTTCTTAGTGGTTCAGGTAAGTAATCCTGTTTAACCCATGCACCTGGATAATCATGAGGATATTTGTAACCAATTCCTCGACCTAACTTACTTGCACCATAATAATGGCTGTCTTTAAGATGTGGTGGAATGTCGCCAATATCACTATTCCTAACATCATAGATCGCTTGATCAAGAGCTTTATAGGCGGAGTTCGATTTAGGCGATAAACATAATTCAACTAATGCAACAGATAATGGAATTCTTGCTTCTGGAAAACCAACACGCTCTGCTGCTTCAATTGCAGCAAGTGTGCGCATACCAGCAGATGGATTAGCTAGCCCAATATCTTCATAAGCTATGACCGTCATTCTTCTGGCAATACTATCTAAATCCCCAGCTTCAATTAGTCGAGCCAGATAGTGTAATGCTGCGTTAACATCGCTTCCTCTAATTGATTTTTGAAAAGCAGACAGGACATCGTAATGAGCATCGCCACCTTTATCGTGATTGAAGCTTTTTTTCTGCATACATGCTTCTGCAACAGAAAGATCGATGACGATTGTATCATCAGCTGATTTCTTAGTAGAGAAGGCGGCTAATTCTAATCCGTTAAGAGCAGCGCGTAAATCACCACCAGATGCATTAGCGAAATGCTCAAGAGCCTCATCAGTGATTTTAATCTTCATATTGCCTAATCCTTCATCCTTATCATTAATCGCTCTAGTTAATGCTTCTTGTACCTCTGTTACTGATAATTTATTTAGTTCAAATAAATGCACACGACTTCGAATTGCAGGATTAATAGAGTGATATGGATTACTAGTTGTGCAGCCGATTAATGTAATTAGATTACTCTCAAGATGTGGTAAAAGAAAATCTTGTTTTGCCTTATCTAAGCGATGAACCTCATCTAAAATAATGACAAGGGAACCGAACATTTTTGCTTCTTCAACTGCAATTTCCATATCTTTCTTTTTATCTATGACGGCATTAAGAATTTTATATCTTAAACCGATAGATTTCGCTAACGCGATGGCCATTGAAGTTTTACCTGTTCCTGGAGGCCCAAATAGAATCATTGAAGCTAATCGTTTTGCACTAACCATCCGTTCAATCATCTTTCCTTCACCGACAAGATGCTTTTGCCCAATAATTTCTCCAATATGTTTAGGCCTTAAACGAAAGGCGAGAGGTTGTTTTGCCATGATGAAAACTCCTTTACTAAAAATTATTGCCGATTAAATATGTAATAAAAATAATGATATTGTAATAATGGTAACTTCATTTAACGTAGATTTTATCATTGTACAGATATGATAACTACTAAGTTAATTCTTACTAAAGTATATATTTGTAAGAAATGTCTATTAGATTACGAGTTGGACGTTTGAGTAAGCAGTCTGACTTGACTTTTGAAGGCAAAATCATTTAAAATAACAAACATTTGCTGTTATAAATCAGAATAACTTAATTGTCTTTATCGTACGTAGTTTAATCTTGAAATGCAAGTGATAACGAATATTCATGTTATAATGTAATAAGCAGTCGAAAGATTGATTTATCTAGGCAATTTTGTTTCAATAAAGGAGCGTTTTTAACATGAAAATATCTACTAAGGGCCGTTATGGTCTTACAATTATGATCGATTTAGCAAAAAATAAAGAGCAAACTCCGATATCATTAAAAAGTATCGCTAAAAATCATGATTTATCAGAACATTATTTAGAACAACTAGTACCAGCATTGCGAAATGCCGGTTTAGTAAGAAGTATTAGAGGTGCTTACGGAGGCTATTTATTAGCAAAACCTGCAGATCAAATAACTGCTGGTGATATTATTAGAACTTTAGAAGGACCGATAACTCCTGTTGAAGGAATTGAAGATGAAGAACCCGCTCAACAATCATTATGGATAAGAATTCGCGATGCGGTAAAAGATGTACTTGATACGACTACTCTAGAAGACTTGTCGAACTATGATGAAGATCACGAGAATGAGCCTTATATGTTTTACATTTAATTGATCAAGAGAAGGAAGGGACGACAATTGGAACCAATTTATTTAGACCACGCAGCGACTACACCGATGCATCCTAATGTGATTAAAGCAATGCAAGAAGTGATGGGGGAGGTTTACGGCAACCCTTCCAGTATTCATCAGTTTGGTCGTCGTGCACGTGCAATCCTAGATGAGAATAGAAGATACTTAGCACAATCCATTGGAGCAGATGAGAAGGAACTCTATTTTACAAGTGGCGGAACAGAGGCAGATAACCTTGCATTAATTGGAGTTGCACTTGCCAACCAACATAAGGGTAAGCATATTATTACAACAGCAATTGAACATCATGCTAATATTCACGCAGCTGAACATTTAGAATCTCTTGGTTTTGAGGTAACATATTTGCCGGTTAATGAAGCTGGGTACGTTCAACCATCAGATGTAGTTAGACAATTGCGTCCTGATACTATATTAGTTTCAGTCATGATGATTAATAATGAGGTTGGCACCATTCAACCAATTGAAGAGATTGCAAAAGTATTAAAGGATCATCAAGCATATTTTCATACGGATGCGGTTCAAGCTTATGGCTTAATAAAGTTAGATGTCAAACAACTTGGTGTTGATTTAATGTCGGTATCTGCGCATAAATTAAATGGCCCTAAAGGTGTTGGTTTTCTATATGCACAGCAAGATGTTAAATTTAATGCACTGCAACACGGTGGAAACCAAGAACGATTGAAGCGACCAGGTACGGAAAGTTTACCGGGGATTGTAGGAATGAGAGTAGCAATTGAACAGATCGAAGCCAATAATTATCAAACCTATGATAAATATAAATTATATCGAGATTTATTTTACAAAGAACTACAACAGTCAGGCATTGATTTCTCAGTTAATGGTAAGTTTGAAGAATTAGCACCGACTATATTAAATATTAGTTTTGCCAATACAAATGTTGAACAAATGTTAATGAGTTTAGATCTTGAAGGAGTTGCCGTATCTAGTGGAAGTGCTTGTACCGCTGGGTCAATCGAAGCATCTCACGTTTTAACTGCGATGTACGGATCAGATCATCCAAAGACAAAAAATTCAATTCGCTTTAGTTTTGGTTTTGCTAACGATGAAGCTCAAATGATTGAAGCGGCAAAACGTGTGATAAATGTAGTTAAACGATTGACGAAGTAGCGAAGGGAGGGGACAGAAATGAGAGAAAATAAAGATATACGTGTAGTAGTAGGGATGAGTGGTGGTGTTGATTCATCTGTCACTGCATTATTATTAAAACAACAAGGCTATGATGTCATCGGTATTTTTATGAAAAACTGGGATGACACAGATGAAGACGGATTTTGTACCGCAACTGAGGATTATGATGATGTCATTCGAGTTGCTAATCAACTTGAGATTCCGTATTTTGCCGTTAACTTTGAAAAGCAATATTGGGATAAAGTATTTACGTATTTCCTAGATGAGTATAAATCAGGCCGAACACCAAACCCGGATGTGATGTGTAATAAAGAAATTAAGTTTAAAGCCTTTTTAGATCATGCCTTATCACTTGGAGCTGATTATGTAGCAACAGGTCATTACGCTCAAATACGTCGAACTGGTGATAAAGTTGAACTTTTACGTGGGGCAGATCAAAATAAAGATCAAACATACTTTTTAAATCAATTATCAAGTGATGTGCTGGAAAAAGTCATGTTCCCACTCGGTCATTTAGATAAGAGTGAGGTTCGTAAAATTGCCAAAGAGCATGGTTTAGTAACGGCAAATAAAAAAGATAGTACAGGAATTTGCTTTATTGGTGAACGCGATTTTAAAACATTCTTAAGTGAGTATTTGCCGGCTCAGCCAGGTCGAATCGAGACGATGTCTGGTGTTGATAAAGGAACACATGATGGTTTAATGTATTACACGATTGGACAACGTCAAGGCTTAGGAATTGGTGGCCCAGGTGGCCCATGGTTTGTAGTAGGTAAAGATTTAGAAAGAAATGTACTATTAGTTGAAAATGAAGAAAATAATATTTATTTAATGTCTGATCAATTAATAGCAGAGGACGTTAACTGGATTAATGAACCTGAAGATAAGTCATTTAAATGTACAGCTAAATTTAGATACCGTCAAAAAGACAGTCATGTTCATGTAACGATTCTTGACGATGGTAAAGTTCAAGTTGATTTTGATGAACAACAATCTGCGATTACACCAGGTCAATCAGTCGTCTTCTATGATGGAGATGTCTGCCTTGGTGGCGGGACAATTAGTGAAATCTTCCGTGATCAAGTAAAATTAGACTATGTGGGATAAGCGATGCTGATAAAGGATATCAGCATTACTTATCCTTTTTATTTAGAAATTAAAAACACGTTGCTGAATTAGTTGTTACAAAGGGTTGCATGTTTTTTGCGTAACCCATAAAATTTTATTTTTTTAATTCAATTGTTTCGTTTATGTCAACTGTTTCAGCTTTTTGTCCTGTCAAGCGTTTATACATAAATGCAATATTTTTTATAAAATTACCTGTTTCCCAATATTCTGCTGCTTCAGCTTTTATCTTGATTAAAATAACATTTGGATCATCATAATTAGTTTGCATAATCTTTTCATGTGCTTTGGTCCAATATTCTTTTTTCTTCTCAAGATCGTCTACTATTTCAGCTTTTCCACGAACGGAAACATATGATTTACCAACATAAGCCACGTTTACATGTGAATCGTGTTTGATTTCATCATATTTATCTGTTTGCTTTTTCGTAAAAAACCATAAGTCTCCGTCAAATTCAACTTCTTGGGTTTTCATTGGTCGAGAAACAAGTCCTTCTTCACTCTGAGTTGTCACCATTGCAATATCAATACCCTTAATTAATTGTCTAAATGTTTCAATATCCTCTTGTTTAAATTGATTATCCATCGTTATCATCCTTATTACGTTTATAAGCGTATTTTTTCCCGATCTACTTCTTTTATGCAAATAAGGGAATAAACTAAAAAATAGAAATACATGTTATAATTAGGATATATGTTTAGTTAAAAAAATGTATGAATCTTGTCTGATTAATGGGTGGTTAAAAATATAACTGTATTGGAGGTCGTCAAATGATTCAAAATCATCTGGTTCATGAGTGTCCAAGATGTGGTGGGAAAGACTTGGGGAAAGGGAAACAGAGTGGTTATGCTGTTCTTAATCCATTTAAAAAAATTCTCGGGATGGGATCAGCAGTAATATATATACTTTGTACAGATTGTGGTTATATCATTGATCAATATGTGGAAAAGCCAGCTAGATTTAAAGGAACTTTATAATCGTCTTTCAATAGGTCTCATAAAAGAAGGGAACAAGCACTAAACTTGTTCCCTTCTGAGTTGAAACAGTTATTCTTCTTCTGGTCTAAAGTAGTGTAATGGTGGTGGAACTAACCAACCTTTTTCTTTATTCATTCTTAGTGCTTTTCCACCCAGTGTTGCCTTTTGACTGTGGAATTGACCGAACATCATCGCGATATCTTCACGGATCGATTGTCCCATAATTGTACTACATGCGACTAATCCTTTCGCAATATCAGCGGAAAGCATCGCCGCAATTTCAGGGTCTGAAAAGCGCGCACCTGCTGGTATCTCTTCTGTTATTGCATCAGGACGCTCGGGTGGTGTTGGGGGTAATCCAATACCGTTTGCTTTTAAAATTACTTCAATCTGCTTGACCTCTTCTATAGCGCTTGAATTGCTTCTTCTATTAGCTTTTTTAAATCTGCATCACCTGCATGGTTGAAATTTGTTTGAAATCCAGCTATTGATCCTTTAGCAGCTAAAAGAAATGACCATAAACCAAAGACTTCACCATAGTGCATCGGCTGATCCTTAGGATTTCCACTTAAAACGCCCATTGTCATCCTCCTAATTAAGTTCATCAATTGTGCCACCTCACTTTTACGCACAACATTATTGTGCACCAATCACTGCTTGATCATACATTTATAAGTTATTTATGAACGTGAAAGGATTGGGGAGGAAGTATATTTAATCAAGTTGTTGCTAGGAAAAAACAATGATAATATTTGATTAAGCTATGGGCAGTAAAAAATATATTTAAGTGCGCTTTTAGAGCAATCTTAATACTTTAATTAAAATTCATCCACAAATCAGTTATAATGATAAGAGTAATCTAAATGAATGGTAAAAATAAAGGAGCTTTTTGTGATGGAAGAACAATTAGTAATTCAAACTGAAAATTTTATTAAAGGAGAATTGGTTTATACGATTTACTCAAATCCTGCAGAACACTTTTCCATTGCAAAAATTAAAATCCTTGAGACAAATGAAGTGTATCAAGAGCCTGAAATTGTAGTAAAAGGCTATTTTAGCGAACTGCAACCAGGTGAAGCCTATTTGTTTTACGGGAAAATTGTTGAACATAAACGATTCGGCTTACAATACGATGTAAGCCACTTTAAAAGATACTTACCAGACACAAAAGAGGGACTTGTTGCTTATTTATCAAGTGATCTATTTTATGGAATTGGTGAAAAAACAGCACTAAAAATTGTTGATCAATTGGGAGAAACAGCGATTCAAACCATTATGGATAATCCAGCAGTACTTGATCAAATACCTGGATTAACAGAAGAACGGAAAAAAACGTTAGTCGAACAGTTGAGTGAACACCAAGGCTTTGATCATGTCGTTGTACACTTGTCGAAATATGGCATTGGTCTTAAAATGGCACAAAAAATTTATGAGGTCTATAAAGATCAAGCGATTGATTTACTTATGTCTAATCCTTATCAATATGTGTTTGATATTAAAGGATTTGGTTTTCATCGAGCTGATACAATCGCAAGACAAAATAAACTCGAATTAAACCACCCATCAAGAATTCGCGCTGGCTGTTTATACATACTTTATGAATCAATGCAAGATGGGCATGTGTTCTTACCGGTAGACCAGCTATGCCAAGAAGCTGATCGTCTTTTAAATGCTACTCAAAATCAAATTACAAATGAGGAAATTAATCAACAGCTAGTAGAGATGGCGGAAGAAGAAAGCATTGTTCTTGACGATGAAAAAGCATATTTACCTTATCTGTATTATGCTGAGGCAGGCTTTTCAACACATATTAAGCGAATTTTGAAACAAGAGCCAATTGAAGCTGTTCCAGAGGCAGAGTTATTAAAAATAGTCGGTGAAATTGAAGAAGAAGAAACGCTTAGCTATGGTAAAGAACAATACGAAGCGATTCAACAGGCTTTACATGAAAAGGTCATGATTCTGACAGGTGGACCTGGAACAGGGAAAACAACAGTCATAAAAGGAATCCTTCGAGCTTTTAGCAGTATTCATGATGTTTCACTTGATTTAGCTGACTATGAGAGTAAATCAAAATTTCCATTTATTTTAACAGCACCAACAGGGCGGGCTGCGAAAAGATTGTCTGAGTCAACAGGCTTACAAGCAATGACAATTCACAGACTATTAGGCTGGGATGGTGGCGATGGCTTTGAAAAAAATGAAGCCAATCAGTTGGAAGGCCGTTTAATCGTTGTTGATGAATTTTCCATGGTTGATATTTTTCTTGCGAATCAACTCTTCAAAGCGATTCCTACGAATATGCACGTATTATTAGTTGGGGATCAAGATCAATTGCCTTCTGTTGGACCTGGACATGTTCTTGCAGATTTATTAGCATCGAATCAAATTAAGGCAGTAGAGCTTAAAGAAGTATATCGACAAAAGGAAGGTTCTAAAATTATTGAGCTTGCCCACCAAATAAAGCACGATAGAGTTGAATCAAATACTCTAACAAGAGCAAAAGACTTTAACTTTATACGGTGCCAGTCTTATGACATTATCGACGCATTGAAGCAAATTGTCCAAAAAGCATTAGAACGTGATGTAGATATTAAGGACATGCAAATACTAGCACCTATGTATCGTACAGACATTGGTATACATCGGATTAATCAAGAAATTCAGCAGATTGTTAATCCTAAACGATCTAGTGTAAGAGAGATAAAAACGAAAGATGCTATTTTTAGAACAGGTGATAAAGTTATTCAGCTTGTAAATCAACCTGAAGATGGTGTTTTTAATGGAGATATTGGACAAATTACAGCAATATTTAAAGCAAATGAAAATGTTGAAAAAGAAGAACAAGTCGTTGTCACTTATGATGATATTGACGTTGTATATAACCGAAATGATTTGAAAAATATTACACATGCTTACTGTATTTCAATTCATAAATCACAAGGTAGTGAATTTCCGATAATTATTATGCCGGTTGATCGTAGCTATCGTCGGATGCTAAGGAAGAATTTATTGTATACAGCGATAACCCGTGCGAAAAAGTCGTTGATTATTTGTGGTAATGAAGCAGCCTTTTTAGCTGGTGTTCGTGAAGTGGATACGAATATTCGTAACACGACTTTAAAAGAACGGTTAACTAAAGTATTAACGGATGAAGATTATGCTGAAAAGCTTGCTTCAGCAACAGAGGAAGACCATCATTTATCACCATATGATTTTTTAACTTAATCTGAAAATATATGTTTAAACAACACCTTTTCGTACCATAATATGATTATCTTAAGTATGAAAGGGTGTTTTTGTTTTGCATTGTATTAATTGTCAATCTAAAAACTTAGGTAAAATAGCACCAGATCATTATTATTGCTGGAACTGTTTTATTGAGTTAAGAAAGAAACATGATATATTCCATATTGATGAAGTTGATTTGGATGGAAGCCTACTATCATTAGATGACTTGTTCACTGAAGCGGAACGCCGTGTCCAGTAACAAAGAAGTTTCCAGCAAGGATTTATTATTTAAAAAGCTAGTTCGCTACGGTGTGCTAGCTATTCTTACTTTAATCATTCTATTTCTCATAGTAAGGACCTTTCCGAATTATCGACAGTTTTTATCTGGAATATTTAAAGTTTCGCTTCCGTTTATATTAGCAATCGTCTTGACTTATGTGTTAAATCCGATAGTGGATAAATTAACGTGCCGATGGATACCGCGATGGTTAGCGATTTTGATCATTTATGCGGTATTTATTGTTGGGATAACTTTATTGGTGTATGTCTCTTATCCTACAATCCGTGAACAAGCGATCCATTTTATTAATCAAGTTCCTAATCTATTAGAAACCTATCGTGACTGGATTAATCGAATCGATGAAGTTGTACATGTATTACCTGACCCAATTCATCACGAAATTGATGAGTTATTTGTAGTAATTTCTGAATCAAGCTCGTCATGGTTAGAAAATAAAATGATTAGTATGGGTGCGATTAGTGAATATTTTATTAGTTTAGCTGTCGTACCTGTATTGTTGTTTTATTTTTTACTTGATCAAAATAAAATGAAAATGAAATTTTTAAATTGGATTCCAAAGCGTTATCTAAAAAAAACAAAGCAATTAATTTACCACTTAAATAAAGATTTAGCACACTATATTAGAGCTCAATTAATCATTAGCTTCTTTGTTGGACTTACCACGTTTATTGTTTACTTAATTCTAAAAATTGAATTTGCATTTTTGCTTGCCATATTCATGATGATCATGAATATCATTCCTTACTTTGGTCCATTTTTAGGTGCTGCGCCAGCAGTCTTAATCGCACTGATGCAATCACCTCAAATCGTACTCTATTTAGTAATCGGGATAGTAGTAGTCCAATTTATTGAAAGTAATCTCTTATCACCCTTTATATTAGGGTACAATCTTCGAACACATCCTGTATTAGTTATCCTCGTTTTATTAATTGGGAGTGAAGTAGCAGGAATCTTTGGGATGATTATTGCTGTACCTGTTTTAGTTGTGATAAGAAGTGTGATCACATTTAACCCATTTCAATCGACTTAACATGAGTGATTATCTAGTCTAAATGAAAAAAAGCTGAAATTTAATTGTACTATAATTGACAGGCGATATACTTTTCAATATAATAGCATGAGATATCATAAGTAAAAAACAATGACTAACACTAGTATGTAACAGTCCGTTTTTAGAGAGATTTATCCTTGGCTGAAAGATAAATTAAACGAAGGGTTACAGAAGCTCGTTACGAGTACAAGTAAAACTTGTCGGCTCACACCGTTAACAGTGATAAAGATGATAGTCTATTTTAGACTATAATCAGGGTGGTACCGCGAAGATAGCTCTCGTCCCTGCACATACTGCAGAGACGAGAGTTTTTTAGTGTCACGTACTCAAGTAAGATTAAGTCGATAGAAACAGGAGGAATAATTGATGAAGCAATTAACATCATCAGAGGTAAGACAATTGTTTTTAGATTTCTTTAAGCAAAAAGGCCATCAAGTAGAACCAAGTGCATCATTAATTCCAGTAGATGATCCAACATTACTATGGATTAATAGTGGTGTAGCTACGTTGAAAAAATATTTTGATGGACGGATGTTTCCGGAGAATCCACGTATTACAAATGCCCAAAAATCTATCCGAACAAACGATATTGAGAATGTTGGTTATACACCGCGTCACCATACGTTTTTTGAAATGTTAGGTAACTTTTCAATTGGTGATTACTTTAAACAAGAAGCGATTGAGTGGGCGTGGGAGTTTCTAACAGATGAGAAATGGCTTGGATTAAATCCAGAGCTACTATCTGTTACTGTTCACCCCGAAGACGAAGAGGCATTTTTAATCTGGAAAGATATTATTCAATTACCAGAAGAACGAATTATTCGATTAGAAGAAAACTTCTGGGATATCGGTGAAGGGCCAAGTGGACCTAATACAGAGATTTTCTACGATCGTGGTGAAGCATATGGGAATAACCCGAATGATCCTGAGCTATACCCAGGTGGAGAAAATGATCGCTATTTAGAAATCTGGAATCTTGTGTTCTCTCAATATAACCATAACCCAGATGATACTTACACACCTTTACCTAAGAAAAATATTGATACAGGAATGGGATTAGAGCGAATCGTTTCAGTAATTCAAGGAACAAAAACGAATTTCGAAACTGATTTATTTTTACCTATTATTAATGAAGTTGAGAACATTACATCAATTAAATATGGTGATAATGATTTAACAGATACAGCGTACAAAGTGATTGCTGATCATATTCGTACAGTAGCTTTTGCTGTTGGTGATGGTGCATTACCTTCTAATGAAGGAAGAGGCTATGTATTACGACGCTTAATTCGTCGTGCAGTCAGATTTTCGAAACAATTGCAAATTGAAAAGCCATTTATGTATCAATTAGTTGATGTTGTTGGAGACATCATGAAAGACTTCTATCCTGAAGTTAAAGAAAAACGTGATTTTATAATCAATGTCATTCAAAAGGAAGAAGAGCGATTCCATGAAACTTTAAATGATGGAATCACCATCTTAGAATCAATTATTAACGATGAACAAGCTAAACAATCAACAGTTATTCCAGGGAAAGAAGTATTTAAACTCTATGATACGTATGGCTTCCCTAAAGAGTTGACAGAAGAATATGTTGCTGAATTCGGCTTTACAATAGATGAAGCAGGTTTTGAACAAGAGATGGAACTTCAACGTGAAAGAGCTAGAGAGGCTCGTCAAAAGGTTGATTCAATGCAAGTTCAAGATGATGTTTATCAAAGCTTAACTGTATCAAGTGAGTTTGTTGGATACGATACGCTACAGTTAACGACTACAATTGAGGCAATTATTGAGGACAAGCAACTCGTTAATGAATCAACTGCTGATGAAGTACTCGTTGTATTAGCAAAAACGCCTTTCTATGCTGAAAGCGGTGGTCAAATTGCTGATACAGGAACAATTATGACTGAAATGACAATGGCTCAAGTACTTGACACACAGAAAGCGCCTAAAGGCCAACATTTACATCGTGTTAAAATCACAAAAGGTCAATTAAAAGTAGGCGATTTTGTTGATGTGAATGTTGATGATACTAAACGTCGTTTTGTTGAAAAAAATCATACAGCAACACACTTATTACACCAAGCATTAAAAGATGTGTTAGGTCAGCACGTAAACCAAGCTGGTTCATTAGTAACAGCAGAACGCTTACGATTTGACTTCTCACATATTAGCGCAGTTACTGATGACGAATTAAAATTAATTGAATCAAAAGTTAATCAAAAAATCTGGGAGACAATTCCGGTTTCAACAGGACTTTATCCAATTGAAGAGGCAAAAGAAATGGGAGCAATGGCGCTCTTTGGAGAAAAGTATGGTGATATTGTCCGAGTTGTTCAAATCAGTGACTATAGTTTAGAACTTTGTGGTGGATGCCATGTGAAAAACACGGCAGAAATAGGCGTATTCAAATTAATAAGTGAATCAGGTATTGGTGCAGGTATTCGTAGAATTGAAGCAGTAACAAGTAAAGGTGCTTTTGAATACACAAACGAACGCGAGCAGGTTTTAACTGAGTCAGCTCAGTTATTAAAAACAAAACCAACTCAAGTAAATGAAAAAGTGGAAGCACTATTCCAAGAACTTAAACAAGTGAAGCGTGAAAACGAATCATTAATGCAGAAATTATCAAACAATGAAGCGAGCGAAATTCTAGGTAAAGTTGAGGAAATTAACGGTGTTCGTGTATTAGCTGAAAAAGTAAATGTGAGTGACATGAATCAACTGCGCTCAATGGTTGATGACTTAAAACAAAAGCTAGAATCAGGTATAATTTTACTTGCAGCCGTTAATGATGGGAAAGTACAATTAGCTTCAGGGGTTTCTGCAGATTTAGTTAAGCAAGGATACCATGCAGGAAAATTAATTAAGCAAGCTGCTGAGATTTGTGGCGGTGGCGGTGGAGGCCGTCCAGACATGGCTCAAGCAGGAGGGAAAAAACCTGAAATGGTAGCACAAGCTTTAGAAGATGCGAAAAAATTCATTTCAACAGTTAAGTAACTTGTTATTTGAAAGAATTTAAAGGTATAATAGAGATAGACAACGAATGAGTATGTAAAGCTAATTTACAGAATAAGGCGGGGTGTTATGCATGGATTCAATGGATAAAACGATGAAATTTAGTTTCTCTGAAGATCCAATCGAAGAAAATGTGAAAGATGTACTCTTGACTGTTTATCAATCATTAAGGGAAAAAGGTTATCATCCAATTAATCAAATTGTGGGTTACTTATTATCAGGTGATCCGGCCTATATTCCACGGTACAAAGATGCAAGAAACTTAATTCGTAGACTTGATCGTGATGAGTTAATCGAGGAGCTTGTTAAATTCTATATCGAGCATAACAAAGAGGAGTAATATGAGAGTAATGGGATTAGACGTCGGGTCAAAGACAATCGGTGTGGCTATCAGCGATGCTTTTGGTTGGACCGCACAAGGCCTGACAACACTTAAATGGAACGAAAATGATTTTACGACTGCCAATCAATCGATCGCAGCAATTATCAGTGAGTATGAAGTATCTGAAATTGTAATTGGTTTACCCAAGCATATGAATGGTACAATAGGCGAACGTGGGGAAATCTCACAAAAATATGCAGAATATTTAACTGATAAGTTTAAAGTAAAAACAATTCTATGGGATGAGCGTTTATCAACTATGGCAGCAGAGCGAGTCCTATTAGAAGCTGACGTAAGTCGCGACAAACGAAGAAAAGTAATCGATAAAATGGCAGCAGTCATGATTTTGCAAGGCTATTTAAATGGAAAACAATAAGGAGGTAGAGACTATGTCACTATCTGAAGAAGAACGCATTATAATTCCTGATGAAAACGGAGAAGAGCATCTATTTGAAGTGCTTTTCACATTTGATGTAGAAGAAAATAACACGTCATATATTGCTGTTGTACCAGTTGAACAGGGTGAAGAAGAAGAGCAAGAAGTATTCGCATTTCGTTATGAAGAAGAAGATAATGAGGATGACTTCAAGCTATTTGCAATTGAAACAGATGAAGAGTGGGATCTAGTTGAAGAAATGCTAAACACATTAATTGACGAGAAATTTCCTGAATAAAATTAGAGGAGCTGGCAAATAAGATGCCGCTCCTTTTTTGATTTATTTAATCTATCGGTTTATTGAATTCTATCAAGTTTATTACAACGCATAATAGAACGTACGTTCTTATTGTGGTATAATCATAATAGTGTAATAAGGCTTTTATGGGTGGTGGCTTTCTCCCTTTTATTTTGAAAGGGGGTGAGCGGATGACAGTATATGAAGCATTAGTTGTTGCGATTTCTTTTAGCACATTAATTGTCGCAGTGTTGTCATTTCACCATAAAAAATAACCACCCCTTGGCCTGACAAGCTTTTTGTGGTGGTTATTTTTCTACCTAAATGAGTGAGTCGCCCCCTTAAAGGGCTATTGCACAACGGCTGAAGTGGTGTTGCAGCACTACTTCAGCCTTTTTATATTTTTAGTATCTCTAATTTTATTATACCTTTTTTTATGAAAATGTAAACTATAAATGGCAGCCTATGAAGGGAGCTTAAGCCGTATGATTTATTCCTTTTTTAGACTATCTAATTTTTAGAAAGCGCATGCATAGCGGCTTTAGCTTCGTACCAAGGTATGACATTCGTCTTACCACCTTTTGCAACAAAGATCGAAGACGAAGAGTACTCTGGATCAGCATCTTTTTGATAATTAATTCTTTGAATAACTTCTTCTGAATTGTGACAAAGATCATAACCGCCATATTTTAGAATTAGTATTCCTTTTCCGTGAGTATATGACATAAAGATTTGTTGATAGTCGATAAATGTTGCGACTGGAACACTTCCAGTCAAAATCGCCTTGTCACCGACCGTCTCAGCAGGCGAAAATGTACCGTGCGCTTGCTGAATATCGGCCATTACTCTTCCGATTTTGTCTAAGTCAACTTTTATCGTGAAGTCATAATATGGCTCTAGTAAGACGTTTTCTGCTTGTTCTAATCCTTGTCTTAAAGCTCGAAATG
Organism: Amphibacillus xylanus NBRC 15112; assembly: GCF_000307165.1. NCBI lineage: Bacteria > Bacillati > Bacillota > Bacilli > Caryophanales > Bacillaceae > Amphibacillus > Amphibacillus xylanus. The sequence goes on from NC_018704.1 coordinate 1,124,365, forward strand.
TTGCTTCACGAAAATCTCCACCTTTAGTGTGTTGATTATGAGCTCTCCCAGTTAATAAGCTAATTTTAACATCAGTTAATGTTGAACCCGTCAAAATACCATGATGATGACGTTCGAATATATGCTTGCGGATTAAATTTTGATTGCCGATCGATAAATCATTCGGGTGACATAGATTCTCAAAAGTAATCCCTGAACCACGTTTAGCTGGCTCAATTTTCAGATGAACTTCTGCATAGTGCTTCCATGGTTCAAAATGTCCATAGCCTGTAACAGTAGTGTTAATCGTTTCTTGATAAATGATTTCAGGTTTTTCAAATGAAATCTGGTAATTAAACCGTTCCTCTACAATTTTCTCTAACACTTCTAATTGAATTTTACCCATGACATGAATGTTAATTTGTTGAAATTTCTCCTCCCAGACGACTTGTAAAGAAGGATCTTCAGCTTCTAAAATTCTAAAGCAGGCTAACATGTCTTTAGTCGGAATACTTGAATCAAAATTCACTTTAGACTTTAAGATTGGAACCATCTCAAATGTTGATGTCTGTTTTAGCTCACCTACACAGTCACCGATTTTAGGAGTAGAAAGGCCAATTAATGCAACAATCTGACCAGCTTCCGCTTCATCTATTTGTTCAAAAGTTTCACCATGATAGATGCGCATTTGTGTAATTTTTTCCTGAATTAAATGGTTTGAGTCACCAAAATTTAGTTGATCACGAACTCGTAAACTACCAGATAATATTTTTATGTATGTGATTCGAGTATTATTTTGATCATAGCGAATTTTATAGACATAGCCTGAGAAGGGTGCATGATTGTCATAATTAGTCTCAGTTAATTGATCAAACTTTGTGAAAAATTCTTTGATACCAATGTCTTGTAATGCTGAACCTGATCCAACAGGAAATACTTTATTTTCATTGATCATGTTTTTAAATGAGTCAAGCCATAATTGTTTGTCATACCCGTTATTTAAATAAGTTTCAAGGAGTGTCTCATCTCGTTCTGCTAGAAATTCAATTAATGATTCCGTCATTTCTTCTTGTTGAAAGCTTGAAGTTATGTCACAGGCGTCTGTTGTAAAATGGCTTTTAATATCAGACAAGACACGCTCAATGTCCGCACCTTGACGATCCGTCTTATTAATAAAGAAAAAAGTCGGGATATTGTGTTTTTTTAATAATTTCCAAACAGTTTCAGTATGTCCTTCAATGCCTTCAATCGCACTAATTAGTATAATGGCATAGTCCAACACTTGGATCGCTCGTTCCATTTCTGGTGAGAAGTCGATATGACCAGGAGTGTCGATGAGATAATAAACTGAATTGCCAAATTTGAACCTTGCTTGATCAGAAAAAACTGTGATGCCACGTTCTCTCTCAATCTCATGATTATCAAGAAAGGCATTTTGATGATCGACTCGTCCCCGTTCTTTAATCGAGTTTGTATGATAAAGTAATTGCTCTGAGAAGGTCGTTTTACCTGCATCTACATGAGCAAGTATCCCAATCGTTTTGTTCATCTCTTACCTCCTAAACTTATGCTTACTCTATATTATAACAAAAGATGATTATCGAATAGATTGATAATATCAATATTAATTTGACCAACAGATAGATTCAACAACAATTTATTGTTACTTGTAGATATTTGACATGGTTTTATAGTATAATGTAGCGGATGAGGGGAGGATGTCTGATAATGTCCAATTCAAATGATCGTAATCATCAAAAAGATGAAGAACTACAAACGAAAAATAATGGAGAATCAAACGAAATATCCAGCGAAAAATCAATAAATAAGTGGAAACAAAATTATCTAGAGCGCTGTAGAGATGCAAGTATTGTTAGGAAAATTGTCTTTGGACTAATCGTAATAATTACAGTATTAATTATCATTGGTGCAAAGTCAGCATATGATTTTATTTCATCAGGCTTATCACCAGTAGATCCAGAGAGTGATGAAATTGTTGAGGTTGAAATTCCTTTAGGTTCTTCTACTAGTAGGATTGCTACTATTTTAGAAGAAGAGGGAATTATTAATAATGAGCTAATGTATCGCCTTTTTATTAAAGTAAATAATTATGCTAATTTCCAAGCAGGAGAATATAAACTATCTCCATCGATGACTCTAGCGGAAATTTCAGAACTTTTACAGACAGGTACTGTAGCTAAACCATCACTATATACAGTGACAATTCCTGAAGGACGAACGATTGAGGAAATTGCTACATTATTAGAGAATAATGCAAATATTGATGCTGAAGAGTTTATTGACTTAATGTTGGATGAAGAATATATTAGAGGATTAATTGACTTATATCCAAATTTATTATCTGAAGAAATCTTGCAAGATGAAATTCGCTATCCATTAGAAGGTTATTTATTTGCAGCGACTTACCCAATCTATGAAGAAGTTCCGGAAATTGACGATCTTGTTAAGATGATGCTTGATAAATCTAATGAAGTGATTGCACAGTATTATAGTGAAATTCTTGAGCTTGAACAATTTACAGTTCATGATATTATTACTTTTGCATCTCTAGTTGAAAGAGAAGCTCGAAATGAAGAAGAACGAAAACTAATTGCAGGTGTCTTTTACAATCGTTTAGAAGAGGGGATGCGTTTAGAAACGGATCCAACTGTATTGTACGCTCACGGACAACATAAAGATCGGGTTCTATTTAAAGATTTAGAGATTGAATCTCCGTATAATACTTATTATGTTTATGGTTTACCAATTGGTCCAATTTCTAACTTTGGTGTTAGCTCATTGGAGTCTGTTTTCTACCCAACTGAAACGAATTATAAATTTTTCGTAGCAGCACCAGATGGAGAAATTTATTTCTCAGAAACATTTGAACAACATAGAAAATTGGCTAATGAACATTTAGATCGAGATGTACAATAATCTAATCAGGGAAAAGCAATCGCTTATCCCTGATTTTCTATATAGATTGAGGAGGAAAGTTTTTGAACGACGAACAGGTTAGGGAATATTTAGATACATTGAAGCAGCCACCAACTAGCTGGCAGGTTGAAATGATTGATGAAGCGATTAAAGATCGTATTCCTATTATGGAACGTGATGGGATTGACTTTTTAAAACAGATGCTTAGATTAAAGCGTCCAGATCGAATCCTTGAAATAGGCTCAGCAATAGGTTACTCTGCATTACAAATGATAGATGCTGTACCAAGCGCAAGAGTAATTACAATTGAACGTGATCAAGCTCGTGCAAAAAGGGCTAAGTATTACTTTAATCGGTACAATCAAGATCAAACAATTGAGCTCATTGAAGGAGATGCTTTTGATGTAGCCGAACAAGTAAGATACCAAGGCCCATATGATGTCATTTTTATTGATGCAGCAAAAGGACAATATCAACGCTTTTTTGAACTATACTCATCTATGCTTACTGATAATGGTGTAATTATTACTGATAATGTTCTATTTCATGGTTATGTTATTAATGCCCAAACTGCGTCTAAACGAATTGGGAATCTGGCTAAAAAAATTAACACGTATAATCAATGGTTAGTTAATCAGACTGAATACGATACAGAGTTTTTTCCAATTGGAGATGGTATCGCAATTTCGGTTAAAAAGCCATAAAGTCAAGGTTAATTAAGATTTTCACAGGTGAAAAAATAGTAAAGTTTATATCATTTTACAAATAAAGCGTTTTATTTTTCTAAAAAACTATTGAATTTTTCCAAAATTTCTGCCATAGTATTGATTAAGTATCTTTTGAAAGCAAACCATGTTTTGCTAAAAAAGAGCATAGAAATAATATAAATAGAATATGAATAGCAGTAATGTGGATAGGGAAATTGTTAAAAGGAGTGTTATAAATGGCGGTAGACAAGAGTTATTATATGACTAAAGAGGGGAAAGAAAAATTAACGAAAGAACTTGAATATTTAAAAACTGTGAGACGACCTGAGGTTGTTGAGCGGATTAAAATAGCAAGAGATTTTGGCGATCTTTCTGAGAACTCAGAGTATGATGCGGCAAAAGATGAACAAGCATTTGTTGAATCACGTATTTCACAAATTGAAATGATGATTCGTAATTCAAAAATCATTGAAAATACTGAAGAAAACCCTAATGTTGTATCATTAGGAAAAACTGTGGTATTTAAAGAGTTACCAGACGGCGATGAAGAAGAATATATCATTGTCGGTAGTGCTGAAGCTGATCCATTTGAAGGTAAGATTTCAAATGATTCACCAATTGCTAAAAGTTTGTTAGGTCATGAAGTTGGCCAAGAGGTAACTGTCCCAACTCCAGCTGGAGAAATGCAAGTTAGAATTGTTTCTGTACGTTAGTTTAAAAGTGACGATTAATTTCGTCACTTTTACTTTATGTATTGACAATTTTTAGCATCTAATTTTTTATAAATGTTTTCGACCTCAACCTAAGTATACATATTGAAGTCTGTCTATGATAAACTTCATATATAGAATCATGATTTATTAACGATGTAATTATGATCAGGAAAGGAGCAATAAAATAATGGAAAGTGAATATCCTACATATAGTCGACTAAATCGATATCAAAAAAAGCGAAAAAACACACGTTGGTTATTGTTCTTTGCTATTGCTGGTTTTGCTTTAGCAGTCTGTTTAGTTGTTGTACTTGCGTTAAGTGGTTCAAATGAAGAAGCGGCGCTTAGAGATCCAGATGTTACAACTGAAGATAGTGATACAGAGAGTCCAGCAGGTGATGAAGGAGATCATGGAGATCAAAATTTAGACACTAGTGATCAGTTATCGGATGAAGATGAAGAACCTGATTTAGAGCAGCCAGTTGAACAAGATCCGGATGATTTTGTTTTAGAAACTGTAGCTAGTTCTGATGAAAATGTCATGTATGCTTATACATCAACGTGGGAGCCAATTCCAACGGTACAAGAGGAACCACATGAAATTACTTGGGAGCAAAGCTCGGTTGACTGGAAAGAAATGATGAAGGCAGCTGAACTAGCGACAGGTGTTAATGTAGATGAGATGTATTATTTATGGGTATCAGGTAATGGACCGCAGAGCGTGATCGCAACATTTTCAAATTCTGCGATGGATGAGCATTTTCGGGTTTATATTACGTGGGTAGAAGAGCAAGGCTGGCGTCCTGATCAAGTTGATATCCTTTATGAACATGATCAAATGCATCGTTTTCAGCCAAGTTCAAGTGAAGAATAGAAAGAAGGAAATTATTTATGATAGCTATTATTGGCGCAATGGATGAGGAAATTGCCCTCTTATTAACAAAAATAGAAGTACAATCAGATGAAATGATTGCAAATAGTAGATTTATTCAAGGTAAATTAGAAGGAAAAGAAGTCGTTCTGTTAAAATCAGGTATTGGTAAAGTTAATGCAGCTATGGCTACAACAATTTTACATGAACGTTATCAACCAACTGCCGTTATTAATACTGGTTCTGCAGGTGGTTTAGATACGAGCTTATCAATTGGTGATATCGTAATCAGTGACCGAGTGGTTCATCATGATGTTGATGTGACAGCATTCGATTATCAATATGGACAAGTTCCAAGCATGCCATTATATTTTGAATCTGACCAAAATTTGATCAATATTGTTGAAAAAACAATTCAATCAATTAATCAAGTGAACTGTAAGCAAGGACTAATTGCAACAGGTGATTCATTTATTCAAAAGCCTGAAGCGGTTCAAAAGATTAGAGAACAGTTCCCAGATGTGATTGCAGCTGAAATGGAAGCAGTTGCTATCGCTCAGGTTTGTCATCAGTATCAAACACCGTTTGTTGTCATTCGTGCATTATCTGATATTGCTGGCAAAGAATCTGCCCAGTCTTTTGATCAATTTATAGACCAAGCAGCAAGACATGCTGCTGAATTAATTATTAAAGTCGTCAAACAACTATAATCGAAAAAAATCCGAGTTATTACACAACTCGGATTTTTAACGTTTCTCTTGTCGATAATATTCATGAAAAACCTTCATTAGTGCTCTTTTCTCAATTCGAGAGACGTAGCTTCGTGAGATATTGAGAGTTTTGGCAATTTCTTTTTGTGTCCGCTCTTTTTTATTATCAAGTCCGTAACGACTAATTAAAACAAGTTTTTCCCGATCATCAAGTACAGATAAGTACTTATTAATTTTAGCAACTTCAATATTTAATTGAATATACTCAATAATATCTTCGTTTTCAGCTTCTAAAATATCAAATAAACTAATCTCATTACCTTCCTTATCTTGACCGATAGGGTCTTGTAACGAAACATCTTTTCTTGATTTCTTTGTTGATCTTAAATACATTAATATTTCATTTTCAATACATCTTGCTGCATATGTAGCAAGTTTTGTACCGCGATCAGGTGAAAAGCTCTCAATTCCTTTAATTAAGCCTATTGTGCCTATTGAGATTAAATCTTCATTATCTTCACCGGTATTATCAAATTTTTTAACTAAGTGGGCAACAAGTCTTAAATTATGTTCAATTAATTTATTTCGTGCTTCAAGATCGCCATCTAGCATTTTTTGAATATAGAGGGCTTCATCTTCCGGACTGAGTGGTTGAGGAAATGCATGATTTTTAACATAAGAAACAAAAAAAAGCGCATCTTTAATTAACATGGAAAGAGCACTTAATATGGCAGACATTTTTTCACCTCCATAAATTTAGACAAAAGCCTATATCATCACTTTATGAAAATGAAAATGAAAAAGTGTCTGTCCAACTATATTTACGATTAATTATTTCTTATATGAGAAAAACCTGAGATCATGTGGGTCAGCGATCGGCTGTAAATTTCTTGTTCGATTAAACGAATAAAAGCTTCATCTAAATTGAGTTCGACTGCTTTTTCATAACATTCAAGTAACAATTCATTTGTTAGCTTATCCATTTATAATCCCTCCTGTTTCTTGTGAATGCTGACCTTGTTTCCATATGCTTACTTTAACATTATTTCACATACGACACAAGTTGATTATTATCTACATAACCTGTACATAACTTGTAGATAAGTTGTGGATATCTGTTAATATTTTATTGATAAGATTAATTTATCAATGATTTCTTTGTGAATAGACTTATCCACAGATGCGAAAAATAATAGAATTTGTCGAACGATTCTTTCGCATAAATGCCGTTTTTCTTAACATATAATATTAATTACGCATTTTTTTATGAAAATATTTTGAAACTAACCGCTAAATTGTTTATGATGGTAAGGTAAAACCATAACTTAAATATAAATAGGGGTGGACAGTCTTTGTTGAAATTGTTTTTACCAGATGAATATGTTAAAAGTATTTTCGAGATTCAACCTAAAGATTTAATTGAAAAAGGTATTAAAGGTATTATTACCGATCTTGATAATACATTAGTTGCTTGGAATGAAGCGCATGCCAATGATCGAGTGCATCAATGGTTTAAAGATATGGAGGATCATGGTATTGCTGTAACGATTATTTCAAATAATAAAAAAGATCGAGTTGAACTTTTTTCAACCCCTTTAAAGCGTCCGTTTGTTTACCAAGCTAAAAAGCCGTTAAAGCGTTCATTTGTTAAAGCGGCTAAAATGATGAATTTAGAACGACATGAAGTTGTTGTAATCGGTGATCAAGTTATGACGGATGTTCTCGGAGGCAATCGAGCAGGCTTTCCGACGATTTTAGTTGTACCAATTGTAGAGACCGATGATAAAATTACTAAATTTAATCGACGAATTGAACGAATTATTCTACATAAATTAGAGAAACAGGGGTTATTAAAATGGGAAAAATAGAAGAATTATTTTGCCAAGGCTGTGGAGTCGCCATTCAAACGGAAAATAAACAAGAACCAGGCTATGTGCCTAATTCAGCACTTGAGAATGAAGTTATTATTTGTCAGAGATGTTTTCGCTTAAAGAATTATAATGAAGTTCAAGACGTACCGTACACAGACGGTGACTTTTTACAAATGGTAAGCCAGATTGCGAATACAAAAAGTCTAATTGTAAAAATGGTCGATATTTTTGACTTCAATGGAAGTTTTATTAGAGGCTTACATCGTTTAACAGGGAATAATAAAGTTATTATTATTGGAAATAAAGTTGATCTCTTACCAAAGTCAACAAATTTGAGCCGTGTTAGACAATGGATCAAAAAAGAAGCAGCAGATCTCGGTGTTACTGTTCAAGATGTATATTTAATCTCAGCAAAAACAGGGCAAGGTTTTGATGAAGTTAAACAAGCGATTGAATATCACCGCGAAGGACAAGATGTATATGTCGTTGGAAGTACGAATGTTGGTAAGTCAACTTTTATAAATTATTTAATTAATGATTCTGTTGGTACAAAAGATGCAATTACGACTTCTTACTTCCCAGGTACAACATTAGGGTTTATTGATATACCTTTAGATGATCATTCATCTTTATATGATACACCTGGTGTTGTTAATCGTGGACAGTTAGTTCACTATTTAGCTAAGGAAGATATTAAGTTAATTACGCCTAATAAAGAAATTAAGCCAAGAACATATCAATTGAATAGCCAGCAAACGCTTTTTATTGGTGGACTAGCCCGATTTGATTTTATTAAAGGGGAACGTCAATCGTTTACTTGTTATTTCCCAAACCGAGTCGAGCTTCACCGAACAAAACTAGAAAAAGCTGATCAGTTATATCTTGATCATTTAGGGACTATGCTAACACCACCAGGAGAAAATACAGCTAAGGATTATCCTAAATTGGTAGAGCAGACAATTAAACTTTCTGGTGAAAAGGTTGATCTCGTCTTTCCGGGATTAGGTTGGATTTCATTATCAGGGGAACCAGCTACAGTTGCTGTACACAGTCCTTTTGATGTGCCGGTTTCAAGACGTAATTCAATCATTTAACTGGAGGTGAGATGAGATGGAACTAGGTTTAATTGGTTATCCTGTTCAACATTCAAAATCACCGTGGATTCATCAGCATTTTTTATCAGAAACGAATTTAACAGGAAACTATCAATTGATTGAAATTCATCCAGATCAATTTGATGAGGAAATTATGAAATTAAAAGCAAGTGATTTATCAGGCTTTAATGTCACGATTCCATATAAGGAGAAAATCATCCCCTACTTAGATGAGATCAGTCCTGCTGCACAAAAAATAGGCGCAGTTAATACCGTGGTTTGTAGAAATAATCGTTGGTATGGTGATAATACTGATGGGCGTGGTCTTGTAACTGCACTAAAAGAACAGTTCCCGGAATTATTTACTGGTGATAAGTCAGTATTGATATTAGGTGCTGGTGGTGCTAGTCGTGGGATTTATTATGCTCTACTAAATGAGGAATTTGAAGAAATTGTTATCGCAAATCGTACTGTTATCCGTGCGCAAGCATTGATCGATGCTAATCCGTCAGGAATTAGTAGTGCGGCAATCTCATTTAGTGAAGCTGAAGCAAAACTAAATCAATTTGATCTTGTCATCCAAACGACATCTGTAGGTATGACACCTCATATAGAGGAACAAGTCATTGATCTGAGTCGGTTGAAACCAGGTGCAGTTGTAAGTGATATCGTCTATCAACCATTTTGGACTAAATTACTGCGTGATGCCAAAGCGCGTGGTGGACGCGTTCATCATGGTCATGAAATGTTAATTTATCAAGCAAAGCTGGCTTTTGAAATGTGGTCAGGAAAACAGGTTAATGCTAAACTATTAAAAGATAAGCTCAAGCACGATTTGCTTAGCTAATGAAAAAAGGATGATTAATATGTTAACAGGAAAACAAAAAAGATTTTTACGAGCAAAGGCTCATCATTTAAAGCCAATTTTCCAAGTTGGTAAAGATGGAGTTAATGAGAATATGTTAACTCAAGTAAGTGAAGCGTTAGAAAAAAGAGAATTAATTAAAGTCAATGTCTTACAAAATTGTTTAGAAGATAAAGAAGATGTAGCTGAACAACTAGTGAATGGAACGAACGCTGAACTTGTTCAAATTATTGGTGCAACAATTGTTTTGTATAGAGAATCAGAGGAACACAAGACGATTGAATTACCGTAGGAGATAAACAATGAAAAAAATCGGATTATTAGGCGGCACGTTTGATCCGCCGCATATTGGTCATTTAACAATGGCAGAAGAAGCCTATGAAAAGCTTAACCTAGATGAAGTGTGGTTTATCCCTTCTGCAGAGCCACCACATAAAGAGCAAGCTAAAGTGTCCGCTGTTGATCGACTATTAATGTTAAAAGTTGCACTAGAGCCAGTTAATTACTTTAAGATAAATACGATTGAATTAGAGCGCCAAGGGAAATCTTATACTTACGATACGATTCAAGCATTAAAGGAACAATACCCTACCTATCAATTTTATTTTATCATTGGTGCAGATATGGTAGAGTATTTACCTAACTGGTATAAGATTGATCAGTTGATTGAACTTGTTCAATTTGTTGGAGTAAAACGACCGGATTATCAACTAGATACATCATATCCTGTGATCATATTAGATACACCCGGTCTAGATATCTCTTCGACAATGATCCGAGAGCGATTAAAACTGAATCGATCTGTCAGGTATTTAATTCCTGAACGTGTATTATCACTTATAAAGGAGAAGGGGTTATATGGACAAGGAACAAGCTCTTAAGTTAGTTAAACCCCATTTAAGTCAAAAGCGTTATCAACATACAAAACGCGTGCTAACAACGGCATTAGAATTAGCTCAACGATATGATGTTGATGAAGAAGAGACGATGTTAGCTGCAGTATTTCATGATTATGCAAAATATCGTCCCTTAGATGAAATGAGTCATATTATTAAGCAAAACGAGTTACCGATAGATCTACTTAGTTTCCACCATGAACTTTGGCATGGCCCAGTTGCCTCTATATTAGTTGAAACAGAAATTGGTATTACGAATCAACAAGTTAAAGACGCCATTTACTGGCACACAACAGGTCGAGGAAATATGTCAGAGTTAGAGAAGGTAGTATATTTGGCTGATTACATAGAACCAGGACGCAGCTTTCCTGGACTAAGTCTAATTCAAAAGAAAGCGAAAGAAGACTTAGACGAGGCCTGTTTTATGGCAGTTCGCAATACAATCCAGTTTTTATTAGAACGAGAACGGTTAATCTATCCAGAAACAATTAATATGTATAACCACTTAAAACGAATTTTGGAGGAATCAAATTTATGAGCAATAATCAATTAGTTAAATACGTTGTTAAAGCAGCTGATGATAAGCGCGCTGAAGATATTATTACATTAGATATGAAAGGTGTATCATATATCGCTGATTATTTTGTAATTTGTGAGGGTACGAATGAGCGACAAGTTCAAGCGATCGCTAGAGGAATCAAAGAAGAAGTAGAGAAGCATGGTGGAGAAGTAAAAAGAATGGAAGGCTTTGAACAAGCGCGCTGGATTCTGATCGATATAGGTGACGTTGTTTGCCATGTCTTCCATCAAGAGGATCGTCATTACTACAATTTAGAGCGCTTATGGGGTGACGCACCAATTGTAGAAATTGATATCGAAGATGTAGAGGATTCACAATGACATACCGTCAATTAGCAAAACTTTATGACTTTTTAATGAAGGATGCACCTTATGATCAATGGACGAGTTTTACTAAGCAATTTATTGATCAAAAAAAACCAGCAAATCAGATTAGTATTTTAGATTTAGGATGCGGGACTGGACAAGTAACTTGGCGACTAGCTGAAAAAGGCTATCAGGTGACTGGAGTTGATTTATCTGAGGATATGTTAACTGAAGCATCGGCCCTCGCTAATGAAAAAAACTTGCACGTTCAGTGGTTACAGCAGGATATAACTGAACTGGAAGGCTTATATGATTATGACGTTATTGTTAGCTATTGTGATGTAATCAATTATATTACTGATCCCGATAAGCTCATGCAGGGATTTCAGAGAATTTATGATAGTCTTGATCAATCAGGTGTTTTCTTATTTGATGTTCATAGTATGAACCATGTGAAAAATGAAATGGTAGATCAACTATTTTCAGAAGTGTATGATGATTTATCATATATTTGGTTCTGTTATCCAGGTGAATTTGAAGGAGAAATGACTCACGAGTTAACATTCTTTATTAAAGATTCAGATCAGTATCAACGCTTCGATGAGTTCCACCATCAAAGAACTTATCCAATTTCAACTTATTTAACGATGCTCAAAGAAGTAGGATTTAAAGACATTAAAGTGTTTGCCGATTTTCAATTCGATGAAGAAATAATTGAGCCTTTTGATGAATCGGAGGGTGATCGATTCTTTTTCGCATGTCGAAAATAGTTAATTTTAATCACATTAAAAGATTGGCCAATTAGACACATCAACAATCAGTGTGAGATTTTACACTGATTGTTGATAGTAATTATTTTTTTAAAATAGCAGGATATTTCTTTATGATTGTCGAAATAGGTAGATTGAATTAACAACAATATGACAATTTAGGAGGAATACAGTGAAATGGATAAAAAATAATTATATTTTATTGCTAATTGGTGCATTGGTCGTTATTAGCTTGTTTTGGGATTTACTTATTTCAGAATTATTTAAGCCTTCAATTGAAACTACTCCTTTTCATTCCGCAGAGGTTGACTCTTCAATAGACACACAACAATTACCGATAGAAATAAATCAATCTACCACTCAAGAAAAATTATATGTTGATGTAAAAGGTGCCATCTACAAACCTGGTGTTTATTTAGTAGAGCCTGATGACCGTGTTATTGATGTCATTGAATCAGCAGGTGGGTTTACGGATGATGCTGATGAAAATCAGATTAATTTAGCTGAGAAGGTATATGATGCTATGGTCATTTATGTTCCGTCGGTATCAGATTATAGTGAATTAATTGTCCAAACCCAATCAAATGATGGTAAAATAAGAATCAATCAAGCGACACAAACTGAGCTTGAACAATTACCTGGTATTGGAGCAACTAAGGCATTAGCGATTATTCAATACCGTGAAGATAATGGTCCGTTTAAAACGGCGGAGGAACTACAAAATGTCTCAGGAATTGGTGCGAAAACTTTTGAGCAAATAAAAGAGTTTATCATCGTTCCGTGAATTTTAAGAATTGTAAGGAGAGAGCTTATGACACGAATATCTTGGGAGCAATATTTTATGACACAAAGTCATCTAATCGCATTAAGAAGCACATGTGAACGATTAACCGTTGGTGCAACGATAGTAAGAGACAATCGAATTATTGCAGGTGGCTATAATGGTAGTGTATCAGGAAGTGACCATTGTATTGATGAGGGTTGCTACGTCATTGATGGACATTGTGTGCGCACTGTACATGCAGAGATGAATGCAATCTTACAATGTGCAAAATTTGGTGTCCAAACAGAGGGAGCAGAAATTTATGTCACTCATTATCCTTGTTTACAATGCTGTAAGGCGATTATTCAAGCAGGGATTAATACGGTTTATTATGCAGCAGATTATCGAAATCATCCATATGCCAGCGAACTATTTAAAGATGCGAATGTTAATGTACAATTTATTCCACTTGAAAATGAGTCGATTCAATTATTAAATAATTAATCGAGGGCAAGGGGGGAATTTTGTGAGAGGAAAAGGGTATCTACTTGTAGTCTCATTACTCATAGGTTATTATGCAGCAAATCAATTGACATTCTGGCCAATCGTCTGTTTATCTTGGCAATTGTTTTTGTTAATTTACTATTACAGAAGACGATTGAGATCCTATGAATTAATTGTTTTGCTACTTGTTGCCCTTTTTTTCTCACAGCATTTTGTGCACGATCCATCTGATGCGTTACCTTCTTTAGAAGGTGAGGTTCAGCTTACTGGAACCGTAAATAAATTAATCAAATCTACTGAAAATCACACCTCGTTTATCCTTCAAGAAACGAAGACAAATACTCATATTCAAATAAATGTCTTTACTCCATTAAATTCAGCGCCAAACCAAGGGGCGAAATGCCAAATCATAGGTGAATTGCAATTTCCAGAACACGCAACAAATCCAGGACAATTTAATTATCATGATTACTTAGCTAATCAAAAGATTCATTATCTGATGACCATTAATAATGAGGATCAATTGGCTTGTCAGGGTTCGAGTCTAGTAGGTCGTCTATCCCGAATACGAGATTTGCAGTTTGAACATGTTGATCAACAATTTGATCTAACGATTTCGGCTTGGATGAAGTCATTAATTTTTGGTGATCGATCGGAACTCGATGAACAATTAGAATTACTTTTTGAAAGATGGCATCTGACACATTTACTGGCTATTTCCGGTTTGCATGTCAGTATTATTGTAACAATTTTGCATGTTATATTCATTTATTGCTGTCGATTCACAAAAGAAACGACTTATCAAATTCTAATTGGCTTTATGTTAATTTATCCAGTGTTAGGTGGTGGTGCACCATCAATATGGCGTGCATCATTAGTGATGATCTTTAATTATTTGGCATGGTATCAACGAGAACGGGCTATCTCACTTGATTTTCTAAGTATATCCTTTGTTCTGCTCCTATTTTTAAACCCGGAATGGATTTTTCACCTCGGTTTTCAATTTTCTTACCTCATTTCATTTTCATTACTATTATCAAAACAAATTCTTACCAATCTAAAATCACGCTGGTCACAAATGTGGTTTGTTTCTGGATTGTGTATAACTGTTATTATTCCTATTCAATTAAATACATTTTATCTGTTTAACCCGATTAGTATTATTGTTAACTTAGCCGTGACTTTTTATTTTAGTACAATTTTTATACCGCTTATTTTTACAACATATATAGCTAGCTTGATCTTACAACCATTATTATTTGTTTTTGTAACATTGGTAAATCATGCACATAATATATTCTTAGTCTTTATTAAATTTTTTGATCACTTTTTCTACTATCCAATCGTAACAGGTCCACTTAAACCACTTTTAATCTTGCTCTTTTATCTTTGCTTAATTTACATTTTAGTTCATTTTGAGCAAAAGCAATTTAAACAAGTTCGTTATGGCTCTATGATGTTTATCACTATATTTATCGTACAACAAGCAATTCCTTATCTAAATCCAACTGGATCTGTCACTATGTTGGATATCGGACAGGCGAATGCGCTTGTTATTGAATTACCGTATCGTAGGGGAGTTATTTTGTACGACGTAGGATCTACATTAGCGGCGGATTTCAGCACGCCATCAGAACGTGCATATCAACAAATTATCAAACCATTTTTACATTACTCTGGAATTGATCATATTGATGCGATCATCTTGTCTCATGAAGATTATGATCATCTCGGCAGCTTACAGTATTTATTAGCTGATTTTACCGTAGATACAGTGATAACTTCTAATTACTTTCAATGGCCAGAAGGATTTGAGGAATTTATCGATGATGAACGAACTAGACATATGCGTGTTACTGTTGGGGAATCTTTTTCAATTGGAGGACAAACTTTTTATTGTCTAAGTCCTATTCGAGATTGGCAAAACCCTAACGATAATTCACTTGTTCTTGTTACGACATTTGGAGAAAATAGCTGGTTATTAACTGGAGATATATCAGAACAAGTTGAACTAAGTATTTTGCGTGATTATCCTGACTTATCAATTGATACTTTAATCGTTGCTCATCATGGTAGTCAAACTTCAACATCGCAACGTTTTTTAGAACAGATCAACCCACAACATGCGCTTATTCCTGTCGGCCGAAATAATTATTTCAAACATCCAAGTCAAACTGTCATTGATCGTTTAAATCAGTTAAAAATCGAGGTATATCGAACAGATCAAGACGGGGCGATTCAATTCATTTTCAAAAAACATCAAAAGGTAGGAACCTTTTCAACTCATTTACCATAAGCTATTAACAAATAAGTGATTGTAGTTATGATTACCTTAGTTAGCAACAGTTAACAGGCTTAATATTTGTCGCAATGGCTAAAGTAATGACATAGAGAGAAGAAGTACGAGCGAATATCGATTAATGGTCAGAACCTAGGTCTGGTCATTAATCGTTTATATAGATTTAGAAAGGGAGTAGGTTTTTCCCTTTCTTTTTTTCTTGTCAAAAGTTAAGTCAAGCTATACGATAGTAGGTAAGATTGTAATAACGGGGATGAGAGAATGAATTATATTGAAGCAATGAAAGCATTAAAAACTAAAGAAATCCCATCGGTAATATTAATTTACGGTGAAGAGCAGTTCTTAATTGAATCAGCAATTAATCAAATTTCTGACCGGATTTTTAACAAAGGCGATGCAGAGGATACGCTAATTCAATATGACTTAGAAGAAACGACGATTGATGATGTTATTATGGAAGCAGAAACTTATCCTTTTTTCTCTGAGCAAAAAATTGTGATTGCCAAAAAAGCTTTTTTTCTAACTGCAAAACAAACTAAATCACAAGTTGAACATGACCTTAATCGGTTAATTGAATACATAGAACAACCTGTTGATTTTTCAACGTTAATAATAGTAGTGCCATATGAGAAGCTAGATGAAAGAAAAAAAGTTACAAAGCAATTGAAAAAACAAGCGATGACAATCAACTGTCAAGAAGTGAAAAGTTGGGAAATAGATCAGTGGCTTACTCATTTAGCGAAGCAATATCAAATCTATCTTGATAAATCAGCTGAACAAATTTTATTAAATGAAACAGGAACTAACCTCGGTTTGCTACAAAGTGAGATCGAAAAGTTAGCGTTATATGTCGGTGAGAATGGACAAGTGACAGCTGAAATAGCTCGTGATCTCGTATCACATCAAGGTCAGGCTACAGGTTTGAATCTTGTCGATATGGTGATTTCCAAGGATTTAACTGGAGCGATTAAAATTTATCGAGATTTAATGAAGCTAAATGAAGAACCTATCGCACTTATTGGCCTACTAGCATCACAACTAAGAACGATCTATCAAGTGAAAATATTAAGGCAAAAGGGATATCATCAACAGCAAATGGCAAGAGAACTAAAAGTACACCCTTATGTAGTGAAAATGTCATTAGAAAGAGAGCGAAAATTTAGTTTAGACATGCTTTATCGTTGCTTAACAGCCTGTTCGGAAATTGATCAAGCGATTAAAATAGGGAAGATGGAAAAGGAGCTAGCATTCGAGTCGCTACTTTATCAACTCATTAGCACATAAAAAAACGATCCTATTATAAAAGTAGGGTCGTTTTTTATTTGAACTATAATTGATTATGCGCCAAGTCCGTTAACTTTTTTAGTTAAACGTGATTTTTGACGATCACCATTGTTTTTGTGAATTACACCTTTTTGAACGGCTTTATCAATTGTTCTTACTGTTGTTTTTAAAGCAGCTTTTGCTTCTTCAACATTGTTTTCATTAACTAATGCTTCAACACGTTTAATGTTTGTACGCATGTTTGATTTAACACTTTGATTGTTTAAACGGTTTTTTTCGTTAACACGAATACGTTTAATAGCTGATTTTATATTAGCCATCATTATCACCTCCACCTGTATAAGTCCATTATAGCAATTATTATAGGACAAAAGATATTTTACCAAAGCCAGAACAATAATTCAATAAAAAAATGACTATTCAGCCCTAAATGTATGAAAAAACTGTTCAAGGAAAACTTAATCATAGAAAAAACACTAGAAAAGGTGATCAAAAGTGAATGAAGATAAATACTTTCAAATTCGTACAGACTTAGCTGTTGAAGCTAGAGAAATGTATGTTGAAGAAGAAAAACAAACAGAAGATATAGAAGGTGTTCTATTAAAAGAGCAAAAAATAAAAGGATTTCAAGTGACGGATGTTCGTGTTGATAAAACTGGTGAAAAAAAGATTGATAAAAAAGCCGGTAGATATATTACATTAGAAACAGATGCGATTAAAAATGGCGACAGTAATCAACAGCAGGCTACTGCAGAAGTACTTAGTGTTCTATTAGCTGATTTATTAAAGGAAAATAACATTAATGAATCAGCTCAGTGTCTAGTCGTTGGTTTAGGTAATGACTATGTGACACCAGATGCGCTTGGACCTCAGACAGTTAAGAAAATTCTAGTTACAAAGCATTTATTCACTTATCATCCAGAGATGGTTGCAGAAGGTTACCGACCAGTATCTGCATTTTCGCCAGGTGTTATGGGTGTAACGGGTATGGAAACAAGTGATATCATTCAAGGTATTGTTAAGGAACTTAATCCAGATTTTATTATTGCGATTGATGCGCTTGCGTCAAGATCGATTGATCGTGTCAATTCAACGATACAAGTTTCTGACACGGGGATTCATCCAGGATCAGGTGTTAATAATAAGCGAAAAGCACTTAGTTATGAAAATTTCGGGATACCAGTTATTTCAATTGGTGTGCCTACGGTCGTCGATGCGGTCACGATTACTAGCGATACAATCGATTATGTATTTAAGCATTTCGGACGTGAATTTAAAGAAAAGGATCGACCATCAAAAAGACTAGCACCTGCATCACTCACTTTTGGTAAAAAGACCTTAACTGAAAGTGATATGCCAAGTCAAACTGAAAAGGCAAATCTATTCGGCATGATTGGAAAACTAGATGAAACTGAAAAAAGACAATTAATCAAGGAAGTGCTAAGTCCACTCGGTTATAATTTAATGGTAACACCTAAAGAAGTTGATAGTTATATTCATGATTTAGCGCATCTAATAGCGACAGGTATAAATGGTGCATTACATGAAAACGTCAATAGTGAGTTAGCAAATAGTTTTACGCGATAAGATGATTTACAGTTCTATCCTACTTACCTCTATCATATAGTCTACTAATGATGAGAGAAAGTAGGATTTTTTATGTCAAAGAAGCCATTAATGCAAACTAAATATGCTGTACCTATTTTCGTTAAGCTACTATTTTATTGGATTCTAGTTGGTTTTATTGTATTTTCTATTATCGGTGCTATTGCTTCTTTACCGATCGGGAAAAAAACAAACCAGTCATTCATATTATCAGGGAGTGAAAATGTTAGTACGGATTTTTATTTAACATTACTTTCTTCTGAGTTTAGAACGTTAAAAAGTTTCGATCAATCAGAAATTCAAAAATTCTCAGTATCAGATTTTATCCTTCAATTAACGACACAATTAAATCGTACAGATATTCGCACACTATTTGGTAATGAGATCCCTGGCTTTTATCCATATCAAAACCGGATTATTATCGGGCAGGCAAACACGAATTACTCAAATTTACCTATTGAATCATCGCCACCACTAGAGGTTGTACTTGAAGATCATAACGTTATTGATCCACCTAAGGATGATCAAGACATGCCGGGACATCAAGACCAAACGACAGAACCTGCAGTGATGATTTATAATACGCACAATCGGGAATCATTTTTACCGCATTTAGATAATGTGACGGATCCTAATCAAGCATTCCACTCTGAAGTGAATGTGACATTAGTAAGTCAGCATTTAAATAAAGCACTTGCTAAACATGGAATTGGCTCAATCGTAGATCAAACAGATTTTACACAAGTTTTACATGATAAAGGTTGGGAGTATTGGCAATCATATCAAGCCTCTAGAGAAGTTGTTAAAACAGTTGTCGCACAAAATGAAAAAATTAACTACTTATTTGATATTCACCGTGATAGTCGTCGTAAAGATGATACAACTGTGACGATAAACGGAGAAGCCTATGCACAAGTATTTTTCGTCATTGGTGCTGATTATGAAGGTAATCAAAAGAATATTGATCTTGCACGCACGTTACATGAAAATCTCGAACAAAACTATCCGGGATTAAGTCGTGGTGTTGCAGAAATGGGTGGCGCAGGGCGAAATGGTGTCTATAATCAAGATTTATCTGAAAATGCGATTCTAATTGAATTTGGTGGTGTAGACAGTACATTAGATGAATTATACCGAACAGCTGAAGCATTGGCTGAGGTATTTGCAGATTATTATTGGGAAGCTGAAGCAGTTGCGAAAAACTGATAAAGGAGTGGAATTAGCAAATGATGAGATTTATTGGAAAGCTAATATTGATTACGTTTTGTGTGATCTTGATCATAACGTTTCTCCAGCAACAAAATGACATACCTAGCAATCAAGTTGAGATGAGTGATCCGCAAATCATCTTAACCTCAAACGCTCTCTATACTGATTTAACTGAACAATCCGATTTAGAGGTCGAAGAAGAATTAGTTAATCAAGTTGATGAAGATCAATCTGTCACATATTTTATTGCTCAATGGGTAGAAAAGTCAGGTTTAATGATTTATGAGGGGATCATCACTATACTTACTGATTTAGCGAAAGTAATCTAGTTAGAATCGACATTTTTTAAACGATATTTCGTTCAACTCTTAAAATAATTGAAACCATCTGTATTCACTGCTATAATCATGTTTGTATATTGTCCGTTATATAGGAGTGAAGATAGTGACAAAAGAACAAAGACAGAGAAATGTTCGGAACTTTTCAATCATTGCCCACATTGATCATGGGAAGTCGACATTAGCAGACCGAATTTTAGAAAAAACACAAGCTTTAACGCAAAGAGAGATGAAGGAACAATTTCTTGATGCAATGGATTTAGAGCGTGAACGTGGGATAACAATTAAATTAAATGCAGTTCAATTAAAATATCGTCATCATGATGGTGAAGAGTATATTTTCCATTTGATCGATACACCGGGTCACGTCGACTTTACTTATGAGGTATCTCGTAGTTTAGCGGCTTGTGAGGGGGCTATATTAGTCGTTGATGCTGCGCAAGGGATTGAAGCACAAACGTTAGCGAACGTTTATTTGGCTTTGGATAATGACTTAGAAATCATTCCAGTTATTAATAAAATTGATTTACCAAGTGCAGATCCAGAGCGTGTGAAACAAGAAATTACAGATGTTATTGGAATTGATGGTGATGAGGCATTACTCGTCAGTGCGAAATCAGGAATTGGAATAGAATCTATCTTAGAAGCGGTCGTAGATCGAATTCCTGCGCCAGAGGGAGATCCAGATGCACCACTTAAAGCGCTTATCTTTGACTCGCTTTATGATTCATATCGTGGTGTTGTTGCTTACATCCGTGTTAAGGATGGATCAGTTAAAGTTGGCGATAAAATTCGAATGATGGCAACTGGTAAGGAATTTGAAGTAAATGAAGTTGGTGTATTTAATCCTAAATTAACGCCAACAGATAAGCTAGAAGTCGGAGATGTTGGTTATTTAACAGCATCAATTAAAAATGTTGGTGACTCACACGTAGGGGACACGATTACATTAGCGCAAAATCCAGCTGCAGAACCACTACCAGGTTATCGTCAAATGAATCCGATGGTGTTCTGTGGACTTTATCCAATCGATCCGAATAAATACAATGATTTAAGAGAAGCGTTAGAAAGACTTGAATTAAACGATTCAGCCTTACAATACGAGTCAGAAACATCTCAAGCACTTGGCTTTGGATTTAGATGTGGTTTCTTAGGACTACTCCATATGGAGATTATCCAAGAACGAATTGAACGTGAATTTAATATTGATTTAATCACAACAGCACCAAGTGTTATTTATCAAATTAAAAAGACCGATGGAGAGACAGTTTCAGTTGATAACCCTTCTTTCATGCCAGATCCTCAGGTGATTGAAGCAGTTTATGAACCATACGTTAAAGCAAATATTATGGTGCCGAATGATTATGTAGGTGCTGTAATGGAGCTATGTCAGCGTAAGCGTGGAGAATTTATCGGAATGGATTACTTAGACGATATTCGTGTTAATGTTATCTATAGCATTCCATTATCTGAAATTGTCTACGACTTCTTTGATGCACTAAAATCGAATACGAAAGGCTATGCATCATTAGATTATGAAATTGAAGGATACAAACCTTCGAAATTAGTCAAGATGGATATTTTACTTAATAATGAGAAAATTGACGCGTTATCATTTATTGTTCACCGAGACTTTTCGTACGATCGAGGTAAATATATAGTTGATAAATTAAGAGAACTTATTCCAAGACAACAATTTGAAGTACCTGTTCAAGCGGCAATTGGGAATAAAATTATCGCACGCTCGACAATTAAAGCGATGCGTAAGAACGTACTATCAAAATGTTATGGTGGGGACATTTCTCGTAAGCGTA
This sequence comes from Amphibacillus xylanus NBRC 15112, assembly GCF_000307165.1. Taxonomy (NCBI): domain Bacteria; kingdom Bacillati; phylum Bacillota; class Bacilli; order Caryophanales; family Bacillaceae; genus Amphibacillus; species Amphibacillus xylanus. The sequence goes on from NC_018704.1 coordinate 1,146,479, forward strand.
AATTATTAGAGAAGCAAAAAGAAGGTAAGAAGCGGATGAAAATGGTTGGTTCAGTTGAAATTCCGCAAGAAGCATTCATGTCTGTTCTGAAGATGGACGATGATTAAAATTAAATAATTTCGAGATCTACTTTGAATTAATGTATAATTTAAGGAGCTGATATTATAACAGCTCCTTTATTTTTGAATAGTTGAAGAGAGGGAAGCCATATGATCACATCTGCATATATACACATTCCATTTTGTGAAAAGATCTGTCATTACTGTGATTTCACAAAGTTTTTCTATCAAGAAAAAATGGCTGATGAGTATTTGGCAGCACTCGCTAATGAAATTAATTTTTATTTAAGTGATAAAAAACATACTATGAGAACAATTTTTGTTGGTGGTGGTACACCTACTGCTTTAAATTTAGCTCAATTAGAGTACTTACTCCAAACCATTGATAAACACATGGATGTTCCGAATGTAGAAGAGTATACGTTTGAGGCCAATCCTGGTGATTTAAATGAGGATAAAATCAAATTGTTACGCATGTATGGTGTCAATCGGATATCGATGGGTGTACAATCTTTTGATAATCAATTACTTGAAGACTTAGGTCGTTTACATCGAGTAAAAGATGTTGAAGAAAATATTAATCATTTAATTAAACATGGTTTAACTAACATCAGTATCGACTTAATGTATGGATTGCCGAATCAGACGATAGAAATATTCAATGATTCAATTGAAAAAGCTCTGTCTTTTGATTTACCCCATTACTCAACATACTCACTGCAGATTGAACCTAAAACTGTTTTTTATCAACGACATCAGAAAGGTAAGCTTCATAAACCACCTGAAGAAGTTGAAGCAAGTATGTTTGAATTATTAATTGAGAAAATGAAACAGCATGGAAAGTTTCAATATGAAGTGAGCAATTTCGCTGAACCAGGTTATGAAAGTAAGCATAATTTAACATATTGGGACAATAACTACTATTATGGATTCGGTGCAGGAGCTAGTGGTTATTTACCAGGCAAACGACATATAAATCTCCGTCCATTTCCTGCATATGTTAAAGAAGCGAATGCATCTGGACAACCGATTTTGCATATCGATGAAGTCGGAAAGAAAGAACAAATCGAGGAAGAAATGTTTTTAGGCCTGCGCAAACGCACAGGAGTAAATAAGAACGCATTTAAACAAAAATATAATGTAACTATTGATCAAATTTATCAAGAGCAGATACATGACTTAATTGCACGTAATTGGCTAGAAGAAACTAGCGACTATGTTCGTATGACAGAAAAAGGGCAGTTATTTGGTAATGAAGTATTTCAACGTTTTTTACTTGATGATCAAGAATTTAATGATTTATTTAAATAATCATTATAATCGTGTTAGATTGGATTTTTTTCTTAAAATACAATGTATTATCGTTGACAATCATGGGCTGATTTGATAATTTAATAATAGAATTAGCACTCGAATGATAAGAGTGCTAACAGAGGTGATCATCTATGGTATTATCTGGTAGACAACTTTTGATATTACAGGTGATTATTGATGAGTTTATTCAAACAGCTCAACCAATAGGTTCACGAGCAATATCAAAAAAACCTGGCATTTCATATAGTCCTGCGACAATACGAAATGAAATGGCAGATTTAGAAGAAATGGGCTATCTTGAGAAGACACATTCTTCATCAGGACGCATTCCTTCTGAAAAAGGCTATCGATTTTATGTCGATCATATGCTATCTCCATTTCATATGTCAAAAGAAGAGCATGCACTTATTTCGACTGTTTTTGACCAAGAGTATGTTGATTTTGAACAGGTTGTCCAAAAATCCGGAGAAGTATTGTCTGACTTAACAAACTATACGTCAATTATTTTAGGACCTGAAGTTTTTGAAGCGAAGCTTAAGCAACTTCAAATCATTCAACTAACGAAGACATCAGCTGTAGCCATTTTAGTTACGAATAAAGGTCATGTTGAACATCGATCTTTTACAATTCCAGCAGAAATTAAAGCTTCAGACTTAGAGAAATTAGTTAATATCTTGAATGAGAAATTTTATAATGTGCCTATAATCGAGCTTCATAATAAAATTGAAGCAGAATTGAGTAGCATTTTAAATAGCTATATTGATAATGTGAGCCTTGCACTCAAATATTTACGCGGAGCACTATTTAGTCAACAACCAGATAACTATTATATGAGTGGTATGGCAAATATGCTGTTACAACCAGAATTTAATGATCTCGAAAAAATTCATTCAATTTACTCGATTATTGAGAGAGAAGATTTAATGATTAAATTACTTCGGGCTAAAGAACAAGGAATTAAAATTTCAATTGGTCAGGAAAATAAAATTGACGAAATGCAAGATTTAAGTTTGATTAAAGCGACATACTCATTATCCGGAGAACAATTAGGCACGATAGCACTATTGGGACCTAAGCGAATGGATTATTCACGAGTTGTATCATTAATTAGTCTGTTATCTCAACATATGTCAAAAACATTTACTGACTGGTAATTAAGAGAAGGATATAACGAGTCAAATCTTAGTCTACTTATCAGATTGGTTGAAAAAGACAACTGATTGCTTTATTATATGATTGGTTAAGTGAGAGTTGAGTCCATTCTCTCACTTAAATTTTGTGTAATATACTAGATAATAATTGGATTTAATCACATTAATATTTGGAAATAATGATTAATGATATTTTAATGAAATGTATGAGGTTAACTTGGGGGTGAATTCGATGGCAGAACTAAATAAAGAAGAAAATGTAGCTCAAGAAGATCAACTCGAAGAGACTTTGGAAAATCAAGAGTCTGCAGAAGTTGAGGAAGAACTAGTTGATGATCAACCTGAAGAAGATAAAGATGAATCTTTAGAAGCGAAATATCAACAACTTGAAGCTGAAAAAACTGAGCTATTTGAAAAATATTTACGATTACAAGCAGAATACGATAACTACCGAAAACGTACACAAAGAGAAAAAGCTGCTGACTTAACATATAAATCTCAGAAATTAGCCACTGAGTTGTTACCAGTAATTGATAACTTTGAGCGTGCGCTGCAAACGTCATCTGACGATGAGGCAGTTAAGAGCTTTTTTGAAGGTATGGAAATGATCTATCGAAACCTACTAACAGTTTTAGAGGCAGAGGGAATTGAAGTTATTCCGGCAGTAGGTGAAGCATTCGATCCAACAATGCATCAAGCTGTTATGCAAGTTCAAGATGATCAATACGATTCGAACATCGTAGTTGAAGAATTACAAAAAGGCTATCGCTTAAAAGACCGTGTCTTACGTCCAGCAATGGTAAAGGTTAATCAATAGCGATATTTAGTGAACTGAAGGAGGAATTTTAAATGGGTAAAATGATTGGAATTGACTTAGGAACAACAAACTCATGTGTTGCAGTAATGGAAGGTGGGGAACCGATTATTATCCCTAACCCAGAAGGAAATCGAACAACAGCATCAGTTGTTTCATTTAAAAATGGTGAAAGACAAGTTGGTGAAGTAGCCAAGCGTCAGGCAATAACGAACCCAAATACGATTCAATCTATTAAACGTCATATGGGGACTGATTATAAAGTAGAAATCGAAGGTAAAGAGTATACGCCACAAGAAATTTCTGCGATTCTACTACAATACATTAAGAGCTATGCGGAAGATTACTTAGGTGAAAAAGTTGATAAAGCAGTTGTAACTGTACCAGCATATTTCAATGATTCACAACGTCAAGCTACGAAAGACGCTGGAAGAATTGCTGGACTTGAAGTTGAACGTATCATTAACGAGCCAACTGCAGCTGCATTAGCATATGGTATTGATAAGGCTGACCAAGATCAAACTGTATTAGTGTATGACCTTGGTGGTGGAACGTTTGACGTTTCAATTCTAGATATTGGCGATGGTACTTTTGAAGTTGTCGCAACTGCTGGAGATAATAGTCTTGGTGGAGATGACTTTGACCAAGTCATTATCGATTATATGGTTGCTGAATTCCGTAAAGAAAATGGTATCGATCTTTCACAAGACAACATGGCATTACAACGATTAAAAGATGCTGCTGAAAAAGCTAAAAAGGATCTTTCAGGTATTGGGCAAACACAAATCTCATTACCATTTATTACAGCGGGTGAGGCTGGCCCACTACACTTAGAGATGACTCTAACAAGAGCTAAGTTTGAAGAACTTTCTGCAGAATTAGTAGAAAGAACGATGGGACCTACACGTCAAGCACTATCTGACGCAGGTTTGTCAGCATCAGAGATTGATAAAGTTATTTTAGTTGGTGGTTCAACACGTATTCCTGCAGTGCAAGAAGCGTTAAGAAAAGAAACAGGCCAAGAACCTTCAAGAGGTGTTAACCCTGATGAAGTTGTTGCATTAGGTGCTGCAATTCAAGGTGGAGTTTTACAAGGTGATGTAAAAGACGTTCTACTATTAGACGTTACACCACTTTCATTAGGAATTGAGACAATGGGCGGTGTTACGACAAAATTAATCGAGCGTAATACAACAATCCCAACAAGTCATTCACAAGTATTCTCTACTGCCGCTGATAATCAAACGGCTGTAGATATTCACGTCTTGCAAGGTGAACGTGAAATGGCTGCAGATAACAAAACTCTAGGCCGTTTCCAATTGACTGACATTCCACCAGCACCACGTGGCATTCCACAAATTGAAGTAACATTTGATATTGATGCAAACGGAATTGTAAATGTTCGTGCAAAAGACTTAGGTACGAATAAAGAACAGTCAATTACGATTAAATCTTCTTCTGGTTTAAGTGATGAAGAAGTTGAACAAATGATTAAAGATGCTGAAGAAAACGCAGAAGCAGATAAGAAACGTCGTGAAGAAATTGATCTTCGTAACGAAGCAGACCAACTTGTTTTCCAAACAGACAAATTACTTAAGGATCTAAAAGACCAAGTATCAGAAGATGAAAAGAAAAAAGCTGAAGCAGCTAAAGATGAATTGAAAAAAGCTCTAGAAGACGGAGAAATCGACGCAATTAAAGCGAAGAAAGAAGCTCTTGAGCAAGAAGTTCAAGCTTTATCAGTTAAACTTTATGAGCAAGCTCAACAAGCGCAACAAGCTCAGCAAGCAGCAGGTAATAATGCAGCTGATGATGTTGTTGATGCTGAATATGAAGAAGTTGACGACGAAAACGATAAATAATAACCTTTTTAAAAAGTCAAAGTCAGGTTTTACTTGGCTTTGACTTTTGTCCTTATATTAAATTACGTTGTTTAGTTGTGAATATTAATGATATGATTATTATTTGAAGTAGTGTAGAAAAAGAGATGGGAGTGATGGCTTTTATGAGTAAACGTGATTATTACGAAGTGCTAGGTTTAGAGCGTAATGCTACGGCAGAAGAAATTAAAAAGTCTTATCGCCGACTAGCCCGTAAATATCATCCAGACGTCAATAAAGAGCCAGATGCAGCTAATAAGTTTAAAGAAGTAAAAGAAGCCTATGAAGTATTAAGTGATGACCAAAAGAGAGCACAATATGATCGTTTCGGTCATGCAGGTGCGCAGAGTCAAGGTTTCGGTGGCTTTGGTGCTGATGACTTTGGTGGCTTTAGTGATATATTTGATATGTTCTTTGGTGGCGGTGGCAGAAGAGACCCGAATGCACCTAGACAAGGAAATGATCTCCAGTACACGATGACTTTAACTTTTGAAGAGGCTATCTTTGGTAAGGAAGCCGATATCTCAATTCCAAGTGATGAAAATTGTCACACATGTAAAGGTAACGGTGCAAAACCAGGTACGAAACCAGAAACGTGTAAAAACTGTCACGGCACAGGTCAGTTAAATATTGAACAAAATACTCCATTTGGCCGTGTAGTAAACAAGCGTGTTTGTCACTATTGTAGTGGTACAGGAAAAGAAATTAAAGAAAAATGCCCAACATGTCATGGCAAAGGAACTGTAAAGAAACAGAAGAAAATTCATATCAAAATCCCTGCTGGAATTGATGACGGTCAACAAATTAGAGTTGCTGGTAAAGGTGAAGCGGGTATTAATGGTGGTCCTCCAGGTGATTTATATGTTGTTGTTCAAGTTCGACAGCATGAATTTTTCCAACGAGATGGTGATGACATCTACTGTGATATGCCGATAACTTTTGCGCAAGCGGCATTAGGAGATGAAATAGAAGTCCCAACTGTCCATGGAAAAGTAAAATTAAAGATTCCTGCAGGTATTCAAACTGGAAAAACGTTTAGACTAAGAGGTAAAGGGGTACCTAACGTACGGGGTTATGGTCATGGTGATCAAAATGTTAGAATCCGCGTTGTTACACCTACGAATTTATCTGAACGTCAAAAAGAACTACTTAGAGAATTTAACGAATTGAGTGGCAATGATCCCGCTGACGAATCTGAAGAATCTTTTTTTAGTCGGGTAAAGCGTGCTTTTAAAAACGATTAAATTCAAGAAAATTTACCTAAGAAAAGAGTGATCAATTTGAAATGGTCTGAAATTTGTATTCATACAACAAATGAAGCAATTGAGCCTATCTCAAATATTTTACATGAAGCAGGAGCTAGTGGCGTTGTGATTGAAGATGCAGACGATTTTCATAGAGAACGATCCGTGGAGTTAGGTGAAGTGTATGAACTTGACCCTGCTGATTACATATCAGAGGGAGTTTATTTAAAAGCCTATTTACCAATGAATAGTTTTTTAGGAGAAGCAGTTGAGCAAATCAAACAAGCAATAAATCAGTTACTTGTTTATGATATTGATATCGGACATAACAAAATTACGCTTAGTGAAGTAAATGAAGAAGAATGGGCAACTGCTTGGAAGAAATATTATAAACCAATCCGCGTATCTGATCATATTACGATTACACCAACTTGGGAAGAATATCAACCTGAGTCTACTGATGAATTGGTGATCGAACTAGATCCAGGTATGGCATTTGGAACGGGTACTCATCCTACTACAATTTTATGTATTCAAGCAATTGAACAATATTTAAAATCGAATCAAACAGTAGTAGATGTTGGAACTGGTTCAGGTGTGCTTAGTATTACTGCAGCATTACTCGGTGCAGAACATGTCTATGCATATGATTTAGATGCTATTGCAGTAAAAGCAGCAGGGATAAATATTAAGCTAAATAAAACTGAATCTAAAATTACTGTGAAGCAGAATAATTTATTAGATAGAGTAACAGTCGAACCAGACCTTATAGTTGCAAATTTATTAGCGGAAATTATTATGAGGTTCGAAAAAGATGCCTTTGCTCTATTAAAACCAGGTGGGTTATTCATTACATCAGGTATTATTAAAGCAAAAGAAGATGATGTTAAAAATGCTTTAATTGATGCTGGATTTGAAATAGTAGAAACTAATTATATGAAAGATTGGGTACTAATTGTTGCGAAGAAACCAGCATAATTTATTGAGGTGAATATATTGCAACGATACTTTGTAGATAAAGAGTATTGGCTTGATGAACAAGTCGTCATCAAAGGTGATGATTATCACCATATTGTAAACGTAATGCGGATGAGGGTTGGGGATGAAGTTATTTGTAATCATCCAGATAAAGAAGCTTATCTTTGTTCAATTGATCGAATCGATCAACAAGCCATTTATTTAAATAAGATTAATCGCATGACAGATCAAGTGGAATTACCAGTTGACATTACACTGATTCAAGGCTTACCTAAAGGCGATAAGCTAGAATGGATCGTACAAAAGTCAACTGAGCTAGGCGTAAAGAAGATTATTCCACTCAATACTGCGCGATCTGTTGTTAAGTGGGATATAAAAAAACAAGCGAAAAAAATTGATCGACTTAAGAAAATTGCTAAAGAAGCTTCTGAGCAATCGCATCGAACTGACCAGCCAATTATTGAATCATTAATGACGATTAAACAACTATCAGCTCAAATAGAAGAATTTGACCATTTATTTGTTGCTTATGAAGAGACGACACGACAAATAAAAACGGATAAATTATATACTTATCTAGAAAATATTAAACCTGGTCAATCTGTTGCAATTGTTATCGGTCCTGAAGGTGGTTTAACAGAGGAAGAGATAGAGCAACTATACGCAGCACAATTTAAAGCAGTTCGACTTGGACCAAGAATCTTACGAACAGAAACAGCACCACTCTACTTTTTATCTGTTATGTCGTTACTTTTTGAAGAATCATAAAGACTATCATCGATCAACTATGATTGTAGCGCTATTAATCTATCAATGAATTAAGGTTAGGATCGTGTAAAGTATCTTGATTACAGGATGATTTAACTTAAAGTTAAAGTTGACCTATAAAATTCATTATATTATAATGTCATAGAGACAAAGCTACTATTTAGATTGTCTTTTAAATTGTTGATGCTCCGGAGGGAGGGAAAATAGCATGTCAAATACTACTCGCGTTCGTAAAAACGAGTCGCTTGAAGATGCTCTTCGTCGGTTTAAACGTAATGTATCTAAGTCAGGTACATTATCAGAATATCGTAAGCGTGAATATTATGAAAAACCAAGTGTTAGACGTAAAAAGAAATCTGAAGCAGCTAGAAAGCGTAAGTAATTAAGCATAAGAAATTAGTGTTTTCTTATTTAAGAGGGTGTAGAAAAGGAAATGTCATTAGTAGAATCTTTGAATCAAGATATGAAATTAGCTATGCGTAATAAAGAAAAGCAAAAGCTGAGTATGATACGTATGGTAAAAGCTTCGTTACAAAATGAAGCAATTAAGCTTGGTAAAGAAGAGTTATCTCAAGACGAAGAATTAACTGTTTTAGCTCGTGAACTTAAGCAGCTAAAAGATTCCCTCCAAGAATTTAAACAAGCTGAACGTACTGACCTGGTAGAAAAAACCGAACAAAATATCGAGTTTTTACAAGTCTATATGCCTAAACAGCTTTCAAGTGAAGAGCTTGAGCAAATTGTTGTTGAAACCATTAAAGAAGTGGATGCAACAACAAAACAAGATATAGGTAAAGTGATGAGTGTGCTTATGCCAAAAGTAAAAGGCAAAGCAGATGGAGCAAAGGTTAATCAACTCGTGCTCAAACATTTATCATAAGATTAGAAAACTTATAAAAATGAAAATCCCCTTATCATTTAATAAATGAAAGGGGATTTTTTGCCATGTTCATGATATAATTAAATAGACAAGTCATATTTTTACCAATTGAGAAATTGATATAAGGAGGTGGTGTGATGCGGCGTTCGATTACGCAACTTTTTCTAATTTTTGTACTATTTCTAAGTTTCATAAATATCAATTATAGTACTGTGCAAGCAGATGGAGCTGGGAAATTGGTACATGTCATCCCAATTGAAAAAGAGGTTGAACGAGGCTTAGAAGCATTTCTAAAGCGTACATTACACGAAGCAGAGGAAGCAAATGTTGACCATATTATTTTTGAAATTAACACACCTGGTGGTCGAGTAGATGCGGCTAACAATATTGGCGAAATCATTCAAAGTGTTAGCATTCCTAAAACGGCGTACATAAGAAGTCAAGCATTGTCTGCTGGATCATATATTGCATTATTTGCAGATCATATTTATATGAATCCACAAGCAACTCTTGGTGCAAGTGGAATCATTACAAGTGATGGCAATGAAGCTGATGAAAAGGCTCAATCCTATTGGCGAGAAGCAATGGGAAGTGCGGCTGAAGCAAAAGGTAGAGACCGATTATTTGCTGAGGCAATGGCGGATAAAGATATTGATTTACCAGAATATAATGCCCCTGCAGGTAAATATTTAACACTTGGACCAACTGCAGCACTAGAGGTAGGCTATTCAGAAGGTACTGTTAATCATCGTACAGAATTATTAGAAGAATTAGGCCTATCAGATGCTGAGATTGTGGAAGTTAAAATTACTCCAGCTGAAGAGTTTGCCCGCTTTCTAACCAATTCTGTCGTAGTATCGATTTTGTTAACGCTAGCTGGCTTGGGGTTAATCGTTGAATTATATACGCCAGGTTTTGGTGTTGCTGGATCGGTTGGAATTGTGTCATTAATTTTGTTTTTCTACGGCCACCTTGTTGCTGGTTTTGCCGGTTATGAAGTACTAGTTTTATTCGCACTCGGTATCGGTTTAATTATACTAGAATTTTTTGTGCCAGGTGGGATTATAGGTGGACTAGGTGCATTGAGTATTTTAGTAGCACTTTATTTGTCCGTACCGAACATTGTACATTTAAGTTATAGTATCTTAATTGCACTGCTTATTACGATTGGTGTTGCAGTCTTATTATATAGGCGAATTGGTCTGGAAAAAGGTTTATTTAGACATATCATTTTAAGTGATAAAGCAACAGCTGAACAAGGCTATACAGCTGTAGAAGAACGAACAGATTTAATTGGTAAAATTGGCACTGCCATCACACCACTAAGACCATCAGGTACAGTTGTGGTTGATGATGAAAGAATAGATGTTGTAACAGAAGGTGGTTTTATCCATCAGCAATCATTAGTTAAAATTATCTCTGTTACTGGTGCAAGAGTAGTCGTAAGTGAGATGAAAAATAAGGAGGAGAGTTAATGTTGGGTCAAACTACAAATGATTTACAATTTTTATTACCAATGATCATAATTGGTTTAATCGTGATCGCGATTATCGTCATTTTAACGTTTATCCCTGTTGCACTTTGGATTAGTGCATTAGCTGCAGGTGTAAGGGTTGGGATTTTCACACTAATTGGAATGCGATTACGTCGCGTAGTGCCTAGTCGAGTGATTAATCCATTGATTAAAGCACATAAAGCAGGGGTAGATGTCACGACAAACCAGTTAGAAAGTCACTACTTAGCAGGTGGTAATGTCGATCGAGTCGTTAACGCTCTAATTGCAGCTCAGCGTGCAAATATTAATTTAAGCTTTGAACGTGGTGCAGCAATTGATTTAGCTGGTCGAGATGTATTAGAAGCAGTTCAGATGAGTGTTAATCCTAAAGTTATTGAGACACCATTTATTTCAGGTATAGCGATTGATGGTATTGAAGTAAAAGCCAAAGCAAGAATTACGGTTAGAGCTAATATTGATCGCTTAGTTGGTGGGGCTGGTGAAGAAACGATTATTGCCCGTGTAGGTGAGGGTGTCGTTAGTACAATTGGTAGCTCAGAATCACATAAGAAAGTTCTAGAAAACCCTGATTCAATCTCTCATAACGTGTTAAACAGAGGTTTAGATTCAGGTACTGCATTTGAAATTCTGTCAATTGATATTGCAGATGTTGACATTGGTAAGAACATCGGTGCGATTTTACAAACTGACCAAGCCGAAGCAGATAAAAATATTGCTCAAGCTAAAGCTGAAGAGCGTCGTGCAATGGCTGTCGCTCAAGAGCAAGAAATGGTTGCGAAGGTTGAAGAAATGCGTGCCAAAGTTGTTGAAGCTGAAGCTGAAGTTCCATTAGCGCTTGCAGAAGCATTACGTACAGGTAATATGGGTGTCATGGATTATATGAACTATAAAAATATAAATGCTGACACTGTTATGCGCGACTCTATCGGAAAGATATCTGACGACTCCGATCAAGAATAAACTTTGATTCAGAAAGGAGTGTCAATATGGAAGATTTGATTATTGCTGTATTGACATTTGCCTTCGTTATCGGTAGCTCTGTGCTTAAGTCAAAAAATGAAAAAAATAAGCAGGAAACAAATAAAAGCGCTCAACATAAACCAAAATCAATACCCGAGATTAAATACCAAACGAATCAGCCGGTTTCACAACCAAAGCTAGAACGGTTTGAGCGATTTGAAGGTAACAATTGGCAAAGTGAAGATCAACAGCAAAACCCATTTGAAAAATTACGTAAAGATTTAAATATCTCAATTGATTCGACAATTAGCGGTATAAATAATGATGACACACCTAAGTATGAGAATTTAGAAAATCGTCTAGTTTCTGCGTCACGAAATAAGGCTATCCCTAAAGAAAATTTAGGCTTAGATAAATACATGACAAAGAAGAATTTAGCAAGAAGCTTTGTGATGGCAGAAATATTAGGTCAACCATTAGCTAAACGTCCGTATCATATGCGCAATAGGTAAAACTATTTATCAAAATAAATCTAACTGCACGATAATTGTAAAAGTAACATCAACAATTATCGTGCAGTTTTTTTGTCTAAACGACATATAGTTAATCAATATTTTTAATCATGAATAGTTCTGATTATCGGCTTAAGATCATATCTTGAAAAGTGAGGGAGGCGATTCCGTGCGGAAATTACGATCAATTTTCGATAAAATGAAAAAAACAAATGCTAGTATGCTAATTACATCCCATTTGGAATTGCCACGGATTACGATGATTGGTGATATCCACGTATATATTGAAAATCATCATGGAATCGTTAGATTTACTTCAACTGAGATAGTTCTTAACATTTCAAATGGTCAGTTAGTCATAAAAGGACGAGGATTAGTAATCAAGATGCTCCTTACTGCTGAAATGTTAGTTGAAGGTAAAATCACTTCACTAGAAATGAATCATAGAACTGATAAAAATGGAGTGGAATCATGAAACAGTTAAAACCATTATGGTTCAAAGGATACGTGACAATTAAAGTAATGGGACATTATCCAGAGCGTTTTTTTGATTTATGTGCTCGTCGTAATATTCCGGTCTGGTCAATTAGAAAACAGTCTGAACTTGAATGTCTGGCAGATGTTTACGTGGATGATATTCATAAGCTTAGAAAGATTCGTCGCCAGACACATTACAAATTATCGTTTGTTCGTAAAAAAGGAATGCCTTTTTTCATAAAACGGTTAAAAAATTTTCATCAACTATTAATAAGTTTATTCATAGCTTGCTTAGTATTTCTCTATTTAACACAATCAATATTATTTATCCAAATCGAAGGTGTTCCGACTGAAATGGAAAAACAACTTTTAACGAGTCTGAACAATTATGGCATCAAAAAAGGAAAGCTAAAGCTTTTAATGGACAAGCCAGATCAAATTCAATCTAAGATTTTGACTGACTATCCTAATATCCTTTGGGTTGGTATTACGCCTAATGGAGTCAATTATCAGCTCGAAGTCATCACAAAGAAGCAACCAGAGGTTAAAGAGAGACAACAAAGAACGCATATCTATGCTAAAAAAGATGGAGTCATTAGTGAAATGTTTGTTGCTAAAGGAAGACCATTAGTTGAAGTCAATGATTTTGTTAAAAAGGGACAACTTCTAGTGACAGGTCAGCTAAATCATTTAAATCAAAATGATGAAGATGATAATACTGAGAATCAAGATGAACAATTAATCGAGGTTGAGGCAGAAATTTATGCAACGACCTGGTATGAGACAAAGTTAGAAGTCGCTTTAGAAGGAAACTATCACATTGAAACAGGTGAATTTAAAAATAAATATTATCTTCAATTCGGTTCATTTAAAATGCCTATTTGGGGTTTTGGTTCAACAAACTTTGAACAGGAAAAGATTGAGCTCGATCAGCATACACTTACTGTCTTTGATTGGACAATACCGATAGCATTTCTAAGTCAAACCCATAAAGAAGTAGAAATTATAAATCAAGAACGATCTGTAGAACAAGCAGTAGAAATAGGCTTACAACAAGCTCGTCAGAATTTACTTCGAAATTTAGACCAAACGAGTTCAATAATTAACGAAAAAATTTTGCATCAATCTTTTGAGAATGGTAAAGTAAACTTACACGTATACTTCACAGTTAAAGAAAATATCGTGAATACAATCGAGACTATTCAAGGAGATTAATGTATGTCAGATGAATTACAACGAATTGATTTAACAATTTCTGATCCAGCAGAAGCAATGAGTTTATTCGGAACAAATGATGCTCATTTAAAACAACTTGAAGCAAAACTTGATATTTCAATCGTTACACGAGGACAAGAAATTATGGTCCAAGGAAATTCTGAAAAACGCCTACTCGTAACTGATGTGCTTAATGCACTATTAACGGTAATTAGACGTGGATTATCAATTTCTGAAAGAGACGTCATTTATGCTGTTGAATTGGCGAAGCAAGGGAAAGTTGATCAATTTTATAGTTTATTTGATCAAACAATTATGCGAAATGCACTAGGACGAGCTATTCGTGTGAAGACATTAGGGCAACGTGAATATGTTAAAGAAATTAAAAATAACGATTTAGTATTTGGTATCGGTCCAGCCGGGACTGGAAAAACATATTTAGCCGTTGTAATGGCTGTTAGCGCATTAAAATCCGGAGATATTAAGAAAATTATTTTAACCAGACCTGCAGTAGAGGCTGGTGAGAGTTTGGGTTTCTTACCAGGTGACCTTAAAGAAAAGGTAGATCCCTATTTAAGACCGCTGTACGACGCTTTACACGACGTATTAGGCTATGAACATACAACACGCTTGATTGAACGTGAAACGATCGAAATTGCACCTCTTGCCTATATGCGTGGTCGTACGCTAGATGATGCGTTTGTTATTCTAGATGAGGCTCAAAATACCACACCAGAGCAAATGAAGATGTTTTTAACCCGTTTAGGTTTCGGTTCTAAAATGGTTATTACGGGTGATTTAACTCAAGTAGATTTACCAAATCGAACTGTCTCTGGTTTGAAAACAGTTCAGCAAATCCTAGCCGATATAAAAGGGATTTCTTTTGTTTATCTAAAACAACAAGACGTTGTTCGTCACCCAGTTGTGCAGAAAATCATTGCTGCATATGAATCAAAGGATATGTAAGCTTATAAAAACAAGATTATTAAATGATCACGCTCAATTAATAAACTAAGTGAGGTTATATTTAATAACTTAAAGTGTAAATGACTTACGCAGGTGAAATATGTTTATTTTCCTCGGGTAGCGCCACAGTAAACTAAGTCAAGTAATGATCTCTTGCCTTAGCAGAACTTCGGTAATTGCCATCCCGTAAGGTTAACACATATTTCACCTGCTCTTTTTGTCCAACAATTATGATCGGAATCGCTTACTAAATGAGTCAGGATTTATTAGTACAATTAATACTTGATCGTAAAAATATACACAACCATATCCTTAGTGAATAATTAGCTCTCGTTGCTTAATATTGAAATAATTTCTAATGATCTAGATAAATTTTAGTTGATTCTGTGATAAACTATAAGTAAATAGTTTTTAAGGAGTTCCTTAACGATGAAAAATATAATCAATCAATTTAAAAAAATAAATAGACCACTTCAAGTCATAATTACTTTATTAATCATTGGCATTACTATTTTCCTTTCGACGTTAACGAATGTCTATACAGAAACTTATGAAATTGAAAGGTATAGCATTTCAAACGATACGATCCAATCGCCGATAAGTATTGAAGATACGAGAGAAACGGAACGTAGAAAGCGAGAGGCACTAAATGCTGTTGAAGATCGCTATCTAATTTCACCAGAGGTTGCAGAGGAAAGAATTAAATATATTAATGAACTATTTGAAGTTATTGAAACAGTTAATCAACCGCCGAAAACTGTTGAACAAGAAGATGATCAAACAGAACAAGATGATCAATTATCAACTAACAGTGTAATTAAAAATGATCCTGCTCCGCCTGGAAAAACAACAGCAGATAAGATAATAGAGTTTAAGCAGTTAGCAAGCCAAGAACTAGTAGAGAATTTGACAGATGAGGCTCTCACCCTTTTAATCACTGCTAGTGACAGAGAAAAGGGAATTGCGTATGAACTACTAACTACAACTCTAAATGAAATCTTCAATGAAGGGATAAAGCAAGAAAATTTGGATGATGCTAAGGCACAACTAGCTCAACGTTTTCAATATTCATCACTTAATAACGAATTGAAAAACAGTTTAGTAAGTGTAGGTGAATTTGCCTTAGTTGAAAATTCATTCTTTTCATTAGAGGATACATTAGAAGCGGAAAGTCAAGCCATCAATAATGTAGAGCCGGCCATGATTCGTGCTGGTGAGATAATCGTACGAGAAGGGCAAACGATTACAAATGAAATTTATGATAAATTAGAATTAGTTGGTTTATTAAATAGTGACCGCAATTTATTCCCGGTAATCGGACTTGTTGTTTTTGTCATTTTATTATTATCATTAATCTGCTATGGTTTAATCGCTTATTTGGATAAACAGCACCTACAATTCAACCACTTATTTACACTTGTTATTATTTCAGTCGTGACAATTGGCTTAATGAAAGGTGTTAGTTTGTTTAGTGTCGATGCTAATAAGCTATTTTTACTGATGCCGATTGCAACTGGAGCAATATTGATTAAAATTTTATTTAGAGAACGTTTAGCCATTTTATTTTCTATTGTTTTTTCAGTTGTTGGTACGATCATATTTAACGAACAAATACCCGGTTCGTTAAATTTAGAGGTTGGTATGTACTTCTTAGCTGCACAATTATGTAGTATCGCTACATTGATTGCGATAAAAGATCGGATTGCAATATTTAAAACAGTTGCGATTTCTGGTATTGTAAACGTGTTGGTAATCTTAAGTTTTGTTTTTCTATCTTATGATAGTTATCAGTTATCAGATATACTTAAGTTTGTCATATTTGCTTACGTTTCAGCCTTAATTTCAGGTATTGTAGCTATTGGAGCATTACCATTTTTTGAAACCGTACTTAAATTATTATCTGATACGAAATTATTAACATTAGCAAATCCAAATCACCCATTATTAAGAAAAATTCTTACAGAAGCACCAGGAACATATCATCATAGTGTAATGGTAGCAAACTTAAGTGAAGCAGCGTGTGAAGCAATAGGTGCAAATGGATTACTAGCTCGAGTAGCGTCATATTATCATGATTTAGGTAAAACGAAGCGACCACATTATTTTATCGAAAATCAAATGGGAATGGATAACCCGCATAATTTTATTGATCCATGGCAAAGTGCTGAAATTATTATTGCTCATCCATACGATGGAGCTAAGATATTAAAAGAGCATAAAATGCCGAAAGAGATTATTGATATTGCTCAACAACATCATGGTACGTCGCTATTAAAATATTTTTATTACAAAGAGAAAGAAATAAATAAAGATGTTTCTGAATCTTTATATCGCTATCCAGGACCACTACCGCAAACAAAGGAATCAGCCATCGTTTCATTATGTGATCCGATTGAAGCAGCTGTTCGATCAATGGAACAGCCAACAAAAGAGAAAATTGATCAATTAATTAATAATATTATTAAAGATCGTTTGCAAGACGGCCAGTTAGATGACAGTCATTTAACTTTTAAAGAACTAACGAAAATTAAACAAACGATAAGTGAAACATTGACAGGTATATATCATACTAGAATTCAATATCCAAAAGAGTCAAAGGAGGCATAGTAAAATGAATATAGAGTTTATTGATGAAACAAATTTAATTGATGAAAGTTATATAAAGCTTATTCAAGATCTCATTATTTTTGCCGCAAAAGAAGAAGGCGTTAGTCCGGATGCTGAAATGTCTATTTCATTTGTAAATAACGACACGATCCAAGAGTTAAACCGTAATTATCGAGGTATTGATAAACCGACAGATGTCATCTCATTTGCATTACAAGATTCAGTTGAAGGGGAGATCGAAATTAAAGGTGATCAATTACCACCACTAAACCTTGGTGACATCGTTATTTCCGTGGATAAAGCCGAAGAACAAGCCGAAGAATATGAGCATAGCTTGGAAAGAGAATATGGATTTTTAGCTTTACATGGATTTTTACACTTACTCGGCTATGATCATATTGAATATGATCAAGAACAGGAAATGTTTAAAAAACAAGAGGATATTTTAAATGCGTTTGGGCTTCCGAGAAAATAAAAAAAAACGTGTTGGGTTTAGCTACGCGATTAACGGTTTGAAAATTGCATTTAAAAATGAGATTAATATTAGAATTCACTTTACGATTGCTTTACTTGTTATAATCGGTGGTTTTATTTTTTCTATATCATTACTTGAGTGGGTACTTTTAATTTTAATGATTGGCTTTGTGATTACCGCAGAACTTATTAACACAGCGGTAGAAACAATGTTGGATCATTTAGCGCCTAACTGGCATCCAGTCGTAGGATCGATTAAAGATTTAACTGCTAGCGCTGTGTTGGTAAGCAGTATCGTTGCTTTTATTGTCGGGATCATTATTTTCATCCCAAAGTTTATTGAATGGTTTACTTTATAAATATGGAGGCTAGAACATGCATCAAGAAACATACAAATCAGGTTTTATCACAATTATCGGACGACCAAACGTTGGGAAATCAACTTTTTTAAATCGTGTTATTGGAGAAAAGATTGCCATAATGAGTGATAAAGCACAGACAACACGAAATACAATCCAAGGTGTTTATACTGATGATGAAGCACAAATTGTTTTTATCGACACACCTGGTATTCATAAACCGAAACATAAACTCGGTGACTTCATGGTGAAAATTGCAACAAATACATTAAATGAAGTTGACGCTATTTTATTTATGATCAATGCGAAAGAAGGCTATGGTCGAGGTGATCAATTTATTATTGACCGTTTGGAAGAAGTCAATAAGCCAGTCTATTTAATCATTAACAAAATTGATCAGATTCATCCTGATCAGCTATTCGATTTAATTGTCGAGTATAAAGATAAATATGACTTTAAAGAGATTGTACCGATTTCTGCATTAGAGGGTAATAATGTTGACCATTTATTATCATTATTGAAAGAACAATTGAATGAAGGTCCTAAATTTTATCCTGATGATCAAATTACTGATCACCCAGAGCGATTCATTATTAGTGAATTTATTCGAGAAAAAGCGCTTCAATTAACTAAAGAAGAAATCCCTCATTCGTTAGCTGTTGTCATTGATAAAATTGAGCGTCAAGAAGGAGAAAAAGTCCAAATTCATGCTTCAATTATTGTTGAAAGACCCTCCCAAAAAGGGATAATTATCGGTAAACAAGGCTCTATGCTAAAACAAATTGGTATGAGATCAAGAAAGGATATTGAACGCTTGCTGGGTTCAAAAGTATATCTAAACTTGTGGGTTAAAGTACAGAAAAATTGGCGTAACCGAGCTCATTATTTACACGAATTTGGCTATAATGAAGACAATTATTAAGGGGCAAATTGAAATATTCATGGTAATAATTTATCAACATTGATTGATAAACATTGGTCATTCTAAGTATGTAGATATTTTAACTAAAAGGAGGAAGGTGGGGCTACAATGCATAATTTACCTTGGATCGTTTTTAGTAAAACTGGAAATATCGAAACATATCTACTGATGAAGGACTATGATGTTGAAGTCAGTGAAGAATTAATTATAAATGAAGAAACAAATTCAGATCAAACAGAACCTGTTGATTAAAGGATGGATAGAAAATTGCTAGAAAAGGTAGAGGGTGTTATTATCCGGACTCAAAACTATGGGGAAACACATCTTATTGCAACACTTTTAACTGATAAGCTTGGAAAAATAGGTGTACTTGCACGAGGAGCTAAAAAGCCGAGAAGTAGAATGGCAGCTGTCACACAGTTGTTTATTCATGGTGAATATCTTGTGCGGTTAGGAAGAGGTTTGAGTATTTTAGAGCAAGGTGATGTTGTTAATTCACATCGGAAAATAAGAGAAGATATTTTTTTAACAGCATATGCTAGTTATTTAGCGGAATTAACAAATGTTTTAGTTGATGAAAAGCAACCTAATTATTATGTATACCAACAGTTATTATTAACTTTACAAGGAATCACTGATTTTAAAGATCCGTTAGTATTAACACTGATGTATGAAATGAAATTATATAATGTTGCCGGGTTTGCACCGACCATAGATCGATGTCAAAATTGCCAACGAACAGATCAAATTAATGCATTTTCTATTAAAGAAGCAGGAGTACTTTGTCAAAGGTGTTTGGCTATTGATCCAAATCATCGTCCTATTAATCAAACGCAATATAAATTATTAAAATTATTTTCTGAAATCGATATGAATAGGGTTGCTAATATTAATGTTAAAGCTGAGAATAAAGAAGTCATTCGTCAAATTCTTGAGCAGTATTACGAAACATACGGTGGCTTAACACTAAAATCAAGGAAATTTTTAAAACAGATTCATTTATTGAAGTGAAAAAGGGAAAATATCAGTCAACGATTATTATTATTGATAGTTAACGTTATTATTTTTTAAAAAATTAAATAGATCCATTGCGTATTCATAGTAATTCTATGTTTGCTAGATAAAGAGAGGAAATTTAGTATGAAGAAAAAGCAAAAAAAATTGTTTATTACTATTATCGTTTTTCTTTTATTTTTTAATTTGATTCCAGTTTCACATGCTGTAGAAGCAACATTTGATGTAGTTATTAAAGGAGGAACGATTTATAATCCTTCAACAGACCACGAGTTACATAATTATAATATTGGAATTAATGAATCAAAAATTGAGCGAATAACTCAAGAGGATTTATCCGGAATTACAGAAATAGATGCAAGTGGCCTTGTAATATCACCAGGCTTTATTGATTTAGTATCTTATGATCCCAATCATGTTGGAATTGAATTTAAAGTTTTTGACGGTGTTACTAGTAATTTAGCCATGCATGGCGGTACAGAAGATGCCGAAACTTGGTATTCAAACTGGGCAAAACAAGGTGTCATCACAAATTTCGGTGCTTCAAGTTTTGTTACTAGACTTCGATGGCCAATTGTTGGAGCTGGAATTGATACGGAAATGGTTAACGAATCAGATATTGAGAGATTAGTAGAGGAAACAAGAAAAAATATTGAAAATGGTGCTCTAGGTATATCTTTTAGTTTTGAATATGTACCAGGAGTAAAACATGAAGTTAAACCATTATTAGAGTTAGCTGCCGAGTATGACGTTCCTACTTTTTATCACTTGAGATATTCTGATGAAGAAAAGGGTTTAGAAGGTATTCAAGAAGTAATCGATTACGGAAATGAAACGGGTGCTAGTATACATATCATGCATATTAATAGTACTGGTGGAACTTTCGTAATGGATCAAGCCCTAGATATGGTTAAAAACGCAAAAAAAAGCGGTTTAGATATTACAACTGATTTTTATCCGTATGATTTTTGGGCAACTTATATTAACTCTGCTAGATTTAGACCAGGTTGGCAAGAACGATTCAAAATCACTTACGAAGATCTACAAATTGGTGCAACTGATATAAGAATTACAAAAGATACTTTTGACGAATATAGAAAACAGCACTTATTAGTAGCCGCTCATGGATCAATGCCTATGAATGAATTGTATATGCTTTTGAAAGATCCAGATACAATGATTGGAAGTGATACAATCATTGAGCCGAGTCATAATAATCATCCTCGAGGAGCGGGTGCTTATAGTAGACTTTTTGGACGATATGTTAGAGAAGAACAAGTTTTAAGTATGATGGATGCAATCAAAAAAACATCATACTTTCCAGCAAAAAGAATGGAAAGTGCTGCGCCAGCGATGCATTATAAAGGACGAATTGAAGTGGGTGCTGATGCTGATATTACTATATTTAATCCGGAAACAATTATTGATAAGGCCACTGTAGAGTTTCCTGGCACTCACTCGGTAGGAGTAGAATATGTTTTAGTTAATGGTGTTGTTGTTAAAAATAAAGACGGCTTAGTCAACGTTGAGAAACCAGGTAAGCCAATTCGGTCATATTTTGTTGAAGAAATAGCGCACCTTAAGCCGGAAGATTTTCATCTAACAGTTGATGAAACATCAGTAATAATTGAAAATGTGTATCAATTAAAAGATGATATGTATTTACCATTAGCGCTATTTGAACAATTAGATTTGCCGGTACAAAGTTTTAAAAACGGTGTTATTGATATTGATGAAACAATTAATTTAACGGTGGGAAGTAACAACGCTATTTTCGATGGAGAAGAATTTATTTTATCAGGTGAACCGATTTTATATAAGGAAGCTGTCTATATGCCAATGCATAGTGTAGAGCAAATATTGGCTACTAAATACAATGTAGATACTCATGACGATGGTCTTTCACTTTCAACAATAGAGTCATCCGAACAAGTTAATGATTACGAAGATGCAGATGGCGAATTAGATGAAGCTTCTGATAGTGTTACTGATGAAATCGTTGAATCTTCAACTGATCAAAACAGTAGTAATGGATATTACTTGTTAATTCTAGTGTTATTACTTGTAGTATTAGGCCTAAGTATCATATTTTGGTTAAGGTTAAAGAAAACAAAGAACTAGTTAAATCATTAACTGAAAGTAACGAGACGAGCAATCTAAACTGAATGCATGTGCAGTTATCCTGCAAATGTTAGCTATGTCATTTTTAAAATTTAAAGTGACTCGTCTCTTTTAACAAAAATTAAGCGATGCTTTAATATCGTTAGAGAATTGACAAAGCTTACAAAATTAACTATAATTTTATTATATGTGATGAAAGAGAAGATTTGATCTAATTTGTTATTTTAGCGAATCTGGGACGGTGAGAGCCAGAGATAACAATTGATTGAAGGGCGCTCTGGAACATTTACTTTAAAAGTGACTAAAGATAATATCTTTAGTAAATAGGGTGGAACCGCGGAAATCCCGTCCCTATGTCTTAATTTATAAGGCATAGAGACGGGATTTTCTCATTAATTATTTTTAAAATTGAGTGTTAAAATTGGAGGAAAAAAATCATGCATATTCAAGAGATGATTATAACATTGCAAAAGTTTTGGAGTGACCAAGGGTGTCTATTAATGCAAGCATACGATACTGAAAAAGGTGCAGGAACGATGTCACCAATGACGTTATTGCGTAGTTTAGGACCAGAGCCATGGAATGTTGCTTACGTGGAACCTTCAAGACGTCCTAATGATGGACGATATGGTGATAATCCAAACCGTCTCTATCAGCACCATCAGTTTCAAGTAGTAATGAAACCTTCACCAGACGAGATTCAAGAACTTTATCTCGAATCGCTAAAAGCATTAAATATCGATCCGTTAAAACATGATATTCGTTTTGTTGAAGACAACTGGGAAAACCCAACACTTGGTGCTGCAGGATTAGGCTGGGAAGTATGGTTAGATGGTATGGAAATTACCCAGTTCACATATTTCCAACAAATTGGTGGTTTAGAGGCAAGCCCTGTTTCTGTAGAAATAACTTATGGAATTGAACGACTCGCATCTTATATTCAAGACAAAGAAAATGTCTTTGATTTAACTTGGACAGAAGGTGTAACTGTAAGAGATATCTTTTATCAACCTGAATATGAACATTCTAGATATACTTTTGAAGAGTCGAATACTGAGATGCTCTTTAATTTATTTAATCAGTATCAACAAGAAGCTCAACAATTAATGGAGAAAGGTTTAGTTTTTCCAGCTTATGACTATGTATTAAAATGCTCACACACATTTAACTTACTTGATGCAAAAGGTGTGATCTCAGTAACTGAAAGAACAGGTTACATTGGAAGAGTGCGAGATTTAGCACGGGAAATTGCAAAGTTATATGTTCAGGAAAGAGAGAAGTTAGGCTTTCCAATGTTGAAAGAGGAAGGTGATTCACATGTCAACAACTAATGTATTATTTGAAGTTGGCTTAGAAGAAATGCCAGCAAGATATATAATCGAAACAGAAAAACAATTAAAAAATCGAACAATCGAATGGTTAGAGGATAATCGATTGACTTATGGCACGCTGAAAACATTTATTACACCACGACGTTTTGCTATTCAAATTATTGATTTAATTGGTAAGCAACCAGATTTAGAAGTAGAAGTAAGAGGTCCAGCTAAAAAAATTGCCCATGATGAAGCTGGTAACTGGTCAAAAGCAGCAATTGGTTTTACTAAAGGTCAAGGTGTATCTGTCGATGATATTTATTTTCAAGATGTTAAAGGAACTGAATATATCTTTGTTAAAAAGTTTACTCCTGGAAAACACGTAAATGACATTTTGCCAACATTTAAAGATGTTATTTTATCAATGAACTTTCCTAAAAATATGCGCTGGGGAACGAGCAAATTAAGATATATTCGCCCGATTAAATGGCTTATTGCTTTACAGAATGATCAGATCATTGATTTTGAGATTGAAGGCGTGAAGACAGGTAACGTAACTGTTGGACATCGATTCTTAGGTGGGAAAGTTACAATTAACGATCCTTTAAACTATGAATCCATTTTACGTGAGCAATTTGTTATTGCAGATCGAAACAATCGTCAAGCAGATATTTTATCTCAGCTTAATGAATTAGCTGATCATAACAATTGGCAAATAGATCTCGATAATGATTTAGTTGAAGAGGTCACTGATTTAGTTGAATTTCCAACAATTTTCTACGGTACATTTAGTGAAGATTATTTAACTGTTCCTGAAGAAGTATTAATTACGTCAATGAAAGTACATCAGCGTTATTTCCCTGTTCGTAATCATGATGGAAAATTACTCCCGTTCTTTATTGGTGTGAGAAATGGAAATAAAGATTTTATCGAGAATGTCGCTAGAGGAAATGAGAAAGTATTAAATGCACGTTTAGCTGACGGTTTATTTTTCTATGAGGAAGATCAAAAGAAATCTATCGAAGAAAATAATGAAAAATTAACGAAAATTATTTTCCAACAGCAATTAGGCACAGTTGCAGAGAAAGTAAAGCGCGTAACTGCTAATGCTGTTGCAATTGCAGACCAACTTGGATTATCGAATAGTGAAATCAATCAAGTGGAACGCGCTGCAACAATTAGTAAATTTGATTTAGTATCACAAATGGTAGATGAGTTCCCTGAATTACAAGGTGTAATGGGTGAAAAATACGCCTTAATTTTTGGTGAAGATCCAGAAGTTGCAAAAGCAATTAATGAACAATATATGCCACGTCATGCGAATGATCAATTGCCGAATTCAACGATAGGTTCAATCTTAAGTATTGCCGATAAAATTGATACAATCGTTGGTTGTATTGGAATTGGCCTTATTCCAACGGGCTCACAAGATCCATACGCATTAAGACGTCAAGCAATGGGCATTATCCAAATTCTTGAACAACAGAATTGGCTAATTAATTTTGAAACGATTGTAGATATTGCATTAGATCAATTTAAACAAGGATTAATTGACTTAGATCAACACGATCAAGTTAGAGCATCAGTGATGGACTTTATTCAAGGACGAATTAGTTATTTAGTTAAAGAAGAAAACGTATCGCATGACATTATTAAAGCAGTCACTCATCAACAAATTGGAGTGATTTCACATCTGTTAAATAAAGCCAAGCTTTTGGAAAGAAAACGTCAAGATGAGTCTTTTAAACAAAGTCAAGAGGCACTAGGTAGGGTTGTGAATATCGCTAAGCTTGAATTAGATTATCAAGTAACTGATGAACTATTTGAAAATAATAGTGAGCAAGCATTGTATTCAGCGTTTAACGAAATTAAGTCTAGCTATGAATCGAAGGTAAACGAAGGGCTATTTGAAGATGCACTACAACTATTAGAACAATTAGCACCAAAAATCGAACAATTCTTTGATCAGACGCTTGTGATGGTTGATGATGAGGCAGTTAAAAATAACCGAATTGCATTGTTAAATGGCATTGCTCGTTTAATTAATCAATTAGCTAATTTTAAAGATATTGAGTGGAAGCAGCATTTTTAGACTAGAGGTGAGATGATGACTAAACCGTATATTTTTCTAATTTCTGATTCTGCTGGAGAAACTGTCGATAAAGTTATTCAATCATCTTTATTGCAATTTAATCGTACAGAAAGCTACCAGCTCATTCGTTCACCTTATATAGAAAAACCAGAACAAATTAATCAAATATTAACTAGAGCTTCAAAGAACGAAGCTCTAGTTTGTTATACACTTGTGAATCCAATATTACGTCAATACACGCAACACTTGGCTTCAGAACTTGGTGTTGAGGTGATAGACATTAATGGACCCATTATTGATGCGCTTGGTCGCTTGTTAAAACAAAAACCAAAAATGGTACCAGGCCTTGCTTATCAGTTAGATGAATCCTATTTTAAACGAATTGAAGCGATTGAATTTGCAGTTCGCTATGATGATGGACGAGACCCAAGTGGAATTGAAAAAGCGGATATTGTCTTAATAGGTGTGTCAAGAACGTCTAAAACGCCTTTATCACAATATTTAGCTATGAAAAGCTATAAAGTAGCGAATGTTCCGATTGTACCAGAGGTGGATCCACCAAAAGAACTTTATCAAACGGACCCAAGTAAATGCTATGGCCTAAAAATTAGTCCTGTTGAATTAAATGAAATTCGTAAAGAACGCTTAAAAACCCTAGGCTTAAGACCTAGTGCAAATTATGCTAACGTAAATCGTATAAGAGAAGAATTGGATTATTTTGAAAATATTGTCGAATATTTAGGTTGTCCGGTCATTGATGTGACAAATAAAGCGGTTGAAGAAACAGCTAATTTAATTTTGCAAATCCAAATGACAAGATAAAACCGATATTATTCAGATAGAACCATAGCTTTTTTAAGATAAATGTACTATAATTATTATTTGTGGAAAAAACTTAGATGCCTTAATGCAAAGCTAGATTGATAGATATATAAGTTATCATCTTTTTTTGCAGGAAAGTTAGGCATACACGTAGAATATTAGATAATAATTAACGATCTTTGCGATTAGGAGTGTGATTATTACTTGTTAGTTAAAAAATGAACCATTAGATTCATTTTTTAATTTTTTGTCGAATCTTGCAGGTTTTTTAGATTTTATATAGAAATTAAATGTTGGTGATAAAATATGGTCTCGCAAATTCCCGAACAATTAATTGATGAGATTCGTCAAGCAAATGATATTGTTGACGTGATTAGTGAATATGTCTCATTAAAAAAACAAGGACGTAATTATTTTGGCTTATGTCCGTTTCATGGAGAAAAAACAGCCTCATTTTCTGTTACCCAAGAAAAACAAATTTTTCATTGTTTTGGTTGCGGAAAAGGTGGTAATGTATTCACATTTTTAATGGAGCAAGAAGGTTTTACATTTCAACAGGCTGTCACTCATTTAGCACAAAGAAGTGGTCATTCATTACCTGAACGGTATTTAAATCAAGTCAACAGTTCGAATCATTCTGTGGACCAAGTTAGTTTACAAGCACATGAGCTTTTGACCAAATTCTATCATCATATTTTTTCTCATGCTAAAGAAGCGGAAACAGCTAGAAATTATATTAATGATCGTGGATTGACAGATGAAACGATTGAACAATTTCAGATTGGCTTTGCCCCGGATTCTAATGAGATTACGACACAATTTTTAGAAAAGAAAGCATTTAATCTACAGGAATTAGTATCTTCGAATGTACTTGCCCGAAGTGATCAAAATCAAATTTATGATCGAATGAGAGGGCGGATCGTGTTTCCAATTCGGAATCACTTAGCGAAGACAGTCGGCTTTGCTGGACGCTCGATCACAAATCTGGAACCAAAATATTTAAACAGTCCAGAATCTGCTTTGTTTCAAAAAGGAAAAATGCTATTTAATTTTGATTTAGCAAGAAGCGAAATGAAAAAAAGTGGACAAGCGATCCTTTTTGAAGGCTATATGGACGTATTTTCAGCGTATCAAGCTGGTATAAAAAATGTCATTGCTTCACTTGGCACATCAGTAACTGAACATCAAGCAGCCTTAATTAGACGCTATGTCGATACTGTCGTTATTTGCTTTGATGGCGATGACGCAGGAATTAATGCGACATTTAAAGTCGCCAAGCTACTTAAAAAAGTCGGCTGCCAAGTTAGAGTCGCAACAATACCAGATCAACTTGATCCAGATGCGTTTATAAAAAAATATGGCGGGAAAAGGTTTAAAGAAGAAGTGATCGAGGCAAGCTCTACTTACATGGGCTTTATCATTAACTTTCATAAGCGACAATTTAATTTAAAAGTTGAAGCTGACCAAATTGCTTATATGCGCTTAATTGTTGAAGAAATTGCTCAATTAAAATCTGCACTTGATCGTGATCGATATGTTCGAGAAATAGCCAAGATGTTTGACCTTTCTCCTGGGGCAATTTTGGAAGATGTTGATCAGATAAGGAAAAAACAAGGCTCAACTAGGGATAATGTGGGTTTAAAGAGCCATACTAATGAGCGCGTATTGAAAAATAGGCCGAAACGCTTATTACCAGCATATCACAATGCTGAAAAAAGATTAATTGCTTATATGTTACATGATCGGACAATTGCTGAACAAATTAAACATACATTAGGGGCTTCATTTAATATTGAGAAGCACAAAATTATTGTTACCTATCTATATGCGTTTTATGAGGACGGTAATCAAGCAAATGTAAGTCAGTTTATTGAACGCCTAAATGATAATGAAATAATTAGTGAAGTAATTGAAATAGCGATGGAACCTATAACAACAGATGTTTCATCTGATGAAATATCTGATTATATCCGAATTATCCGCTTAGAGCAGGACGATAAGAGTATCATTCGTGAACTTATCGCCAAACAAAAACAAGCAGAGATGAATCGAGATTATTTAGAAGCAGCAAAAATAGGTATGGAAATTATGCGGATTCAAAAAGAACTTAAAGAAAAGTAATGGTAATTGATTGGATAAGTTGGAAGGAGGGATTTCTAATGGTTAAAAAACAACCAGATCACTCAAATAGTCTGGATTTAACCTTAGATGAGACGAAAGAACAAATTGTCGAGCTCGGTAGAAAACAAGGTGAGATTTTATATGAAGACGTGGTGGATCGACTAGCTCGATTTGAACTAGAGTCTGAACAAATTGATGAATTTTATGAATATTTATCAGAGCAAGGAATTGAGGTGGTTAGTGACCTCGGTGAAGATGATGCTGATGAAGAGGATTTAAATAATGATGCAGAATTTGATCTTAAAGATATTAGTGTTCCTTTAGGCATCAAAATTAATGACCCGGTGAGAATGTATTTAAAAGAAATCGGTCGTGTTGATTTATTAACTGCTGAAGAAGAAGTGGAACTAGCAAAACGAATTGAACAAAATGACGAAGAGGCTAAAATGCAATTAGCGGAAGCAAACTTACGTTTAGTAGTAAGTATTGCAAAACGTTACGTTGGTAGAGGTATGCTCTTCCTTGATTTAATTCAAGAGGGGAATATGGGGCTAATTAAAGCGGTAGAGAAATTTGATTATCGAAAAGGCTTTAAATTTAGTACTTACGCAACTTGGTGGATACGTCAAGCAATTACTAGAGCTATTGCGGATCAAGCTCGAACAATTCGAATTCCTGTTCATATGGTAGAAACGATTAACAAATTAATTCGAATTCAAAGACAACTTTTACAGGATCTAGGTCGTGAACCGACTCCAGAAGAGATCGGTAAAGAAATGGATTTAACGCCTGAAAAAGTTAGAGAAATCCTAAAAATTGCTCAAGAGCCTGTATCACTTGAGACGCCGATTGGTGAAGAAGATGATTCTCATTTAGGTGATTTTATTGAAGACCAAGAAGTAACATCACCATCAGACCATGCCGCTTATGAATTGTTAAAAGAACAATTAGAAGATGTTCTTGATACGTTAACAGATCGTGAGGAAAATGTTCTTCGACTTCGTTTCGGTTTAGATGATGGACGGACACGTACATTAGAAGAAGTAGGTAAAGTCTTCGGTGTAACACGAGAACGTATTCGACAAATCGAAGCGAAAGCATTACGTAAATTACGCCATCCAAGCAGAAGTAAGCAACTTAAAGATTTTCTAGAATAAATCGTATACAGTAATCAAGAGTTTTCAATTAGTTAGTTTAGGGTAACTGATTGTTAGCTCGGCTAAGTCAATCATGATCAGTTGAGCTTTAATTGATTTTGATTGACTTTTTTTATTAGTAATTAATTTTTGATTGATACCTACAAATAGAGGTGAATTTAAGTGGATTGGCAGAGAAAAGCAATTATCGTTAGTGAGATAAAATATTGGAAAGATAATCGTCTACTACCTGAGGCATATTGTGATTATTTACTTGCCTTGTATACAAAAGGTGAAGAGGACGAGCAAGCAGCTGGATTAACAGAAAACAAAAAAAGACAATCAGAGATTATCACATTGTTGTTTATCCTGCTTAATGCTTTGATTACTCCAATTGTTGCTTTTATAATCATTTATAGTAATCTAAACTTTGGATCAATTATACTTTTACTTTCGATAACGTTTCTGATAACTGCGGCCTTATCCATTATCGCGTGGAAACGATATCGAATTAATCTGAAATACATATTGTTAGTTTTTTTGCTAAATTTATTTATATTAACATTGATTGTCATCTATCAATGGATTACACAATATTGGCTAATTATTACGATAATCTTTGGTCAACTATTGCTATGGATAATTTTAGGGTTTAAACAAAAAAATCTATTGTTAATTTTATTAGCGTTATTTGGATTTATTATTGGATTCATTGCATTTTTATTTTAAAGGACAGGTGTCTAGTAAATATGATAGAACAACTTACATTATCAAAACGCTTAGAAACAATTACAAAATATTTACCTAAAGAGGCTATATTTGCTGACATAGGTAGTGATCATGCATATTTGCCGATTGCAGTCTGCCAGCGAGATGATTCAGCTCGGGCAATTGCGGGCGAATTAAATAAAGGACCTTATTTAGCGGCTATTGAACACGTGGAAAAATATCAATTAGCAGAGCGAATTCAGGTGATTCAAGGTGATGGTTTAGATGTTATTAGAAATCACCCTGTCAAGCAAATAGTTATCGCTGGAATGGGTGGCGGCTTAATTCGTTCAATACTTGAACGAGGTAAAGACACACTAAAAACTGTTGAAAGACTTATACTACAACCTAATGTAGATAGTCAATATATTCGTGAGTGGGCCAACGCCAATGATTTTTCCTTAGTAGATGAAGATATTCTCGAGGAAGATGGCCACATTTATGAAATCTTAGTGCTAGACAAATCTGATCAAGCAAAGTCTACATTCTTATCAGATCAAGTATGCTTATTTGGTCCATTTTTATTGGAGAAACGTAATGATACATTTAAGAAAAAGTGGCAGAGAGAATTAGTTAATTATCAACGAATTATTAACCAAATGGAGCAAGCTAAGGTTTTAGACGTAGCAAAAATAGCTGAATACAATCGTCGAGTAAAATGGATTGAGCAGGTGATAAAACATGACTAAAGAGATATCAGTTGGTAAGGTCGTTCAATTACTAGAGAGTTGGGTACCCAAGAAATTAGCTGCTGATTGGGACAATGTTGGTTTACAAATTGGTAGTTTAAGTCACCCTGTCAAGCAAATCTTAGTTAGCTTAGACGTCACAGAAGAAGTTGTCGATGAAGCGATTGAAATCGGTGCAAACTTAATTATTTCACACCATCCATTACTTTTTAAATCATTAAAGCAAATTAATTATCAAGATCCACTTGGTAAACTGATTCAAAAGATTATTAAACATGATCTTACAGTATATGCTGCCCATACTAATTTGGATGTAGTGATCGGTGGTGTAAATGATTTACTGGCGAGTAAATTAAAACTGGAAAACACAAAAATACTCATTCCAGAGGTAGAAGAACCTTTTTATAAATTGTTTGTTTATGTGCCTGAGACGCATCTAGATGTTGTTGATCAAGCGATAACCAAAATAGGTGTAGGACAATTAGGTGATTATAAAGATTGCTCATTCCGTCTAAAAGGAACGGGAACATTCACTCCGATGGATAATGCTAATCCGTATATTGGTTCGGAAAATAAACGCAGCTTTGTTGATGAAATAAAGCTTGAATATTTATTACCAAGTCATTTAAGAAATCAAGCAATTGACGCGATCAAAAAGGCTCATCCATATGAAGAGCCAGTATTTGATATTATCAAATTAGAAAATGATGGTATTAAGTATGGATTAGGTCGTATCGGAACATTAAAAACAGAAAAAACTTTAAGACAATTATCAGCAGAGTTAAAGGAAATTTTCCAGTTAGAAGGCTTACGTGTAACAGGCTCACTAGATCGAATCGTTAAGAAAGTTGCCGTCTTAGGTGGGAGTGGTGAAAAATATTATCACCATGCTAAACGATTAGGTGCAGATGTTTACATTACAGGCGATGTATCGTTTCATTTTGCACAAGATGCCTTAGCGCAAGGATTATCGATTATTGACCCTGGGCACCACATTGAAGTGATAATGGTTGAGGCTGTATCAGAATATTTAAGAGAACAACTGGATTCAGCAATTAAAGTGAATGAGTCAAAGATAAGCACTGAACCTTTTCAATTTATCTAAAGTATTACTTCAATTCATTTTACTCCAATGAGATGAATTGAAGTTTTTTGTTTTGATCATGTGCATTATTTAGTCGTTTTGACTATAATAAGTAAGACAAATCGTTTTAAGATAAGGAGTTCACAATGAAAAAATACGATTTTAAAGCAATTAACTTAAATCCATGGCTAGAAGAAGTTGTTGATCAGCTTGGTTTTAAGCAACCGACACCAATTCAACAACAAGTTATCCCAGTCGCTTTAACAGGAGAAAGTATTATTGGACAATCACAGACGGGATCAGGAAAAACGCATGCATTCCTTTTACCGTTATTTAATCAATTAGAATTAAATAAAAAAGAAGTACAATTTGTCGTTACAACACCAACAAGAGAATTAGCTAGTCAAATTTTTGATCAAGTTAAAAAAATCTTGGCATTATCAGGATTAGAACATCAAATCCAAGCTAAACTGTTTATTGGTGGAACAGATAAAAAACGTACAATTGAGAAACTAACGGAACAGCCTGATATTATCGTAGCAACTCCAGGACGTCTATTAGACCTGATGAACGAAGGCGCAATTAGTATATACACAGCTCGTTCATTTGTTGTTGATGAGGCTGACTTAATGCTAGATTTAGGCCTAATCAATGAAATTGATCAAATTTTAGTGAAAGCTAGTCCTAGCATACAATTACTCGTCTTCTCTGCAACAATTCCAAAACGATTACAACCATTCTTAAAGAAATATATGGAGAACCCGACTTTTATTGAGATTAAAGATCAAATATCACCCAATTTATTAGAAAACCGCTTAGTACCGTTACGTCACCGTAATCCAGCAGAAATAATTAGTCAAATTGCTCAAACCATTCACCCATACTTGGCTATTATTTTTGCTAATGGTAAAGAGGCTTGTGATGAGCTTTATCATGAATTATCACAGCGTGGATTAAATGTTGGTATTCTTCATGGTGGTCTTTCCGCAAGAGAGAGAAAACGTGTTGTAAAAGATATTCAATCTCTAAAATATCAATATGTTGTTGCAACTGATTTAGCTGCAAGAGGTATTGATATTGAAGGTGTTAGTCATGTCATTAACGCACAATTACCTAAGGAAGTGGAATTCTTTGTCCATCGAGTTGGCCGAACAGCACGTGCGGGAATGGAAGGAACTGCAATTCATTTATATACCGATCAAGATCGCGCACTTCTATCTAAATTAACAGAAGATGGTATTGAATTTTCTAATTATGACATTATTAAAGGCGAATGGCGAGAAGTCAAAGCTTGGAATAATCGAAAATTAAGAGGAAATCAAAAAGATGATTTAGATCAAGAAGCGTGGAAAAGAGTTAAAAGACCGAAAAAAGTTAAACCAGGATATAAGGTAAAACTACGTAAGGAACAAGAACGGATCAAGCGTAAATTAAAAAAAGACAAATATCGAAAGTAGAGGAGTGGAGAACTTGAAAATAGGCTCACACGTATCAATGAGTGGTAAGAAAATGCTGTTAGGCTCAAGTGAAGAAGCAGCGAGCTATGGCGCAACAGCGATGATGATTTATACTGGAGCGCCACAAAATACACGAAGAAAACCAATCGAAGAATTAAATATTGCTGCTGGACTTGAACATATGAAGGAAAATGGCATTGAAGATCTTGTCGTTCATGCGCCATATATTATTAATTTAGGTAATACAACAAAGCCAGAAACATTTGAGCTTGCAGTTTCCTTTTTAAGAAGTGAAATTGAGAGAACGGCAGCATTACAAGCACAACAAATTGTACTACACCCTGGTGCGCATGTTGGAGCAGGAGTAGAACTAGGTATAGCTAGAATCATTGAAGGTTTAAATGAAGTGTTGACATCTGATCAAAATGTTCAAATCGCACTAGAAACAATGGCTGGTAAAGGAACTGAAATTGGTCGCACATTTGAGGAACTAGCGATGATCATAGACGGTGTTAATCATAACGATAAGTTATCAGTTTGTTTAGATACTTGTCACGTTCATGATGCTGGATATGATATCGTGACTGATTTCGACAATGTATTAGATGAATTTGATCGTATTATTGGTTTGGATCGCTTAAAAGTAGTACATGTCAATGATAGTAAAAATAGTAGAGGTGCACATAAGGATCGTCATGAAAATATTGGATTCGGTCACATTGGCTTTGATGTTCTACATAACATTGTTCATCATCCGCAATTAACAGAAATTCCGAAAATCCTAGAGACACCTTATGTTGGGGAAGATAAAACGAATAAGAAACCACCTTATAAGTTTGAAATTGAAATGCTTAAACAAGGTATATTTGATGAACAATTAAAAGAAAAAATCACCTTACAGTAATTGTTAATTTAACAAATTAGAACCCGAATCAATCATATGACTCGGGTTCTTTGACGTTAATAAAAATGACTATAACCATTGATATTTTTAATAAAACCAGTCAGCTACATTATATTGTTTAATAAATTGATTAAGGATTATTTTAGCCTTTTTTACAGTTGTCTGATCTGTAATTTGCTCTAATTGTTTAAGTAAACTAGCTAAATCAGTTTTTTTGAAAGGATCAAGATCTTTTCTGCTTAATATTTTGACAATTTGCACAGCTTGAACTTGAGTTAATTCAACGTTATAATTTCTAGCTTGAATAATTAATTCGTTTGGCGTGACTTCAGTTAACTTTTTCCGAACGATATTCTTTAAAAATGGATTCATCATTATTCTCCTTTGTTATTCCTCACTATAAATACTATATGTTTTCACCACAAAATGTTTATAAATTTGCAGATTTTAATGCTAATTAGTTGCTTTTTCAAAAAAGATCGCTTAGCATATCCATTTGTAACATAACGATGTTACGAGAAAGGATGTAATAGATATGAAAAAGACAGTTATCATTGCTTGTCTTTCAATTTTATCTGCTGTAGCAATTTTAATGGTGCAACGAAATTATTATGACAAACAAATAGAGATAGAAGACTTATTAGCAGAAAATCAAATCTTAGCTGCTGAAAATAAGCATTTAAAAGCAGTGTCAACTTATGAAGTAGAATTAATTGAGCCAAATGATGATCATGAACATTGGGCATATATTGAAGATATTGCAGAACAAATGGTTCAGGATAGTGATGCTCAGTTTAAAAAGACATGGGCGATTTATCTAGCGAATGAAGCGGCGCAATATGATATAGATCCATTTATAATCTATGAATTAATAAAGGTTGAGACTGGTCACACTTTTGATCCACAATTAATTGGTCCCGAAACTAAATATGGGCACGCCTATGGTATGGCACAATTTATGAAAAATACAGCACCATGGATCGCAGATATGGCAGACTTACCTTATAGTGATGAATTACTTTTTGATCCATATTATTCAATGAAATTAGCAATTGTATATTTGGATTTCTTGCATCATAAGTACCAAGATTGGGACAAAGCATTAACTGCATATAATCGTGGTATGACTGGTATGGAGAACTATCTCGAGAGAAACGGTACTGCTAAAAGTCAGTACGCACATATTATTCAATCAAAAGCCAAAGCTCATCATACAGTTGCAATGGCAGAAAGCTAAAGCGTTATGTCTTTAGCTTTTTTTGTTTATTTAGTCATAGATAGGGAAAAGATAGATCCGACTAACTTCTAGTTGATAAATATCAGCTTTTGGATTTAGTGCTTGAAAATCTGAAATATAGCTTTCGATATTAATTGTTGGCTGTGGATTTAGTTTTTCAATAATTGACATGAAATTTTCGCCGTCATTAATCTGATAAGATACAACTTGAAAATTTATACTTTTACGCTCATAATTAGAATAGGAGGGTAGTTGATCAGACTGGTTAGAATTTTTAGGATGATCGTTTAAGTCATGGTAAGCAGCTATCAATAATAGAATAATAAATACATAACCTAGAAATCTTACTTTATTCAATCCTGTTTACCTCCCTTTTTAGTTCTAAAATATAAGCTGATGAAAGTAGGTGTTATACAATTGGGACTTTCTTCATTGTATTGGGTTAGTTTTCTGTTTATTGGTTTCGGAACAATGTTTTTACTTGGTGAATTACTTGTTAAAGCAAAAGGTCTATTTGCTATCCTTGGAATTTCATTAATTACACTATATTTTTATGCCTATCTTGACCCATCTATGATTATAACGATGATGATTCTCTACTTCTTAGGTATTCTACTAATCTTTATTGATGGTGAATTTGTAAATGACGGTACATTAGCTGGTATTGGTATTATTTTAATGATTATTTCAGTAGGGGTAAGCTCTCCTAATTGGGTTATAGGCTTATACGCTATAATTGGTGTTGTGATTGGTGCTGCTTCTTCATTGCTTTGGCTTAAAGTATTACCTAAAAGAAATATGTGGACCAAAATTGCTCTATTAGATAGATTAACAGATGAACAAGGTTATACGACTATGAATACTGATTATAAAGAGTTAGTTGGGAAAACCGGTGTAACATTATCAAATTTACGGCCAGTAGGGACAGTAAAAATTGGTGAAACGCATTATAGTGCACAATCTGATGGATATTGGATAGAAAAAGGAACAGATATTGTTGTTAAACAAGTAGATGGAACGCGTATTTTAGTAGATGTATTAAAAAAATGAGATAAATTATAAATCAGTTAATTCGATTTATATTACCCTTTTAAATGGATAGAATAAGAATTCTATTTCATTTAGGGGGTTTTTTATTGACAAAAATCATGTTAATTCATAAAAAACTGAGTAATGTTAAGATCGTGTAAATTTTTCACGAAAACTCTTTACAAACTGTTAATAGATAATTAATAATAGACATTGGTTTGCTCATACATAGTAGTAAAAAATTTTGAAGGGATGAACTAGTATGGAAATTGACATTATGTCGATTATATTTGAATTTTTTGGTGGCCTTGGAATCTTCTTATTAGGTATTAAATCAATGGGGGATGGCTTACAAAAATCAGCGGGAGATCGCCTAAAAGATATATTAGATAAATTTACAAGCAATCCAATCCTAGGTGTTATTGCAGGTATGATTGTGACTGTATTAATTCAGTCAAGTTCAGGAACAACTGTATTGACAGTAGGATTAGTTAATGCTGGCTTTATGACATTAAAACAATCAATTGGTGTCATTATGGGGGCAAATATCGGTACAACGATTACTGCTTTTATTATTGGTATTAAATTAGAAAATTACGCCTTACCAATCCTCGCAGTAGGAGCATTAATCATCTTTTTCGTTAAAAATAAAAAAATTGTTAACATTGGTGAAGCTATCTTTGGTTTCGGTGCGCTTTTCTTCGGATTGAAATTAATGGGTGATGGACTTGCTCCATTACGAGAGGTTCAAGCATTTCATGAGTTAATGGTTGATATGTCGGAAAACTCAATTCTAGGTTTTCTTGTTGGAATGATCTTTACCTTTGTAGTTCAAAGTTCATCTGCAACTATTGGTATACTACAAAACCTATTTGGTCAGGGAGCAATTGAATTAGAGGGTGCTTTACCTGTATTATTCGGTAATAATGTTGGTACAACAATTACAGCTGTACTAGCTTCGATTGGTGCTGCGGTTGCGGCAAGAAGAGCAGCATTAACTCATGTTGTCTTTAACTTAGTAGGTTCTGTCATTATTATGATATTATTAGGACCCTATACAAACTTAATTGCGATGATTAGAGATGCATTAGGATTAAATGCGGAAATGACAATTGCATTTGCACATGGTATTTTTAATATCGCAAATACATTGTTATTACTACCGTTTATCGGAGTTTTAGCATTTATTGTAACAAAGTTAGTACCTGGTGAAGATTCATCACTCGGTATTGAGCCAACACACCTTGATCCAATTTTTATTCAACAATCTCCGTCAGTTGCATTGGATCAAGCTAAAGAAGAAGTTGTGCGTATGGGTATGTATGCTGTACGTGGACTTGAAGAAGCAGCATTATTTGCATCAACGCATGAATCAATACATGCTGACAATGCCTTACAACTTGAAAATACAATTAACCGTATGGATCAAGAAATTACAGATTATTTAATTGATTTAGCAGCAACTCAACTATCCGATTCAGATAGTGAGAAACACTCTGCATTACTTGATTGTGTTCGTGATATTGAACGTATGGGTGACCACTTTGAAAATATCATTGAATTAATTCAATTTAAGATTTCAAATAAAACAATCTTAACAGATCAAGCTAAAGAAGATTTAGAAGAGATGTTTGAGATTACAATTAAATCTACTAAAGAGGCAGTTGAATCATTGCTTGACCGAAATCGTCAAATGGCTTTAAAAGTTGTCGAATATGAAACACAAATTGATCAGATGGAAAAAACGTTTAGGAAAAAACATATCATTCGCTTGAATGAAGGTATTTGTGCACCGAACTCAGGGATGATTTATGTTGATATTATTAGTAACCTAGAGCGTATCGGTGATCATGCGTTAAATATTGCTGAAGAAGTCATTGGTGAAAAGATTCCAGAAGCAATTCATTAAAAAAATAAGCACTCAGTAGGTAAATCTTACTGAGTGCCCCTATTTAAAATATATAATAATATATTTAAAATTTATAATAAAATCTATTGACTCATTATTTTTATTGTGATATATTATATATCGTCGCTGAAGTTCATACATACATTTGATAGCGACAATATAAATGTTCCACAGTAGCTCAGTGGTAGAGCAATCGGCTGTTAACCGATCGGTCGTAGGTTCGAATCCTACCTGTGGAGCCATTTTATGGCGGCGTAGCTCAGCTGGCGAGAGCGTACGGTTCATACCCGTAAGGTCGTGGGTTCGATCCCCTCCGCCGCTACCATTCTTTTTAGATTACATAATGGCGATCGTGGTGAAGTGGTTAACACATCGGATTGTGGTTCCGACACGCGTGGGTTCGATCCCCACCGGTCGCCCCATTATAAATACAGGACCCTTAGCTCAGTTGGTTAGAGCTATCGGCTCATAACCGATCGGTCGCAGGTTCGAGTCCTGCAGGGTCCACCATTTAGATTTCGCGGAGGAATACCCAAGCCCGGCTGAAGGGATCGGTCTTGAAAACCGACAGGGGCTTCACGGCCCGCGGGGGTTCGAATCCCTCTTCCTCCGCCATTATATTTTATACTTGGCTCAATAGCTCAGCTGGTAGAGCAACGGACTGAAGATCCGTGTGTCGGCGGTTCGACTCCGTCTTGAGCCATCCTTAAACAAGTCACTTATATCAGTGACTTGTTTTTTTGTATTTAAAATTTTTATTAATGTTTAAGTTATTTTAAATCAGGCAAAATACATATATCATCTTGTCATGGGAGTGACTGAAATTGCTGAGTAAGAATGATTTAAATATATTTAAGCGAGATTTGGAAGCACGTGCACAGTTATTAAAAAAGAAGATCCAAAGAGATAAACAAAGAGCAATGGAAGAAGAGTTCTCAACTGAATTATCTGACTATGATAATCATCCTGGAGATCACGGAACTGAATTATATGAGCGTGAGAAGGATATTGCTCTAGCAGCACATGAAATGGCCGAGTTAGATTCGATTAATCATGCACTTAATCAAATTCAAAATAACCAATATGGTGTCTGCGAAACATGTGGCGAAGTAATTGATCTTGATCGTCTAAAGGCTCGTCCTGAATCTACACATTGCTTAGAACATGCGCAAAAACAGCGGTATTTTGATGAAGAGATGGATTATTCTATGAGCTCGTTAGAAATGGATGATACAGATAGTTGGCAAACATTAGAAGAGTATGGGACATCTGAAAGTCCATCAGATTTCGGATCAGATCACAGTGATTATAATCAGCTTACGACAAAAAATGAAGAAGATGAAGGAATGGATCAGTATTCTGAACAAGATATCATTAAGTAAAAATTAGGTTTAATCATGTTTTAATTGGTGTATAGATATATTAATGACAATAAGCATAAATATTGCTAAAAAATTTAGAATTTGATAAGGTGTAATTAGTTAGAAAGTGAACATTTTGTGAACTTTCACTTTAATATCTAAGGAGGCGTTTTTAATGGGAAAATTTGAATTACCAGAATTACCATACGCATATGATGCGTTGGAACCACACATCGATCAGGAGACTATGAGCATACACCATACGAGACACCATAATACTTATGTTGCGAATTTAAATGGTGCACTTGAAGGTCGTAGCGAACTACAAGATAAATCATTAGAAGAATTATTAGCAAACATAGACAATTTACCAAAAGAAATTCAAACTGCTGTTAGAAATAACGGTGGGGGTCACGCAAACCACAGTCTATTCTGGAAATTGATGTCACCAAATGGCGGTGGAAGTCCTCAGGGTAGCCTAGCTGAAGCGATTGATGCTAAGTTTGGTAGCTTTGATAAATTTAAAGAAGAATTTGCTGCTGCCGCAACAGGCCGTTTTGGTTCAGGTTGGGCATGGTTAGTAGTCGATAATGGAGAATTAGCCATCACTAGCACTCCTAACCAAGATACTCCATTAATGGAAGGTAAGACACCTATATTAGGTATTGACGTATGGGAGCATGCATATTACCTGAAATATCAAAATAAACGTCCTGACTATATTTCTGCATTTTGGAATGTAGTTGATTGGGATAAGGTAGCGGAACTGTACCAAGAAGCTAAATAATATATTTACAGCCTGAGTGAAATTATTGCCTCAGGCTTTTTTATGTCAAAAATATAGATAACAATCCTTTATTATACATTGATAGTCGTGCTATAATTGAATAATGAGTAAACGAAGGGAGTGAACGCTTTGTCAAATAAAAAGAGAAATCGTGCACAAATTCCAGTACGACTTAATGTGCTTTTTTTATTTGTCTTTATTTTATTCTCAGTATTAATTCTCCAACTCGGTGTTGTTCAAATTTTAAATGGTGAAGAAGCAAGACAACGGGTTAATGAAACAGAGAATACCACAGCATCAATCGCCGTACCGCGTGGGATTATGTATGATAAATTCGGGAAGATTATTTTAGATAATGAACCAGAGCGTTCAATTACGTATACGCCACCTAAAAATGGTGACTCATCTAAAAAACGATTAGAAATTGCTGAGAAATTAGCCAAATTAATCACAATGGATGAGGATTTTGAATCATTACAGTCAATGGTAAGAGAAAGAGATAAAAAAGAGTACTGGTACTTATTTAATAGTAAAGAAGCAAATGAACGATTAACTGAAGAAGAGCGAGAATTATCTACTAGCGAACAGTATCGCGCTATTTTAAATCATATTGGACCAGAGGATTATAATGAGTTTGACTGGAGTGATCCATATTTATTAAACGTTGTTGCAATTAAAAAAGAGCTAGATCAAGGTTTTGAGCTTTCTCCGCATACAATTAAAAATGAAGGTGTTACTGAGGAAGAGTACGCGTTAGTATCAGAAAACTTAAATGAATTACCTGGTATTGATGCGAAGATTGATTGGAATCGAGTAAAACCATACGGTCAAACTTTTTCAAGTTTTATTGGCAACATTACGACGTCAAATGAAGGTATTCCTAGGGAAAATCAGGATTATTACTTAACAATGGGCTATAGTCGCAATGACAGAGTCGGTACAAGTGGCCTGGAACAATACTATGAAAGTGTATTATCTGGTCAAAAGGAAATCATTCAATACACGACAGATAATAATGGGAATATTTTAGGTACTGAAACAGTTAAAGAAGGGAAAAGTGGTAACGACTTAGTCTTAACGATTGATATAGAATTTCAAAAAGAAGTAGATGAAATTGTTCGTGAAGAACTTGAAAACTATATTAAATCAAACCCGTATGAAAATCGATATATGTCAGATGCCTTAGTGGCAATTCTTGATCCACAAACAGGTGATGTGATTGCTTTAAGTGGAGCGCATTATGATCGAGAGGATAATGAATTTGTTGATCAAGCATATCGAGTCATTTATGATTCTCATATCCCTGGATCTGTTGTCAAGGGTGCAACGATGTTAAGTGGATATGACAGTGGAGTAGTAGCTCCTGGGACTGTATTATTAGATCGACCGATTAAGATTGCAGGTACACCGACAAAACGATCATGGAGAAACATGCACTATATCAATGATAAGACTGCGATTATTCAATCGTCAAACGTGTACATGTTTGAAATAGCGATGCGAATATCTGGAGCTCAATATCGAGAAAATGAGCCATTACGCGGTTTTAATTCTGAAGGTTTTCAAATTATGCGTAATTACTTCCACCAATTTGGTTTAGGTAGTCGTACTGGTATTGATTTACCTTATGAAGCGACAGGTTTTGTAGGTAGTAATGTTCAAGATGGAGGTCTATTACTTGACTTTAGCATTGGACAGTATGATAACTACACCACACTACAATTAGCGCAATACGTATCAACAATTGCTAATGATGGTTATCGCGTTAGTCCAAGAATCGTGAAAGAAATACGTCAAGCCAACGGTAACAAAGACACATTAGGACCTGTTATTGAACGATTTGGACCAAATGTATTAAATCGTGTCACAATGGATGAAAGATATGTTGAAATTATTCAAGACAGCTTTAGACGTGTAGCAACAGAAGGAACCGGTAGAGGGCATTGGGCGAACAACAAGTACAATGTTGCTATAAAAACTGGTACTGCGCAAAACCACTTTTATGAAAATGGGGTTAAGCGAGAAACGAACAACTTAACCTTAGTCGGTTACGCTCCATATGAAGAGCCGGAAATTGCATTTGCAATTGTTGTACCAAGAACCGGTATTGGTACTAACCAAAGTGGTATTCATCACAATATCGGTAACCGCATTGTTAATCGATACTTCGAAAGAAAGCAAGAACAAGAAAATGCAAATAATGATGAATCAAATCAAGACGAAGCAGAAGAAGATCTAGAAGAATAAAAATAGCATTCTTACCTATGAATAGGTGAGAATGCTATTATTTTTACTCGTTTTGTTTTGCGATAATATCAACAACTTCTTCAATTGTCATATTCCGACTAAGTTCAAATTCACCAATCTGAATATTATTTCCATAGTTGTTGTTGATCAAATAATTGGCTAATTCATTTCTACTATCTATAATATTTGCTGCAATTAAATAATCTGATACTTGAGTAATTGTCATTCCAGGCTCAATAATTAATGTAAAAGAGGAGTCATCATTAGATTCGTCTGATTCATTATTTGCAGCTAAGTTATCCTCAGTAGCACCTTCATCAACCGTTATATCTTCATCCACACTCACATCTTGTTTATCATCTGTTAGATCAGAATCAATGTTAGTTGGTTCCGTTTCATAGATGAAATACCCGGATTCTTCAAGTGTTTTTATCATTTCTGACTCAGTCATCGTAATAGGTTCAACAATTACTTCTACTTCTTCCTGATAAAAGAACTGAACATAAATCCCCATGATAAGTGAAGCAGTTATTAATCCTAGTGCGTAAGTTCTTAAAAAGTGTTTCATCAATATCCCTCTTATCTTCAGTCATTCCAAAGTTATTGTTTAAATAATCATCCTAAATTTAAAGTTGTTTGATTAAAGCTTCAATATCATATTCACTGATTTGAGTAGCTTGGCTTATTTGTTGAATATTATAGCCTTGTCGATAGAGTGCTTCGACATGTTTTTCTACTGAAGATTTTAATCCCGTTTGATTAGAAAAATCAAATTGAGTCGGTAATAATTCCTCTTCTAAAACTTTTAGCTTTTTCTTCATTTGATAGGAATCTTGTAAGCTAGACAGTGATATTTGCTCGATTTGATTTTCTATATTTTTAAATCGATCATTTACAAAAAATGAAATCACAAATAGAACTATACCGATAATAAGTAAACTAATAATAGGAAATAACATTTACAAACCTCCATTTCTTCTCTTATATTTATATCATATATTCTCAAATTGGAAAATGATTTAGTAGAAGATCATATAGGATTGACGATATTTAAAAAAATTAACTGATTAAATATAGTATGAGTAAAATTATTGTGGGCGCAAAAATATATTAACCCCTTCACTAAGTGAAGGGGCCAGCAAGCGATAGCGCGGTAGGAAACAAAGCAAAAGTCATGAAAAAAGGGACACTCCTTGGTAAAATGATAGTCTACTAAAACACCATTACCGAAAGGAGAATCCCTCATGGAAA
This sequence comes from Amphibacillus xylanus NBRC 15112, assembly GCF_000307165.1. NCBI lineage: Bacteria > Bacillati > Bacillota > Bacilli > Caryophanales > Bacillaceae > Amphibacillus > Amphibacillus xylanus. The sequence continues at coordinate 1,190,917 of NC_018704.1, forward strand.
AGAATATCATAAAATACCCAAATTTAAAACAAATTGAGCAATTGGTTTGGAGACAATTACAAGAAACCTTTGGTTTCGTTATGAAACAGGTCTTGGAGGATATGGACCAACAGATTGCCGATGAACGTGATAAAAAGCGCTATCGTCTTATTGATAAAAGAAAGTTTAATATAGCTAGTCTCTTTGGTGAGATTGAATTATATCGCAATTATTACCTTGACCGATCAACTGGGGAATATGTCTATCTTCTTGATCGTTATCTAGAGTTTGAGGAGGCCGGTTCTTTTAGTCCATTGATTGAGGAAGCTGCCATTGAGCTAGCTGTTAAGGGTCGCTCCTATCGAAATGCAGCTAATACATTACAAACTCTATTAGGTTACCGGGTTATCAGTCATGAGGCAATTCGTCAACACCTATTAGAGGTTACGTGTAAACCTAAAAAGCGTGAACCTATACTCCAACCCGTCTTATTTGTAGAAGTAGATGGTTTATTTGTAAAACGCCAAGGTAAATGGAAAAAGGGAAAAGAAGAGAAAATAGCAGCTGTCCATCAAGGATGGGAAGTCAATGGAAAACGGGTTAGCCTTAAGAACAAACGTCATTTTATTCACAAAGGAAAGCAACCCTTTTGGGAGGCTTTTGAGGACTTTCTAATTGAAAACTTCGAATATGACCCGACTTTTCACAAGCTGGTTATAAATGGAGATGGTGCCAACTGGATTACATCCTGTCGTGAGTATTTTAAAGGTCGTGTATTCTTTTCTCTTGATCGCTTTCATGTGGCACGAGAGGTTAAGAGTATATTCAGCAAGCATCCTCGTTATCGGTCCATTCGTAAAGCCCTTGCGGCATACAAATACAAAACGTTCTTAACAGAGCTTAACAGTGCCGTAGGAACGCTTGAGGATGAGGAGAAGGAGGAACGACTTGTGTCGTTTATCCGCCAATTAGAAAAATATCCAGAAGCATTGGGAGATTATAGAATATGGTTAAAAGAACAGGGAATTGATACAACTGGTATGCGTCCAATGGGAAGCGCAGAGGGAACCATGAGTGTGTTTGCCAAAAGACTAAAAAATGGCCGTAGTTGGTCGGATAAAGGTGTAAGTGCCATGGGCACTGCATTAGTGGCCTTCTTGGATAATTTGTCCCTAAAGACTTTATTCGGGCGAATAGATAAATGGACAGAAATCGAGCTGGAAAAGAAACCACCAAGACATTATAAAGAAAAGGTTAAAAGAACCATTGGTCAGGTTACCAGAGACAATCTTATGTACCTAAAAGGAAAGGCAAATATTCCGATATACAACGTGTTAAAGGAGTTATCTGGTTTTTAAAAAAGGCAAAAACTTTATCAAGGGGTCACCTTAAAATGATGAATCCGCTTTCATTATTAACGTAGAAAAATTGCCTACAAATACTTGACTCAAACTTAAATATAGTTCCACTTGTCAATTGACAATATTTTTGATAATATTATTAAGTCTGAATATGACTTTTATTTATTGATAGTTGAAAAGTTTGGAGGGATGAACATGAGAGAAAATATTACATTAGCTTGTACTGAAACGGGTGACCGTAACTATATTACGACTAAAAACAAACGTAATAATCCAGATCGAATTGAATTAATGAAGTATAGCCCACGCTTGAAGAGACACACACTTCATAGAGAAACTAAATAATTTATTCTTTGAACGTAAGACATAACTTAACTCTTATCGGAAGTGATAAGAGTTTTTTGTTTTTAACGATTGGAGTGATTATGATGGTACACTCAAAGAAGGTACTTCGAGAAAAAATGTTGTCTAGATTAAAAAACTTGTCAAAATCTAAACGAGAAGAGATCAACACTGATTTGCATAAGCAATTATTCATTCAATCAGATTGGCAACAAGCTAAAACAATTGGAATAACGATTTCACTTAATCATGAATGGGATACATGGCCTATAATCGAAAAAGCTTGGCAAGAAAAGAAGAATGTTGTTGTGCCAAAATGTAATCCAATCGACAGATCAATGACATTTCATCAAATAAGCTCAAAGGACGATCTTGAGGTCCAATATTATCATTTGATGGAACCGATTGAATCAAAAACAAAAAAAGTATCAGCTGATCAAATTGATTTACTAATCGTTCCTGGTGTTGTTTTCGATCATAATCATTATCGAATAGGACACGGCGGAGGTTATTATGATCGTTATTTAAGTAAAGTCGACTTACAAACAATTAGCCTTGTTTGGCAAGGGCAATTAGTTGATAAGATCGAAATCAATCAATATGATCAGCCAGTCTCGAAATTAATTGTTTCGACTGTTAATTGATTATTCACTCATATTAATTTTTTGCATAAGTTGTTCAGGATCGCCTTTATGATCATAAAACAGAATTAATAAATGATCACCATCTTTGGCTAATAGTATAAGTGGCATAATTTCATTTTGTGTCTGTTGTTGAGATGCTGGTAAAATGTAGTTTTTATATAAACCTTCCCAAATTTGAGCGATCACTCGTTTTGAGTCATCCAAATTTAATCCAGGAAGCGGTTCATCCTGAAAACGATATAAATCAATGAATGGAATAGCGTAATAACTGTCCTGGTCAATTTGATAATGGTTTATCAAATCTAACCAATTTTTGTTGAGATCTTGATTGATTTTATCATCAATGTTTGATGCGATTGTTTGATCTTTTAATGATTTTGGATAGTGGAAAAATTGTAGTGGATCTTGTTTTATTACATAAAGTTGGTCAGTCGTCATTTGATAATTACTTGTTATTGATTGTGACGGTTGATGTAATTCTAGATAATGATAACTGATTGCTTGATAAAGACTATCTGGCTCTGCATTTAATTCAGTCATTTGTGATAATGGATCGTTAGATTGGCTCCATTTAGATTGAATCCCAATTAGGCGACCATTTTCGTAAAGTAGCCCGACATTTTGATCAAGATATGAATCTTGTTGATGTTGAGATTGAATTTTCCATTGGAGCTTTGGAATTTGATTGTCTTGATCAATTAGATTTAGTGTAGTTGATACATTTGAAAATTCTGCCTCGGTATTTAGAGGAAAGTATTTGATTGTCGCAACTGTTAATTGACTTAATTGATAGTAAATCACAATCAATAAAAATAATGATAAGATGATAACTTTATATTTCTTCATAAATTCACCCCAGTTCTATAATTAAGGAAGAGCTAGTCTATTTATTAATTATAGTTATGACGCAGAAGCTATATTTAGTCATTTAACATTGAGAGTGTATAAATATCACTCTCAACAAACAATACTGTAAATTCACAGTATTCGTTTCAATTATGGGTAAGTATGGTATAATTATAAAGATGTACGAATAAAAAACTTACAAATTAACTCTGAAATGTTATCTTTAGTTCGTTATTGAGTTTAAAATGATAATGGTGATAAAAGGGGGCATTTTTAATGCGAAATATTTTACTTGGTGTTGATATTGGTGGCACAACTATAAAAATGGGGATTACTAATGTAGACGGACAGATGATTGATAAATGGGAAATTCCCACACAAATAAATGATAAAGCTGATCAAATTCCAAATGATATTTGGAATTCAATTAAAGAGAAATTATCAGTACATCAAATAACAGAGGATCAACTAATAGGTATTGGAGCAGGAGCACCTGGCTTTGTTATTGCTGACACAGGAGTCATTGCGGAAGCTGTTAACTTAGGGTGGAAGAATTTCCCGCTAGGAGAGAGATTAAATCAATTATCAGGTTTACCAGTTTATGTTGAGAATGATGCAAATATCGCAGCATTAGGTGAAAACTGGTTAGGAGCTGGTGATTTATCAGATGATTTAATCATGATTACTCTAGGAACAGGTGTTGGTGGTGGTATTATCACTAATGGTAAGATTATCAGTGGAACAAATGGAACTGCTGGTGAAATCGGCCACATGACGATGGTACATGATGGTCATTTGTGTAATTGTGGTAGAACAGGTTGTCTAGAAACAATTGCATCTGCAACGGGTATCAGTAGATTAGCTGAAGAAAAAGTGAATCGATATCAAGATTCAATCCTTTATTCAACATATCAAAAGAAAAATAAGTTATCTGCAAAAGATGTATTTAAAGCATATGAGAAAAATGATCCATGTGCTAAAGAGGTAGTTAGCTACGTGCTTGATGTTTTAGGTCTAGCAATTTCTAATATGACAACAGTTTTAAATCCTGAAAAAATATTAATTGGTGGTGGTGTTTCTAAAGCTGGAGATGTACTTCTAAATCCACTTAAAGCATCATATCAAAAATATGCATTACCGAGAATTCATCAGGGAAGTACAATAGAAATTGCCCGTTTAGGTAATGACGCTGGTATTATTGGCGGTGCTTATTTAGTCAAGCAGCATTCACTATAGAAATAATATGATAGAAGTTATGAAACTTTTTGATTTTTAAATCGTCTAGTAATGTAGTAGACTAATTTTATTTTTTTGTGTGTCTAAATATAGTCTTACTTTGTATACAAAGAGATGAATGTGTTTTATTTCAAGGGGGCTTCTTATCATGTTTAAGAACAATAAAAAAGTGGACTTATATATTTTAGCTAGCATATTATTTGGTGCTAAAACGTATATGGTCTACCGATTCTTTTTCACTATAAATTTAGAAAACTTCATGCAAGAATTGATTTTGTTAATCAATCCTTTTGTGACTGCTTTTCTTGTATTTGGTTTAAGTGTATGGCTTAAAGAATCGAAACAATTAAGATTTATTCGCTACGCTAATTTAATTGGAACCCTAATATTGTATTGTAATCTACTATACTATCGAAACTTTGGCGATTTTATTACATTACCAGTTCTATTTCAAGGCAGTAACGCCGGTGATCTTGGAGCAAGTACGTTTGCTTCATTAAGGTTACAGGATTTACTTATTTTTATTGATCTAGTTCTTATCTGGAGATTGACTAGAAAAAATCGAACTGATTTGACTGTGTCATTTGTTAGTAAAAAGAAAAAACTCGTATTAAGTATTTCGATATTAATGTTATTAGGTAATTATATCTTAGCGGAAATTGAACGACCTCAGCTGTTACAGCGTGGGTTTGATCGTGAATATTTAGTGAAAAATATTGGTTTGTTTAATTTCCACATTTATGATATTTTCCAACAGTCACACTCACAGGCTCAACGCGTGTTTGCTGATGGTAACCAATTATACGATATAGTGACATATGTTAAGGAAAATACAACAGATCAAGAAAAAAATGAGTACTTTGGCATTGCAGAAGGTAAGAATGTCATTGTTATTTCGCTAGAATCAGTGCAAAGCTTCGTCATTAACAATACGTTATATGGTGAAGAAATTACGCCATTCTTAAATCAGTTAGTTGAAGAAAGCTTTTACTTTGAAAATTTCTATCACCAAACTGAACAAGGTAAAACATCAGACCATGAGTTTATTATAGAAAACTCATTATATCCATTACCAAGTGGGGCAGCATATTTCACGCACAGTAGTAACACGTACATGGCTACACCAGAGATATTAGGTAATGAAGGCTATACTTCAGCTGTCTTCCACGCTAATACTGGTAGCTTTTGGAATAGAAATAATATGTATGCAACAATAGGTATCGATCATTTTTATGATATTGAAGCGTATGAAGTTAATGATTTAAATAGTGTTGGTTGGGGCTTAAAAGACAAGGAATTTTTTGAGCAGTCTATGAAATATCTGTTGAATTTACCAGAACCATATTACACGAGATTTATTACGTTAACGAATCACCATCCATTTGAATTGGATGAAGAAGACGCAACAATTGGTCAATATCATTCTAATTCACGAACATTAAATCGATATTTTCAAACTGTTCGCTACTTAGATGAATCTGTTGAACAGTTCTTTAATCAACTTAAAGAATCTGGTATTTATGAAGACTCTATCATTATTCTTTTGGGTGATCACTATGGTATTAGTGATTTCCACAATCGTTCAATGGCCATGTATTTAGATAAGGATGAGATTACGCCTTATGATCATATCCAATTGCAACGAGTTCCATTATTTATTCATATTCCTGGACTTGAAGGAGAGACAATTTCCGATATTGCAGGTCAAATTGATATTAAGCCGACATTACTTTATTTGTTAGGCATTGATGATTCAAATGATTTAAGTTTCGGAACGAGTCTTTTTGCACCAAATCGTAAAGAATTTGTTGCATTAAGAGATGGTAGCTTTATTACAGATGAATTAATTTTCACGAAAGACATATATTATAACCGCTTGACCGGTGAAGAAATTCTAAATCTAAATGAAGCATTAGATGATGAATCAGAGTTGATCATTCCAGATGAATTAGTTAAACTTAATGAACAAGTTGAATTAGAATTAACTTATTCAGATCAAATTATCTATGGTGATTTATTCAGATTTTATAATTTTGAAAAATAACAACTTAAGCTCCTTACATTGTAAGGAGCTTTAATTATTGGAGGTATATTAATGGAATTTCACCAACTAAGTTTAGGACAACTTCAAACTAATTGTTATATTGTCGCACACAACAATCGCGCTTTAATTTTTGACCCCGGCGAAGAAGCTGACCGTGTGATACATTTTTTAACTCAGCATAATTACACGCCAATTGCTATATTATTGACGCATGGTCATTTTGATCATATTGGTGCTGTTGATCAGTTAAGAGATTACTATCAAATCCCTGTCTCCATACATCAATTAGAGGCTAATTGGTTGTCAGATCCGCATTTAAATAGTTCAAGTATCTTTCCATTAGGAGATGTTATTATTAAACCAGCTGATCAAACAATTGAACTGGGTGAGACAGAAATTGAAGATTTCAAGTTTAATGTGATCCACACACCAGGCCATTCACCTGGTGGAGTAAGCTTTATCTTTGATTCAGAAGCTACGATTATTTCAGGTGATTGCCTATTTCAATCTGGTATCGGTAGAACCGATTTAGTTGGAGGTAATCAAGCAGATCTATATGATTCAATTATGAAATTATATCAATTGCCTGATCATTATCGGGTCTTATCAGGTCATGGTCCATCGACTACAATTGGATATGAAACGCAGACTAATCCTTTTATTAGAGCTTAGCTTGTACTAGAGGATACTGAGATCTAACTTGCATTTAATAACTTTTAGGATATGAGCAATGTTCTAATCTTAATGCTGTTATATCTCAGTATCTTTTTGTTCATTTGGAATAGATAATTGGTATACTTTTGTTTTTCGATACTGATCTCCTCTATACGCTGTAATTGTCATATTAACTTGTTCTTCACTTTTTCGAGTAAACAGGACGCTTGATTCACCATTTGGAAATTGAAAGTGTAATGTTTGACTAAAATCGATCTCATCCCATTGACTCATCACTGTTTGATATGTTTGTTGGTGAATCATATTAAGTTGAAGCGCTTCTATTTCTAAATTAGATAGTGATTGCTCATTCGCTAATTGATTGATCATTGTGAAGGTAAGTAGCAATGTAATGAGCGAAAGATAGAAAAGATAGATAAACATACTACCATTTTCATTTTTGTACAAATATAGTAATTGTTTTTTCATAAACTTCTCCTGAGTTCATTGTAATCATTACTTCAACATAATCATCTGAATAATAAACTAAGAACTGTTTAACATCTCTAAGTAAAATTTCATGTCCGGTACGATTGACTTGGCGCCTAATTAAGTCTTGATATTTAGAGATAACAATTTGTTCATTTGCTAAGTTACTCAAAACTAGTTTGTCATGAGCTTGTTCAGCTAAGCGATTAGTTTGAATTTCATCTGTAATAGCATGGAAAAATTGTTGTACAGAATAACGTTCTGTTTGTGGTTGATGATTTAAATTTGTCCATACAGTAGGAGAAATCACCAAAATTAAGCTTATAACTGTGAGGGCGATTAGTAATTCAACAATCGTAAACGCATCAGTCTGATTTAGGGTAGTAATAGACATAAATTTGTTCTGTTCGTTCCTTTGCATTTACCCATACACCTCGTCCAACTATTAAGTCATCATCTAAGTAAAAACTAAAATTGGCTGTTGTTGATCTGATTTGTTTTGTTTTTGTAATTGGTAACTGTTCTTGATTAAGTGATTGAATGTCATTATAAAGATAATGGTAGACATCGGTACGATCAGTTAATACGATTAGTTCTGTTTTTATGTGTATAATAATCGGCACACAAATGCTAATTAATAGTGTAGTTAAGGCAAGACAGACAATCATTTCAAGCAATACATATCCAGACTCATTGGTTTTTAACATAGTAACTTCTTCCTTTTCCGAATGGGAAATAGATAAAATAAATTTCATCTTTAGTTTCAACTTTTATCGTTCCGGGTTGTCTAATTTGGCCTGTATGTGCAAATGAAAGTGGATTACCTAATGTGAGGACAGAGACCTTCCAATTAGGTGGAAGGTCTCTATGAATAATCGCTGGCCTAACAGGACTTGGTTTAATTTGATAATAATTATTTTCTGGATAAAATTGCAATACGTATCGCGTTGATGTATTCATCGTATGCTTTTGCAAATATAGAATATCTAATTCAAATTGCTCGTACCATAATGTGAATGAATAATCGGTTGCTTTTTGAGCGTTGTAATAACCAATAACCAAAATAAGTTGTAACACGAATAATGCGATGAGAAGTTCTACTAATGTAAAACCGGATTTATTATTCTTCATTTTCTACTATTGCAATCTTTGTTGGATCGCCATCGACATAGATTAATTTTTTTTGGCCATTGGCTACTTCATCAGTGGATAGATATCCTTCATTAACTAATTGCTTAATTGAACTAGGGTGTCTACCGTGATCAATATAGTATACTTGGGTTTGATTTTCTGCCATTTGTATGAGTGCTTGTTCTCCTTTATTTTGGATATCGTGATTTTGTGCAGCTAAATTTGGGACAACAAGAACTAATAATAAAGTAATAACTGAAAGGACGATAAGCATTTCAATTAGTGTGAATCCATCTTGTTTTTTAAACATCATATCAGCTCCTAGATAGTTTGTATAAGTTGTAACATTGGTAATAAAATTGATAAATAAATGAGAATAACACTTATGCCAATTAAGAGTAAGATACTTGGTTGAATAATTTTGATAAGTTTTAGAATCCTTATTTGAATTTGTTCGAGTATTAGGGATGCGTATGTTGATAGATCACGTTTGATTGTTAGGGAATTTGCATGATTTTCAAATATACTAATAAGTTGTTGGTCAAAGAAATCTCTGTCTTTGATGGCGATAGGTAGGCTTTTTCCTTGACTAACATCGATTAATAGTTCTGAGCAAATATAGCTGATAAATGTCTCGTGATTATGATCGACCATTAACAATAGACAATCTTTAAAAGATAAATTGGCACCTAAAAGTGAACTAAGATGAATTGCAAATGTTAAGCTATTAAGTTTTTTAGCAATCCATGAAGATAAGCGGAATGATTGGATTAATTTAAGCTTGTGCTTAATGGTTAGTCTATATTTTAAGATCATAAAACTTATGAGTATGATGACAGAGAAGGATAGTATTAGTTTCAAACCGGAAAAAATCAATTTAACTAGGTTAATTGATATCATTAACAATGATGATGGTTGTGCTTGTGTTGCATATAGTTGAAGGAATGCTGGATAAACATATAGATCGATGAAAAACAAAATAATAAAAAAACTGATCAATAAGATGAGAGGATAGCGGATAGCTTGTTTAAATTTATTCATGAGGTTTATTTGAATGTTAATTAATTGTACACTTCTTTTTATAGCATCAGTTAAGTTACCGTGTTGTAATGCGAAATAAATAAATGACACGATCTGACGATCAAAATTAAGTTGAGCTAAAATCTGATCAAAAGATTGTCCATACTCAAGTCTGTTCATGATGATGGTAATAGTAGAACCCCAGTTATTCTGCCATTTTAATAAGTTTAAAGCGTCTAAGATGGAGTAGCCTTGTTCTAATAGCTCCGCTAATTTTTCTAACAATAATGTCTGATCATGAATCGATAATCGTCGTTTCTTCATCTTCAAGAATTGAACAATTTGAATAACCATAAGTAACTGCCTTTCTTTTTAATTGAGCAAAAGTAGGGAAGTAAATTTTTGAGCGATCAAAAGTCTGTAAATAAGTAGTGATTAATTGATTATCTAATAATTCTAAAATGACCCCACGTCTTTCAATGCTTTGATCCTTCATGATTGGAATGAGTTCTAGCGATGCAATAGTGAGTAAATTTTGTTCAATATCAATAGGTTTAATCCCCATTTCAATTAAACGATGAATTGTACCAAGTGCGTTTTTTGCATGGAGAGTAGTTAGGACCAAATGACCTGTATATGCAGCATGGAAAACAAATTTAGCTGTATCCTGATCACGTATTTCACCGACCATTAAAATATCTGGATCATGTCTTAGAGCGGACTTTAAACCTGTTTGGTATGTCATACCGCTTTTTTCATTAACCTGAACTTGATGTACGTTGTGTAATTCTTTTTCAATTGGATCTTCAAGTGTAATGATTTGATAATCTTGACTTGTTAATAAATCCTCCAATAAAGCGTACAGTAGGGTTGTTTTGCCGGATCCTGTTGGACCAGTCAATAGTATGACACCATTTCGTTTAGCAATGGATTTTCGTAATTGATTTACTTGATAGGGGAAAATTAATAGGTCAAATAATTTTAACGCAGCTTGTTTTGGAAGGATGCGTATGGCAAGGCTTTCACTTTTGTTTGTGGGTAATGTTGAGAGACGTAAGTTCAGCTTTTCTGAATCAATCTGAAGTGTAATTGCTCCATCTTGTGGTTTTCTTATTTCACCAATATCCATACCAGCTGAGAATTTAAAATAATTTAGAATTAATGTATAGTTATCTGCATGAATAGCGTGATAATATTGCCGATTACCATGAATTCTAAAGAAAACATTTGTCTTATCACTGCCAGGGTAGAAATGGATATCAGTTGCTTCTTTAGATACAGCCGTTTTTAATAATTTCTCAATATAAGCAATAGCTGAAAATATTTTGATCACCTCACTCTCATTAGTAATATAACTTGAAATTTGTAACGGATCAACTGAAGCTGTAATGCTCATTTTTACAAAATGAAGGCAAAAATATTCGGAATTATGAGTATTGAATGATTTTTCTTATAAACTCGTTATAATATATACAAGAAAAAATATTTTAAAGTGGGGGATATTGATGGAGAGTATTTATTTAGTTGGTTTTATGGGAAGCGGTAAATCTACAATAGGTAAACAATTAGCTAAAAAGTTAAATTTATTGTACATAGACATGGACGAACAAATTGAGCAGACTACAAAAAAACAAATCAAAACTATTTTTGCTGAAGAGGGCGAACAAGCATTTCGAGATATTGAACATAAAATCTTAACGGAAACACCAAAACAGGGATATGTTGTTTCAACTGGTGGGGGAATTATTGAGAGGAAAGAGAATAGACAATGGCTCTTAAATAAGCAGGTCGTTTATCTAAATACGAGCTGGGACACAATTAAAAATCGGTTAGCCCATGATCAAAGCCGGCCAATTTGGCAAGATCAATCAAAAGATAAGCAATTATTAATGCAAAGTAGAGATCCGAAATATAGAGAAATCGCAAAAATAATTGTAAATACCGACCAACGCTCAATTGATCAAATAGTCGCTGAAATTAACTTGCATTTGCATAAATGATGATAAAGTCGGTAAGGATAAAGCTAAAAGGAGTTTTTTAATTATGGCTGATCAGACTTTTATCGAATTTATCATTGACTTAACAGTAGATTATTATCAAAAACCAAAAGAAGAGCGGATAAGACAAAGAGAGGAGAGGAAACAAAATCTTCACTCTCCTTATTCTCATAAATGGTTTGGTATGCTACCAACTATGTTAAAAGAAATTAAAAAAGATTATCGAAAGAAAAGCTAATGTTAACTATTTTGTTGTAAATAAAATAAACCACCATTAATGACTTCTAATTTAATTTTTGGTTGATAAATGGCTTGTAAATTTTCTTTTTCTTTTTCATAGTGGTCTTCATCCATATTTGGATTGCGCTCTTTAAAGTAATTTAGTAATTTGATTTCTTCTGTCAAACTACGATAAGAATCACTGGCCCATTCATGTGCTTGTCTTTGTAATTGATTGATTAAATAATTTTCAATTCGATCATAGCCATTTGTCGGTTTGATAATTGGCGTAATTAAATAGCAGAGATCAGGCACAGTGTTATTAAATTGTTTCGTTTTTAACATAAATATTGCTTGATCAATAATTGTTCCATTAATGAGATTAATGCCTAATGATAACAATTGTTCTGCTTGTTTTTTGCCTAAATAGGTCTGTTTAATATTAATAACTAACCATGGATACAACGGTGTTTGCTTCGTTGGCCTAATATTTTCATAAAGTTTACAATATCGCCCTTTTATTATAGTATCTTCTGCAATTTTTTGAAACCGATCTGTTGTGTAATAAATATAATCAATTTCTTTTGTTGCAGATGAGTGATTGGTTGTTATTTTTAATTGTAATGGTTGACCGGTTTGATTTAATTTACGAACATAGTGCCAATAAAACGGACGATTCATAAGTCGTTCATCCATTTCTTCTGTTAATTGAATCGAAATGGTATCATTAATCACTTCAACTTGACACTGACTTGCTGTAAAATAATCAACTAAAAAATCATGAAGATTCTCGATTTGCATCATCATCATCCTCAATACCTTCATATTGGTATTCTTGAATTACCTCTGCTAAATTATTAAGTTTAATTTTAATTTCTCCAATGCTTTGTGACTGATTCATGATTTGTGTGATCTCTTCATCGAATGAGTTTAAATTCAAGTCTGCTAGAATTTGATCAAGATCACCAACAACTCGCTCGAACAAATTAATTTTGTTATACAATAAGCTTAATACATGATCTTCTATTGTATCTGCCATTGAAAAGTTATAGATTTTCACATCGTGCTGCTGGCCATAACGGTGAATTCGGCCGATTCTTTGTTCGATTCTCATCGGATTCCATGGTAGGTCATAATTAATAAGGTGATGGCAAAATTGCAAGTTAATTCCCTCTCCGCCAGCCTCTGTTGCAATTAACACTTGTGCTTTATCTTTAAATAATTGTTTCATCCAATCTTTTTTGCCACGTTTAAATCCGCCACGAAAAGGAACAGAACTAATACCATGTTCTTTTAAAAGCCATTGTAAGTAGATTTGTGTTGCACGATATTCTGTAAAGACAATACATTTATCGTTAATCGATTTAATTAGTTCAACCAATTTAAGCGCCTTTGCATGATGTGGTAATTGCTGTAACTGATCGATCAAATATTTTGCTTCGTCTAGTTCTGATTTATTTAATGTCATATAAAGTGCTTCTCTAGATGAACAAAATTCACGTAAATGTAAAATTTTTGTCGCATTATTTGAAAAAATTGATGCTGATTCAAGTTCTTGATAAAATGCTCTTTCTTCATCCGAAAATGAAATCGTGATATTTTCAACTAACCGAGATTTCGTCTTTAATTGTGTATCTTGTCGTAAATGACGTACCATGACTTTTTGGATTAGCTTTTTTAGTTCTTGATCGAGTTCTTTCGAACCTTGGGTATATGTTTTTAAAAATGTATCTTGATCTCCTAAGAGACCAGGCTTTAATAGACTGACTAAATTAAATAGATCATCTAATTTATTCTGAATTGGTGTAGCTGTTAACAGTAAGCAGTATTTCTTTGAAATGGCTTGAGCAAATTGATAGTTTTTTGTTTGTTTATTTTTCAACTTGTGTGCTTCGTCAATTAATAGTAAATCATAATGTTGCTCCAAAATAATTTGCCGATGTGGATCTCTTTTGGCTAAGTCAATTGATGTAATTTGAATGTTATCAAGCGTCCAGTCTGGATTTTTCTTAGCAATAGTTGTTTTAATGAAGAACTTTTCATAAAGTTCACTTTGCCATTGGTTGACTAGAGACGCAGGGACAATTATCAGTGCCTTTTTAATTAATCTTCTTGTTAAATATTCTTTGATAATTAGTCCTGCTTCAATTGTTTTTCCTAAACCCACCTCATCTGCTAGTATTGCTCTACCATTCATTTCATTGATGACTTTCTCTGCTGTATTGATTTGATGGGGGAGAAAACTAACATTTTTCAGCAGATCTAATGCTGTTAATTGAGTAGAGTCAGGTATAAGTAATGTGTCAGAAATCTGATATGCACGTTGAAACCAATCCCAATTAGCTAAAGCTTGATTTTGATCTAACTGATTTAATAATTCATCCATAAATGTTCGATCTCTGATTAATTCAATATGCATATATCATCCAACCTACCTTTATCATAAACTAGATTTATTATATCCAGTTTGTAATAATCAATGTATTTCTCGTTTTAATTTGAGTAGTTTTTAAGCAAAAAAAAAGGAACTCATCAATGTGAGTCCCTTTATTCATTGTTTAGATTAGAAATTGGATTAAATAATGTAATGCTCTCTAATTAGTTGGATTTAATTAATGGATAATACGATTAATAATTAGGCTTATTTACCTTTTTAATTTTCCCATTCCAATGTTTAAAACCTTTATCTAAGTGAGAAATGTCCTGATAGCCTTCTTTATGAAGAATCCACGCAGCACGCTCAGATCTTGATCCAGATTGGCAATATAAATATACCGGTAAGTCTTTACGCAATTCTTTTGTACGTTGTTTTAATTGAGTTACAGGAATATTTCTTGCACCTAAAATATAACCCGCTTCATATTCATTTTTTTCACGAACATCAATCAATTGTGCCTTACGGTATCCTTTTTTAAACTCTTCCTCTGATAAAGTTGTTAAAATTTTCTTTGTTCTAAAATAGCGATAGCCAAGATAGACGATGTAAATAAGTAATAGTGATAGTATTACAATCCAATCCCAAGAGATTCCTAAAGTAAAAAACATATTGACTTCCCCTTTATTATAAACTGGTTCTATTATACGATAAAATTATGATTTTTCAAAATGAAACTCGTTACACACCTAGATCTAACTTGTCATAAATGTAAATTTCATGTATCCTTTAAGTGATAATTGAATTTTTATTCATCATTTATCATTTAAAAATTGGAGGATGTCTATGCCAACACCTAGTATGGAAGATTATATAGAGCAAATATATTTATTAATTGATACAAAGGGCTATGCACGAGTATCTGACATTGCGGAAGCACTTGATGTTCATCCTTCATCAGTTACTAAAATGGTTCAAAAATTAGATAAAGATGGTTATTTAAATTATGAAAAATACCGTGGCTTAGTATTAACAAAACGTGGTGAGAAGATAGGCGAACGCCTTGTGTATCGTCATGATTTGTTAGAGCAATTTTTGGAGATTATTGGTGTTGATGATGATAACATATATGAGGATGTTGAGGGGATTGAGCACCACTTAAGTTGGAATGCAATTGATCGAATTGGTGATCTTGTCCAATACTTCAAGTCCAATCCAGATCGTAGAGATGAATTAATGCAGTCATGGAATCAATTAGATGATTAGTCAAATAAATGGGGTGATACCAATAAGTAATCACCTCTTTTTTGTGCTTTAAACCTCAGCTCATGCATAAATTTTATTATTAGCTAATTAAAGGAGCATGAGTATGAAAATTGATGCTGTATTTTCAGGTGGTGGGGTAAAAGGCTTTGCTTTTATTGGTGCGTTAGAAGCGTTAGAGGAGAAAAATTATCAAATTGTTCGATGTGCAGGGAGTTCGGCCGGTGCAATCGTTGCTGGATTATTGGCTGCTGGATATAAAGTTAGTGAATTGAATCAGATCATGCTCAATAAAGATCTAAAAGAGTTGTTAGACAGTACAAGGCTAGAACGCTACCTTCCATTTTTAAAATGGATTGCACTTTATCGAAGTTATGGACTATATAAAGGTCATTTATTTGAGAAATGGCTCGAAGAGATGTTAGCAAAAAAGGGTGTTCGTACTTTCGCTGATTTAGAGGAAGGTCAACTCAAATTAACTGCTGCGGATTTATCACTTGGTCGCTTAGTCATTCTTCCTGATGATTTAAGAGAGGTTTATGGATTATCTCCTGATACTTTTTCTGTTGCGAAGGCCATCCGAATTAGTGCTGGATTACCTTATTTTTTCCGTCCAATCAAAATATATGATCAAGAAGCAAAAAAGCATCTCATGGTTGATGGAGCTTTACTTAGTAGCTTGCCATTATGGCTCTTTAAAAGAAAAGGGAGAAAACAACTACGTCCTGTAATAGGATTTCAACTACAATCAAAGGAAAAATATTTTACTAACTTTGAGATAAATAATGGTTTGCAATTTAGTAAGACACTAATCGGAACGATGAGACATGCACAAGATTTACGTTACATTTCTAAAATCGACCAACCTAATATTGTATTTCTTGATACAGACCATGTTAATGTCGCTGATTTTAGTTTATCAAAACAAGATCGTGAAAAAATGATTGAAACAGGAAAGTTAAAAACGATGGAATTCTTAAAAACGTCCTTGTGACACAAAAAAATAAACTAACCTAAGTTTTTTGTATAGGTTAGTTTATTTTTTGATTAAATGAGTTATTTTTGTGTAGCTCATTTAAAACTATAAAGATAAAGGATCATTTTTCGTTGACTTTTTTCCGTCAATAACACGTAAATGCGGGGGATTTGGCTTTTTCTTATTAGAAATAGAGGTTACTTTCTTTAAATGAGTATTAACCATTTGTTGCTTGCTTTTGTGTTGGTATCGTTTTCGTGATTGCTTTGCTGCTTTCCGGTACTTTCTTAATTCATCTTGGTTAATCCTTCGACGATATAAAAACAAGTATCGAAATAAGAAAACTGAACCGACGATAGTCGCAATGATTAATGTGCCTTTTAAGAATGTCATTGAACTTGAAAATAGTAAAGTCAACAATCCAAGCAAGGCAAATGGCATTATAATTAAAATAATCGGAGAAATTTGTGTTTTGTTCCTCATCTCAAAACCTCTTTTCTTAAAATGTTAGTGACTAATATTACAATTTGATCGATTCATATTTGATTATTATCGTGTTATTTTATGATTAACTATTGTCTAGTATTGACAGATCGTTAAACTTTATACAAATATCACCATCAAATGCATATCAATTTATAACTTGGTAAAAATAAATTTGAGGTGATAGTGATGCAAGAGTTAAAAAAGAAAAAAGAGTCTAATATAGATTTAATCAAGCGAGTAGCGATAACGGGATTTTTTGCAGGTATCATTTGGCCAACACTGTGGGCAATATTAAACTATTTTAATTTTACGGAATTATCACCGAGTTCATTTGTGCTTGAATTAGTGTTTGATGCAAAGTGGATTAGTCGTTGGTATGGCCAAATTATATCCATACTTTTTCTAAGTCTAATGTCAATATTAGTAGCTTATATTTATTATTGGTTATTTAGGAAGTTAACTGGTATTTTACCAGGGATAATTTATGGGGTTGTGCTCTGGTTACTTCTTATTCTAATTAGTTCAAGCTTATTTGTCCATATACCAAGTCTAAATGAGCAAAATGTTAACACTATTGTCACAATGTTAGCTTTGTTTATTTTATATGGAGTATTTGTTGGCTATACGATCTCTTATGATTTTTTAGATCAATCATAAAAATTTATCTGAAGATTATGCCATAAATTATCGTCAAAATTATGTCTAATATGGTACACTAACATGTAGTGACTTAGGATTAAATTGAAGGGTGGACACATACATGACGAAGCTAACAAAATTTAGACAAGCATTAGTTGAACACAATTTAGATGGTTTAATTATAACAAATGCATATAATCGTCGATATTTAACAGGTTTTACTGGTACAGCGGGAATTGCTTTAATCACTAAAGATGAACAATTATTCATTACAGATTTCCGCTATACTGAGCAAGCAGCTGAGCAAGCTGTTGGATTTGAAATAATTCAACATAAACAATCAATTGTTCAAGAACTTTCAGAACAAATTAAAAAACGGTCACTTAAAACAGTAGGTTTTGAACAAGATGATATTTCTTTTGCAACTTATCAACAATATAAAGAGGCTATCTCAGCAGAATTAGTACCTACATCACAAATTGTTGAAGGGATTCGCATGATTAAAACTGATGAAGAATTACAAATCATGTATAAAGCAGCAGAAATTGCTGATCTTGCTTATGAACATGTCTTAAAAACTGTTGAACCAGGTATGACTGAAATTGAAGTATCCAATATGCTTGAATTTGAAATGAGAAAGCATGGCGCTACTGAATCAAGTTTTGATATTATTGTGGCATCAGGATATCGTTCTGCATTACCACATGGTGTAGCTAGTGACAAAAGAATTGCAGAAGGTGAATTGGTTACGCTTGATTTTGGTGCATTGTATAATGGCTATTGCTCTGATCTTACTCGCACATTTGCAGTTGGGGAAATTTCAGAACAGCTACACGAAATATATGATACTGTGTTACAGGCCCATTTAAATGCTTTAGGTGGAATTAAAGCTGGTATGACTGGTCAGGAAGCAGATGCTCTTGCTCGTAATTATATTAAAGACAAAGGTTTTGGTGAATACTTTGGTCACGGTACAGGACATGGTTTAGGCTTAGAAGTACATGAGGAACCTCGATTATCACCAACTGGAAAAATGGTCTTAAGAGAAAATATGGTTGTGACTGTTGAACCAGGAATTTATATACCAAATGTCGGTGGTTGCCGTATTGAAGATGATATTGTAATTACTACCGAAGGAAATAAGAGCTTAAACAAAGCACCAAAACAGTTAATTATTCTATAATTATTAATTTGAAAAGGCTTTAGGGAGGATTATTAAATGATTTCAGTAAACGATTTTAAAACAGGCGTAACAATTGAGGTTGAAAATGATATTTGGCAAGTTATTGAATTCCAACACGTAAAACCAGGTAAAGGTGCTGCATTCGTTCGTTCAAAATTAAAGAACTTAAGAGATGGACATGTTCAAGATAAAACATTCCGCGCAGGAGAGAAAGTAGCACGAGCACATATTGATAGACAAGACATGCAATATTTATATGAATCAGGTGGCTTGTACACATTTATGAACATGGAAACATATGAGCAAATTGAAATTCCAAAAAATCAAATTGAACATGAAGTTAATTTCTTAAAAGAAAATATGGAAGTTAACGTTATTTCATTCCATGGAGAAATCTTAGGCGTTAACTTACCAAACAACATTGAATTAACTATTGTTGAAGCCGATCCAAACGTAAAAGGGAACACAGTTAGCGGTGGTTCAAAATCAGCTGTATTAGAAACAGGACTTACCATTCAAGTACCAATGTTCATTAATGAAGGCGATAAAGTAATCGTCAGCACTTCAGATGGAAAATATATTTCACGCGTTAACTAATTGATTAAATAGATTAAGTAGAAGGACATTAACTCTACTTAATCTATTTTTTTATTAATTGCATGATCTGGATTGTCATAATCAAAGCCAAAGTTCATATATTAGAATGAGTAAAGATGCTAGCTAAGTGAGGGTAGAAATGTGGAACAGAGTATAGCAAGATTATTTCCGGAAAAGTATCGCCAAAGAATTTTACTAGCTATTCAAGAACATAGAGACAATATGGAAGAAATCAGGGTGAGACTAAATCGTCCACTTGAATTAGTCTTAAAATCTGGTTATGCCACGTTAGATGAATTAATACCTGATGAGTCTGATGGACAATATATATTAAATCAATTAAGTGGTTATTCACGATATAAATTTGAAGAAGAATTAAAGCAGGGGTATATTACGATTGCTGGTGGTTATCGAGTAGGAATCGTTGGACGAACTGTATTAGAAAAAGGATCAATTAAACAAATTCAATCAATTTCATCATTCAATATAAGAATGGCTTCTGAAAAAATTGGTATCGCTCAGCCGATCATTAATTCCTTAGTCAAACAAAGTAGCTATTATAACACATTGATTGTTGGACCACCTCAATCTGGAAAAACAACCTTGATTAGAGATATTTCACGATTAATTGGGACAGGCTGGGGACATATGGAAGCAAAAAAAGTAGGAATTGTTGATGAACGTTCTGAAATTGCTGGATCCAGGAATGGTATACCATTTTACCAAGTTGGTAAACGAACAGATGTTTTGGATAATTGCCCTAAGTCAGAAGGGATGATGTTAATGATCCGATCAATGTCACCCGACATCATTATAGTTGATGAAATAGGTTCTGTTCGCGATATAGAGGCAATCCAAGAGGTTATTCGTTCAGGTGTTGGATTAGTTTGTACTTTGCACAGTGATAGTTATCAATCTATTAAACAAAGCAAGCATCTTAAGCCAATAATTGAAAATCAATTCTTTCAAAGATATTTAGTATTATCAAGAAATAAAAAGATTACCATCTTAGATCATGAGGGGAAAACATTAGGCTTAAATCGGAGGTTAACTAATGAACTTGATTGGGGCAATTCTTTTAATCATCGCAACCTCACTAATTGGATTTGAGAAGGCAGCACGATTAAAAAAAAGACCTGATCAAATCCTACAATTTAAAGGTGCATTGCAAGTGATGGAAGCGGAAATTCTCTATAGTCAACGATTACTTGCTGATGTCTGTTTACAAATATCAACTCAAATTCCCGCACCCGTATCACACTTTTTCAGAAAGATAGGGGAGGAAATAGGGCATCACCATGATTTGCCAAAGCTTTGGATTGATGAATTAAAGCACCTCTTAAGTTATTCAGCTCTAAAACATGATGAAATAAATGTGTTAAAACAATTTGGACAGACACTTGGGCATTTTGATTTAATTAATCAACAAAAGCAAATTCAATTAGCGATTGTGCATTTAGATCGAATTTTAATAGAAGCTCAAAATGAGTACTTAATTTTTAGTAAAGTTTATCGTGGAATAGGTGTTTTATCTGGCATATTAATTGCACTAATATTGATGTAGAGAGGAGCAAAACGAGATGTATCAGGACGCCTCCATAATATTTCAAATTGCAGGAATAGGGATCATTGTTGCGATGATTCATACGATATTAAAGCAAATGGGTAAAGAGGAGTATGCGCAATTTATTACATTAGTTGGGTTTATCATCGTCTTAATGATGGTGATTGATCGAATTGCTGATCTATTCCAGCAAATTAGAACAATCTTTTTATTTAAAGGGTAAACTCATGCAACTTATCCAAGTGATATTAATTGGAATTGTTACAACGCTATTAATTACATTAATAAAGTCATATCAACCTACATTTGCTTTGGTATTAGTGATGATTACCTCTCTATTTTTATTTTATTTTATTATTGTACCGCTAGGTGAAATTATCGACTTGATGAGATCGTTATTTAGTCGATTTAGAATAGATTCGCTTTACTTAGAAACAGTGTTTCAAATTGTCGGAATAGCCTATTTAACGGAATTAGGATCTCAATTAACTAAAGATGCTGGCTTGAACTCAATTTCAAGCAAAATAGAGCTAGTTGGGAAAATATCAATTATATTTGTATCAATCCCCATACTAACAGCAATTATTGAAACAATCATTCACTTACTTCCTTAACGAATAGTTCTTACAGGAGGCTATTATGACGAAATGTCTTAATGTGTTGATTTTTTGTATTCTACTTTGTTTAATATTTCAAATTGATGTACAGGCAGAGTCTGTTGATTCAAATGATGTGAGTATACAACCAGATAGTTTACTAGATGAAATAGATGTTAGTGAATTAGAGTCCTATTGGTCTGACGTCAGGAGTGACTACTCTAAATTTATTCCCAATGTTGATAGATTAACAGTAAGAGACTTAATCACAAATCAAGGTCAGCTTACATTCATCGATTGGGTAATAGCGATCATACAACTACTTGGACAAGAGATCTTCCTAAATGGACAATTACTTGGTCAGCTAATCTTAATTGCAATTATCTCCGCACTACTAAAAAACATTCAATCTTCTTTCCAATCAAATACAGTAACAGTTGTTGCAAACTTTGTTTTAATGATGATCTTAACAACAATAGCCGTCTCTAGCTTTACCGTCATTAGTGAGCTTATTATCGACACGATTAGCAAAATGCACAATTTTATTATTGCGATCTTACCACTAATTTTAGGATTAATGGCTATGTTAGGTGGTGTGTTTTCAGCATCATTTTTTCATCCACTGATTATTTCCTTTTTATATTTCATAGTTGTACTTGTTGATAAAGTCGTTTTAGTGCTAATTTTCTTATCGTTAGTATTACATTTAGTTAGTCAAATGAATCAAACATTTCAACTGACTAAATTAGCAGATCTACTAAGGAAAATAAGCTTAGGCTTGTTGTTTATGAGTCTGACAATTTTTTTAACGATTTTATCAGCCAAAGGAACGATTACTGCGGTTCAAGATGGTTTGGGAATCAAAACAGCTAAATTTGTTACAAATAATTTTATTCCTGTTGTTGGACGGATGCTTTCTGAAGCAACTGATACGATCTTCGCTACTACTCAAGTGATTAAAAATGGATTAGGTCTATTTGGTCTAATAACAATTTTATTAGTCGTCTGTTTACCAATAATAAAAGTAGCTGTAATCGGTGGATTTTATAAGTTTGCTGCAGCGATACTTCAGCCAATTGGTGACGATCAAGTCGTAAAAAGTATTTCAATTATCTCAGATCACGTTTTCTATTTATTAGCTATTCTCGTTGTCGTATCATTTATGTTTTTAATGATAATCGTCGTTTTATTAATTGCTAGTAATTTAACTTTAATGATTAGGTAGGGGGATGATCACTTGAGTCTATTAACTAATTGGATTACTCAAATGATTATTCTATTGCTCATTATGATGATCACAACAATGATCTTACCGGATAAACACATGAAAAAATATGCGCAATTTAGTTTATCTCTCATGTTTATCTTTCTCTTTATCCAACCCGTTTCTGCAATTTTTAATGTCAATTTCTCGCATGAATCAGCAAAAATGGTTGAGTCATTGTTTGGTACGATTACAAAAGATAATTTAGAAAATGAAGTAGATCTGAAAAAAAAAGAAATACAAGCTACACATGATGCATATGTTATAGATGAGATGGAAAAACAACTGATGCAACAAATGAAAGACGAATTTGCTCATCAATTTAACTATTCAATAATCGATGTAGATATCTTTGTAGAAGACGAGCATGACATTAACCCAGATGAGATTATCTTTCATTTTACTCTAGCAGAATCAAACCAATATATTTCAGAAGTTAAACCAGTCATTATTTCTACAATTGATCATACGATTGAACAAGAAAACGAATTGAGCAGTCAAGATCAATTAATACTAGCTTGGTTAAGTCATGAGCTTGGTATTACTCAAGATCAAGTGCAAATTTCATGGGAGGGGGGATGATGTTGGACAATCCTATCAAAAAAATAACAGAATGGTTCAAAAAAACTTCGGATTCAAATATGAGCAAATCAAACTACTTAATCATTTTAGCATGCATTGGGGTAATCATGCTGATCATCAGTCAATTATTCTCTAAGCCTAATCAGCCTGAAGTCGAAGAGTATGGATTAATACAAACAGACACACAAGAAATAGAAGCTGCTACGAAACAAAAAAGTAACGATCCACTTATTGAATTGGAACAAGCCTATCAAGCAGATTTAGCTGCAATGCTCGAAAAAATTTCTGGAATTTCAAATGTTGAAGTAATGGTAAATTTAGATGCTACTGGGGAAACGATTTATGAAAAGAATTTAATTGTTGGAACACAAACTACAGTTGAGTCAGATCAAGGTGGCGGGACCCGTAACATTGATGACTTAACAGAAGAACAACAAGTAGTCATTATTAGACAAGGCGATCAGGAGGTACCATTAATCGTTCAAAATAAAAAACCAACAGTAAGGGGTGTCCTAGTTGTAGCAAATGGAGTTGAGGAAATCCAAATAAAACAATGGGCAACTGAAGCAGTTTCACGTGTTTTAAATGTCCCTCCTCATCGAATATCTATTATGCCTAGAAGCAAAGGAGAGAGTTAAATGTTAAAAAAACAAACGGTATGGTTATTAACATTGCTAAGTTTAACAATTGTATTAAGCGTTTTTTACATGAATTCGCCAGATTCAGATGATTTTTCTTTTGTGTTTCAGGAAAAGTCGAAAGAGGATACAGAGAAGACAGCTGGTGATCTTTCTGATCTTAACCAAAATCTAACATCTACATCAGATTTAGAAGGAACGGACCTTGAGGATATGGTTTCATCTGTTTCAACAGAAGATGATTTGTTTACATTAATTCGTATGGAATTAGCACAATCTAGAAGTAGCCAAATGGAAAAATTAGAATCTGTAGTTGCTTCAGGAACAGCATCAGCTGATGAGAAAAATACAGCATTTGAAGAATTAACAAGAATAAATCAACTATCAACAAAGGAATTAATCGTTGAAGAAAGCCTTAAAGCTGAATACGGTTATCCAGATGTCTTGGTTAGATCAATGGAAGATACGGTTATTGTAACAGTTAAAACAGATCAATTGTCCGATAAAGAAGCAAATGAAATAATGAGAACTGTTTATGACGAATTTGGTGCATTACAAGTTGAAGTGAAGTTCCAACCATCAAATTCATAAAAACATTTATGATAAGGATACAAAATCAGTAATCACAAGTGATTTGTGGTTACTTTTTTTATTAATTAAAAGAATAGTTGAAGTTTTATCAATATTCTAATAGAATATTAAGAGTAATGTTTAGTACCTGTTATTAATATTAGTCTATCATAAAATTCAATCAAAGAGGTGGAACAATGTTATCGATTGATGAAATTAAAGCGTTAATAAAAGCATTAGATGAATCATCTGTTGATGAAATGGTATATGAAGCAGATAATCAAAAGTTAAAATTAAAAAAACATACGGCACCAGCTTATAAACAAGATACTGTTCAATATTTACCACAAGCAGTGATTGAGCCGATTCAAAGCAATCAAGATAATCAAGTTTATCAAGCAGCATCGGAGCAGACAGAAGCTGAGGCACATTATGATTATGAAATTACTTCTCCAATGGTTGGGACATTTTATCGATCTGAATCTCCAGATAGTGGTCCATATATTTCTGTTGGTGAACAAATAAGCAAAGGCACGATTGTTTGCATGATCGAAGCGATGAAATTGTTTAATGAAATTGAATCAGATGTGAACGGTGAGGTTGTAGAAGTCGTTGCTGAAAATGGAGAGCTTGTTGAATATGGTCAGCCTCTATTTAGAATTAAACTAAAGTAGGAGGTTGGTAATGTGTTTAAGAAAATCTTAATTGCCAATCGCGGTGAAATTGCTGTTCGGATTATTAGAGCATGTAAAGAGCTTGGTATTGAAACTGTGGCAATCTACTCAGAAGCTGATGCTGACGCACTACATGTCCAGTTAGCTGACGAGGCGTATTGTATTGGTCCAGCAAATAGTTCTGAGAGCTATTTGAATTTCACTCCAATTATGAGTGTTGCTAATTTAACAGGAGCAGAAGCGATTCACCCTGGTTACGGATTTTTAGCAGAGAATCCTGATTTTGCTGAACTGTGTGATAAATGCAATATCACTTTTATTGGTCCTAGTGTATATGCGATTCAAAAAATGGGAACAAAGGATATTGCAAGGAAAACGATGGAGGACGCTGGTGTACCTATTGTTCCAGGAACAAATGGAGTGATTAAGGATATTAAAGAGGCGAGCGATTTTGCTGAGCAGATTGGCTATCCAGTAATTGTTAAGGCGACTGCTGGTGGTGGGGGTAAGGGAATTCGTGTCGTAAGAGATCCACAAGACTTAATCAAAGCGATTAAAGTAACTGAACAAGAAGCGGAACAAGCATTTGGGAACCCAGGTGTCTATTTAGAAAAATTTATTGAAGATTTCTCACATGTTGAAATACAAATACTAGCTGATAACTATGGTAATGTGATACACTTAGGTGAGAGAGACTGCACAGTCCAACGCCGATTGCAGAAGTTAATTGAAGAAACACCATCTCCCGCAATCAATGAGGAAATTCGCAAACAAATGGGAGAGGCCGCTATTAAAGCAGCCAAAGCTGTAAACTACTCTGGTGCCGGAACAATTGAATTCATTTTTGATAAAAGTTCTAATGAATTCTATTTTATGGAAATGAATACGCGAATTCAAGTTGAGCATCCTGTTACAGAAATGGTGACAGGCATTGACTTAATTAAAGAGCAAATTAAAATTGCAAATAATCAGCCGCTAGATTTTAAACAATCGGATGTTAAACTAAGTGGCTGGGCAATTGAATGCCGGATTAATGCAGAAGACCCATATCGTGATTTCTTACCGAATCCAGGGCAAATCGAGCTGTATTTACCGCCAGGTGGTTTAGGTGTTAGAGTAGATTCTGCTGCGTACCCGGGATATATTATCCCACCTTATTACGATTCAATGATTGCTAAACTCATTACTTATGGTCAAACGAGAGATGAAGCAATTGAGCGAATGAAACGAGCGTTAAGTGAATTTTATGTTGAGGGTATCTCAACAACAATTCCTTTCCATCAAAAAGTTATGGAACATTCGGTATTCCTATCAGGTAATTTTAATACGAAATTCCTTGAATTAAATCCGATTCTCGATGATGTAAGGTAATAAGGGCATATGTGCAGTGCTGATAATGTTAAAGGAGTGGAGCATTTTGAGCGAAGAAACAATTTTAAATGTCAGTGAAGACGCAAGTTTAGGTAAAGTAGAGATAGCACCTGGAGTGATAGAAGTTATTGCAGGAATAGCAACGACTGAAATTGAAGGTGTATACTCACGTAGAGGAAATTTTGCAACAGACGTTGCAGAAAGATTTGGTTTAAAGACACATACTAAAGGTATTAAAGTCGAGCTAACAGACACAGGCGTAACAATTGATGTATATGTTGTGTTTAATTATGGTGTTACAATTCCACTAGTTGCTCAAAAAGTTCAACAAAATATTAGACAACAATTAAAAACAATGACTGCATTAGAAATAGAAGAAATTAATGTTCATGTCGTTGGTGTTCACATGGATAAAGAAGAAAGTCAAAGTGAATAACATTAGTGATGCTAAAGGACCCTAGAGATTTATTCTAAGGGTCTTTTCGTTGCTTTTTAGAACGTGCCAATTCAAGGTAAATTTATCTTTTTGATTGATATATTATTGCAAAATCTATTTTTTAATATAAAGCATTGTGCTATGATAATATTTTATAGTATCGTTTATAATACAAACAAGAATAGACGTGAGCAAGGAGAATACAAATGAATCGTAGACTTGGAAGAGAAAAAGCTTTTCAAGTGCTTTTCTCATTAGATAATGAAGATTTTGATGTGGATAGCGCAATTGAACATATTTTAGAGGAAGAACCTAATGAATTTGTTAGAACGCTAATTTATGGAGTAGTTAGAGAAAAAGAATCAATAGATAAAAAAATCACTGAGCATTTAGAAAATTGGACGCTAGATCGGTTAGCATATGTAGAAAAAGCACTTCTTCGTATGGCGGTGTTTGAAATGTTTTCTGATCTTGATACACCAAAAGGTGTTGTCATTAACGAAGTCATTGAAGTTGCTCATATTTACGGAGATGAGAAGTCAGGCCAATTTATTAATGGTGTATTAGCAAAAATTAATAAATAAAGGGGATGTTTTATATGTCAGCAGAAATAATTTATGGTGATCAACTTTCACAAACATTACGTGATCAAATGAAAACAGAGCTCGCTAATTTGAAAAAGAAAGGTATTCATCCTAAGTTAACTGTTATTTTGATAGGAGATCACCCAGCATCGCGCTCATATGTTTCGGGAAAACAAAAAGCTGCGGAATATATTGGTATGGACTCGGAATTATTACAGCTTTCATCTGAAACGACAGAAGAAGAATTGCTTAGTTTAATTTATGAGTTAAATCAAGACGATAGTGTTAACGGCATCTTAGTACAGCTACCACTTCCGACTCATATTAATGAACAACGTGTCATTGAAGCAATAAGTCCGATTAAAGATGTTGATGGTTTTCACCCTATTAATATTGGGAAAATGATGACTAATCAAGAAACATTTTTACCTTGTACGCCTTACGGAATTTTAACTATGCTACAAATGAACAAAATTGACATAGCAGGTAAACATGCAGTTGTCATTGGAAGAAGTAACATCGTTGGAAAACCTGTTGGCCAATTACTATTAAATGAAAATGCTACGGTAACTTATTGCCATTCGAGGACAACTAATATGAAAGAGTTGGTTCAAGCAGCTGATATTGTTATCGTTGCTGTTGGACGAGCTAATATGATCGACGCATCATACATTAAAGAAGGAGCAGTTGTCATTGACGTTGGTATTAATCGTTTAGAAGATGGAACATTGACTGGTGATGTTGATTTTGATTCTGTCAAAGAAAAGGCAGGATATTTAACACCAGTTCCTAAAGGTGTTGGACCGATGACGATTACAATGCTGTTAAAGAATACAATTAAAGCAGCTCTTAACCAATGCTCGCATGAATAATAAAGGTGTGATCAATGTGTCAGAAAGATATTTAACTGTAACAGCACTAACTCGTTACATAAAAAGAAAATTCGAACTTGACCAACATTTAACTACCGTCTGGTTAAAAGCAGAAATATCAAACTTTAAGCTCCATAGTAGAGGGCATATGTATTTTACGCTAAAAGACGATCAATCAAGAATTTTAGCCGTAATGTTTGCCGGTTATAATCGTTCATTGAGATTTCAACCTGAAGACGGTATGCATGTCATTGTTAAAGGTGAGGTAAGTGTTTACGAAGCAGCAGGCCAATATCAGCTTTACGTTCATGATATGATCCCTGACGGCGTAGGTGCATTACATTTAGCTTTTGAACAATTGAAACAAAAGCTTTCAAATGAAGGATTATTTGATGAGACAAGAAAAAAATCAATTCCTTCATTTCCAGAACACATTGGCATCATTACTTCACCTACAGGAGCTGCAATCAAGGATATTTTATCGACAATTAACAGACGATTTCCGATTGTAAAGATATCCGTTTTTCCTGCGCTTGTTCAAGGCGAACAAGCCAAATTTGATCTGGTTAATAAAATTAATCAAGCTAATCAAATGGAGTCAATCGATACATTAATTGTTGGACGTGGTGGAGGATCGATAGAAGAATTATGGCCTTTTAACGAAGAGATAGTTGCTCGAGCGATCGCAAATTCACGAATCCCAATAATTTCAGCAGTTGGTCATGAAACTGACACTACAATTGCTGACTTTGTTGCTGATTTAAGAGCAGCTACACCGACAGCAGCCGCTGAATTAGCTGTTCCTAACTTGGTAGATTTAATTGATCGAACAAATAATCTAAAACGAGTGCTCCATAATCAATTTAGTACAATAATTAATAAAAAGCATGAGCAACTCAATAAATTAAAATCAAGTACTGCTTTTCAATATCCAAAACAGTTAATTTTCCAAAAGGAACAAGAATTAGATCGTCTAGTTGAGAGGCTAGAAAAGAACACGACTCAACTGATTCAAAATAAAAAGGATATTTATCAAGAGACAAGAACACGATTTAAACTAAATAATCCTGAGCATCAATTAAAGTCCTATCAGCAAAAAATGAACTTTCTAAGACAGAATTTACACAATCATTTTCAAAAACAATTTGATCATAAAGTTACACAATTTGATCGGTATTTAAACAAGCTCATGCTATTAAGCCCACTACATACGATGAAACGTGGCTATTCAATTGGTTATGATCAATCAGGTAATATTATAAAATCAGTTAATCATGTTGAATTAGGTGATCGTATGACGTTGAGGCTAGCTGACGGAACAATCGAATCCGAAATTACACATATTGAGGAGAATTCAAATGACTGATAATAAAAGAACCTTTGAATCAACAATGGCTGAATTAGAAGCAATCGTAAAGAAACTTGAGGCTGATGATGTACCTTTGGAAGATGCGATATCTTATTATGAAAAAGGCATGAGACTATCTAAATGGTGTGATGAAAAATTGGCCCAAGTTGAAAAACAAATGGCAAACATTATTACTGAAGAAGGTGAGATAAAACCAATTGATCTTGAGGAGGAATAGAGATGAACTTTAATTTTAGAAATTATTTAGAGGCAAATCTTGAATTTATTAATCATTCCCTAATTGAATCAATTGAAAAGTTATCGATCCCGTCAACACTTAAAGCCTCGATGCTATACTCGATTAAAGCTGGTGGTAAACGAATCCGACCAATTTTAATGATAGCAAGCGTAGAGGCATTTGGTGGTAAGAAAGAAGATGTACTTCCTGCCGCTATCGCACTTGAGTTAGTGCATACATACTCTTTAATTCATGATGATTTACCTGCAATGGACGACGATAATCTACGTAGAGGACAACCAACGAATCATATTGAATTTGGCGAAGCTACAGCAATTTTAGCGGGTGATTCTTTATTAACACTTGCCTTTCAGGTAATTAGTGAAGCTGAAAACCTTACAGCGGAACAAAAGGTCACTATTATCAAGCGATTAAGCATGGCGTCTGGTCCAACAGGAATGGTTGCAGGCCAGATTTTAGACCTTGAAGCAGAAGAAAGACAAGTAAATTTATCAGAATTAGAGCAAATACATCGATTAAAAACTGGAGAGCTACTTATTTTCGCAGTTGAAATAGGAGCATATCTTGCAGGTGCAGCACAAGAACAACTAAAAGCAATCCGAGAATTCGGTCATCATATTGGTTTAATTTTTCAGATTCAAGATGATATACTTGATATAGAAGGCGATGAGCAGAAACTTGGTAAAGCAGTCGGTAGTGACCAGGAAAATAAGAAAAGTACTTATCCGAAGTTATTAGGAATTGAAGGTGCATTACAGGCTAAAGCAGCTAATATTAAACAAGCTGAAGCATCGCTAAATCAAGCTCAAATTGCTAACTCAACACTTCATGCTTTTATTGATTATATTAGTAACCGTGAATCATAAATTTTGCTCGATCTGATCACTTTAATTAGTGATGAATAAAATAAACAAGTCGAAATCTTGTATAAGTAGAGGATAGAAGGTAATGACAGTAAAGAAAGTACGGCTAGATGTTTTAGTTGTTGAACGAGGTTTAGTTGAAACGCGAGAACAAGCAAAGCGCAGTATTATGGCTGGGCTTGTTTTTTCAGGTTCGAATCGAATGGATAAGCCTGGTGTTAAGGTTAAAGAAGATATACCTCTCGAAATAAAAGGTAAAGAAATTCCATATGTAGGACGCGGTGGGCTTAAATTAGAGAAAGCACTAAAATATTTTGATCTTGAGATTCAAGATCGGATTATGATGGATATTGGTGCATCTACTGGTGGATTTACTGATTGTGCCCTACAAAATGGTGTTAGTCTTTGTTATGCTATTGATGTTGGATATAATCAATTAGCATGGAAATTAAGAAATGATGATCGCGTAATTGTGATGGAGAGAACTAATTTTAGGCATGCTACACCAGAATTATTTACTCATGGTGAACCTAATTTTGCAACAATTGATGTCTCCTTTATTTCGTTAAAATTAATTTTCCCACCATTAAAGGATATCTTGAGCGAAGGTTCAGACGTTGTCGCGCTTATTAAACCACAATTCGAAGCAGGAAAAGATAAAGTAGAGAAACGTGGAATTGTTCGCAATGCTAAAGTACATGAGGAAGTATTACGTGATACAATTGCAGCAGCCAGCGAAAATCAATTATCGCTTGTAGACCTAACATATTCTCCTATTACAGGTGGCGATGGTAATATTGAATTTTTAGCTCACTTTAAATTTACACCAAATATTTCATTAGATACAATTGATTACTCAAGCTTAATTGAAAAAGTAGTTAAGGATGCACATCAGACATTGTAATCATTTATCCATGGAAGGAGTAAAGGGTATGAAAAAAGGGCAACGACATATGAAAATACGTGAATATATCGCTAATCACGATATTGAAACGCAGGAAGAGCTAGTCGATATTTTAAAAAGTGAAGGCTATAACGTAACTCAGGCTACAATATCAAGAGATATTAAAGAATTACACCTAATAAAGGTTCCAACTGAGAATGGCTCTTATAAATATAGTTTACCTGCTGATCGCCGTTTTAATCCACTGGAAAAATTAAAACGATTAATGCAAGATTCTTTTATTAGCTTAGATAAAGCAACTCACTTCCTAGTATTAAAAACATTGCCGGGTAATGCTAATGCGTTAGGTGCATTAATTGATCATTTACAATGGGAAGAAATAATTGGGACAATTTGTGGAGATGACACCATATTAATTATTTGTCGTAATGAAGCCGTAACACATGATCTTGAAAAGAGATTTTTAAATATGCTATAAAAATTATGCGACTGATTCGAGGTGAATGGTTTTGTTAAGTGAACTTTCAATTCAAAATTTTACGATCATTAATCAATTAACCATTTCGTTTAACGACGGATTAACAGTTCTTACAGGTGAAACCGGAGCTGGTAAATCAATTATTATTGATGCTATTGAACTTCTTACAGGCGGAAGAGGATCAGTTGAATATGTTCGACATGGGAAGAATAAGGCTGTATTAGAAGGCTTATTTACAATTGACAATCCGAAACATGCCATTTATAAACTTTTCGATAAATATGGTATTGAATATGATCAAGAAGGTATGATCATTCTTCACCGTACAATTAGTGCAAAAGGTAAAAGTATCTGTCGCGTTAATGGTTCATTAGTAACCTTAGCTATTTTGCGTGAGTTTGGCCAGACCTTAATTGATATTCATTCACAACACGAAACACAATCGTTATTAGATTCTAGTCGACATCTTAGTTTGTTGGATATGTTTAATCAAGAACATGAAAACGATCGATTCAATGATTATCAGAGAGTATATAACAAATTAAAAAAGGCAAAGGTTGTTTACGATTCATTAAAGAACAACGAGCAAGAGTCAATTCAGCGTCTTGATTTACTACGGTTTCAATTAAATGAGATTACTCAAGCCGAGCTCTCAGTAAATGAGGATATCGAATTAAGACAAGAACGTGAGAAATTAGTTAATTTTGAACAAATTTATGAAAATGTAACTGAAGCGTATAATTCATTAAGAGGAGAACATAAAGGATTAGATTGGCTATCAATGGGCTCAGCAGCATTAGAAACAGCTAGCAGTCTTGAGCCAGAGCTTGAAAAGTTAAGTGAATCCTATTCAAATCAATATTATATGCTTGAAGAAATTAGCATTCAACTACGGAATTACTTAGATCAAATGTCTTATGAACCAGAGCGCCTAGCTGAAATTGAATCAAGATTAAATGAAATTCAGTTGCTGATCAGAAAATATGGATCAAATGTTAATGAAATTATCGAATACGCCGCAGAAATTGAAGATGAAATTGAAACGTTAGAAAATCGAGATCAATCATTACAGGAAATGGCTGATGAAATTAATGAATTATCTGAGGATGCATTGATAGAAGCTAAGCAACTCCATGATCGCAGAGTACAAGGCGCAAAACGCTTAATTGATGTAATAAAAGCGGAATTAATAGATCTTTATATGGAGAAAACACAGTTTGAAACTGAGATTGAAATTCGTGCAGGAAAGCCAGGAGATCCAGAGTTATCAGGAAAACCAGTCCATTTAGGTGAAAATGGCTTTGATCAAGTTCGATTTTTACTTTCCACAAATCCAGGTGAACCTGTGAAACCATTAGATAAGGTGGCTTCAGGAGGAGAACTATCTAGGATAATGTTGGCGTTTAAAAAGGTATTTGCAAAACATCAAGGAGTTACAAGTGTTATATTTGATGAGGTTGATACTGGTGTAAGTGGTCGTGTCGCTCAAGCGATTGCGGAAAAGATACATACGATTTCAATTGACTCTCAAGTGTTATGCATTACTCACTTACCACAAGTTGCAGCTATGGCAGATCATCATTTATTGATCGAAAAAATAGCATCACAACAAGAGACATATACGCGTGTTAAACAGCTAACTGAACAGGAAAGAATTGAAGAATTAGCAAGAATGACAACTGGAACATCGTTAACTGATACATCAGTTAGCTATGCCAAAGAGTTAATCAGTAGTGCTAAACAATTTAAAATAACTCAATAATTATTGATTTGACATTATAAAAGTCAAATTTGGATGGTGAGAAGCTTATATAGGTTAAGCTTCTTTTTTTTTATTTAAAGAAGGAAATCTTCTCAAGTTTTTGAGAACTTTGCTTGGTTTAAAAATGTCTCTAGAAGGCCAAAGTAAAGGTACAGAAAGAAATAAAACAGAAAAAAGGAGAGTGAAATGTGAATAGACAAATATTCAAAAATTTGTGTGGGATCGCATTAATTATTGCTTTATTAATCTTACCTTTTATTCCACCGGTTAAAGAGTATTTAGCCATTCCAACGCAAATTAATTTATATACAAATCAACCTGAAACAATTGAAATTTCAACTTCCAATCCGTCTTTTTCAATCATTGATCAACAAGATCAACAAATCATAAAAATAGAAGATAACTACTTAACACCATTAGAAAAAGGTAAAACAGAGCTTCAATATCAATATAATGATTTTCCTTTGAAAAAGATAAACGTCAATGTTGATCATCAATATCAAGTCATCCCAGGTGGTCAATCAATTGGAGTTAGTCTTGAAACGCTTGGTGTCTTAGTAGTTGGTTATCATTACATTGGTGACGAAGCAGATAATCAATCACCAGGTAGAGAAATCGGAATTAAAATTGGAGATAACATCTTAGAAATGAATCAACACTCGATTCAATCCATTGAGGATATTGGGCCAATTGTAGCAGAAGCAGGGCAAAACAATGAATCGATTCAGATAAAATATCAACGAGATCACAAAGTCTTTGAGGATGAACTGATTCCAGTATATGATGAAAAAACAGACAGCTATAAAATCGGATTATATATTCGCGATTCTGCAGCTGGGATCGGTACGATGACATTTCTTGACCCACAAACTAACATGTATGGAGCACTTGGTCATGTCATAGCAGATATTGACACTAAAGAACCAATTGAAATTAAATCAGGTACAATAGTAAAATCGAAGATAACTTCAATTCAAAAAGGAAATAGCGGTCTTCCCGGTGAAAAACGAGCAACATTTAATAAAAATGAAAATTTATTAGGTAATATCACGAAAAACAGCTCATTTGGGGTATTCGGTGAGTTAGATATTGATTTATCTAAGGAAGATTTAACAGAACCAATCCCAATTGCTTATAGCCATGAAGTGGTTGAAGGTCCAGCACAAATTTTAACTGTGATCGATGATGAGAAAGTAGAAGCATTTGATATTGAAATCATCAGTACCATTGAACAAAAGAATCCCGCAACTAAAGGTATGGTTATTAAGGTGACTGATGAACGCCTGTTAGAAAAGACAGGGGGAATTGTGCAAGGTATGAGCGGAAGTCCGATTATTCAAAATAACAAGTTAATTGGAGCTGTAACCCATGTTTTTGTAAACGATCCAACATCAGGCTATGGCATTCATATTGAATGGATGCTTGATGAAGCTGAAATTAACTATAAAGGGGCATTCGCTAAAGTAAGTTGATGATCATGTTATAAAAAAACCTGAATAATATATGTTCAGGTTTTTTTTAATGATTAAAATCGTTAACTACATATTGACTTAATGATATTTGTGATATAATAAACATAAATTATTTTCGACAAAAAAGAAAAATACTGGAATGAGATTATTGTCAATTTTACCGAATTTAGCGAAACTTAAGAAGTTTTAGCGAATAAAAATTTTCTTGCTTTTTTTAAAAGGTATACGCAATTTTACGTCGAATCATAGTTAAGAGAAGTTCGGGAATTTAAGGAGGAATTGATAGTGGGAAAAATTAGAGTTTGTTTGGTTGATGACAATCAGGAATTAGTACGCGTGATGGAAGATTATTTTGAAACTCAACAAGATATCGAAATTGTCGGTGTGGCAAATAACGGAAGGGAAAGTTTGGATGTACTAACAAATACTAGCCCTGATGTTGTTATATTAGATATTATCATGCCACATATGGATGGATTAGCTGTTTTAAAAGAAATGAGAGATCTGAATTTGAAGAAGCAACCACAAGTTATCATGTTAACTGCTTTTGGGCAAGAAGACGTAATGAAAAAAGCAGCTGACCTAGGTGCTTCATACTTTATATTGAAACCGTTTGATTTAGAATATTTAGCTGATCAAGTCCGTCAGGTTTATGGTAAGCCAAGGATCGAGCGTAAAACGGCTAAGCATCCAGACCATAAACAGAAGAAGTTTGATTTGGAAGCAAGTATTACAAATATTATTCATGAAGTTGGTGTACCAGCTCATATTAAAGGATATATGTACTTAAGAGAAGCGATTGCGATGATCTTCAATAATGTTGAACTGTTGGGCTCTATCACTAAAGTTCTCTATCCTGATATCGCTAAGAAATACAATACAACGCCTTCACGTGTAGAACGTGCGATTCGTCATGCAATTGAAGTCGCTTGGAGTCGTGGTAATATTGATTCAATTTCAGAATTATTCGGTTATACAGTCAGCAGTTCCAAAGCTAAGCCAACGAATAGTGAATTTATCGCCATGGTTGCTGATCATCTACGATTAGAATATCGTGCGAGTTAAATTAATTTAGAATTTATTACATCAGGATAACAACACTGTTTATATTTCCCAATAATTTTTTATTATCAAGATTCAACACAAGTCGTTCTAATTTTTAGAAATATCTATATATTTAAAATTAATGATCCTCTCTTAATAAAGTAAATCAACTTAAGAGAGGATTTTTATATAAAATACAGATATATAAGATAAAAAATTATCAATAAATGGTAATAATGGTATGCTGACAGAACTACCATTATTTGCACATAACATGAGATTGATTTTATTGGTCGTTAAAACTCATCGGAAGAGTAGATCGATCCGTTTTAATTATATGAAAATCTGTTTAAATTTTTTATCAGGGCAACATAAAAATATATATTTAATAAGTAAATTTCTTTTCGAATAAAAACCTCCTTATTGTTACAAACTATACAAAAAAGGAGGTTTTTTTATGAAAAAAATAATTATTGTCGCTGGATTGTTATTCATGATGATCCCCATTAGCGTAAATGCAGATTCAACTTATACTGTACAACCGAATGATACCCTTTGGAAAATTGCATTAAAGTATCAAATTGGTGTGACAGAGATAATTGAGGCAAATCCACAGCTGAAAAATCCTGATCTCATTTACCCGAAAGATAAAATTAATATACCAAATATTGATGCGATTAAACATATTGAACACATAGTAATTCAGCTAGTTAATCAGGAAAGAGCACGTCACGGTTTAAGTGAGCTTAGACCTGATTGGGAATTATCAAGAGTAGCAAGAATAAAATCGGCTGATATGTTAGAAAACAATTATTTTTCACATAATAGTCCAGTTTATGGTTCGCCATTTGATATGATTAAAGCTTTTGGGCTCCATTATCGAAGTGCTGCTGAAAATATCGCACGTGGACAACAAACACCGCATGATGTGTTTAGAGCTTGGATGAATAGCTCTGGCCATAGAGCAAATATATTAGGGGATTTTAGTCATATTGGTGTAGGTTATGTAGAAGATGGGAAGTATTGGACTCAAATGTTCATTAAACGATAAGCTAGCATAAATAAAACACTGACATTATACACAATTTTCAGAAAATAATCGAAAATTTCTATAACAATATTCACTGTTTTGTGGTAAGATTTGATATAGAAAAAAATATTGGAGATGTGTATGATGAAAGTAGCAAAATTTGGGGGAAGTTCAGTAGCAGATGCTGAACAATTAGAAAAAGTTGCGAGAATTATTCAATCTGATAAGGAACGACGAATTATTGTTGTATCAGCACCAGGAAAACGATTCGCTAATGATGTTAAAGTAACAGATTTATTAATTAACTTAGGTGAATCATACAAAGAAAATAGACAATATGAACGTGAATTGTCTCTTGTTGTTGAGCGATTTCGCTCGATCGTCACTGATCTAAACTTATCTGATCAAGTCATTGACAAAATTGAAACTGAGATTAAAAATATTTTTGCAAGTAGTGAAGCAATTTATTCAAAATTAGAAGCACTAAAAGCTGTCGGTGAAGATACTTTAGCTCAAATTTTGAGTGAGTATTTAACTTCATTAGGTATGAATGCTAGATATCTAAATCCAAAAGATGCCGGATTGATACTAAGTGATCAACCTGGTGGGGCTCAAATTCTTGAGGAAAGCTTTGATAAGATCTATCGATTAAGAGAATACGATGGAATTCTGGTGATTCCAGGTTTCTTTGGTTATACATCTACAGGAAAACTGGTGACATTTTCACGTGGTGGATCTGATATTACAGGTTCAATCATAGCTGCAGGTGTTAAGGCTAATTTATATGAGAACTTTACAGATGTAGATTCTGTATATTGTGTTAACCCAAC
Source organism: Amphibacillus xylanus NBRC 15112 (assembly GCF_000307165.1). Taxonomy (NCBI): domain Bacteria; kingdom Bacillati; phylum Bacillota; class Bacilli; order Caryophanales; family Bacillaceae; genus Amphibacillus; species Amphibacillus xylanus. Next base: position 1,229,538 of record NC_018704.1, read on the forward strand.
AATTGTTAATAATCCGAAAGAAATTGCAACGCTAACGTATAAAGAGATGCGTGAACTTTCATATGCTGGTTTCTCAGTCTTTCATGCTGAAGCATTAATTCCTGCTGTAAGAGCTGAGATACCTGTTTGTATTAAAAATACAAACAACCCTAATTGTCCTGGCACGATGATTGTTGCTAAAAAAGAAATTCAGACAGGTGAAAATCCAGTTGTTGGGATAGCAAGTGATGAAGGTTTTATGAGTTTATACATTAGTAAATACCTAATGAATAGAGAAATTGGTTTTGGACGCAGATTATTACATATCTTAGAGGATGAAGGTATATCATATGAGCATACACCTTCAGGAATTGATGATATGTCAGTAATTATGCGCGCAAATCAAATGGATGAGCGAAAAGAACGAAATGTAATTAAGCGAATTAAAGCTGAATTGAAACCAGATCAAGTTCATGTTGCACGAGGTTTAGCACTAATTATGATTGTAGGCGAGGGCATGCAAAGACAAATAGGGACTGCCTATATTGCTACTAAAGCTCTAAAAGATGCTAATGTTAACATTGAAATGATTAATCAAGGCTCATCTGAAGTATCACTCATGTTTGGTATCAAAGAAGAAGCAGTAAACGCAGCGGTTAAATCTTTATATCAAGCATTCTTTGAATAAGACAATTTAAAAAGGTTCTATAATTTTTGGTGTTGGTGAGTTTTTTACGAATTCGCTGACACCTTTTTTCTGTTTCCATAGAAAAAGGCCAGTAGATTCACTAATAATTAAGTCGACGAAAAGCATTTAATATTAAAGACAAAGGGTTAGATCCCTTACATTTATAGAGGAACGAAAGCAAGATGAAACTGCTTAGTTAAAATAGTAGGCATTTAATTTAGAAGTGAAAAACAGCGAGTGTATTTCACCTGCGGTGAACAAGTTGTATCTTTATTAAAGCTAATATAAATTTATTCTCGACTAATTATAAAACCTACCAACACTATTTGACATTGAACCTTTAAAAAAGACTAGCAATAGTCTTTTTTTTGTTTAATAATTATAACTAGGTGCTAATATCATATAATAAATTACTTGATTATGTTTAAATTAAGCGTTAAGATAAAAGTGAGTAATCTGTTATAGACTAAATTTTTGAAAAAGGAGCTTTTTTTATGAGTAATAATTATGACCTAGTAATATTAGGTGGTGGTATGGGAGGTTATGTAGCTGCAATTCGTGCTCGTCAATTGGGAATGACAGTGGCAATAGTTGAAAAGGATTTTATTGGTGGAACATGCTTGCATAAAGGCTGTATACCAACAAAAAGTTTATTAAAAAGTGCTTCTGTATTTCAATCAATTGTTAATAGCCAGAAATTCGGAATTGAAACATCACATCCTTTACTTCATTATTCAGAAGTATTAGCTCGTAAGGATAAAATCATCAATCAGCTTTATCAAGGATTACAAACTTTAATGAGACGAAATCAAATAGAGATTATAAATGGATATGGTAGATTACTCGGCCCATCTATATTTTCACCAATGTCTGGAACGATATCAGTGCAGTATGATGATGGGCGAGATCATACGGTTCTAGTTGGTAAACATGTTTTACTAGCAACGGGAACTAGGGCAAGGACACTAAATGTTCTGCCGATTGATGGTGATTACATTCTCACTTCGGATGACATATTAGCACTTAAAGAATTACCTAAATCAATCGTTATTATTGGTGGTGGTGTTATTGGTGTGGAGTTTGCTTCACTTTTTCACGATTTTGGTGTCGATGTTACGATTATTGAGGCTGAATCAAAGCTATTACCATCATTTGATCAAGACTTATCAATGCAGTTAATGAAAGAGTTAAAACAAAAAGGTGTAAAAATATTAACAAGTACTAAGATTGTTAATCAGCAGATTAATCACAAGCAACTTGTTGATTTAGAAATTGTTTCAAACGAAGGTACTCTTTCAATCTCGACTGAAAAAGTCCTTGTCGCGATTGGAAGATCTGCAAATACTGATGATATTGGACTTGACAATACATCAATACAAACTAATGATGCTGGTTTTATAACGGTTAATCAGTATTATCAAACGAAAGAAGATCACATTTATGCTGTTGGAGATTGCATAGGTGGAGCACAACTTGCGCATGTCGCAGCTCATGAAGGGAAATTAGCGGTTGAGCATATGGCTGGTGTACTTGAAAAGTTTCAACATACAACATTTACACCTAGTTGTGTATATAGCCAACCAGAAGTCGCAACAGTTGGTTTAACTGAACAACAAGCAAAAGAACAAAATATTAATTTTAAAATAAAAAAATTGTCATTTAAATCAATTGGTAAAGCATTAATTAACGGACATAGTGATGGCTTTATAAAAATGATTATTAATGTAGAGACAAATGATATTATCGGCATTCACTTAATTGGCCAAGATGTGACAGAGTTAATCGCTGAAGCTAGTTTAGCGATGCTACTAGATGCAACAGCATCAGAGATTGGATTAAATATTCATCCACATCCGTCATTAAGCGAGGCAATCCAAGAGGTTGCTTTAGCGATGGAAAATCAACCAGTACACACTATATGAGGGGGGATATGATGTTAAATCATAAAGATTTACAATTAACAGATCGTGATTGCTTAGAAATGTATCGACTAATGCTAACAGCAAGACGTTTTGATGAACGGACGTGGTTGTTAAATCGAGCTGGAAAAATACCATTTTTAGTCTCTTGTCAAGGCCAAGAAGCATTACAAGTAGGCGCGGCGTACGCACTAGATCGAGACCATGACTATTCAGCACCATATTATCGGGATTTTGGAGTCGTTTTAACATTAGGTATGACACTAGAAGAGTTAATGTTACAAGCTTTTGCTAAGGCAGCTGATCCAAATTCAGGCGGAAGACAGATGCCCGGTCATTTCGGATCGAAACGATTACGGATGTTATCTGGTTCATCACCTGTATCTACCCAGGTCCCACATGCAGTAGGAGTAGGGTTAGCGTGTAAAATGAACGATGATCGTGCGGTTTCATTTGTAACTTTGGGAGAAGGTTCAACTAATCAAGGTGATTTTCATGAGGGAGCTAACTTTGCAGCAGTTCATAAATTACCAGTTATCATCATGGTGGAAAATAATCAATATGCCATTTCAGTTCCACTTAATAAACAAGTGGCTTGTGAGCGCATCTCAGACCGCGCCATTGGTTATGGAATGTACGGTGAAACAGTAGATGGAAATGACCCATTGGCTGTCTATTCAGCGATTAAGCAAGCGAGAGAACGTGCAATCAATGGAGAAGGACCTTCATTAATTGAAGCTGTTAGTTATCGTTTAACAGCTCACTCAAGTGATGATGATGATTTAACGTATCGAACGAAAGAAGAAATTGAGACGGCTAAAAAAGAAGATGGACTTCTCCGTTTTAAAAAATATTTATCAGATCAAAATATTTTAACTACTGAGTTAGAAGAAGAAATGGAAGCAAAAATAAAACATGAAATAGATCAAGCAACAATGGCTGCAGAGAAAGCACCGTATCCAGCACCTGAAACACTATTTGATGGTGTGTATCAGTAATTAAACATTTGGTCATATTTTTATGAACAATGATTTTAGTAAATGAAAATTCATCATATATGAGGAGAGGAAAATATGCCCATATTATCATATATTGAAGCGATTCAATTAGCAATGGAAGAAGAAATGGAACGGGATGAACGAGTATTCATTCTTGGTGAAGATGTTGGAAAACGTGGTGGAGTTTTCAGAGCTACAGATGGATTATATGAGAAATTTGGAGAACAGAGGGTCATTGATACACCACTTGCTGAATCGGCCATAGTTGGTGTTGGCATTGGCGCAGCGATGTATGGCATGATTCCAATTGCTGAAATTCAATTCGCTGATTTTATTTTACCTGCAGTTAATCAAATAATTTCAGAAGCGGCTAAGCTTCGTTATAGATCTAATAATGATTGGAGTAGTCCAATTACGATACGAGCACCATATGGTGGTGGTGTGCATGGAGCACTTTATCATTCACAATCAATAGAGGCTGTCTTTGCTAATCAACCGGGCCTGAAAATTGTTATGCCTTCTAGTCCTAGAGATGCTAAAGGTCTATTAAAAGCTGCAATTAGAGATCCAGATCCAGTTTTATTCTTTGAACATAAGCGTGCTTACCGATTACTTAAAGAAGAAGTTCCATCAACTGATGAAGTGATTCCAATTGGGAAAGCAAATGTTGTGAGAAACGGATCAGACATAACAGTCATTTCATATGGACTCATGTTACACTACGTCAAGGAAATTGCGGATCAATTAGCCGAAGAATCAGGGGTAGATGCTCATGTTCTTGATTTAAGAACTGTCTACCCACTAGATCAAAACGCGATTATTGACGCTGCGAAGAGGACAGGTAAAGTTTTACTCATTACAGAAGATAACAAGGAAGGCAGCATTATAAGTGAAGTAGCAGCTATTATTGCCGAATACTGTTTATTTGATTTAGACGCACCGATAAAGCGACTAGCTGGTCCAGATGTTCCCGCCATGCCGTATGCACCAACATTAGAAAAAGCATTTATGGTGAATCAAGATTCAATTAAACAAGCTATGCTTGACTTGTCGTCATTCTAAGAGATTGGAGGGATTTAAATGACGATAAAAACGATGACAATGCCGCAATTAGGTGAAAGTGTCACAGAGGGAACGATTAGTCAATGGCTGATTCAAGCTGGTGATACAATCGAACAGTATCAACCAGTGTTAGAAGTGATGACAGATAAAGTAAATGCTGAAGTCCCTGCATTATATTCAGGTAAAATTGTCAGATTACTTGCAAATGAAAATGAAACTGTCGACGTCGGTACCCCTATTTGTGAAATATTGATTGAATCTAATCAAGATGAAGTAACAGTGGAGAATACTAATAGTTCTGGTACTTTGCAAACAGATAAAAGCGAAGCTGAAACAAAGCAAGAAATAATGAAAAATAGATATTCACCCGCTGTACTCACGTTAGCTCAAGAACATCAGATTAATTTAAGCGAGTTAACTGGAACTGGTTTATCAGGTCGAATTACTCGTAAAGATGTTATGAACTATATAAAGCAAAATAAAGCAAAGTCAAACCAATCTATTAACAAAATACCTGCTAACATTACATCAGCTAAGAAAAATACTAAAATCATTCAGTCTATTAATCGTGAAATCCCGGTAACAGGAATTAGAAAAGCAATTGCAACAAATATGGTCCGTTCTAAAACAGAAATCCCACATGCATGGATGATGATTGAGGTAGATGTCACCAATTTAGTTGCATACCGTAATGCTGAAAAAGATAAATTCAAAGAACAAGAGGGTTATAACTTATCGTATTTTGCATTCTTCTTAAATGCTGTAGCAAAAGCTTTAAAAGAATTCCCTGAATTGAATAGTTCATGGCAAGGCGATAAAATTATTCAACATAAAGATATTAATTTATCTATTGCCGTCGGTAATGAAACTGAATTATACGTTCCGGTGATTCATAATGTTGATGAAAAGAGTATTAAAGGTATCGCGAAAAGTGTCCATGAATTAGCCTATAAGGCAAAGCATAATCAGCTTACACAAGCTGATATGGAAGGTGGAACATTCACAGTTAATAATACAGGTACATTTGGTTCAGTTCAGTCAATGGGTGTAATTAATTATCCACAAGCTGCGATTTTACAAGTTGAATCGATAGTAAAAAAACCTGTTATTATCAATGATATGTTTGCTGCAAGAGACATGGTCAATCTATGTTTATCACTAGATCATCGCATATTAGATGGAGTAATCTGTGGTAGATTTATGTCCCATGTTAAGACGATATTAGAAAATATATCAGGTGATACAACCCCTATCTATTAAAAATTACAAAAAGCCAGAATAGAACATTCGATAGTTCATAGGAATGTTTTATTCTGGTTTTCTAATGGGTTTTGAATAATCCAGCATTATAAATTATAATGAAAGATAGGGTTGTAACAAATCATCATGATTACATAACTTTTTTATATTTTTTGTGGGTGAGGAGCAGAGCGCTGTGAAATTTAATTATCAAATGCTTAAAATGATTCTGGCTGTTCCAATTGCAGTCTTAATTGCAGAGACATTTAATTTAAGCTTCGCTGGGTCGGCTGGTATTATTGCTGTTTTATGTATTCAGCCAACTCGGAAACAATCATTCTTAATCGCCGGCCAACGATTCGCTGCTGGTTTATTGTCGATTGTCTTTGCATACTTTATTTTTGAACAATTCGGTTATGAACCATGGACAGTCGGTCTATTATTACTTATTTTTATCCCAACTGCTCAGATCATAAAAATTGCGCCAGGAATAGTCACAAGTCTAGTTGTGATTTTTCATTTTTATGACTTAGGTACGATAAATAAACAAATTATCTTTAATGAAATTGTGATTATGATATTGGGAATAGGCGTCGCTTTAGTGTTAAATTTATATATGCCAAGTTTGGATCATAAATTGACGCAATATAAAAAAGAGATAGAAGCAAATTATCAGCAAATGTTCCGTCATTTTGCTTCATATTTAAGAGGGGAAAGTAAAGAATTACCTATAAAACGTTATAATGCATTGAAGACTCAAATTCACCAAGCTGAAGAATGGGTAGAGCGGAGTATTGGTAATACTTTTGGTAAACAGGCACATCGACATAAAGATTATTTCACAATGCGAAAAGTCCAATTAGATAGTTTAGAACAAATGATTAGAATTATCGAGCCATTAGAAATGACCATTAAGCAATCGCATAAAATAGCCGATCTGTATACTGACCTTGCAGATGCAATTTATCCAAATAATGCGGTAAATTACCACCTTGATCAGGTCAAGTGGTTAAAATCATACTTTGAGAGAGAACAGCTCCCTACTACTAGACAAGAGTTTGAAATTAGAGCAAATTTATTTCAATTACTCTTCGAAATTGAACACTATTTACAAATTAAGAACCGCGCAGTAACTGAAAACTGTGCATAAAAAAAGAGTAGCTAATTCTTAAGCTACTCTTCTTATGAAAAGATCTGTGCTAACACAGTAGTTAATGCAGACCCTAGCATAATAATAATCATTAAGTAAACTATTAATTTATTACGCTTTTCTTTTTTCGAAGGCTTACGCTCTGTTTGCATGTTATGATTTGTTTTCTTTACTTTTCTTTTTTTAGCCATAAAAAATACCTCCTTCAAACAGGAAATCATAGAACTATTGTATCGTGATTTATAGTAAGTGACAAGCCTTTTATAAAATATCGAATCAAGTTAACTATTAGACATAAAGGAGAATTTATTCAATGATAAACAAACAACGATTAATTAATCAATTTTTAGAACTCGTACAAATCGATTCAGAAACAGGCGAAGAAACAGAAATTGCTAGTGTGCTAAAAAATATATTTACTGAGTTAGGCCTAGAGGTTGTTGAGGATGATGCAAAAGAAAAAACTGGCTTTGGAGCTAACAATCTCATTTGTACATTACCAGCAAACATCAATGCACCTTCAATATATTTCACGTCTCACATGGATACAGTTGTCCCGGGTAAAAATGTTAAGCCGATCATTGAGGATGACATTATTAAAACAGATGGTACAACTGTACTAGGTGCTGATGATAAAGCTGGACTTGCAACGATGATTGAAGTTATTCATTGCTTGAAAGAACAAAATATCCCACATGGTCAAATACAATTCGTCATTACAGTCGGTGAAGAATCAGGTTTAGTCGGTGCAAAAGCATTAGACCCTTCATTAATTGATGCAGAGTTTGGTTTTGCACTTGATAGTGATGGTCCAGTAGGCGATATTATTGTAGCAGCTCCAACACAGGTTAAAATGTTAGCTAAAGTATTAGGTAAAACAGCACATGCAGGTGTGGCACCAGAAAAAGGGGTTTCTGCAATCACGATTGCTGCTAAAGCTATTGCCAAAATGCCATTAGGTCGAATTGATGAAGAAACGACTGCAAATATTGGTCGTTTTGAAGGTGGTCAAAAGACAAATATCGTCTGCGATTATGTTGAGGTTCTTGCAGAAGCAAGATCACTAAGTCCTGATAAAGTTAAAAAACAAGCCGCTACAATGGAACAGGCGTTTATTGATGCAGCAAGTCAGCTTGACGGTAAAGTTGAGCTAGATACTGAAGTGATGTATACAGGTTTTAAACTATCAGCGAGTGATCACGTTGTACAAGTAGCAGAACAAGCAGTGAAAAACATTGGTAGAAACAGTGCATTGCAACAAAGTGGTGGAGGAAGCGATGCGAATATTATTTCAGGGTTTGGTATTCCGACTGTTAATCTGGCTGTTGGTTATGAAGACATTCATACAACTAATGAAAAAATGCCAATTTCAGAACTGGTTAAATTAACAGAACTTGTGATTGAGATCATTAAAGTAGTCGCAAGTCAAGCATAGGTTGATATATTATTATTTCTGACAACAAAGGAAGCGATCATATGTCAGTTTGGTATCCAAAAAACGGACGAGTCATATTCCACGTCGATATCAATAGCTTTTATGCATCTGTTGAAGCTGCATATAATCCATCATTAAAAGGAAAGCCGCTTGCAATCGCAGGTAATCCAGAAGAGCGTCGAGGAATTATCGTGACGAGTAGCTATGAAGCCCGAGCAAAAGGGATTAAAACAACTATGCCATTATGGCAGGCGAAAAATCTATGTCCAGAATTAATCGTATTACCACCTAACTTTGACCGCTATCGTCATGCATCACAAGAAATATTTAAATTAATGGCAGAAATTACACCACTTGTTCAGCCTGTCTCAATTGATGAGGGCTATCTTGATATCACAGACTGTTATGAATTAGGATCACCATTAGATATTGCCTATAATTTGCAGATGAGAATAAAAAATGAACTAGATTTACCTTGTAGTATTGGAATAGCACCAAATAAATTTTTAGCGAAGATGGCTTCTGATATGAAGAAGCCTATGGGCATTACAGTTTTACGAATACGAGATTTACCGAAAAAATTATGGCCAAGACAAATTGAAGAAATGTATGGCGTTGGAGAAAAAACAGCTGATAAACTTAGGCGAATTGGCGTTAATAAAATTGGTGACCTGGTGGAAGCAGATCGATTTACATTAAGGAGAATTCTTGGAGTTAATGGTGAGCGCCTACAGGAGCGGGCAAAAGGTATTGATCCGAGCCCAGTAGATCCAGATGCAATTTATGATTTTAAAAGTATCGGTAATTCAGAAACTTTACGTGAGGATACGACTGATGAAACGGTGATTGCAACATTACTTCGAAGACTCGCTCGAAAGGTTGCTGTTCGTTTAGAGAGAAAAGAGGTTGTCGCACAGACACTACAAATTATGATTCGATATCATGATCGTAGAACGATTACTCGAAGTCTGACACATGATGAATACTTTTTTATGGAAGATCAAATATTTGCAATTGCTAATGAATTGTTTGATGTAAATTGGAATGGCGAACCAATTCGATTATTAGGAATTACTGCACAAAATTTAATCGAAAAAGAACAAGCCGTTGAACAATTGAATTTATTTACTTATCAGGATCATTTAGAAGATGAAGCGTTACAAAAAGTAATAGATCAGTTGAGTGAAAAATACGGTGAAAATCCGTTTAAAAAAATCAAACAACCTGTAAATAATGATAGACCAACGACAAGTTTCCAAAAAGACTTTTTAGATGACTATAAAAGTTAAATGAGACAGGCAAAAAAATCTTAATGTAAGCAATAGAGCCACCTGGTATAGAGATCTACTTTACCAGGTGGCTCTAATTCTATTATACAAATCTAGCTCGTTTCTGATCGTCATTATTTTATGCGCGTATCCTTTGGCACATCTATTGTTAGGAAATCTTGTGCTAATAATGTCTGTTTAAATACAGCTCTTGCTTCACGTAAAAAATCCTCGAGATCATGCTCTTGATATCGTGCAGATATATGAGTCAGAATTAACTGTTTAACTTGTGCCTGTTTCGCAAGTTCGGCAACTTGAACATTTGAACTATGATAGTATTGATCAGCTAAATTTTGATCTTCTCCGTGAAAAGTTGCTTCATGAATTAAAAGATCACAATTATAAATAAAATCGACGTTTTTTAATGGATAACGTGTATCACCAAAAATTGCGATTTTACGGCCTTTTTTATTTGAACCGACTACATCTTGCCTGTAAATCAGTTCCCCATTAGGTAGTTGAGTCACTTCGTTTGATTTAATTTGTTGATAGATTGGACCGGGCTTTATGCCAAGTGATTTAAGTTTGTCTACCTGAAGCTCTCCGATCTGATCCGCTTCAATTATTCGATAGCCAAATGAGTCAACACCATGATCTAATTTAATCACATCAATCGTATAATCGTTTTCAACAAATTGAAAACCATGATAGACCTCAACAAAATTAAGCTGGTAACCTAATTTAGTTTGACTAATTGATAAACTCATTTCGATATAATCTCTGATCCCTTTTGGTCCATAAATCGTTAATGGACTTATACCTTCTTGGAAAGAGCGGCTACTCAATAAACCTGGTAAACCATAAATATGATCGCCATGTAAATGAGTAATAAAGATTTTTTCTATTTTACGTGGTTTGATTGTTGTATGCAATATCTGATGCTGTGTCGCTTCACCACAATCAAATAACCAAATTGATCCTTTGTTGTCTAATAAATGCAAGGCAACTGAACTAACATTTCTTTGCTTAGATGGTAATCCAGCTCCCGTTCCTAAAAATGTGATTTTCATTTAAAATACCTCATTTAATTCTCATTAATTATTGTGTAATTTGCTTTAAGTATAATTGGCGTTTCTCAATAGCCAAGTCAGGACGATCCGTAATAATCATATCACATTTGGACCGGAAACATCTCCTCATTACTTGGGGATGATTGATCGTATAGGCACCTACGTATTGTTGATAATGATGATATTTATTAATAATTGTTTGATTAGTGTTTTGATGCTTAATATGAATTCCAACAGTCTTTAACTGTTTTGATAAATCAATTAACTTTAAATTATGTCTTTTGGTTAATAGGGCACGTTTAGTCAAAGGGTCTATCTCCATTAACTTTTTAATACTTAAGCTGTTAAAACTTGAAAAAATAACACGATCAAGTAGATTATAGTGCTTGACCTGGTCATAAACGATATCTTCCATCTGAGTATGACTTGATTTATGTATTTTCAACTCCAAATTTATCAAAATATCTTTTGCTTGAGCCCATTGTAATAATTCTTCTAATGCTACAATTCTTTCCTCTTTAAATTCAGAATTAAACCATGATCCGATATCTAATTGCTTCAAGTCTTTGAAATTCCACTCATTAACAGGTCCATGTTCATTAGTGATTCGATTAATCGTTTTATCATGAATTAAAACGGGTACTTGATCTTTTGTCAAATGAATATCAGTTTCAATCCCATCAGCATGTTGATCGTATGCTAATTGAAAAGCGGACATCGTATTCTCAGGTCTATAGTAACTTGCACCGCGATGGGCAATGATTAGCGGTATGATAATGATCACCACCATATAATTATTTGCGATTCCACATGAATCATAGCATAATATAGAAGAATGTGGTATCAGGGGGTTTGAAAATGAGAGATTTTACAGATAAGACGATTATTATTACTGGCGCAACTAGCGGGATTGGCCGAGCACTTGCGACAAATCTATCAGAAATGAATGCGAGGCTAATTTTAATTAGTCGATCAGAAAAGAAACTTAATCAATTATACGATCAGTTAACTAGTAAATCAGCTAAGACAGTTTATGTTTATGCAGCAGATTTAACAAATAGCCATGCATGTAAAGCAGTATTTGAAAAAATTATTAACGATCATCATAAAATTGATGCAGTAATTAACAATGCTGGTATTGGTGTATTCGAATATGCACATTTAACGCAAACCGAAGATATGTTACATATGTTTCAATTAAATTTATTTTCAATTGTTGAATCGATTAAAATCTTGCTTCCTATTTTTAAGAAACAATCTTTTGGACATATTATCAATATTGCGTCAATTGCGGGGAAAATGGCTACACCGAAAGCTAGCATATATAGTGCATCAAAAAGTGCATTAATCGCTTATACAAACGCACTAAGATTAGAAAGTGAAACAGATCGACTATTCATTACGACAGTAAATTTAGGCCCTGTGAAAACTAATTTTTTCAAACGAGCTGACCCAAGTGGAAGTTATCAAAAGCAAGTCGCACGTTATATGTTAACACCTGACGATGTAGCAAATAAGATCATAAAAGTTTTATTTAAAAGAAAACGAGAAATTAACCTTCCGTGGTGGATGGCGTTTGGTACAAAGATTCATTATTTATTTCCAACACTAATTGAAAGATTATTTAGATCACAATTTAGTAAAAAGTAAAGGTAATCGTATCTTGAATGAGGGGGAGACTAACAATGAAAAAGTTTGAGGAAAAGACAATAAGTAGTGAACACATATTCTCTGGTAGAATGATTGATCTAAAAGTTGATACAGTTAGCTTACCAAATGGCGAAACTTCAACTAGAGAAATAGTTACACACCCAGGAGCAGTTGCCATTATTGCGCTAACGGATGATCAAAAAGTTGTCGTTGTAGAGCAATATCGTAAACCGTTAGAAAAGACATTGCTTGAAATTCCAGCTGGCAAATTAGATGCCGGTGAAGATCCTGCTGAGACAGCTAGACGAGAATTAGAAGAAGAAACGGGCTATCAAGCAAAACAGTTGAAGTATTTGACTTCATTTTACACGTCACCAGGTTTTGCTAATGAAATTCTTTATTTATATTTAGCAGAACAATTAACATTGGTTGAAGATGGGCGACAGCTTGATGAAGATGAGTTTGTTGAAGTATATGAATATACGATTGAAGAATTAGAAATGTTCGAAAAGTCACAACGCATTCATGATATTAAAACAAGTTATGCGATTCAATATTTAAAATTACATCTGAAATAGAGGAATCAGACAATGTTAACGTCATTTTATGCTGACCTACATATTCATATTGGTAGAGATCAATTTAATCGACCTGTAAAAATAACCGGTTCTAAAAACTTAACATTAACTAATATCTTAGCCGAGGCCAGTAGAAATAAGGGGTTAGATTTAATCGGTATTGTTGATTGTCACGTACCATCAGTTCAAGATGAAATGATGCAATTAATTAGTAGTAATCAAGCATATGAATTAGATGAAGGTGGGATTCAATTTGAATCGGTGACATTACTTTTAGGTGTTGAGTTAGAAGTTTATGATCATGGTGCATTAGGTCCGATCCACTTATTATGTTTTTTTCCGTATTTGGCCACGATTATCAATTTTACAGATTGGTTAAAGGACCGGATGAAAAATATTCAACTCAGTTCACAAAGAGTTTATGTCTCAGCCATCACTCTACAGGAAAAAGTCAAAGAACTTGGTGGCTTATTTATACCAGCTCATGTTTTTACGCCTTTTAAGAGTCTCTATGGTAAAGGGGTTAAAAAGTCGTTAACGGAAGTTTTAAATCCAGAATTGATCGATGCGATTGAATTAGGATTAAGTTCAGACACATATATGGTTAAGCAAATAAATGAATTAACGAATTATCCATTTTTAACAAATTCAGACGCACATTCTTTAGTCAAAATGGCGCGAGAATATCAATTGATACAAATGAGAGATAGTAGCTTTATCGAATTTGAAAAAGCCCTAAAAGAGAAGGATGGACGGAGGATTATTGCCAACTATGGTATGCACCCACGGCTAGGTAAATACTATCAATCAATTTGTAAATATTGTGAAGGTACCTCATTTACCGAAGATAAGTATAAATCGTGTGGTCGTTCGGGCAAAATTAAAGGCGTTTCAGAAAGAATTTTAGAAATAAGCTCTAGCGAAGTAGATGATCGGATAAGGCCACCATATTATTATCATGTCCCTCTAGATTATGTTCATGGACTTGGTAAGAAGACATATGAACGATTACTTAAACATTTCGGAACAGAAATGGCTATTTTACATGAAGCGGATATAAGTGAAATAGAGCATCTAGTAGGAAATCGAATCGCGGCTCAAATTGAACAGATTCGAACTGGTAAGATTACCATTCATACAGGTGGTGGCGGTCGATATGGTAAAATCAGTGAGTAATCAAGTTTTTTTATTATGAAATTGAGTTTAATTATATTAAACTGCCTAGTTCAATTTTTATCATCAAAATAGTTCTATTTCGTTCTATCATTACATATTTTTAGTATAGCTTTTGATATAGTTGATCAAAACTTTATTATAGAATGTGTGGTGAAACGATTGATGAACTTAAAATTTCGCAAAGAAATTGGTCAACACATTGAAACGAATCAATTAAGTTATCTATTTATCATAGTTTTATTTATCGTCGGTCTCATTTTTGGAGCGGTCATTGTCCTAGCGATGCACTTTACTCAGAAGCAAGATCTGTTGTTTTATGTTAATCAATATTTCACAAGAATTGATGAACAACAAATTTTGATCAACTCAGATTTATTTAAATCAGCATTATTCTCACATTTTCAATATTTGCTGATTATTTTTCTGCTAGGCCTATCTATAATAGGTTTACCAATTATTTGGGTCATGGTGTTTGTAAAAGGGACATTTATTGGTTTTACAGTAGGTTATTTTGTTCAGCAGTATGGTTTTAAAGGGTTAATGTTTATTAGTACTACGATCTTACCACAAAACTTGATTATCATTCCTGTTTATCTTTTTGGTGCGACGATTGCGATGCTTTTTTCTGGTCAACTACTAAAAAAATTGTCTGGACGTAGAATGATTCGATTTACAATAGAACCGCTCATTCAATATTTACTAGTATTTGTCGTATTATTTGGTTTTTGCATCGTTGCAGCTCTGATTGAAGGATACGGTACCAGTTATCTTATTCCGATTGTTAAACAGTTTATTAATTAATAAACATTATTATTTAGTTAGCTAACAACTATTTTCAAATTATAATTATTGTAATTGACAGTTTCTCACTCTCTGATTATAATTGAGAAAGTGGGAGGGGATTCCATCATGGAACATCGTATTGAACGGATAAAAAAACAACTACATGCTCAAAGTTATAAACTAACTCCACAACGTGAAGCGACTGTACGAGTGTTACTTGAACATGAGGAAGACCATTTAAGTGCTGAAGATATATATTTGCTAGTTAAAGATAAAGCACCTGAAATCGGTTTAGCGACAGTATATCGAACATTAGAATTACTATCAGAATTAAAAATTATTGATAAAATAAATTTTGGCGATGGCGTGTCACGATATGACTTGCGAAAAGAGGGGGCTACCCACTTCCACCATCATTTAGTATGTATGGAGTGCGGTACTGTAGAAGAAATCGTAGAGGATTTACTTGAAGATGTTGAAGCAATTATTGAACGCGATTGGGGATTTGAAGTGAAAGATCATCGACTAACTTTTCATGGGATATGTCGAAATTGTCGTTCAAGCAATCAATCTAAATAATCTGTAATCAAATTAAAAAGAGCTGTTATTAAATAGCTCTTTTATCATTTTTAGGTTTAATCTCAATTCATCCTGTTAAAACTGATTAACAATTAATCTGGCTGAATGTTATTTTAATTGAAGGGATGCCTAAAAATGAAACGAGTCAAGATCATCTTAATAGAATTATGTAAAGTCATCATTATTTTTTCAATTACTTTTTATATACTATTGTATGGAATTAGTATGATGAGAAATGAATATCAACAACAATTACGCAAGATTGAGCCTGAAAAAGCAGCTGAACATGTCAGTATTTTTAATTTTTTCTTAAATTAATAGTTGGGGTGAAATGGATGAAGTACGAAATTGAAGATTTTATTCATTATATACAAATTGAACGTGGCCTTTCACATAATACACTTCAAGCTTATCGACGTGATTTAAATAAGTACTTAAGCTATTTAAATGAAATTGAGCTTATAACAAAATGGGAAGAAGTCGATCATGCTATAGCTACTCGTTTTTTATATCATTTAAATGATCATGGAGCAAAATCTACGACGATATCTCGTACTTTATCATCACTAAGGAAATTTCATCAATTTTTAGTAATGGAAAGAATAGTTGCAGTTGATCCAACTATTCATATCGAGTCACCAAAGAAAGCACGTCATCTACCGAAAGTTTTATCTGCTGAAGAAGTTGATCAATTATTAGCCATTCAAACTGATGATCCATTATCAATTCGAAATAAGGCAATGGTAGAGACGCTTTACGCGACAGGTTTGCGAGTTTCTGAACTAGTTGACTTAACGATAAATGATTTACACTTGATGATGGGCTTTATTCGTTGCTTCGGTAAAGGTGGCAAAGAGAGGATCGTCCCATTAGGCGATATGGCTAAAGAGGCAATTGAATTCTACTTAGATTCTTCTCGGGAATTTCTAGTCAAGGGAAAGGCTGTCGATGCACTATTTGTTAATCATCATGGTAGACCTTTATCACGTCAAGGATTTTGGAAAATATTAAAAACCCTTGCTAGTGAAAGTGGCATTAAGAAAAATATAACACCACATATGTTAAGACATTCGTTTGCAACACATTTGCTAGAAAACGGTGCAGATTTACGTTCGGTTCAAGAAATGCTAGGCCATGCTGATATATCCACAACGCAAATTTATACACATGTTTCAAGAAAACGATTAAAAGATATTTACAGTCAGCACCATCCACGGGCTTAATCAAAATTATTATTTATATGCAAGAACAATATTATTGAGTGATTTCGTAATTATAATACGATATCACTCTTTTTTGTTATAAAAATATGAAAAATTGGAAAAAATGAAATTATTAATATTGAGGAGGCTAGTACAATGAAACGAATCTTTTTGTTCTTGTGCTTGTTTATGTATTTGGCACAGCCAAGTAGTTTGTTAGCAGAAGAAAGTCAACCAAACTTAGATTTAAAAGGGAAAAGTCTGATTCTTATTGAACAAGATACAGGGAAAGTTTTGTATGAAAATAATAGTGATCAACCATTGCCGCCAGCAAGTATGACTAAAATGATGACATTATTACTCGTTGCTGAAGCATTAGAAGAGGCTCGAGTAAGTATAAATGACACTGTCATCGTCAGTGAGCATGCAGCATCAATGGGGGGTTCTCAGATTTTCCTAGAGCCCAATGAGGAAATGTCTGTAGATGATCTATTAAAGGCAGTTGCTATCGCGTCAGCTAATGATGCAAGTGTTGCATTAGCTGAATACATTTATGGTAGTGAACAAGCTTTTATCCAAGCGATGAATGATAAAGTTGCAGAATTAGGTTTAGAACAGACCCATTTTCAAAATACGACCGGTTTACCTGCGGAAGATCATTACTCATCTGCCTACGATATGGCTATGATCGCAAGGGAACTATTAAAATATGAGTTTATCACAGATTATACGTCTATTTATGAAGATTATCTAAGAAAAGATACTGAAGATGAATTTTGGTTAGTTAATACGAATCGACTAGTTAAATTTTATCCAGGTGTCGATGGATTAAAGACAGGCTTTACTCAAGAGGCTAAATATTGCTTAACAGCCACGGCTAAGAAAGACAATATGCGATTAATTGCTGTCGTTATGGGTGCTGAATCACCAAAAGAAAGAAATGCAACGATCTCACGTTTGTTAGATTTTGGCTATGCGCAATTTCAACTTCAACAATTATATACGACTGAACAAACTGTAACAGATATGGAAATTATTAAAGGTGAAGTCAATCGAATTGATGTATATCCAAAACAAAATGCATCTATTTTAACTAAAAAGGGCGAAGATCTAAGTTTAATTGAAACTAAAATTGAGATTAATGATCAAATAATGGCACCGATTAAAAAAGACGAAGTAGTCGGAAGCTTAGAAATATATTTGAATGACCAATTAATTGATTCAGTTGATTTAGTTGCTGGAGCAAATGTTGAACGCGCCAATGTTTGGCAACTAATGGCTGATTCATTTAGAAGATTAGTTAAAGTTGGCAAATCATAATAGACGAATAGCATTTGTGTCGAATGTTACCTAGTTTTTTCTAGTTTTGTCGATAAGAAGGAATTGCATGCTTTAATCAAGAATGATGTAGGTATCTCATTTTTTTGAAATGAAAAAGCAAAGGCTAGGGAGGAATGACAATGTTAGAAAAGAAATTTCTAGTACATGGTGATATTTTGTTAGTCCGATTAAAGGGTGAACTAGATCATCATGAAGCTAATGAGCTAAGACGAATGTGGCAAAACGAAATGGAGAGGAACCGAATTCGTCATATCATTCTTAACTTAGAACAACTCACTTTTATGGATAGTTCTGGTTTGGGTGTGATTTTAGGTCGTTATAAACAAATTAGACAAATCGAAGGAGAGATGGTTATTTGTTCAATTTCTCCTATCGTTAATCGATTATTTGAAATGTCGGGGATGTTTAAGATAATGCGACGTGCTCAGGGTGAAGAAGAGGCATTTAGCTATTTGGGGGTAGCGTAATGAACAATCACATGCAGATATCGTTTAAAAGTATTAGTGAAAACGAAGCTTTCGCCAGAATTGTTGTCGCTTCATTTCTTGCACCATTAGATCCGACTCTTGAAGAATTGGCTGAGGTTAAGACTGTCGTTTCTGAAGCAGTAACGAATGCGATTATTCACGGTTATGAGCAAGCGAGCGATTTTGATATTTATTTAAGCTGTGAAATAAATGATCACCATCTAAAAATTGTGATCGAGGATTTTGGTGTTGGGATGGATGATATTGAAGAAGCAACACAACCTCTCTATACATCTAAACCTGAATTAGAACGCTCAGGTATGGGCTTTACGATCATGGAAAACTTCATGGATCATGTATTAGTTGAATCTTCATTAGGACACGGAACGAAAGTTACTCTAGAGAAAACATTTCAAAAATCGCGCTCGATTCATCAATAGGGTGTGAGAGACATGTCATTAAATGAAGTGAAAAAACAAAGGCAATTGACTGATGAAGAAGTTAAACATTATATTAAGCAAAGTCAATTAGGTGATCAAGAAGCAAAGGATATTTTAGTAGAGAGAAACGTTCGTCTTGTTTGGTCAGTTGTTCAACGATTTTTAAATCGTGGCTATGATCAAGAAGATTTATTTCAAATCGGTTGTATCGGACTCATTAAATCGATCGATAAGTTTGATTTATCTTATCAGGTAAAGTTTTCAACTTATGCAGTTCCGATGATAATTGGTGAAATCCAACGATTTATTCGTGATGATGGTTCGATAAAAGTAAGTCGTTCACTTAAAGAATTGGGTAATAAGATTCGTAGAGAGAAAGAGGCGTTATCGAAATCTTTCGGCAGATCACCAACTATTTCTGAAATCGCATGTGCATTAGACGTTACCCCAGAAGAGGTGATCCATGCAGAAGATGCGATAAAACAGCCTCATTCAATTCACGAAACAGTATATGAGAATGAAGGCGATCCAATTACTCTACTTGATCAATTGGCTGAGGAAGAAGCTGATTGGTTTGATAAGTTATTGATTTCAGAAACGATAAAAAATTTAGAGCCAAGAGAACAATTAATCGTATATTTACGCTATTACCAAGACCAAACTCAAGCTGAAGTAGCTAAAAGAATTGGGATTTCTCAGGTTCAGGTCTCAAGATTAGAAAAGAAAATACTAAAAACAATGAAACAACAAATGTCTCAAACTTAGATCATGCATTTAGTAGATTGTCTAAGTGTCGATCTGATTATATCACTTCTACAATAACCTTTACTCGTATATTTTTATGGTAAATTCTCATACTAAACGGGAGTTTATTGTAAAGGAAGTGACGACATTTTTAGACAACGAAAATCTTCTTTGAAAATTGGGCAAATTAATCAGGTTGAAAGTTACATGCGAGAACACGTCGGTGTTGGTGTATCATTTGATGCGGACTTTCGTGAAGTCATCATTTTAGGAACAAAAGTTCAACTATACTTTGTCAATGGATTGTGTGATACGACAATACTTGTTGAATTGTTAAAGTCATTAGTGCGTATCAATGATCATGAATCTGAATCAATGAAAGTAGTAGATATAGTTAGAAATCGCATTGTCCATCAACAATTTGAGGAGCTAGATGATATTAATGAAGCAATTACCAAATTGTTATCTGGCTTGGTCATCATTTTTATCGATGGTTATGACAAAGTGATGATAGTTGATGTACGATCATACCCGGGCCGGTCTCCTGAGGAACCAGATACCGAGCGGGTGGTACGTGGTTCTAGAGATGGTTATACTGAAAACATTATTCAAAATACCGCGCTTACGAGACGGAGAATTCGTGACCCAAGATTACGAAATGAGATCATTCAAGTTGGTGATCGTTCAAAAACAGATATCTGTATTTCTTACATTAAGGATTTAGCTGATCCAGAATTGATAGACATTATTAAGCAAGAGTTAAAATCGATTAAAACAGATGGTCTATCAATGGCTGATAAAGCTTTAGAAGAATATATAGTAAAGCAAGGCTTTAACCCGTTTCCAATTGTAAGATACACGGAACGTCCAGACGTAGCATCTGTCCATTTATTTGAAGGTCATGTGATCTTAATGGTAGACACATCACCAAGTATGATCATTACGCCAACGACATTTTTTCACCATGTCCAACATGCTGAAGAATATCGTCAAACGCCTTCATCTGGTACATTTGTGAGATGGATTCGGTTTATTGGGATCTTTGTTTCGATCTTTATTCTACCTTTTTGGTATTTACTTTCAATTGAACAAAATCTATTACCAGAAGCACTTCAGTTTATTGGTCCTAATGAAAACACAGGTAATGTACCGTTGTTCCTACAAATTATCCTAGCAGATGTTGGGGTGGAACTACTGAGGATGGCAGCAATTCATACGCCTACACCTCTATCAACTGCAATGGGTCTTATAGCAGCTGTATTAATTGGTGATATTGCCATCTCAGCAGGGCTATTTACAGGAGAAGTTATTCTATATGTTGCAGTTGCTGCAGTAGGTTCTTATGCAACACCGAGCTATGAATTAAGTATTGCTAATAAATTAGCGCGGATTATTATTGTACTTGCAACATTTGCATTTAATTTGCCAGGGTTTGTTATTACGACAACACTCTACATTTTGTCTTTAGCTAGTGTAAAATCATTTAATACACCATATTTATGGCCGTTTATCCCTTTTAATTTTAGAGCATTGCGACAAATCTTAATTAGATACAGTGTACCTGCGAAAGAGACTCGTCCGAGCATTACACACGCAAAGCAGAAAAAAGACTAAGTATGACATTAAAGTTGATTCCATTAATAACATGTGATAAATTGATTTTATCAAATTAACCGGTACTAAGACATTTGCTACAACTTTAAAGTGTCATTAGTTAGGGAGAACGTGACAAAGACCAAACTTTTAAACATCCCTTGATTAAATGTCTCAGAATACAATCTTAAGGGATGTTTTTTTACATCATCAGATAAATGTCATGTTTAATTAATAGGGGGATCATAAGGTGAATGAACAATTAAAGACAAACGAAAAAGACCACCTTATTTTTGGGGGCATCGATACGATTGAATTAGCAAAAAAATATGGAACTCCATTATATGTCTACGATGTCGAGAAAATACGTCAAAATGCACGAGCTTTTGTCAATCAATTTAATAAGCTAGGCGTTAAAGCACAAGTCGCATATGCAAGTAAGGCATTTTCTTCTGTAGCTATGCTACAAGTAGCAAAACAAGAAGGTTTAAGTCTAGATGTTGTTTCACAAGGTGAATTGTATACCGCACTTAAAGCTGATTTTCCAGTAGAGAAAATTCATCTACACGGAAATAATAAGAGTATAGATGAATTAAGAATGGCGATTGAAAATAAAATTGGCTGTATCGTAATAGATAACTTCCATGAAATTAAACTACTTGAGCAATTATTAAATGAACACGATCATCAAATCGATGTTTTAATCCGAGTGACACCAGGTATTGAAGCACATACTCATGACTATATCTTAACAGGTAATGAAGATTCTAAATTTGGCTTTGATATCGCAAGCGGACAGGCTGAAGAAGCGTTTAATCTTATCATTAAGTCTAAACGGATGCACTTAAAAGGATTACATTGCCATATAGGATCGCAAATTTTTGAAACGGATGGTTTTATTTTAGCTGTTCAACGATTATATTCCCTTATGAATGAGTGGAAGATTAAATATCAATTTAATCCAGAAGTTTTAAACGTTGGTGGTGGTTTTGGTATACGCTATACAAGTGATGATCAACCATTGCCACTATCGCATTACGTTACTGCACTAGTCGAAGAGATAAATACACAAGCAAATAAGTATCAAATGGACTTTCCTGAAATTTGGATTGAGCCAGGTCGAGCAATTGTGGGGAACGCAGGAATAACTTTATATGAAGTAGGCTCTAAAAAGGAAATTCCAAATGTTCGCAATTATATATCAGTGGACGGTGGCATGACGGATAATATTCGACCTGCTTTATATGATGCTAAATATGATGCTGTGATTGCTAATAAAGTCAATGCTCCTAAAACTTATCAAGGCTCTATTGCTGGTAAGTGTTGTGAATCTGGTGATATGTTAATCTGGGATTTAAGATTGCCAGAAATTGAAGCGGGTGATATACTAGCAATGTTTAGCACTGGGGCATATGGTTATTCAATGGCTAGCCATTATAATCGATTTGCCAAACCAGCAGTAGTATTTATAGAAAACGGAATAGATAAATTAGTCGTAAAACGAGAAACTTATCAAGATGTATCTCGATATGACTTATCGTATGAGTAGATGGAGGAATTAATATGTCAAAACAAGCAACAATTACATTTGAAAATGGAGAAAAAATTGTTATTGAATTATTCGAAGACGCTGCACCAGGTACTGTAGCAAACTTTGAAAAATTAGCAAACGAAAAATTCTATGATGGTGTAACATTCCATCGTGTCATTCCTGGTTTCGTAGCACAAGGTGGAGATCCGACAGGTACAGGTGCAGGTGGTCCTGGATATTCAATTAAATGTGAAACTGAAGGTAACCCTCACAAGCACGTTGCTGGAGCTTTATCAATGGCTCATGCTGGAAAAGATACAGGTGGTAGTCAATTTTTCATTGTTCATGAACCACAGCCACATTTAGATGGTGTTCATACTGTATTTGGACAGGTAATCGAAGGCATGGATGTCGTCCTACGTATTAGACAAGGTGACGTTATGCAATCAGTGGTTGTTGAAGAAGTTTAACAATGATGCGCTGTTTGCATATAATAATTGTGAAACAATAGTAAAGTCATCAGATCTTGATGAAGATCTAGTAAAGGGGTAAATATGTTAATCCGATATAAAAAGTCGATGGAAAAGATTGCAATGGGTCTATTATCTTTTATGCCTGAAGAGAAAGATGTTAAAAAATTAACAGGAACTATAAGAGCATACGAAGAAAATGAGAACTGGCAACTTTATTTGTGGAAAGAGAATGACGACGTATTAGGAGCCATTGGTGTAAAAGTTGAAGAAGCAAATGGTGAAGTCATTGTACAGCATATTTCTGTTAATCCATCACATCGAGAACAAGGAATTGGACAAAAAATGATTCACGATGTTCGTGAAAATTATTATAGCGACTATCAAATTGTTGCTAATGAACTCACGAAATCATTTCTAAGCAAATGTGTCTAACCAATTCTTACAACGTGATTTTTTAGAGTTATTTCTTTCGTTACGGAGAAATAGCTCTTTTTTCAATTTTTATGCATTATCTTTGATAGTTTCATAAATTCAAAGTAGTTAAAATGATAATATGTTATAATACTTGTTAGTCTAGTGATACTATGAAGGAGTCCTCAAAATGATTGAATCATATCAGGTAAAATTTGATGGTTTTGAAGGTCCATTAGATCTCTTACTCCATTTAATTAAACAGTATGAAATTGATATTTACGACATACCTGTAGCCCTTATTACGACACAATATTTGGAATACATAGAAACCATGCAAAAATTAGACCTAAATGTTGCTAGTGAATATTTAGTGATGGCTGCAACTTTACTCGCCATTAAAAGTGAGATGCTTTTACCAAATTCAGAAATAATTGAAGAAGATGATTATGAAGAAGATGATCCAAGAGCGGAACTTGTCGCTAGATTAATAGAATATCGCAAATATAAAGAGGCTGCTGAACAATTGAAAGAAATTGAAGGTGAAGAAAAGGAAAGCTTTACAAGATCTCCTGAAATTTTAGAAGATATTAAGAAAATTAAACCACCCATTAAAGAAAATGCAGCGTCAGTTTATGATATGTTACAAGCAATGCAAAATGTTTTTAATCGAAAAAAGTGGAATCGACCGATCACGACTACTATTGAAAAAACTGAAATTCCAATCCAACAACGTATGGAAGAAGTTTTAGAAATTGTTGAATTAAGTGAAAATGGTGTTCCTTTCGACGCCTTGTTTCCATATTATTCGAAACCACACATTATTATAACATTTATGGCGATGCTTGAGCTTATGAAGCAAAACTTAATATATTGTGAACAAGAACGGACTTTTGATCGGTTGATTTTATATAGATGGAGGTAATAAAAAGTGGATTTAAGTCATTATAAAGCAATTGTTGAAGGTTTACTCTTTGTTTCTGGTTCTGACGGATTAACAATTAATCAAATGTCATCAATTACAGAACTAGACTCAAAAACAATTGAGCATTTATTAAATGAATTAAAGTTTGATTATGAAAATGCTTCACGAGGCATTCAAATATTAGAATCGGAAAAACACTTCTATTTAGCGTCAAAGCCTGAGCATGCTGAATACTTTAGAAAGCTAAGAGCAGACGTACATACTTCTAAGCTAACTCAAGCAAGCCTAGAGACGCTAGCTATTATTGCCTATAATCAACCAATAACAAGAGCTGAAATTGAAGAAATTCGTGGTGTTAAAAGTGACCGTCCAATTCAAACGATTCTTTCTCGAGGGTTAATTGAGGAAGTTGGGCGTAAAAATACGATTGGACGTCCGATGATGTTCGGTACAACTTTAGATTTCTTAACATATTTTGGTTTGCGTTCAATAGATGAACTACCACCATTAAATGATCAAATTAATGAAGATGAGATCAATGATGAAGCAAGTCTTTATTTTGATAAATTAAAAGATGAATAATGATTAAGTGATTTGACCTACTGTTAGGTTAGATCACTTTTTTGTTGGCTGTTTCTTTATCGTTACATTATTTTTGTGATCAATAATCATTTTTCCATTTAATGCATTGATCCTGTAGTAATTAACTTTAATCCACTTTTGAGAAAGCATATCCATATTATGAATTGCATAGATTTAGTACAAATACTTATAACGGATAAAGAAGGTGTCGTATGAGAAGTCGGACAATTAGACTAATATGTTTATTGATATTTATGCTTCATTTCATTTTGATTAATAATGAAATGATTTACGCAAAACCGCTTGTATCTGCTGAGCAAGCAATCCTAATTGATCAAGATAGTGGTACTGTACTTTATGAAAAAAATGCGGACAACCCTCAATTAATTGCCAGTATAACAAAAGTAATGACGGCAATTATTGCGATTGAATATGGTGAGTTAACAGATCAAGTTAAGATAAGCAGAGAAGCTGTAACAGTAGAAGGCTCATCGATTTATCTAGAAGAGAATGAAAAAATGTCACTAGAGGATTTATTATACGGATTAATGCTCCGGTCGGGTAATGATGCTGCTATTGCGATAGCAGAACATATTGGTGGAAGTGTTGATGGTTTTGTCTATTTAATGAATGAAAAGGCTAACTGGCTAGGACTTGAACAAACTCATTTTGAAAATCCACATGGACTAGATTCAGAGCATCACTACTCGACATCAAAAGATATCGCTCTTCTTATGCGATATGCAATGGAAAACGAAGTATTTGCAGAAATTAATCAAACAAAGAGTTATCGATCATCGTCACGTACTTATAGTTGGCACAATAAAAACAAATTACTAACAAATTATTATCCATACACAATTGGTGGAAAGACAGGCTACACCAAAGCAGCTGGACGTACATTAGTGAGTGTCGCTCAAAAGAATAATCGTCAATTAATTGCGGTTACAATTAATGATCCAAATGATTGGTTTGATCATATGCAATTATATGAATGGGGTTTTAACCAAATAGAACAATTAGATTTATTGACTCTAGGTAATGTTGATCAGTTAACTAGACCAACATTTTTAGAAGTAGCATATCATTATCTATTAAAAATGGTGGGATTATAAATGGTGCACTTAATTTGGGCTGGACTAGCTTGTATTGGGATCGTATATGCTTTGTTTAACGGTACAATTGGAGACGTTAACGAAGCCATTTTTTCAAGTGCAAATGAAGCAATCCAACTTGTTATTGGATTAACAAGTATACTAGTTTTTTGGTTAGGACTAATGAAAATAGCTGAAAAAGCAAATATTCTTGCTGGTTTAAGTCGTTTGTTTAGACCGGTAGTTTCAAAGTTATTTCCCGATTTACCAAGAAACCACCCTGTGATGGGTTATATTACATCAAATTTTATTGCTAATATATTTGGCTTAGGTAATGCAGCAACACCATTAGGGCTAAAGGCAATGAAAGAAATGAAACAGCTAGAGCCATCAGAACAAGCCTCTAGATCAATGGTTACATTTTTAGCGATTAATACAGCAGGGGTAACATTAATTCCTACAACAGTCCTCGCACTTCGCATTCAGCACGGCTCAGTTGCTCCAACTGAAACTGTTGCTGCAACGATGATCGTATCAATCTTAACAACAACTTTTGCTATAATTATTGATCGTTTATTTCATTATAAGAGAGTGAGAAAATAAGATGATTGAATTTATTTCGATGGTTAGTATGGTTGTTATCCCTTTATTTGTTCTAATCGTCTTAGCAATTGGCACGTATAAAAAGTTACCAACGTATGATTTGTTTGTTGAAGGTGGTAAAGAAGGTTTATCCATGGCTGTTTCTTTACTGCCACACTTATTAGGAATGCTCGTATCAATTGCAATTTTCAGGAGCTCAGGTGTCCTTGACTATATGATAGACTTATTTGCTCCAATTCTATCATTTGTCCAAATTCCAAAAGATATTATACCACTTGCTTTAACTAAGCCGATTTCAGGTACAGCAGCTTTAGCTGTTACGGCTGATTTAATAAAATCATTTGGTCCAGATTCATTTATTGGTCGTTTAGCTTCAACAATGCAAGGTAGTTCTGACACAACTCTCTATGTAATAACAGTATATTTTGGATCTGTAGGTATAAAAAAAATGGGAGATGCTTTAAAAGTTGGACTACTAACAGATCTTATTGGTATAATAATTGCGATTATGATAATTACAATTTTATTTGGCTAAACTGTCTAGAGTATAGAACAGTTGTATTGCGTATGTTTATCTGGCAGAATATATAGTGATTAATAATGAATCATAATTTAGTAAAAGACTGGTGGTTTATATGGCATTAAATAATGAGAGATTACAAAAGGTTATTGCTCAAAGTGGCATAACATCTAGAAGAAAAGCGGAACAATTAATTCTTGATGGTAGAGTTAAAGTAAATGGAAAAGTAGTTAAAACTTTAGGAACGAAAGTTAATCAAAATGATGAAATTGAAGTTGATTCTGTACCTATTGAGAAAGAATCGCATGTCTATTACTTGGTTAATAAGCCAAGAACATATATATCAAGTGTTAAAGATGAAAAAGGCAGAAAAGTAGTAACTGATTTAGTACCTGACTTAGACAAGCGCGTTTATCCAGTTGGTCGATTAGATTATAATACATCAGGTTTAATCATCCTGACCAATGATGGTGAGTTTGCACAATTGTTGATGCACCCTCGTCATCAAATTGACAAAGTATATGTTGCGAAAGTTAAAGGTATTCCTTCAAAAGCAGCCTTAACATTACTAAAGAAGGGAATAAAATCTAAAGGAGAAACCCTTAGAGCGAAACATGTTAAAATTCTCTCTGCTAATAAACAAAAAAATACTGCTATAGTTGAAATGACTCTAAATGAAGGGAAAAATCGACAGGTTCGTCGCATGTTTGAAGAAATCGATTTTCCTGTGCTCAAACTGAAAAGAGAACGGTATAGCTTCTTAGACTTAACTGGACTTCAAACGGGTGATTACCGTGAGTTAACGAAAGAAGAAGTTCATAAATTAAGAGAAGAAGCACTCAAAAATCAATCAAAATGATGAAAAATGATTTAATGCAAAATTGTTATAATTATTTTTCATCACTTTGCGAAAAATGTAGAATTATCCAACAAGACATGAACTAGTGAAAAGAGCGTTGTAGAGAGGGGTAACAATGATGCAGGATCAACAGACCATTTTAATTATTGAGGATGAGGAGCGCATCAGGAGATTATTAAAAATGTACCTTGAACGTGATGGCTTCACAACTGTTGAAGCTGAAACCGGTGAATCTGGTTTAGCACTTGCAGTAGAGAATGACTATGATTTAATTATTCTTGATTTAATGCTCCCAACCTTAGATGGAATAAGTGTTTGTCAAGAAATTAGAAAAACTAAATCAATGCCAATATTAATGTTAACTGCAAAAGGAGAAGAATCTGATCGGATTCAAGGATTTGAAGCAGGGGCAGATGATTATGTCGTAAAACCATTTAGTCCAAGAGAAGTTGTTTTAAGAGTAAAAGCTTTATTAAAACGATCACACGGAAGTGAACATACTAATATTAGTAATTTTTCAAGTGATGTCTTAGAATTTAAACGGTTGAAAATTGATAATAATGCCCATCGTGTAACTGTTAATAATATTGATTTGACATTAACGCCTAAAGAATATGATCTTTTATATTTCTTAGCCAATAACCAGGATCATGTTTTCGATCGTGAAACATTACTAAAAGAGGTTTGGCAATATGAGTTCTTTGGAGATTTAAGAACAGTAGATACACATATTAAGCGTTTAAGAGAAAAGCTTGGTCAAGCAGATGAAAAGGCTGCTCAAATGATTGCTACAGTTTGGGGAGTAGGTTATAAATTCGAAGTGGATGAAGAATAATGTTTTGGCGAAATCGAGTTGTGAAATATACAATATCTTTTACTACTGTTTTTATTTTGATATTTTTTCTGTATGTATCAATAGCAGACACCTATGATCAAAAGACATCAATAGATGAAGTGATACAAGAGTTACAAGAAAGTGCACAACGAGATGATACAATTAGCGAACAATCAAATGAATTATTAATAGAAAAACTTGAAACCTTTTTAATAGACTATGATCACTCAATACGTGTTAACCATAGGAG
Source organism: Amphibacillus xylanus NBRC 15112 (assembly GCF_000307165.1). Lineage (NCBI taxonomy): Bacteria > Bacillati > Bacillota > Bacilli > Caryophanales > Bacillaceae > Amphibacillus > Amphibacillus xylanus. The sequence goes on from NC_018704.1 coordinate 1,258,982, forward strand.
TCAATTGATATTTATTGGTATAATATGTAGTTTGATTATAGTTCTATTCGGTGTTTATTTTTCCAAGCGAATTTCAGCCCCACTTAATCATGTCATTCAAAGTACGCGAAAGATTATTGATGGTCACTATAATATAAAATTACCAATGAAGTCAAATGATGAAATTGGTCAGTTAGCGATGGCCTTTAACAGAATGAGTCGGCAATTAGGAAATCAAATGGAAACGTTACTACAAGAAAAGGATATTTTATTCAGCATTATAGGTTCAATGAAAGACGGTGTCTTAACAATAAACCTTGATGGTGAAATTATCATCTCTAACCCACAAGCAGATGCGTTTATTGATGATTTTCATTTTGAAGCAGGCAGTCCTAATCAAAAGCAACTTCCGGAAGAGTTGAACGAACTATTTGATTCTGTAATTGAAAAAGGAACAGCTCAAACTTTTCAAGTGAATATCCAAGGACGTGATTGGGACATTGTGATTACACCATTACATAGAAATAATATAGTACAAGGTGCTGTCACAATTGTCAGGGATGTTACAGAATCCACTCAGCTTGATCAGTTAAGAGAAACATTTATTGCTAATGTATCTCATGAATTAAGGACACCAATTTCACTTATGCGAGGATATAGTGAAGCAATTATTGATGGAGTGGCCGAAACAATTGATGAGCAGGTGGAATTAGCGCAGATTATTCATAGTGAATCAGAAAGAATGGGGCGCTTAGTCAATGAATTGCTAGATTTAACCCGATTGAAGTCTGGCCACTTAGACTTAAATATTCAATCACACTCAGTTCGTGATTTTATTGAAAAAGTATTACGCAAATTTGCTCAACGGCTTGATGAAAATAAACTTTCATTTAAATTGCATATCGATCATGATGTAGATCAACTTATGTTTGATTATGATCGTCTTGAACAAGTTTTGACAAATTTAATTGATAATGCGATTAAGCATACGTTAGAAAATGGTGAAATATTGTTAGAAATATCTAAAATCGGTGATCAGATCTGTTTTGAATTATCAGATACTGGTGAAGGCATTCCTTTAGAGGACTTACCATTTGTATTTGAACGTTTTTATATGGCTGATAAATCTAGAGCATCGAACCAAGCAGTGAAAAAGGGGACTGGTCTTGGTTTGTCAATTGTTAAACAGATTATTGAAGGGCATCATGGAACGATAAGTGTGCAAAGTAAACTAGGAGAAGGAACTACTTTTAAATTTCTTTTACCTACTGAGTCAATTTCATAATACAAAAATCTAGTTAAGAACACGAACAATTACAAATGAAAATACAATATAATACGTAAATAAAGAAGCCTAATCAAGTGATTGGAACGGCAGGCGGCGACTCCAGCGGGAACAATCGTGTCCGAAGATCCAGTGATAAAAGCTTGAAAAGCTTTTATCAATTAGCTGAGGCCGATCCCGCGGAAAGCGTCCGCCTAGAGTGGAAATCACCGCGTCACCTGTAACCCAATTGTTCGTGTTTTATAGCCAATTAAGTCATTATGAAATTCATTCACTAGATATAAAAATAAACAAGATATATGTTAGTATTTAAAAAGAACTAATTAAATTCCCTTTTTATAATGTAACCTTTTGATTGAACGTTCGACTAATAAACTAGATAGGGGGTCTTAACTTTGCAGACCACATTTGATCACCTATATGATCATTACCATAATGATCTGTATCAATATGTATTTTACATGGTTAAGAATCAACATGTTGCTGAGGATATTGTTCAAGAAGTCTACATTAAAGTGTTAAAATCTTATCATAATTTTCGTGGCGAAAGTAGTGAAAAAACATGGTTGTTTTCAATTGCAAGGCATACGACTATGGATTATTTTCGAAAACAACAACGACAAAAATCGAAACTAGCTACTTTTTTCAACAAGGAGCAAGATTTAACACTTATTAAAGACAAAGATCCTTTGCCCGAAGAAGTGGCACAATTAAATGATGAATTAAAACGGATTTATCAATTATTAGATCACTGTACACTGGATCAAAAAAATGTACTTATCCTCCGTTACATTCAATCTTTATCTATCCATGAGACAGCTCAAATTTTAGAGTGGTCAGAAAGTAAAGTAAAAACAACGCAACATCGGGCGATTAAGAAATTACAAGAACTGATAGGTGAAGATTAGAAAGGGTGTGATGCGGTCATGAATGAACAAGAAAAAAAGTTAATTGAACAACTCGGACAACTACCAAAAGTTAAAGATCAACAAAATAAAGCCCTATTATTTGAACAAATCAATCAAAAGGTAAAGGGTGAAACGATGATGAGAAAACGAAAAAGAGTAAATTGGGTTGTTCCATCGATTGCGACTGTTGCTGTTGTTGTGTTAGCGTTTATTATGATTCAAAGTGGATTATTTAAGCAAAATTACAGCGCTGATCAATCAACAGATTTAGAAATTCGTACTAGTGAGATAGCTGAAGTTTCAGATGATAGCAGTGAACTATCTGCATTTGAAATTGAGCAAACTGAAGATGATGATTATGAAGCTATGGATAGTGCGGATTTTGATTATACAGTATTAGGTAATCGATTGGTTTATTATAATGACGAATATAATTTACCAATTTACACAATTGGCGTTCAGGATCTACAAGCAATGTATGTGATTCCAATTTCTTTAGTTGATACAGCTGCTACAGGAATTGGTTACCCTAATGATGTTTATAATCGAATTTCAACTTTTGTAGATGAAGATGAGTTCGGGGTTTATGAATACCCGTTTGATGAAATTGAATTTATCTTTAGTGATGATCTTCATGAAATTACGATGCGTGTAGCTGATGATTTTGTCTTTCCAGATAGTAGTACTCAAATGGCGTCATTTATTAACATTGTCAATTTTATGTTTGCTAATTATCCAGCGACTGAGCTTAATTTAGAAACTGAAACAAAAAATTATATTGAATTAGGTCAAATTGGCACAATGGAATCGTTAGAATTAGAACCTGTTAAAAATTTAGCATATAAAATCTATCAATATGAAGATAAGGAACGATTGTTAATTCCAATTCAACAACGAATTTCTGGAGAGTCATTCTTCACGATTGATGAAGCCCTATTGGAAATGCAATATGATCAACCTGATTTCAATATTACAGCCAGTATTCCTGCAGATGTAGAGTACACAGTTAATCCATCAGATGAAGATGTTGTTAGAATTACGTTTGAACCAAATGCAAAGTTTGGGGATAACCGAGAGACCAAAGAAATGATTGAAGCGATTTTAATGACAGCAAAAAGCTTTGGCTTTAGCCATGTTGAGCTTCATTTAGATGATCATGTAACTCAAGTAAGTCAATTTGATTTAACAGCACCAATTCGAGTGCCAGATGCTGTTAATCCAATTCTTTTACACTAATATAAAAGAGCCTAACCAGGCTCTTTTTTTATTTTTCTAATTATTGTATAATATTTATCAATCTAGTGATTTAACCAAATCTTTTGTGATTAATCTTTATTGATTCAGTTGGACAACTTTCATGAGCATCCATTAAATCATCAATATGATGATCTGGCACTGACACATGACCTTTATTGTCATCTAAAATTGAAAATGCAAGACCCTCATCATCATAATCGTATATATCAGGCGCCAATGCACCACATAAGCCACAAGCAATACAAGTTTCTTTATCTACAAGTGTATAATATTTCATTCATTGTGCCTCACCTTCTCATAACTCTATGGTTTATTTTAAAACCGATAATATAATTATGCAAGAATAGCTGTCATTTGATATGATGGCTGTAATAGACTAAATCTTTATGAAGTGAGTGGTAGATCATGTTTAATTATCTATTACTATATAGTATTAATCAATTACAAGTTCAAAGAAGTACCGCTTCTATTTATCATATCTTAACAGGTAGACGTTCAGCACAAACAATTCAAGATGCACACTTTTTTCAGATAACTCCACTTTATTCAATCTATCCACAATTAAAGCGGGAAGATTTTGAAAAGGAGATAAAAAAACAAATATCTAATAAGTATTTATCCGTTAAAGGTGAGGGAATGGTAACTTTAACTCCACTTGGTATGAAATATTTAGAAGATCAAAAGAGTAAGAAACTTGATCACCTATTTCAAGGAATGGCTTACGTTAAGCGAATTCCAATCTTCATCGACCGCTTGTTTTTAGTAATTCAGACATTTTCAAATTTATCTGTTGAAAACAATCAGTTTCAACCAATTAGTGAAGATCTAAAAGTTCAAAGATGGGTGAAATCATATTTTTACAACATTAAAGATTATCAGGTCTGGTTAACAGATGTGTACCATCACTTAACGAAATTTTTATCAAAAATTGATCCACTACAAGCCGAAATTTTCGTTGACCGTTTAACAGGTTATCGGAGATATGGACTTACTTTACATCAGATCGCTGCTAAGCATCAGATTACAATACATGATGCTCATCTGTTGTTAAATGCTTGTTATCATCAATTAGTAGATTATATTCTGATAAATCAGATTGACATGTTAACATATTTCCTACCAAACAAGAGAGATGGAGTGGAGAAGTTTGTTACTCATTCCGCTTCTAAAACATATGAGATGCTACAAAATGGCTATTCAATCGAACAGATCATGTCATATCGGAAATTGAAACAAAGTACAATCGAAGATCATATTGTGGAATTAACATATGCGATTCCAAACTTTGATATCTCAAATTTTATTGAGTCTAATCAATTAAATGTGATTATTAATAAAATTCAAGCGATCAGTGATACAAGGTTATCAAATATTAAACAACAACTAGACAATCAATATAGTTATTTTCAAATTCGTCTAGCCATGGCTAAAGCACGATTATCATAGGGGTTGGTGTCAGATTGAATTTAGAAGAATTATTATATAAATACTTTGGTTATCAATCCTTCCGTCAAGGCCAAAAGGATATTATTCAAGATATTCTAAGTGGAAATCATGTATTTGCGACATTGCCGACGGGATCGGGAAAATCAATTTGTTTCCAATTACCTGCAATGATTTTTAAAGGTCATACAATTGTCGTAACTCCATTACTTTCACTAATGGAAGACCAAGTTAAACAATTAAAAAAACGAGGGTTTAAGCGTGTTGTTGCGATCAACAGCTTTAATTCGGGTGAACAAAGAGCTAACATATTAAACCGCTTATCTGATTATCAATTGATCTATTTATCACCAGAAATGTTACAAAATCAAACAATCATTAATAGACTATCAGAGTTAACAATCGATCTCTTTGTCGTTGATGAGGCACATTGTATTTCGCAATGGGGCCATGAGTTTAGACCGGATTATCTTAAATTAAATCAAGTTATCGTGCAATTGGGAGATCCAACGGTATTAGCACTAACTGCTACAGCTACGCCGGACGTTCAATTAGATATAATCAATCATTTTTCAGCTATTGAATTTAACAAACATCTCTATCCAATTGATCGTGACAATATTAGTTTAATTGTTGAACATTTTGAACAGCGAAAAGAAAAGGATGAATATCTAATAAATCTATTTCAACAATATACTGTACCAACAATCATTTATTTTTCTAGTAAAAAAGAGACAGAGCGAGTTGCTAATTTATTAAATGATACATTTAGTCACTTAAATGTAGCTTTCTATCATGGTGGTCTAGAGACAAATGAACGGTTACTAATTCAAGAACAATTTATTGAAGATCAAATTGATATTATTTGTTCGACTAGTGCATTTGGGATGGGAATTGATAAATCTAACATTCGCTTAATCATCCACTATCATATACCAACGCGATTAGAATCATTTATTCAAGAAATTGGGCGAGCAGGTCGTGACCAATTAGCTAGTGTTAGCATCACATTGATCACACCAAATGATCAGCACTTACCGAGACACTTGATCGAAAGTGAATTGCCGACAAAATCAATGATTGAAAGTTTGTTTACTAACTTAGATTATTTACATAAAACTAAGCAAAATATAACTCTTGATCAAGTATTAAATATTAATGAACCAATGAATGAGATTCAAAGACAGTTTATTCAAGACAATATAGAACAAACTGGTATAATTGATCTGGAACAACAAATTGACGTTAACAAAATAAATTTAATGTGGAAAAATGAGCTGATTGATAAAATAGAAAGAAGAACACTTTATAAACATAGAAAACTAAGGGAAATGATGAATTGGGTATATACAACAAATTGTCGTCGTGAGGCATTATATCAATCATTTCAATCAAGCGTAAAAGAGGCAAAATATTTTTGTTGCGATCAATGTGGATTTACTTTAAACCAATGGTCACCAGAATCATCACCACGACGAACAAACACGGTGTCATGGCAATTGCAATTAAAATCAATATTGTTACCTTTTGAAACAGGAGGGACTAATGATGGAGAAGAAAACTGAAGACCAAGCAGAAGCGCTAAGACAACAATTAGCTGAAATTAATCAACAAAATCCTACTGAAGAATCGACTAAATCTTTCAATAAGCGTGATGATCAAGAAATTGATATTTTGAATTTACCGCCTAGAAGCCAGATCCATCAGGAAGACAAATTTAAGCTCCGGATGAAAATGAGTGGTTCTTTTCTGCGCCTCATAACGATCCTTATTTTTGTTATTCTCATATTATTATTGAGCTTTAACTACTGGAAGCAATATTTTTTCTAATCAAGTGCTATTTTAATTATGATTCAAATCTATTATAAGAATAAACCGTATCAACATATTTTAGTTGATACGGTTTATTTTTTTGATTAATTAAAATAGTTTCTAATTTGTAGCAATGCATTTTCACTCATAATAACCTTACCATATTCATAAAGCTGTTCTGGTGAAAGGAGTGTAGGATTTCCATACTCCGATAATAAAGCAATGATGTCCTCTTTAATATGATCTTCTTGAAGATGATCAGGTAAATGTAAGTAATAGCTATCGTCATAATAGAAAATAGAGCCTGCGTCGATATTTAAACGCGTCATGACTTTAGATAACTGGATGATATCTTCAAAGTCATCAAACTCAAATAGTAATGAATGTCGCTCAGATAACGTGACCTTCATTTCAAGATAGTCTTCATCATAATCCTCATCTTCTTGAGTGACGATAATTAACATGCCCTGTGCTTGAATGATATAGATTTGTACGGTTAATATACCAGATAGTTCAATATCTAACTCATCACTTGCTTCAAGCATCATTTCATGAAATTCCATTTGCATAGCTGGCAAATCCTCTAACATGAGATTTTCTGTAATTCCTCTTTCAATCAAGTCATCAAATGTTAAAAAGATTTTAAACTTGTTTGATGAAATCCTCTCTAAACGCATGTCAATCACCTCCATAAATATCAGACGTTAATCGAAAAAATCCGTCTAGCTATCATTATATGATATCTATAATTAAATTGAAACAATGACGCTTAATTCACACAACAAAAAATGAAATTTGCTTAGTTGAGTTAAATTTATGTATAAAAAAGAGACTTTAATTTAAGCTAAAGTGTAACTAGTTATTATCATGTGGATTTAGGAGGCGATTATATGAAGAAAAAAATTATCAAATACTTATTTGTCATATTAATAGTAGCTGGAATCGGCTTAAACACTCACCAACCATCATATGCGTTTAGTGAACAAGTTATCCAGCACGGAGCAACTGGTGAGGATGTCGTTGAGTTGCAAGCAAGGTTACAATATATCGGATTCTATCATGGTCCAATCGATGGTGTGTTTGGTTGGGGAACTTATTGGGCGTTAAGACATTTTCAAGATGAGTTCGGTATGAAGGTTGATGGCTATGCTGGTGAGCAAGTGAAGAATATGCTACTAGATCGTACACAATATCATAAAGACTTCGTTAGAGAACATTTAGAAGCGGGAAGACACTTTACTCATTATGGTGGAATGAATTTAGAGCATCAAGTTAGATACGATTCACCGAAGGACAAGAAACAAACTGATAAACAAAAGCAAACTGAACAAAAATCAAAAGAGCAAAAACAAACAGATAAAAAAGCTGAACAAGATAAACAACAAAAAGAGCAAGCTCAAAAAGATGAAGCACAAAATCAAAGTGCTTATGATCAAGCAAATACGAATCAAGAAACAACAGATGATTCTGCAATCGTTGAGGCGACACCAATTGAACCGACAGCAGTGAACGTACCTAACGGATTTTCACAAAATGATATTCAACTTATGGCTCAAGCTGTATACGGTGAAGCACGAGGCGAGCCTTATGAAGGGCAAGTAGCTGTTGCATCGGTTATCCTTAATCGATTACAAAGTCCAATCTTCCCAGATACAGTGGCCGGCGTTATTTACGAACCTCTTGCATTTACGGCTGTTGCAGATGGTCAAATTTACTTAGACCCAGATGAAACAGCTAAACGAGCAGTGTTAGATGCTATTAATGGCTGGGATCCGACAGGAGAAGCAATTTATTACTTTAATCCAAATACCGCAACAAGTACTTGGATCTGGTCTCGACCACAAATAAAGCAAATCGGAAAACATATTTTCTGTAAATAAATCGGAGGAATCAAAATGAGAAGATGGATCAGCATTATCGTGCTCTCAATTGCTCTTGTATTCACAGCGTTTTGGGGTTATCGACAATTTAATGATAAAGAATTGTTAATTGTTCAAGCTGAAAATAATTATCAACGTGCATTCCATGATCTAACATATCATATCGATCTTCTATATGATAAGATCGGTACTACTCTGGCACTAAATTCAAAAGATACACTTTCACCGCAGATGATTGAGATCTGGACTTTATCATCTCAAGCACAAAGTGATGTTAGTCAATTGCCACTAGGATTACTGCCATTTACTAAAACAGAAACATTTTTAGCAGATATCGGAGAATTTACTTATCATGTCGCAATACGTGATTTAGACAATGAACCATTAAATGATGAAGAAATTGATCGTTTAAGTTCATTATATGAATCGGCCAATGAAATACGGAAAGAATTAAGATCCGTACAACATAAAGTTTTCTCTGATGGGCTGAAATGGGTCGAAGTTGAAATGGCTCTAGCCAAAAACGATCGTGAGACACCGAATCACATTATTGACGGTTTTACTGCTGTAGAAGATTATACGTCCGGTTTTGATGAATCACACTTTGATAACTTATCGGCAGATTTACCTTCTCAGCAAGATCGTTTTCGCTATGTTGATGGCGATCCGATCACTGAGAAAGAGGTAAAGGAACTCATTATGAAGCAATTTGATTTAACCGCCGATTTAGATATTGAACTACAAAAAAGTGGCGATGGTGCTCAGTTACCTACGTACAGTGGTGGCTTCACCCACGAAGATGAACGTGGTTATATAGAAGTTACTGAGTCTGGTGGCCATGTCTTGTCATATATGATTAATCGTGATCTAGGTAAGGCTAAAATTAGTTTACATGATGCTGAGAAAGAAGCAGAGAAAGTATTAAAACAAGAAGGATTTGAAGATGTAAGACGATTAAAGTCTAGCCAATATGACGAAACAGGACTATTTCAATTTGCTGTTACTAACGACGATGTTTGGATTTATCCAGATAGAATAACAGTCAAGGTCGCATTAGATAACGGTGATATAATTGGTTTTAATGCAACTGACTATTATCGAAACCATCATGACAGAGAAATAAAACAACCAAAACTATCTTTTGAAGAAGCAAAACAATTTGTTAGTCCTTCTTTAAATATTGAAGATCAGCATTTAGCTATTATTGAAGATAAGGCTGGAAATGAAATATTAACTTATGCATTCTTCGGCACGCTAAATCATGATACTTATCAAATTTTTATCGATGCAGATACAGGAAAAGAGATTTTTGTTGAATTAATGCATGATGTAGAGAGTAAATGGGGTTAAATATATAACATTATGAAGTATCCTAATCAACATTAGGATACTTTTTTCGTTCGCCCAGCATGGGCGAACGCTAACGGGTGAAAGTCCCTAGTGCGACCTAATAGCGGTAAGCACATAGCCAAAGATAAGGGTGTCCATGGTGACGTGGAATCTGAAGGAAATCCTAGGCAAACCTTCGGTCTGACGAACAGAAATCATATAAGAGGCGACATATGTGGATAAGACTGCGAAAGAAGTTGAAGTCCAATAGCTATTACAAAAGCATATGGCGTATATATGGCAGATGGATGGAGGAAAAGCGTTCGTACCTTAACTGGGGAGGTCTCACCTAGCTACATCAAAACCTTGTAGTGATACAAGACTGGCAGGTGAGAAGTCAGCAGAAGCCGTAGTAGTGAAGAGAACTAACGAAAGTTAGAACGAGCGAAGGGCTGAACAGTTTTATCGTTATAATCATCTCGATTGAAAGAGGACACAAGACCACTGGCATAAAGCGCAAAAGTGGATACCTACTTTACGAGAAAGAAAGGATATAACCAGCATGTATGAGAGAAAATTACTAAATCAAATACTAGACGAAGGAAATCTTAACTTAGCAATAAAACAGGTGAAGAGGAATAAAGGCTCCGCAGGTGTCGACGGAATGTCGGTCGAACAAATACAGGGTTATCTAGCGTTAAATAAAGATGACCTTTTAAAAAGTATTCGAAATAGAACCTACAAACCAGAACCTGTCCTGAGGGTGGAAATACCAAAGCCTAATGGCGGTGTGCGATTACTTGGCATACCCACAGTTAAAGATCGAGTGATCCAACAAGCAATAGCACAAATCCTAACTCCACTATTTGATAGACAATTCAGTGACTATAGCTATGGCTTTAGACCAAGACGATATGCGGAAATGGCAATTATCAAAGGACTAGAGTATATGAATGATGGTTATGAGTGGATTGTCGATATTGATCTTGAACGGTTCTTTGATACGGTGAACCATGACCGATTAATGAATCTTGTCGCACGAACAGTGGAGGACGGGGATGTCATCTCACTCATTCGAAAATTTCTTGTCAGTGGTGTACAGATTGATGAGGAATACAAGGAAACGATCATTGGCACCCCGCAAGGAGGAAACCTTTCACCTTTACTAAGTAATATCATGCTTCATGAACTTGATATGGAACTTGAGAATAGAGGACTTAGGTTTGTGAGATATGCAGATGACTGCATCATCTTTGCCAAAAGCCAAATGGCAGCGAATCGAATTATGCGTTCGATCACCCGTTTTATAGAAGAAAAGTTAGGTTTAATTGTAAATGCAGACAAATCAAAAGTAACGAATCCAAACAATACGGACTTTAAATTTCTCGGCTTTGGTTTCTACAAAGATTACTATGCAAAGCAATATAAAGCGAAACCGCATCATAAATCAGTAGAGCGTTTCAAATATAAACTGAAACAATTAACCAAGAGGAATTGGAGCATTGACACAAAGTATCGTGTCGGACGAATCAATCAAGTGATACGAGGTTGGGTTAACTACTTTAAAATTGGCTACATGAAAAAGCTTCTGATGAACATTGATGCCCATCTGCGTGTTCGATTGCGTGCATGTATATGGACAAAATGGAAGACGGCGAAAAACCGTCGAAAGAACCTCATAAAATTGGGGTTAAAGCGAAATAAAGCATATGAATATAGCCATTCAAGTAAAGGTGCGACGCGAGTCGCGTACTCGTGGATATTAGCGACTACGATTACTAATGAAAGACTTGCCCGCTTCGGACTAGTCTCAGGATTAGAACACTACAATCAAATACATGCTTAATATAAAACTGAACCGCCGTATACGGATCCGTACATACGGTGGTGTGAGGGGACGGATAATCAAATAATGATTATCCTCCTACTCGATTTTCTATTTATATCATCTTATCCTTGCCTAAAAGGGGTATTGTTGCAATAATATATATAGTGACAATATAGGAGTGGATAGGTTGATGATCAAGATAGGTACAATGATAACACTCGAAAAACAAGCAGATGATGAGGAATTACAACAATTTAGATGTCGAGTTGTCGAAAAGAAAGGATCAACTTTATATATTGATTATCCAATTAATACAAAAACAGGTCGAACTGATTTTTTCCCTAACGGCACATTTTTATTTGCATATTTTGTCGGTGAAGATCAATCGATTTATAAATTTTATACAGAGATCGTTGATCGAAAAAGAGAAAAGGTTCCGATGCTATTAATTAGATTTGATCAAAATAAATTAACCAAAATTCAGCGGAGAGAATATGTTAGGGTTAATGCAAATTTAGACGTTTCTATCTCTGATCCTGAACGAGAGTTGGATACTTTTACAACAATTACAAAAGATATAAGTGGAGGCGGTCTTGCCGTAATATTACCACCCGATGTAGAAGTTAGACCAGCAATGCCACTGGATCTAGTGATTGTTTTACGTATGAAGGATGATAAAATTGATTATGTCTTTACCCAGGCTGAGGCGATCCGCGTATTTAATCAATCAGAAGATTCGAAACAACTGTTATCAATGAAATTTATTAATATTTATGAACAAGATCGTCAGAAAATTATTCAATTTTGCTTCGAAACGCAATTAAAAGCTAGAAGAAAAGGATTAGACAATTAATTAGATGTTATGAATAGAAGTTTTAATAAGGAGATAAGATAATGACACATAAAGGAATAGCGATAGCAATTGATGGACCAGCAGCTGCAGGAAAGAGTACTGTTGCAAGAAAGATTGCTGATAAATTAAATTATATATACATAGATACTGGTGCCATGTATCGGGCATTAACATTAAAAGCGTTAAATAATGACATCGATCCAAACAATGAAGATGAACTATATCAATTACTATTAGATACAACTATAAAATTAACTCAAGCAGAACAGACTCAGCGAGTTTTATTGGATGATACCGATGTGACAGAAGCAATTAGAAATGAAGAAGTAACGAATAATGTCTCAACTGTTGCTAAACATCGATTAATTCGTGAAGAGATGGTAGAAAGACAAAGACAATTTGTACAAGAAAATAATATAGTGATGGATGGTCGTGATATTGGCACGCACGTTATTCCCGATGCTGATGTGAAAGTATTTCTAATCGCATCAGTAGAAGAAAGAGCACAAAGACGTTACATCGAAAATAAGCAAAAAGGATTCAATCCGGATTTAGAAAAATTAAAACAAGAAATCGCAGAACGAGACCGTTTTGATACTGAACGAGAGGTCTCACCATTGGTTAAGGCAGAGGATGCCGTAGAGCTAGATACAACATCATTAAGTATTGATGAAGTAGTGGAAGAAATTCTAAAAATAGTTGAACGTAAAGGGGGGATTTGATGACACTCTACCAAGTAGCAAAAAATCTGGTCTGGTATGCATTAAAGCCATTATATCGAATGGAAGTTATCGGGGTTGAAAATATCCCTAAAGATGGACCAGTAATCATTTGTTCAAATCATATTTCGAACTTCGACCCCCCAGTAGTTGGTGGATCAGCACCGAGAGTCGTTCATTTTTTAGCTAAAGAAGAATTATTTAAAGGTAAATTCGGTAAATTTTTATTCTCTAAATTAAATGCTGTTCCAATTAAGCGAGGTATGAAGGATCGACAAGCGTTAAGACAAGCACTTAACATATTAAAAGAGGGAAAAGTTCTTGGTCTATTCCCAGAGGGAACAAGAAGTAAGACTGGTGAATTAGGTGAAGGCTTATCAGGAATCGGTTTTTTCGCCCTTCGATCAGAAGCGACCGTTGTCCCATGTGTTATTGTTGGACCATATAAAGTTGGTCGCCGATTAAAAATAGTCTACGGTGAACCAGTAAAAATGGACAAATTACGCGAGGAAAAGGCTTCAGCTAAAGAAACGACAGAGCAAATAATGCAAGAAATCAGTAAATTGCAAAAAAAACATGCATAAATTCCGTCTAACACTTGACAAAATCACTTAAATGATAGAAGTTAGAAAAAGATAGTTATTTTTATTGTTGCAAATTGAAGGAGGCAGTTTCTAATGGATGAAATGAACAAAGAAGTATCTGAATTGAAAGATTTTTCTGTAGGACAAGAAGTCACAGGAAAAGTAGTTAAGGTTGAGGATAACCAAGTTCTAGTTGATATTGGTTGGAAAACAGATGGCATTGTGCCACTCAACGAGTTAACTCATCTTCATGTTGAAAGTGCTAGTGAAGTTGTTAATCTAGATGATGAGCTAACATTAAAAATAAATAAAATTACAGATGATGAAGTCATTTTATCAAAACAAGCAGTTGATACTGAAAAGGCTTGGGCTGATCTAGAAAATAAATTAGCATCTGGTGAAGTATTTGAGGCAACTGTTAAGGAAATTGTTAAAGGTGGACTAGTTGTTGATGTTGGGGTAAGAGGTTTTGTTCCAGCTTCATTAGTTGAAGTTCACTATGTAGAAGATTTCTCTACTTATTTAGATACTGAGTTAACTTTAAAAGTAGTAGAGCTTGATCGTTCAAAAAATCGTGTGATTCTTTCACACCGTGCGGTTGTAGAAGAAGAATCTGAAAAATTAAAAGAACAAAGACTTGCAAGTCTTGAAGAAGGACAAGTTGTTGAAGGTAAAGTTGCTAGAATTACGGATTTTGGTGCCTTCATTGATTTAGGTGGAATTGATGGGCTTGTTCATATTTCAGAGCTAGCACATGAACATGTTAATCATGCAAGTGATGTCATTAGTGAAGGCGAAACGGTAAAAGTCAAAGTACTATCTGTTGATGTAGAATCTGAGCGAATCTCATTATCAATTAAAGCAACATTACCTGGACCATGGGCTGGAATCGAAGATAAAATTAAGCCAGGTGATATCGTTAAAGGTACTGTAAAGCGATTAGTTAACTTTGGTGCTTTTGTGGAGATCTTCCCTCGAGTAGAAGGATTAGTTCATATTTCTCAAATTTCAACAGAGCATATCGGTACACCACATGAAGTATTAGAGGTAGATCAAGAAATCGAAGCAAAAGTACTTGATGTAAATGAAGACGAGAAACGAATTTCATTGAGTATTCGTGAGTTAGAAGCAGATAAAAACCAGCAAGAGCTAAAATCATATGAAAAAGATGAAGATCAAGGTTTCTCAATTAGTGATGTAATTGGGGATCAACTAGATAAATTTAAATAAGATTCAAAAGCATGTAGTGTAAACTTAGCTACATGCTTTTTGTTTAGCTTTTTTCAATTATAGCCATACTGATAAGTAAAATAGGGGGGATCAGTATGGTATATTATTGGATCAGTTGGATTGCCATTACCTACTTATTGCTAGTAGACCGCAAAAAGAACGACCTAACATACTTGTTTTTGTGGCTTGTATTGTTAAATATACTGTTTATAGAAATAGAAGTGGAATGTCTACAATTTAAACTAACTTTACCTTATCTCTATACGTTAATTATCTTTTGGCTACTCATATTAATTAAAAAAATGGCTTATTTTAATTATTTATTATTATTTTGTCTGATTATGATATATAACGGAATAAAGTATATATTAATTACGAATCCGATTTGGATCTTTTTTAATGAAACAATAATGATTAGTTGTGTTATTATCATAATTCTTTTGATACTTGTTCAAGACCCAATCGATCGAATTTATTTACTGATTACATCATGCTTGACTGGGGAATTATTGTACGCATATCAGGTAAAAGTGTTTGATTGGCAAGTAACAATCGGTGAGATTAATTTCTTTACTTCAATATATCTTGCCATCATTATTTGCTATCTTGTACAATGGTTATTTAGTCGCCGTATTTTAGCGCGTATATAAAATATTGTTTAAAGGAACAAATTTTGCTAAACTATATTAGTTAGATACCATTTACTCAGAAATTATCGATTATGTGAGTAAATCGTCAACAGAAAATAAATAAGTAAATTATAGAAAGGATGACCCTTTCATGAGAAAAGCTGTCGTAGCAATAGTTGGACGACCAAATGTCGGGAAATCAACTATTTTTAATCGACTTGTCGGTGAAAGAATTTCAATTGTAGATGATATACCAGGAGTAACAAGAGATCGAATTTATTCAAAAGTTGAATGGTTATCAAATGAGTTTCATTTGATTGATACGGGGGGAATCGAATTAGGCGATGAACCTTTACTTGTTCAAATGAGAGAACAGGCTGATATTGCCATAAATGAAGCAGATGTCATTATCTTTATGGTAAATGTAAGAGAAGGTATAACTGCTGCTGATGAAGAGGTTGCTAAGATTCTTTATAAATCTAATAAACCTGTTGTATTAGCAGTAAACAAGGTTGATAATCCAGAAATGCGTGAGGAAATTTATGAATTTTACAGTCTAGGATTCGGTGAACCTTATCCTATATCCGGATCGCATGGTCTTGGCCTAGGTGATTTACTCGATCGAGTCGTAGAATTATTTCCTAAACATATTGGGATTTCTGAGGAAGATGAAGCCTTACATTTTTGTGTGATTGGTCGACCGAATGTTGGTAAATCATCATTAGTAAACGCATTATTACAACAAGATCGTGTCATTGTAAGTAATATTGCTGGTACAACAAGAGACGCAGTTGACTCTCCTTTTGTATATGATGGTGATGATTATGTCATTATTGATACTGCTGGGATGAGAAAACGAGGGAAAATATACGAATCTACAGAAAAGTATAGTTTGTTGCGTGCGATGAAAGCGATCGATCGTTCTGATGTAGTGCTAATTGTGATCGATGCTGAAACTGGAATTTTAGAGCAAGACAAACGTATTGTCGGACATGCACATGAAGCAGGTAAAGCGATTGTTATTGTTGTGAATAAATGGGATACAGTTGATTCAGATCAGCAAGCAATGAAGAATTTTGAAGATGAAATTAGAGCACAGTTCGTATTTTTAGACTATGCACAGATTGTCTTCTTGTCTGCATTAACTAAAAAAAGAATTCATACGTTAATGCCTCAAGTACGATTAGCTAGTGAAAACTATACAAGAAGAATTGAAACAAGTGTACTTAACGATGTTATTATGGATGCAGTAGCTCTTAATCCAACTCCAACTGTTCGTGGTAGACGATTGAAAGTCCTTTACGCGACTCAGGTTGCAGTTAAGCCACCTACATTTGTGGTTTTTGTTAATGATCCAGAGCTTATGCATTTTTCATATAAACGCTTTTTAGAAAATCGAATTCGAGAAGCTTTCGGATTTGAAGGTACACCAATTAAAATTCTTGCTAGAAAACGTAGTTAAGGAGTTGTTCAAATGGAAAAGATAGCTGTTTTAGGTGCTGGTAGCTGGGGAACAGCACTGGCGATGGTATTAAATGATAATGGTCATGATGTTAGATTATGGACACATATTGAAGCACATGCAAATGAAATTAATCAAACGCATCGTAATCCAATGTATTTGAAAGATGTCGTCATTCCAGAAGAAATTAAAGCCTATTTCAAGTTAGAGGAAGCAATAGAGGACGTATCAGCAATCTTACTCGTTTTACCTACTGAGGTAATTAGACTTGTTTGTCAACAACTTAGAGAAGTATTAAAACATAAAGTTACTATTATTCATGGAACTAAGGGAATTGAACCTGAAACATTTAAGCGTGTCTCAGAGATGATCGAAGAAGAACTACCTAGAGAACTTTATGATGAAATTGTCATACTATCAGGACCAAGTCATGCTGAAGAAGTGAGTATTGGTCATCCAACAACAGTAACAGCTGCATCAAAATCCGAAAAAGCAGCAATACATGCCCAGAATTTATTTATGAATGAACGCTTCCGTGTATATTCTGGTACCGATGTAATTGGTGTTGAATTAGGTGGTGCATTAAAAAATATTATTGCCTTAGGTGCAGGTATTTCAGATGGTCTTGGTTATGGTGATAATGCGAAGGCCGCACTAGTAACGAGAGGTTTAGCTGAAATTGCTCGTCTTGGTACAGCGATGGGTGCTGATCCGTTAACATTTATTGGACTTACAGGTGTCGGTGATTTAATCGTTACATCAACAAGTAAACATAGCCGTAACTGGAATGCTGGAAATCTATTAGCACAAGGTTATTCATTAGATGAAGTACTAGCTAAAATGAATATGGTTGTTGAAGGTGTAAGAACTGCAAAAGCAGCCTATCATTTAGGAAAAGAAAAAAATATCGAAATGCCGATTACTGCTGGAATTTATAAAGTGTTATTTGAAAATGCGAACGCACGTGAAATTGTTGATGAACTGATGACAAGAACGAAAAGAAATGAAATTGATGAAATTCATAATATGCTAAAGCAGTATTATCAACAAAATTGATGATGAACGCCAAATCTCTTCCTTGCATATAGTATTGTAAAAGGTTTAGCAAGGAGGAAACTAGGTGAGTGAAAAGCAATCGAATCTTTTTAGTCAGATCAAAAAGAAAACAAATATTAATCCAACAGATATCTTTAAAGTAGCTAATTCCGTTCAGAATGCTGATTTTTCTGATGAGACAACTGTTAGGGATCTTGTTAAAAAACTAAGTCAAATGGCAAATAAACCAATTTCTAAAGAAAAAGAAGATAAATTGGTTAAAGTCATTACGCAAAATAAATTACCAAAGGATATGAATACACTAGGACAACAGTTTAAAAAGTGATTCGTAATGGGTGTTTGTATATACATTAATTAATTTCAAGCATAAACTATTATGCACAAGTACTCACTTTAAAGTTGCTTCTGGGTATTAATCCTGAGTCAAGCCGAGTTAGAATGCCCCTCTAACTCGGCTTTATTTGTGTTGGATAATCTTTTATGATCTAGTTAAATTGTCTCCCAAACTTACACACATGAAATAAAAACTAGTGCATATAAATTGAACAATAGGATTTTTTATTTTTCATAGAAATATTATTGAATCAACTGTCATATTCTATTGGGACAACATCATAGAATCATAGTGTCAGAAGAAGCGCACGTTGTTGTGTTGAAGGAGATCGGGAGGGGATTTTGTGGAAAATGTAGATCTAATTAAAGATATTTCTAAACGAACAAATGGTGATATCTATCTTGGTGTGGTCGGAGCAGTACGAACTGGTAAATCAACCTTCATTAAGAAATTCATGGAGAATATAGTTCTGCCAAACATGGAGGATGAAAATGATCGTGCTCGGGCTCAGGATGAATTACCACAGAGCTCAGCAGGTCGTACGATAATGACGACAGAACCAAAATTTGTACCAAACCAAGCTGTTCAATTAGAAGTGGATGATGGATTTTTTGTTAATGTTAGATTGGTGGATTGCGTAGGCTATACGATTGAAAGTGCACAAGGATTTGAAGATGAAAATGGTCCTAGAATGATTCATACTCCTTGGTATGAAGAGCCGATACCGTTCAATGAAGCGGCTGAAATTGGTACTCGTAAAGTTATTCAGGAACATTCTACGATTGGTGTAGTGGTAACCACTGACGGTACAATTGGTGATATTCCTCGTTCAGACTATCTGGATGCAGAAGCTAGAATTGTTGATGAATTAAAGGAAGTTGGCAAACCCTTTATTATGATTTTAAATTCTACAAAACCGTACAGTCAAGAGACAGAATTATTAAGACAGTCTTTAAATGAACAATATGATATTCCAGTAATCGCAATGAGTGCAGAAAACATGAACGAAGACGATGCTTATAATGCGCTTCGAGAGGCGCTATTTGAATTCCCTGTCTTAGAGGTAAATGTTAACTTACCAAGTTGGGTTATGGTTCTAGAGGAAGATCATTGGTTAAAAGTTAATTATCAAGAAGCGATTCAAGAAACAGTTAAAGACATTAGAAGATTGAGAGATGTCGATAGAATTATTGGTCATTTTGCTGAGTATGATTTTATTGAATCAGCTAAAATTCATGGTGTTGATATGGGTGAAGGAATTGCAGAAATTGATTTAGATGCACCGAATTATCTATATGATCAAGTCTTGAAAGAAATAGTCGGTGTCGAGATAACAGGTAAAGACCATCTCTTACAGCTTATGCAAGAATTTTCTAAAGCAAAACGAGAGTATGATCAAATCGCTGATGCGCTTGCAATGGTTAAGCAAACAGGTTATGGTGTAGCTTCACCGAGCATTGGTGATATGACATTAGAAGAACCAGAAATAATTCGTCAAGGCTCCCGTTATGGCGTTAGACTAAAAGCACTTGCTCCTTCAATTCATATGATTAAAGTAGAAGTAGAGTCTGAATTTTCACCTATCATTGGGACGGAGAAGCAAAGTGAAGAACTGGTACGTTACTTAATGCAAGATTTTGAAGATGATCCATTATCGATTTGGCAATCGGATATCTTTGGACGCTCGCTAAGTTCGATTGTGAGAGAAGGTATTCAAGGTAAATTAACTTTAATGCCTGAAAATGTTCGTCATAAGCTTAAAGATACGTTAGAAAAAATTATTAACGAAGGATCAGGCGGCATGATCGCGATTATACTATAACGACTTGATAATCAAGTCGTTTATTTTTTTTGCAATATTAATATTCTCAATTGATAAAGTGATACTCAAATACTAATAAATATATTTTGACAAAAGCCGATAAATAAACAGATTATTTTTATTCCAAATCTTGCTTTATTATATTGTCTATGTTACGATTTATCTGGTTAAAGCTTGTCATAGCAACCTATATCGTTCATCAAAACGTATTTTACTGATACTTTTATACTTTTTTTTAATAAATTTAATTAATCATGTATTTTTTGTTGAATTTCTGGTAAAAGTCGTATATTATAGGCTTTGTCATCATTTTATTTGATGATTAGAAGTATAGAATAATTAGTTTTGGTGAACAAATGGAATATAACCGTTTTAATTCTAATGCTTCAAGAATTTAAAAACGGAGGAGGTGAATGTCATGAACAAGACAGATTTAGTTAATGCTGTAGCTGAGAGAAGTGAGCTTTCTAAAAAAGATGCTGCAAAAGCTGTAGACGCAGTTTTAGAATCTATCATGGATTCACTTAAAAATGGTGAAAAAGTACAACTTATCGGTTTTGGTAACTTTGAAGTGCGTGATCGTGCTGCTCGTAAAGGCCGCAACCCACAAACTGGAGCTGAAATTGAAATTCCAGCAAGCAAAGTTCCTGCTTTCAAACCAGGTAAAGCCCTTAAAGATATCGTAAAATAATACCTACATAGGGCCGAAGAGGGTGCAAAGTCGCACCCTCTTTTCATTTATATAATTCTATCTGTAAAAATACGAATGGAATGGGTGATAACAAATGGATGCAGAATTCGTTATAATTAAGGCAGAGGAAAATGGTGTACAAGTTATTGGTTTAACTAGGGGAGAATCAACTAAGTTTCATCATGCCGAAAAGCTTGATGCAGGTGAACTATTAATTGTTCAATTCACTGAACATACTTCTGCAATAAAAATTAAAGGTAAAGCAACTGTTCAATCGCGTCATGGAGAAATTAATACTTTTAACTAATATTGATTGAACATACAGTGGAGGTCTAGTTAGATGATTAGTGACTTAATTACAGATAAGATAAATCAAGAATTCCAACCGTTTATTAATTCAGCAGTAAAAGACCTATTATTAAAAGATGATCCACGTTTATTAATTTACCGAGACCTTATTACACTTGCGGATTGGGATGAAGCAAAAAAGGTTGATATAATTGTTTCAATCCACTTATTACAACTGTCACTTGACCTTCACAGACAAGTTTTAAGTCAAACGTCTGAACGAAAAACTGAAATTATTTTAATTGGTGATTATTTAAGTGCCCAACATTATGATTTATTGGCCAGTCATTCAGAATATCAATTAATTAAGGCACTAGCATCAGTAACCAAATCAATTAATCAATTAAATATAAATGTTGATAAATTAATGCCACATAATTTCAATCAATTTATTAAGATTAATGCTCAAATTGATACATTGATTATTAATCAACTTTTAAAGTATTTTAATTTAGCTGAATTAAACTTATTTATTACTGAAGCCAGTTACTATTATTCACTGATATCATTTAGTCAAATAGAATCATCTGTTGATGAAATTAAGTTAATGATTCCTTTTAGGAGATCTTCATTAAATAATACAGAACGACAGATTCATGTCAGATATCAAGGCTTAGTACGCATGATTAAAAAACAGTTAAAACGCCACTTTCATTTGGCTTATCTAGCTTGAAAACTAGACTGTAAATACATATTTGTATAGGATGATTTGATGAATCTTTTATTGCAATATCGTGATTTGGAAAATGAAATAAAGCAGATCGATCAAATTCTATATGGTCGACTTTCTCAAGCAGATGAACCGATTCGATCAGCTGCAATTCAACTGCTCCAAGCTGGTGGAAAACGCTCTCGACCTTTACTTTGTTTAATATCTAGTTCCTTTGGAGAGCGTGATCGTACAAAAGCATATGATATGGCTAGTGCAATTGAGTTAATACATATGAGTAGCCTAATACACGATGATATGATTGACAATGCCCAATTGCGCAGAGGGAAAAAAACGATCCATCTCCAATATAATACTCTTATTGCGACTATGGTTGGTGATTATTTAGTGGCAGAGGCATTAGAAATAATGGCTTTAGTAGAGGATAAACAAGCTCATCAGCTTTTTTCAAATACTTTAAAACAACTGGCAATCGGTGAACTGATCCAATACCAGAATCGTTATCAATTAGAGCGTTCTTTAAAAACATATTTTAAGAAAAATCGTAACAAAACAGCAAAATTTATTGGATTGTCTTGTATATTAGGTGCCATCGCCACACAAGCAGATAAAAAGCTTCAAAAACATTTATATTTGATCGGCTATTATTTAGGGATGTCATATCAAATTGTAGATGATATTTTAGACTTTTCTTCAAATAGTGATGAGATGGGAAAATTAATTGGACAAGACTTACGTGAGGGCTATTTAACCTTACCAACATTACTTGCAATGAATGATGATCAAATATATAAAAAAGTGCATAACCTTTTTAAACAATCCAATCAAGGGAATGTGCTTGATTTTGAAGATCTAATTGCCGATATAAAGAATAGTGACGCAATTAGCAAAGCTTATCAATATAGCCAATGGTATTTAGAAAAAGCTCGACAGAAAATAAATCAATTACCCGATCAAGCAGAAAAATATATCTTCTTGCAACTAATCGGTTATTTAAGCAAACGGAAGTACTAACAATGTAACTGTTTAATTACTGATTGCTTTACTTGTGATGATAATATAGAACAGTAATGAACAAGTGAGGAGAAATGATTATGCCAGATTATCAAGCATTTACGCAATTGATCAAAGATAAGACAAATATTGATTTAAATTTATACAAAGAAGTACAAATGAAAAGGCGTTTAACATCACTCAGAGATAAACGAGGCTTCAACACGTTTAAAAGTTACTTTGCTGCATTAGATAAAGATCAAGCTTTAATGGAAGAATTTTTAGATAAAATGACGATTAACGTATCAGAATTTTTCCGTAACTCTAAACGCTGGGAAGTACTAGAGAAAAAAATCCTTCCTGATATGTTAAAGAAAAAATCGAAATTAAAAATTTGGAGTGCTGCTTGTTCTACTGGTGATGAACCTTATACGATTGCGATGATTTTAAAACAATATATTGATTTAAATAATGTTAGTATTCTAGCAACGGATATTGATGAAAAAATCCTCGAACGTGCAAAGCAAGGGATATATACTGAACGAGCACTGAAAGAAGTACCGCAAGATTTTAAAGATAAGTTTTTTGTACATAAGGATTCTTTATATGTAATTGATGATTCATTAAAAAAACCTATTACGTTCAAACAGCATAACTTACTTTCTGATCCTTACCCTAACGGATTTGATCTGATAGTTTGTCGAAATGTTATGATTTATTTTACTGATGAGGCTAAAAATCAGATTTACCACAAATTTAGTGATGCTTTAGTTGATAACGGGGTGTTCTTCGTTGGAAGTACAGAGCAAATCTTCTCCCCTGAAAAGTATAATTTTAAATTACTAGATACATTTTTCTATACAAAACAAGGTTAAAAGATTAAAGAAACGAAAATCAACTGTAAAGTCGATGACCGTTTCTTTTTGTTTCAATGTCAAATAGTGTTGGTAGGTTTTATAATTAGTCGAGAATAAATATGTTTTAGTTTTAATAAAGATACAACTTGTTCACCGCAGGTGAAATACACTCGCTTTCTTACGTTTAGTCAAGTGTTTAAATCCCTTTTTTTAATTAATTCCCGGAGGGGTACCCCTCCGGGAATTAATTAAAATTTTGCACTTCGAATAGACCTTGTGTTTTTTGTCTTTTTTCAAGGTCTATTGTGTTATAATTAAATCATAGTATGATTATTGTTGGCTTGAAGCTTTCTCATAATCATACAATAGGTCGTTTTGAATAAGATGAAATGTGACTTTCAAGAATTTATTCATACAAGCGACTACTGCAACCTTATGATGCTTATTATAGGGTTGTTTTTTTAATTTATAATAATAATCAACTAAATGATTTATTTGTTTTCCTTTAGCAGAAAGCATTGAGACAATCATAAAATACAAAATACCACGCAGTCTACTATTACCTCGTTTATTTATACGATCTTTATACTCCATATTTCCAGACTGATATCTTACGATATCTATACCGGCGTATGCATTTAGTTGTTTATTATTTTTAAAACGTGTTAAATCCCCTAGTTCAGCTATGATTCTACAGGCTAATTTATCTTTTATTCCGGGAAATGACCGAAGGATCCTGTATTCTTTACGGTCTTTTGACATTTCTGTCATTCTTTGAATGATTTCATCTTGCTCTTCCTCCATCTCTAATATTTTCTTGGCATAATCCCTTACTAACTCACAAGAATAGTCTGTTTCATCAACTGCTGGAAATGAATCCTTTGCGATTTCAATCAATAAAATTGCTCTTTCCTCTAACTTTTTTAATGAATAGTTTTTCTTAGTGCATTTTTTAATACGATTTTTAATAACTGTTTTAGATCGTTTTAATATCAAGTTTGGGTGAGGGAATACTTGTACAAGATTATAATAAAGTTTTGATTTGTTAATAAAAGCCGTATCAAAGTCTGGGAAAGATAATTGTAATGATGCATGTAGTCGATTTTTGTACTGAATCTTCTCTTTCATAATCTCATCATAGCGACGTGACATTGTACGCATCTGTTCGTAATAAGAATCTTCGCGATAAGTTTGGAAATAATCGTTTTTAAAATGATTCTTAGCCAGTTGATGCGCATCACTTATATCTGTTTTGTTTCTTCTTAGAGATTGGGTGTTAAGGTGTGCTAATAAAGGATTTAAAGAATAATAAACGAGATTATTCTCTCGTAAGAATCGTTCTAAAGCAGCCGAATATACTCCAGTCGCTTCAAAAACAAATTCTAAGGTATAATTATTCTTTTCACTTAGATCTTTAATGATTTTACTTAAATTAGAGAATCCCGTTTTTGAATGAATTAACCTCCCTTCAAATTCACAGTTACCTTGCTCGTTGTAAGCGGCCATGGTACTACTCTTTCGACTAACGTCGAAAGCAATAACGCATCTCATTTTCTTCTCCTCCTTAATATTTTTGTAGAAGTCTCCACTTTACCTTATCGATTCCACTTTCTTATACACGGTCTCTGGGGACCCAACATACTAAGCTGATTCAAATAAGGGAGTGAAGTTAGCCAGTTTCCGATCGTCGAACTCAAGGTCCTTAGCGTGATTCGGCTTTACTTCACTTCTACTATAAAAAAATAGTAGCACAAAACCTGGCCTAGGTCTTGTACTACTAATCTTAGTATGTT